>NZ_JBEZYZ010000004.1:0-633895 GCF_040638895.1 Streptomyces sp. NPDC024017 | reverse complement strand
GTGCTGGGGCCGGCGGCGGCCGGGGCTGTGCTGGTGCTGGTTCTGCTGGTGGTGGGCTGAACGGTCCGAGCGGTTCCGGTAGCGGCGGGCTGACGCCGCCCAGCGTGCTGAACCTCAGCGCGTACCTGATGTACGCGACGGGAAAGGCCGCCCGCCGCACCCTGTCGGAGAAGCTCACCGCCAGAGGCTTGCGGTTATGGCATCTGACCGTCCTGACCCTGGTCGCCGACCTCGGCCCGCAGCCCAAGGGCGTGCTGGCCGCCAGGCTGGACATGAACGCCAGTGACCTCGCGAAGATCGTGAAGGACCTGGCCGACGCGGGGCAGGTCGTGTGCGTCCGCAGCCTCGCCGACCGCCGCCGTGTCGACGTCCGCATCACCCCGGAGGGCAGGACGGCCCTCGACCATCTCAACGCCGACATCGCGTCCGCGGACGACGACCTCCTGACCCCGCTGAGCGAGGCCGAGCGAGAGCAACTCGCCTCCCTGCTGCGGCGCGTGCACGCCCACCACGAGGACATCGGCCCCGGGGCCGGGTACCGGGTGCCGGCTCAGGCCCGCCAGCCGTAGCGGCGTTCGGGCCGCCCGGCGACGCCGTAGCGCAGGGACACCTCAGCGCTGCCCGTGCCGTGGAAGTACTCCAGGTAGCGGCGGGCGCTCACGCGGGACACGCCGGTGACGGCGGCGCACTCGGTGGCGGACAGGGTGCCGTCCGCCTCGCGCAGGGCCCGCTCCACGAGTTCGGCGGTCTCCACACTCATGCCCTTGGGCAGGGCCTGGGCCGGTGCGGGGACGAACGCGCCGGCCAGGACCCGGTCCACGTCCGCCTGGCCCCGGACCACCGTCGTGAGCATCCGGCCCCGCTGGGCGGCGTAGCGCTCCAGCCGGGGGCGCAGGTCCGCGAACTCGAAGGGCTTGAGGAGGTAGTCGACCACACCGCGGCGGACCGCGCCGCGCACGGTGTCGGTTTCCGTCGCCGCACTGATGACCATGACGTCGCAGTCGTGGCCGGCGGTGCGCAGCCGGGGGATGACGTCGAGCCCGAAGAGGTCGGGGAGGTACAGGTCGAGCAGGATGAGGTCGGGGCGCAGTTCGTCGACCGCCTCGATGGCCTGTCCGCCGGTGTGGGC
This sequence comes from Streptomyces sp. NPDC024017, assembly GCF_040638895.1. NCBI lineage: Bacteria > Bacillati > Actinomycetota > Actinomycetes > Kitasatosporales > Streptomycetaceae > Streptomyces > Streptomyces sp. NPDC024017. The sequence goes on along the minus strand of NZ_JBEZYZ010000004.1, from coordinate 632,766 downwards.
CGTGCCGACGACGCGGAACGGCTCGACGCGTTCGACGAACGCGCGGTGGATCCTGGCCACCATGAAGTCGTCGTCGATCACGAGGACGTCGATCGCGCCCGCCTTGTCGTTCGCCTCGGTCATGGGGCCGCTCCTTCCGCCACCGCGCGGGTGAGGTGGCCGACGGTCATGCGTGCGGTGAACACGGCCCCTTCGGGGGTGTTGGTCACCGAGATCTCTCCCCCGTGCCGTTCGCAGACCAGCTTGGTCAGGGCCAGTCCGATACCGCGCTCGCCCTCCCGCGCGGCCTTGGTGGTGAAGCCGTGGGAGAAGACCTCGCGGGCCAGCTCCGGGGCCACGCCCGGCCCGGAGTCGCGGACCACGATCTCCACGCTGGAGGCGTCCTGCCACAGCGCCACCTCCACCCAGGCGTCGTCCCGGGCGACTGCGGCGTCGACGGCGTTGTCCACCAGGTTGCCCACGACGGTCGCCACGTCGGCGGCGTCCTCCGGGGCCAGCCGCTCCAGCGCGGTGTCGTCCGAGATGCGCAGGCTGACCTTGCGTTCGGCCGCGAGGGACGCCTTCGCCATCAGCAGCGCGGCCACCGCCGTGTCGCGGACGCGGCGGCTGAGGGTGACGTCCAGGGACTGGCGGTGCCGGCTCAACCCGCGGATGTAGCGCACGACTTCGTCCTGCTCGCCGATCTGGATCAGCCCGGAGATGGTGTGCAGCTGGTTGGCGAACTCGTGGGCCTGCGCGCGCAGCAGCTCCGAGGAGCTGCGGAAGGAGCCGATCTCCCGTTCCAGCCGGGCGAGTTCGGTGCGGTCGCGCAGGGTGGTGACCGAGCCGAGCGGCCGGCCGTCCTTGGTGACGGTCATCCGGTTCATCACCAGGACCCGGCCCCGGCGGAGGACGACCTCGTCGCGCTCGCCGGCGGCGGTGCCGGACAGCACGTCGCGCAGTCGCCCGTCGATGCCGAGGCCCTCCAGGCTCTGGCCGACGCAGTCCTCGGGCAGGTCGAGCAGCCGGCGGCCCATGTCGTTGACGAGGGTGAGCCGGTGCTGCGGGTCCAGGGCGATCACGCCCTCGGCAATCCCGTACAGCATCGCCTCCCGGTGCTCGGCGAGCCCGGCGATCTCGCCCGGCTCCAGCCCGAGGGTCTGCCGTTTCACCCGCCGCGCGAGCAGCCAGGAGCCGGCCACACCGAGTCCGCTGGCGATGCCCAGATAGGCGAGCAGATAGGAGGAGGCGCCGCTGAGCCGCTGCCACACCGTCGGATCGGCCTCGCCGATCATCACCGTGCCGAGGATCCGGCCCAGGTTCTCCTCGGTGGCCCCGAGGACGGGCACCTGGGCGGCCAGCTCGCGGTTGCCGTCCAGCGTGAGCTGCCCGGACCAGCCGCGCCCCCGGGCGGTGCCCGGGCCCAGGCGCATCCGCTCGCCGACCACCGTGGGATTCGTGGAGCTGACGATCCGCCCGGCCCCGTCGGCCACCGTCACCGACGTCACCCCGGACTGCGCCTGCGTGGCGAGCACCAGCGGGGCGAGCGCTTCCCCGGGCGCGGGACGCACCAGCTGGCTGCGCACCAGCGGGTTGGCGGCCAGTTGCTCGGCGAGCGCGCTCACCCGGCGTCCCTCGACGCGGTTGAAGGTGGCCTGCGACTGGGCGAGGGAGACCGCGGCGACAGCCAGCAGCACCACCACGACGATGGCGAGCTGGAGCACCAGCATCTCGCCCGCGAGCGAATGGCGACGAAAGGTGGCGACCACGACGAACTCAATCTCCGATGCCGCCACCAGGGGGACGGCTCATGTGCCGAGTCGCACAATCATGACGCCCACCGGCATCAGCGACAAGGAGTCGGTCGGGGCGGGCCCGCTCCTGTCACGGCCGGCCGGGCTGGGGGCCGATGCCCCGCAGCTCCCTGATCGTGCCGCCGAGCTTCGCGCGGAAGGACTCCAGCAGCGCCGGCTTCACGCTGACCACCCAGCGCGTGCCGACGAGGTACTTGCCTCCGTAGACACGCGCCTCCTCCAGCCAGGTCTCCTTGTACTTCTCCTCGGGGAAGGTGGTGATGAGGTAGTCGGCCCTCTTGGTGCGGCACACGCCCTGGCGCAGTTCGTCGGCGTCGATGCGGATCTTCGGCTTGCAGCCGGTCAGCCCGGCGATCACCTCCACCTTGGCCGGTGCGACGACCCCGGCGGCGGGAGCGGCGGTCACACTCGGCGCCGCCTTGCCGCCGCCGGCGCCCTCGGCGTCGTCACCGCCGCTGCAGGCCGTGACCAGGGGAAGCGCGGCCAGGGCACCGGCCACCGCGACGGCGCGCGGCCAGTGGGCGCGGGACGGGCTGCGGCGGGTGGATCGTACGGGCGGTTGCTGCTGGGACACGTCGCCTCTCCGGGTGCGGGCTCTAGGGCCTGTCGTTTGGATCAAGCCGCAGACGCGGGGCCTGGCACGCGCCTCTGCCGCGTTGTCGTCGGTCGCCGACTCCCCCACGCTCGGCTGCGCTCGCGCGGGAGGGACCCCCATCGCGTCGACTCCCTCCTCCGCCTTGCAGCTACACGCACCAGACCCCGCTCACCGGCGTCGAACAGCACCGTCGCCTCCCTGCGACCTGACCCAAACGACAGACCCTAGGCCTGTCGACAGGACTACCGGACAGGAATACGCACAGGTCCGGGCAGGCGTTCACGCCTCTACGCGGCCTCCTCCAGCGTGGCATCCCGGGCCCCGTCGGACGGCCCGCCGAACTGGGTGCGGTACAGCTCCGCGTACCGCTGCCCCGCCGCCAGGAGTTCCTCGTGCGTGCCCCGTTCCACGATCCGGCCGGCCTCGACGACCAGGATCTGGTCCGCCGCACGGATGGTGGACAGGCGGTGGGCGATCACGACGGCCGTGCGGCCTTCGAGGGCTTCGGTGAGGGCTTCCTGGACGGCGGCCTCGGAGGTGTTGTCGAGGTGGGCGGTGGCCTCGTCGAGGATGACGACGCGCTGGCGGGCCAGCAGCAGCCGGGCGATGGTCATGCGCTGGCGTTCGCCGCCGGAGAGCCGGTAGCCGCGTTCGCCGACCACGGTGTCGAGGCCGTCGGGCAGGGACCGCACGAGGTCGTCGAGGCGGGCCCGGCGCAGGGCGTCCCACAGCTCGTCCTCCGTGGCCTCCGGGCGGGCGAGCAGGAGGTTGGCGCGGACGGTGTCGTGGAAGAGGTGGCCGTCCTGGGTGACCATGCCCAGGGTCTGCCGCAGCGACTGTGCCGTGAGGTCGCGGACGTCGACACCGCCGATGCGCACGGTCCCCTCGTCGGTGTCGTACAGGCGTGGCATCAGCTGCGCGATGGTCGACTTGCCGGCGCCGGAGGAGCCGACGAGCGCCACGGTCTGGCCGGGTTCGGCGCGGAAGGACAGGCCGTGCAGGACCTCGTCGCCGCCTCGCTTGTCCAGGGACGCGACCTCCTCCAGCGATGCCAGGGAGACCTTGTCGGCGGCCGGGTAGCCGAAGCGGACCCGGTCGAACTCGACCGCCACGGGCCCGTCGGGCACCGGACGCGCGTCCGGCTTCTCCTCGATGAGCGGCCTGAGGTCCAGCACCTCGAAGACCCGCTCGAAGCTGACCAGCGCGCTCATCACCTCGACGCGCGCCCCCGCGAGCGCCGTCAGCGGGGCGTAGAGCCTGGTCAGGAGCAGCGCGAGCGACACGACCGCGCCCGGTTCCAGGGCGCCGCGCAGGGCGAACCAGCCGCCGAGGCCGTAGACCAGGGCCAGGGCGAGGGCGGAGACCAGGGTGAGGGCGGTGATGAAGGCCGCCTGGGCGGTCGCCGTGCGGATCCCGATGTCCGCGACCCGGCGGGCCCGCTCGGCGAACTCCCGCGACTCCTCCTCGGGACGCCCGAAGAGCTTGACCAGGGTGGCGCCGGGTGCGGAGAACCGCTCGGTCATGCGGGTGCCCATCGCGGCGTTCAGCGTCGCCGCCTCGCGCTGCATCCGGGCCATCCGGCTGCCCATGCGCCGGGCCGGGATCACGAACACCGGCAGCAGCACCAGCGCCAGCAGGGTGATCTGCCAGGACAGCGTGAGCATCACCGCGAGGGTGAGCAGCAGCGTGACGAGGTTGCTGACCACTCCGGAGAGGGTGTTGCTGAACGCGCGCTGGGCGCCGATGACGTCGTTGTTGAGCCGGGAGACGAGTGCGCCCGTACGAGTGCGTGTGAAGAACGCGACCGGCATGCGCTGCACATGGTCGAAGACGGCGGTCCGCAGATCGAGGATGAGATGCTCGCCGAGCGTCGCCGACAGCCTCCGGCCGAGGATGCCCAGCGCCGCCTCCGCCACCGCGATCAGCGCGATGAGCAGGGCGAGACGTACGACGGTGCCCTCGTCGCCGTGCGACACGATCGTGTCCACGACCGACCCGGCCAGCACGGGGGTCGCCACGGCCAGCAGGGCGGAGCCCACGCCGAGCAGGACGAAGAGGGCGATGCGGCGCCGGTGGGGGCGGGCGAACGCGCCGATGCGGCGCAGGGTCGCCAGGGCGAAGGGGTGGCGCTCCCGTTCGGCGTTCATGACGCTGTGCAGCTGTGTCCACGCTGTGGTCTCCATGCTCATGGAAGCGACCGTAAAACCTCAAGCAATCTTGAGGTCAAGGAGCTCGCGCATTTCCCCGCCATCCCGCACAATCAGCCCGATCCCCCTCTTCCCCGTCCCTCCGCGCAAAGGCTCCGATGACGCTCCCCACACAGCCGCTTCCCGCGCGCAATCCCCAGTCCCCGCTCCCGCAACCCGCAGTTGGCACGGCCTGGACAGCCTCGGGAGACGTGACAGCGGTACAACTCCCCGAACTCCGCCCGGGACGACTCCCCCGTCGCGTCCCGGTCCGCCGCCTGCGGCAGATCCTGTGTCTGCTCCCGCTCCTGCTCGTCACCGTGGTCGCGGTGCAGCACCGGTCGGTGCTGGCCGCCGGTTTCGCGCATCTGGGCACCGCCGAGTGGCCCTGGCTGCTGGCGGCGGCCGGAACGACCTGTCTGACCTGGGTAGCCGCCGCCTGCACCCGGCAGGGCGCGGTCGTCGAACGGCTGCCCCGACGACGGCTGCTGGCCACGCAGTTCGCGGCGGGCGCGGCCAACCATCTGCTGCCGACCGGGCTGGGCGCGAGCGCGGTCAACCTGCGGTTCATGACGGTGTGCGGGCTGCCGCTCGCCCGCTCCTCGGCCGCCCTCGGCCTGTACCTGCTCGCCGAGAGCGTCGGCCGGGTGCTGCTGCTGGGCGCCCTGCTCGTCGCGTTCCCCGACGCGCTGAGCCTCGGCACGCTGGTGCCGGAGACGGCGTTCGGCCCGCTGCTGGCCGGCGTCGGAGTGGTGCTCGTGATCGCTGCGACCGTGCTCACCCTGGTGCGCCGGCTGCGCTCCGCCCTGGTGTCCTTCCTGCGGACAGCGCTCGGCGAGGCGCGCTCGGTGCACACCCGCCCGGCGCGGGCCCTGGCGCTGTGGGGCGGAGCCTTCGCCTTCCCGGCGCTGCAGGCGTCCGTACTGGTGCTGGTGGGGCGGGCGCTGGGGCTGGACGTCCCGGCCGCGCACATGGCGGTGGCCTACCTGGCGGCGACGGTCGCCGTCGCGCTGGTGCCCACGCCGGGCGGGATCGGCTCGGTGGAGGCGGCGCTGGTCGTGGCGCTGGTGGCGGCGGGCGGACCGGCCGCGGTGGCCACCGCCGTGGTCCTGGCCTTCCGGGTCATCACCGTCTGGCTGCCGCTGGCGCCGGGCGCGCTGACCCTGGCGGCACTGGTGCGGCTGAAGGTGATCTGACCCCGGTAGCGTGCCGACTCCGTCACGCAGAAGGGACGTCACCATGCCGGTGCGAATCGAGCGTCAGGGCCATGTGACCACCGTCGTCCTCTCCCGCCCCGAGGCACGCAACGCGGTCGACGGCCCGACCGCCGCGGAACTCGCCGCCGCGTTCAGGGAGTTCGAGGCGGACGACGAGGCCCGGGTGGCGGTGCTGTGGGGCGAGGGCGGCACGTTCTGCGCGGGCGCCGATCTGAAGGCGCTCGGCACCGAGCGGGGCAACCGGGCCGTGCCGGAGGGCGACGGCCCGATGGGACCGACCCGACTGCGGCTGTCCAAGCCCGTGATCGCCGCCGTCGCCGGGCACGCCGTGGCCGGGGGTCTGGAGCCGGCCCTCTGGTGCGACCTGCGCGTCGCCGAGGAGGACGCCGTGTTCGGCGTGTTCTGCCGCCGCTGGGGTGTGCCCCTGATCGACGGCGGCACCGTGCGGCTGCCCCGGCTGATCGGCACCAGCCGCGCCCTCGACCTGATCCTCACCGGCCGTCCCGTCCCGGCGCCCGAGGCCCACGGCATGGGGCTGGTCAACCGCCTCGTGCCGCCCGGCCGGGCCCGCGCCGAGGCCGAGGAACTGGCCGCGCGGATCGCCCGGCTCCCGCAGTCCTGCCTGCGCTCCGACCGGGCCTCCGTCCTGGAGCAGGAGGGCCTGGACGAGCCGGCCGCGCTGCTGGCCGAATTCCGGCACGGCGCGGGTGTCCTGGCCGAAAGCCTCCAAGGAGTCGCCCGCTTCGCCTCCGGCGAGGGTCGGCACGGGTCGTTCACGGACCTGTGAGCGAGCCGGACGTGACCGTGCGTCATGTGCAGTAACTCACCCTCCGCTCACCCCCGTCCGCGGTACGGAACCCCGTACGGGATACGGCAGGATGAACGATCGTGCCGACCGCAGGTCAGGGTGGTCGGGCACCTTCGAACATCCCGGAAAACGAGCAGGTGACGACGTGACGAGACTTCACATCCGGCCGTTGGTGGCGGCGTTCGCCGCGGTTTTGCACCCCGGAGGTGACCGGTGAACCGGGCACTCACCGTGGACGATCTGCTGTTCGCCGGCATCGCCCTCGCCTCGGGCCTGCTGACGGCGTTCGCGCTGCGCATGGTGCTGCGCTGGCTGGGCGGGCACGCCGACCGCACCCGCTGGAGCGGGGACGACGTCATCGTGCACGCGCTGCGGGCCGTGGTGCCCTGGGCCGCGGTCGTGGGCGGCGTGGCGGGCGCTGCGGCGGTGCTGCCGCTGACCCGCTCCGTGCAGCACACCACCAACCAGGTGCTCACCGTGCTGCTCATCTTCGTCGCGACGGTGTCGGCGGCCCGGGTGGTGACCGGGCTGGTGCGCACGGTCACCCAGTCCCGTTCCGGGGTCGCCGGTTCGGCCACGATCTTCGTCAACATCACCCGGATCCTGGTCCTGGCGATCGGCTTCCTGGTGGTGCTCCAGACCCTGGGCATCTCCATAGCGCCGCTGCTCACCGCCCTGGGTGTCGGCGGTCTGGCGGTCGCGCTGGCGTTGCAGGACACCCTCGCCAACCTCTTCGCGGGCATCCACATCCTCGCCTCCAAGACCGTCCAGCCCGGTGACTACATCAAGCTCAGCAGTGGCGAGGAGGGCTACGTCGAGGACATCAACTGGCGGCAGACGACGATCCGCAACCTGTCCAACAACCTCATCGTGCTCCCCAACGGTCAGCTCGCGCAGGCGAACATGACCAACTTCATGCGCCCCGAGGAGCAGCTGACCATCCTGGTCCAGGTCGGGGTGGCCTACGACAGCGACCTGGAGCAGGTGGAGCGCGTGACCAACGAGGTCATCGCCGAGACCATGACCGAGGTGGAGGGCGCCGTGCCGGAGCACGAGCCCATCATCCGGTTCCACACCTTCGGCGACTCCCGCATCGGCTTCACCGTCATCCTGGGCGTCGGCGAGTTCAGCGACCAGTACCGGATCAAGCACGAGTTCATCAAGCGCCTGCACAAGCGCTACCGCGCCGAGGGCATCCGCATCCCGGCCCCGGCCCGCACGGTGGCGCTCCAGCAGGGCGCGGTCGCCATCCCGCAGCAGCGGACCGGCGAGATCGAGCCGGGCGGACTGCAATCCGCCCGGTTCGACTGAGGCGCCGGCTCCTTACAGCGTCGCGGAGTTCTCGTGGTGGTGGCTGTCCCTCCGGTCGCGCGGCGCCGAGAGGGACGCCTTCGCCGGCGTCACGGTCCAGTCCGGGTGGCCCGGCATCCGCGGCGTCTTCGTGCCGTACAGCCAGTCCCGGAGGAAGCCGGTGAGGTCCTGGCCGGAGACCTCCGAGGCGACGGTGATGTAGTCCTGCGTGGAGGCGGTGGAGTCGCGGTACCGCTCCAGGAACGCGCGCTCCAGGGCCGTGAAGGCCGCCTCTCCGACCTGCTGACGCAGCGCGTACAGCACGAGGACGCCGCCGAGGTAGCGCTGGCTGTCGAACAGGTTGGCCGCGTTGGGTGCCGCGACCGGCCCGGAGGTCTGGCGCCACTGGTCACCGAGGGCGTAGGTGTCCTTCATCCGGGCTTCCATGGTGGTCATGCCCTTGGAATCGGCCCAGCCGCGCTCGTAGCGGTACAGCAGCCCGTAGAAGTCGGCGTGGCCCTCGTTCAGCCACAGGTCGGCCCAGGTGGCGGGGCTGACGCTGTTGCCGAAGTAGGAGTGGACCAGCTCGTGCATCATGTGCGAGCCGATCTTGCTCTCCTCCTGGAGGAGGTAGTTCGGCTTGTAGATCGTGAGGGTCTGGGTCTCCAGACCGGTGAAGTCGAAGGCGTTCGAGGCGTCGTTGTTGCAGGGCAGCAGGCCGTACGTCTCGAAGGGGTACGCGCCGAGCCGCTGCTCGACCCACGCCACCAGGGCCGGGGTGAGCGCCAGGGCCGGTTCCAGCGCGGTGGCCCGGGCGACGGGGACGACGTCCCGCAGCGGCAGGCCGTGCGGGCCCTGCCGGTCCTTGATCACGTAGTCGCCGACGGTGATCTGGACCACCTCGGTGGCGATCGGCGAGCGGGAGCGGTACGTGTACGCGGTGCGGTCGCCGGACAGCTGCTCGGTGCGCTCCAGCCGGCCGCTGGCGACGCCCCGCAGTCCGGCGGGCACGGTGAGGCGGAAGGTGAAATCGGCCTTGTCGGAGGGGTGGTCGTTGCAGGGGAAGACGGTGTGCGCCAGGTCCGGCTGGCAGCACACCGCGAATCCGTCCGGGGTGGCCACCCAGCCGCCGGCGGGCGGCGGGGTCCGGCGCGGGTCGGCGCCGTAGGCCACGGACACCGTGGCCCGGGCCTTCGCCGCGAGCGGACGAGCGGGGGTGATCCGCAGCTTCTCGGCCACCTGCTCGAAGGCGGCCGTGCGGCCGTCGACCCGGACGGAGCGTATGTCCAGGCCGCGCGCGTCCAGGGAGAGGCGGCTGAGGGCCTGGGTGGTGCGGATGGTCAGGGTCGCGGTGGCCTCGACGAGCTTGGTCGTGGCGTCGTACGCGAAGTCGAGGTGGTAGGCCGAGACGCGGTATCCGTCATTGCCGAGGGCGGGGTAGACGGGGTCGCCGAGGGTCTCGGGGCCCGGGACGGCGCCGGTCCTGCCGGCCGCCTGGGCCGGGATCCCCGTGGTCAGTGCCGCCGCCGTGCCGAGAAGGGCGACCGCCGGGGCCGTCACTCTGGTGCGATATCTCATGGTCCGCTTTCGCTTGGACGGCCGGGTGGTCAGGTCCGGCCGTGGCTTGGAGTGAGTGATCTCTCTCCCAGACACGGGAGCGGGGCGATCGGTTGCACAAAACTGGTCGCGGACCCCTGTCGAGACGAGGTCGATCACGAGATATCTTGATGTCGAGCAATGTTGCAGACGTGGAGCGGAGCACCCGGTGACTGACTCGACCATCATCTATACGCACACTGACGAGGCCCCCGCCCTGGCGACGTATTCCTTCCTGCCGGTGGTGCGGGCGTACGCGTCGCAGGCGGGTGTCGCCGTGGAGACCCGCGACATCTCGCTGGCCGGACGCATCATCGCCGTGTTCCCGGAGTACCTGACCGAGGACCAGCGCATCCCGGACGCCCTCGCGGAGCTCGGTGAGCTCGCCAAGACGCCCGCCGCCAACATCATCAAGCTGCCGAACATCTCGGCGTCCATCCCGCAGCTCAAGGCCGCCGTGGCCGAGCTGCAGGGCCAGGGCTACGCCCTGCCGGACTACCCGGACGACCCGAAGACCGACGAGGAGCGCGAGATCCGCGCCCGCTACGACAAGATCAAGGGTTCCGCCGTGAACCCGGTCCTGCGTGAGGGCAACTCGGACCGCCGCGCCCCCGCCTCGGTCAAGAACTACGCCAAGTCCCACCCGCACCGCATGGGCGCCTGGACCGCCGAGTCCAAGACCAACGTGGCGACCATGGGCCAGAACGACTTCCGCTCCACCGAGAAGTCCGTCGTGATCGCCGAGGACGGCGCGCTGCGCATCGAGCTCATCGGCGACGACGGCACCACCACGGTGCTGCGCGAGTCGGTACCCGTGCTCGCCGGCGAGGTCGTCGACGCCTCCGTGATGCGCGTCGCCGCGCTGCGCGAGTTCCTGACCGCGCAGGTCGCCAAGGCCAAGGCCGAGGGCGTGCTGTTCTCGGTGCACCTGAAGGCGACGATGATGAAGGTCTCCGACCCGATCGTCTTCGGCCACGTGGTGCGCGCCTTCTTCCCGAAGACGTTCGCGCAGTACGGCGACAAGCTCGCCGCGGCCGGCCTGACCCCGAACGACGGTCTGGGCGGCATCTGGAAGGGCCTGGACGCCCTGCCGGAGGGCGCCGAGATCAAGGCCTCCTTCGACGCCGAGCTCGCCGAGGGCCCGGAGCTGGCCATGGTCGACTCCGACAAGGGCATCACGAACCTGCACGTCCCCTCGGACGTCATCGTGGACGCCTCCATGCCGGCCATGATCCGCACCTCCGGTCACATGTGGGGCCCGGACGGCCAGGAGCACGACACCCTCGCGGTCCTGCCGGACTCCTCCTACGCGGGCGTCTACCAGGCCGTGATCGAGGACTGCCGGGCCAACGGCGCCTTCGACCCGTCGACCATGGGCTCGGTGCCGAACGTCGGTCTGATGGCGCAGAAGGCCGAGGAGTACGGCAGCCACGACAAGACCTTCGAGGTCCCCACCACGGGCACCGTCCGCCTGGTCGACGGCAACGGCACCGCGCTCATCGAGCAGACGGTCTCGGCCGGTGACATCTTCCGCGCCTGCCAGACCAAGGACGCGCCGATCAAGGACTGGGTGAAGCTGGCCGTCACCCGCGCCCGCGCCACCGGTGACCCGGCGGTGTTCTGGCTGGACGAGACCCGCGCGCACGACGCCAACCTGATCGCGAAGGTCAACACGTACCTCGCTGAGCACGACACCGAGGGCCTGGACATCCGGATCCTCAACCCGGTCGAGGCGACGAAGCTGTCGGTGGAGCGCATCCGCCGCGGCGAGAACACGATCTCGGTCACCGGCAACGTCCTGCGTGACTACCTGACCGACCTGTTCCCGATCCTGGAGCTGGGCACCAGCGCCAAGATGCTGTCGGTCGTCCCGCTGATGGCGGGCGGCGGCCTGTTCGAGACGGGTGCGGGCGGCTCGGCGCCGAAGCACGTGCAGCAGCTGGTGAAGGAGAACTACCTGCGCTGGGACTCCCTGGGTGAGTTCTTCGCCCTGGTGCCGTCCTTCGAGCAGCTCGCGAAGGTGGCGGGCAACGCCCGCGCCCAGGTCCTGGCCGACACCCTCGACCGCGCCACGGCGACCTTCCTCAACGAGGACAAGTCCCCGACCCGTCGCGTCGGCGGCATCGACAACCGCGGCAGCCACTTCTACCTGTCCCTGTACTGGGCGCAGGAGCTGGCCGGGCAGAGCGACGACGCGGACCTGGCGAAGGCCTTCGCCCCGCTCGCCGAGACGCTCGCCGCGAACGAGCAGAAGATCGTCGACGAGCTGATCGGCGCCCAGGGCAAGCCGGTCGACATCGGCGGCTACTACCAGCCCGACCCGGCGAAGGCCGCGGCGGCCATGCGCCCGTCCACCACGTGGAACGAGGCCCTGGCGTCCCTGAGCTGACGCCCCCGGCCTTCATCGGCCCCCTGACTCCGCCCCGGCCGGCACAGCGCCCGGCCGGGGCGGAGCCATGTGCGCCCCTCCCCCGGCCCTCACCACTCCCGGGTGGCGATCAGCTCCTCCACGTCCGCGTCCGGGAAGCCGTACGCACGCGCGAGGAAGGCGAAGTCCTCGGCTATCTCCTCCCGGGCCACCGTCTCGATCTCACTGCCGGCCGCCTCGAACGCGGCCTCCAGGTCGTTGAACTCCTCCGTGGCCGCCTGCGTCAGCGCGTACAGCGCGGCGAGGCCGGCGGGCCGCTCCCGCTCGACGCGCTCGCACAGGGCGAGCAGGATCGCGCGGCCGCGGTCCACCACGTGGTCCGGGTAGTAGTCGTCGTCGTACAGCGCCCGGAGGAACGGATGGGTGCTCACCTGCTGGTTGCTGATCGGCATGACGTCCTCGGCCTCGATGGTCCGGTGGTGTGGCACCTTGATCCTGCCGGACACCACTGACAACGCCCCTGGAGCCGCCTCGTGACCGATGCCCCGCCGCCCTTCGAGCTGCTGCCCGGGGCCGGGCGGTCCCCGGTGCTCCTTCATGTGCCGCACTCCGCGCGGGAGATACCGGACGCCGTGCGGGCGGGGATCGTGCCGGCCGGTGAGGAGCTGGCGCGGGAGCTGGACCACATCACGGACGCGTACACGGACCGGATCGCCGAGGAGGCGGCCGGGCTGGCGGGTGTCACGCCGTGGCGGTTCGTCAACCGGCTGTCCCGGCTGGTCGTCGATCCGGAGCGGTTTCCGGACGAGCGGGAGGAGATGCTGGCCGTCGGAATGGGGGCGGTGTACACGCGGACCACGCACGGCGATGTGCTGCGCCCCGACGACGTCGATGCCGCGCCGCTGGTCGAGCGGTACTTCGAGCCGTACGCGCGGGCGATGACACGGGCCGTGGCGGACCGGCTGGAGGCCGCCGGGCGGGCCGTGATCATCGACGTGCACTCCTACCCGAGCCGGAGGCTGCCGTACGAGCTCCACGGGGAGGGGCCCCGCCCGGCGGTCTGCCTCGGTACCGACTCCTTTCACACGCCCCCCGCGCTGCTGGACGCCGCCCAGGAGGCGTTCGGGGAGACGCAGCTCGACACCCCCTTCAGCGGGACCTACGTCCCCCTGGAGTTCCACGGGAAGCGGCCCGAGGTGAGCGCGCTCATGGTGGAGATCCGCCGGGACACCTATATGACCGAGCCGGGCGGCCCCGCCGGACCCGGGCTGGAGCGACTCGCCGCCGCGCTGGCCGACCTCGTCGACGCGGCGTCCCGCTGAACCGTCGAACCGTCCGACTTGGTTCACGGTCTGGTGGCTAGGGTCTGTCGTTTGGATCAGGCCGCAGGGAGGCGACGGTGCTGTTCAACGCCGGTGAGCGGGGTCTGGTGCGTGTAGCTGCAAGGCGGAGGAGGGAGTCGACGCGATGGGGGTCCCTCCCGCGCGAGCGCAGCCGAGCGTGGGGGAGTCGGCAACCGACGACAACGCGGCAGAGGCGCGTGCCAGGCCCCGCGTCTGCGGTCTGATCCACACGACAGGCCCTAGGCCCGCAGCCACTCCGTCACCACCACGTCCCCACCGGTCCGAAGCCGCAGGGCGAACGGGCCGGACAGCGGTACGTCACCGGTGAAGCGGCCCAGGTCGTCGGCCGTGAGCGGGGAGCCGGGCCGCGGGCCGCCGAGGACCTCGATGCGGGCCGGCTGCGGCGGCAGCACCTGCCCCATCAGTCCCTGCGCGGTCACCTCGACGTCGACGGTCACCTCGCCCGCCCGGAAGGTCAGCATCCGGGGCACGTCGGTGGCGCCCCTGACCGGGAGGGCGTCGATCAGCGAGTCGAAGGTCAGCTCGGCCACGCGCGCGTCGAGGTCGTGCAGCGCATAGGCGTCGACCGCGATCTGCTGGAGCTCCGCCGGCACCGGGTCGAGGACGGCGGCGGCCTGCCGCAGCTCCTCCTCCAGCAAACCGGCGTCGAACTCCTCGTCGCCCCAGTCCTCTTCGCCGAACATCTCGTCACCGTGCAGGTCGCCGTTCATGTCGCTCACATCGCCCCCCGTGCCTCGAGCCGGGCCCGCAGGCGCCGCAGACAGCGCTGGCGCAGCGGCCCGATGCTGCCCACCGCGATCCCCAGCGCGGCGGACACGTCCTGGTAGCTGGGCGGCGGCGTGGCCATCAGCACACGCAGCAACTGCCTGCACCGCTCGCCCAGTTCCTCGAACTCCTGCCACAGCCTCCGCACGCGTTCGCTCTGCGCGGCGGCCTCCTCGGAGTCGAGCAGCGACTGTTCCGGCGTGCCGTCCTCGCTGACCCGGTCCAGCAGCTGCGGATCGTCCGTCAGCGTCAGCCGCTGGGAACTCTTGATGACCTTCAGGCACTCGTGGCGTGCCGTGCTGGCCAGCCACGCGCCCGCCTTGCCGGGCTCGCGGATCCGCCCGAGGTGCTGCGCGAAGCGGAACCAGGCCGTCTGGTACACCTCGTGGGCGTCGGCGTCGGAGAGCCGGTGGGCCCGGACGACGGACCAGACCAGGGGGCTCAGTCCTTCCACGAGCGCCTTCCAGGCCGCCGCGTCACCGTCTGCGGCTGCCTGGACGAGCGCGCCGGCATCAGTACGGTCCACGGCAGCCCCACCCCTCGAGTACGGCACGTCATCGTACGCCGTGGAGGGGGCGGCTTCGGCCCTCACAGCCCGGGGCCCAGGCGCACGACCGGGACCGGACGCCAGGTGGGCGGACGCAGCGCCGGGACGTGCGCGCCGCGCACCTCCGCGAACTCCGCGTTGGTGGCGAGGAGTTGCTGCCGGGCCGCGCGCGGGTCGGTCTCCTTGTGCGCCGTCATGTGGGCGGCGACCAGGCCGGCGGTCACAGGGGTGGCGAAGGAGGTGCCGCTCCACTGCGCGTACCCCTCGAACATCACCTGGTCCGGCTTGGCGGCGTTGCCCTCGTCGCTCAGTACGCCGCTGTGGCTCGGGTGCTGGCAGGTGCAGCCGTAGGAGAAGCCGTAGCGGCAGGCGTCGTAGGTGGAGTGCTGGTACACGTACGGGACGGGCGAGTCGAAGCCGGTGAGAGGGCCGGTGAGGCGCTCACCGGGGGCGTAGACCTTCACCCAGGGGCCGTGATTGGTGAAGCAGGAGCCGAACTCGCCGTCGCTGCGCAGGGCGCCGACCGACAGCACGGAGTCCTCCCAGCCGGGCAGATCGGCGTAGGCGGCGGGCCAGAACGGCGCGGCGCTCGCGTTGTTGCCCGCGGCGGCGACCAGCAGGGTGCGCTGCTCGCGCAGTTCCCGCATGAAGTTCTCGACGCCGAGCAGTCCGTCGCTGCGGCCGTTGGAAGTGCCGGCGGACAGGCTGAGGACGTCGGGCCAGCCGCCCGCGTCGACGGCCTCGAAGAGCTTCTCGCCGAACTCGGACTCCAGGATGGCGCCGGCGTCGTTCAACGTGCCGCGGACGGTGATGTCGGTGTTGGGCGCGACAGCGGCGACGAGCCCGGCGATGAACGTGCCGTGGCCGACGTACTGCTGGAGGATCCCCTGGTCGTCGCACTCCTGGAGCTGGGCGTCGCCGCCGGTGTGGGCCAGCAGGCCGCAGGAGCGGTAGTCGTGCATGAGACCGGTGTCGACGACGAGGACACCGACGGCGGTGTCCGGGTCGTGGGGCGTGTCGGCGGCGGCCGGGTTGGGTGGTTCGCTGAGCGGGGCCGGTACGGGTTCGTCGCCGGGGCACGCGTTGACCGCGATGTGCACCACGTGGTTGCGGGCGACCATCCGGTGCCCGGCGCGGGACTCGCGCTCTCGGACGGAGCGCAGGGCGTGGGCGACGGCGCGGTCTGCGTCCCGGCCGCCCTCGCCGGGGTCGCCGACGCGGATCCGGGTGATGCCGCTGCGGTTGGTCTGCGGTCCCGCCCGGCGGACCTGCTCCTGGTCGAGGTCGGGTGCCGCCGTGAAGTGCGTCCGTACCGTGTCCTCGACGATCCGGGCCTCCTCGCCGTCGCGGACGAGGACCACGCCCTTCTCGTACATGAACTCCGCCGAGTCGTCCGGGCCCATCGCCAGGGGGACGTCCGGCATCGAGCGCTGGATCTGGTCGAACTGCTCGTGGAATCGCTGAGGTGGTGCCATGGCGGGTCCTCCCGTTGGTGCGACGGCGTCGGCCGATGCCGTGAGCGGTCGTCAACAAGAGCCGCCGGTCCGTCTCCTGATACAGCTCCACACCTGTGAGGTGCGCTCCTGGGCCACTACCATCCGAGGAGTGACAGCGGGAAGCGACTCGGTTACGGAACTGCTGCCGATGGTGTTCGCCGACCCGGGCGAGGCTCTCACGAGGGCCCGGGCGCTGCTCGACGCCGGCCCTTCCCCGCTGGACGCCTCCGTCGCCCACCAGGTGATCGGCATCTGGCAGCGGGACTTCGGGGATCTGCGGCTCGCGCTGCACCATCTGCGGCGTGCCCGGGAGTGCGCGGCGCGCGCCGACTCGGCCGACCGGGAGGCGGACGTGCTGGCCACGCTGGGCGTGGCGCTGGTGCACGCGGGGCGCACCCGGGAGGGCCTGGCGGCGTTCGAGCGGGGTGAGGCGCGCGGTGGCGGGCACACCAGGGCGCGGGTGCTGTACCGGCGGGCGTATGTGTGGTGGGTCCTCGGTCACCATCGCGAGGCCCTGGAGGACGTGCGCCGGGCGGTGCCCGTGCTGCGGCAGGCGGACGACGTGATCTGGACGGCGCGGGCGCTGACCCTGCGGGCGACCGTGCATCTGGCGCTGGGGTCGGTGGAGCGGGCCGAGGCGGACTTCACCGCGGCCGAGGCCCTGTGGGACACCACCGGCCAGGAGCACGACAAGGCCGACGCGGTGGAGAGCCGGGGCCTGGCCGCGTTCCGGTCCGGGGACGTGCCGGCGGCGCTGCGGCTGCTGGACGAGGCGGAGGAGCGCTACGCCCGGCTCGGCACGCCGACGTTCATGCTCAACATCCGGCGCTGCGAGGTGCTGATGGCCGCAGGGCTGGCACCGGAGGCGCTGGCCGAGGCCGACGCGGCGATCGGGAAGCTGGACGGGATCGGCGGGCAGTCCACCCGCAAGGCGGAGCTGCTGCTGGCGGCCGCACGGGCCGCCCGGCTGGCGGGCGATCCGCACACGGCGATCGCCCGTGCGGCCCTCGCGGTACGGCTGTTCGCCGGGCAGCGGCGCACCTGGTGGGAGACGCACGCCCGGCTGGTGCTGATCGAGGCGCGGCACGCGGCCGGGCGCGACTCGGGGCGGCTGGTCGCCGACGCCGCCGCGGTGGCCGGGAAGCTGGCGTCCTTCGGCGCGCCGGCCGCGCCGGAGGCGTCGCTGCTCGCGGGCCGGATCGCGCTGGACCTGGGCTGGACGGCGGACGCGGAGCGGCACTTGGCCGTGGCCGCGCGCAGCCGGCGCAGTGGTCCGCCGCTGGCGCGGATGACGGGGTGGGCGGCGCAGGCGCTGCGGGCACAGGCCGCCGGGTCGGCGCGGGGGGTGCTGGAGGCCTGTCGGCGGGGCCTGGACGTGCTGGACGACCACCGGATGACGCTGGGCGCCTCGGAGTTGCGGGCCCGTGCCACCGAACAGGGCGCGGAACTGGCGGCGTTGGCGCAGCGGGCCAGTCTTGTGTCCGGCGGGCCGCGGCGGCTGCTGGTGTGGAGCGAGCGCTGGCGGGCCACCGTGCTGTCCACACCGCCGACCCGGCCGCCCGCCGACCCGGAACTGCTCAGCGGCATGACCGCCTTCCGCGAGATCGCCTCGCGCGCGGAGGCCGCCCGGATGGAGGGCCGGCCGGTTCCGGCGCTGGAGCGCGAACAGCGGCGCCTGGAGCGCGAGATCCGCTCCCGGACCCTGCACATGCGGGGCGAGGCTCCCGGGGGCGGGGACCGGTTCGACGTCGGCCGGCTGCTGGAGCACCTGGGCGACGAGGTCCTGCTGGTGGAACTCGCCGTCCTCGACGGCCGGGTGCAGGTCCTGTTGTGCGGGCGGGGGCGGGTGCGCCGGTTCGAGGCCGGGCTGCTCGCCGAGGCGGAGACCGAGGCCGAGCACGTCCAGGCCGGGCTGCGGCGGCTGGCCCACCCCGGGGCAGAGGCCCGGCTTCCGGTGGTGGAGGCGGCGGGGCGGCGGCTGGAGGAACTGCTGCTCGGCCCGGCCGCGGCGCATCTGGGCGGCGGCCCGGTGGTGATCGTGCCGCCGGGGCGGCTGCACCGGGTGCCGTGGTCGCTGCTGCCGTCACTGCGGGAACGGGTGCTCAGCGTGTCGCCGTCGGCGGGCAGCTGGCTGCGAGCCCGGGACACCGCGCCGCCGCCGGAGGGCTGCCATGTGCTGGTGCGCGGCCCGGGCCTGGCGACCGGCGGCGCCGAGGTGCCCGAGCTGGCCGGCCGGTACGGCTGTGCGACGGTCCTGGAGGGGGACGAGGCGCGGGTGCCGCGGGTGCTGGAGGAGCTGGACGGGACGGCGCTGGCGCACATCGCCGCGCACGGCACGTTCCGCGCGGACAGTCCGCTGTTCTCCTCCCTGCGGATGGCCGACGGGCCGATCGTCGTGCACGACTTCGAGCGGCTGGACCGCAGCCCCTACCGGATCATCCTGTCCTGCTGCGACACCGCCCGCCTCGCCTCGGTCGGCGCCGACGAACTGCTCGGCCTGGTCACGGCGTTGCTGCCGCTCGGCACGGCCGGGGTGGTGGCGTGCAGCGCACCTGTGAACGACGCCGCGGTGGTGCCGCTGATGCTCGCGCTGCACAAGGGCCTCGACGCCGGCCTGTCCCTGGCGGAGGCGTTGCGTGACGCCCGGGCCGCCCTGCCGGGCGACGCGATGCACCAGGCTACGGGGTGGGCGTTCTCGGCGTTCGGGGCGGCCTGACCCGTCCCCTGTTCGGGTCAGGCCGCCGGTCCTGGTGCCGGCTCAGGCCGGTTGGGCTTCGGGCGCCTGAGCCAGCCACGGCAGGGCGCCGCGGTCGCTCGCGCCGAGCCGGGCGTAGGCGCTGTACAGGTGGTTGCCGACGGTGCGCACGGACAGGGTGAGGCGTTCGGCGATCTGCCGGTTGGTCAGGCCGGCCGCGGCGAGGGCGACGATCTGCCGCTGCCGGGCGGTGAGTTCGCCGAGGATCAGCCCGGACAGCGCGGGGGTGCGGGCGCCCTGGCAGCGCCGGGCCAGGGCGACGGCCCGGGTGCGGGAGTGCCGGGCGGCGCGTGGGTCGCGGTGGGCGCGTACGGCCTGGGCATGCGCCTCTGCGGCGAACAGCAGGAAGCCCCGCCGCTCCAGTTCCCCGGCCACCTCGTCCAGGTCCGGGCCGTCGGCGCGGGTGAGCGCGTCGGCGTGCCGGGCGAAGACGCCGCTGAGCCGGTCGATGACCTTCTCGGGAACGCCGAGGCGGACGGCGTCGTAGGGGTCGGTGAGGGCCTCCAGGTCCGGATCCAGGTCGCCCCGGCTGTCCAGCGCCGCTGCGGCGCGGTCGAGTTCGGCCAGGCAGGACACGTTCCCGGGGTCGCCCCGCAGCCCCTCGCGCGCCCAGGCCGCCGCCTCCCTCACCTTGCCGCGCAGCCGCGCGAACCGGGCACGCACCGCGGCGTACCCGCCCGGCAGCGGGCCGCCCTCGGCGACCAGCCACTCCCCCACCGGTGTGGCCGTCGCCCGTACGTCGGCCTGGTCGATCCGGTGGGCCAGTGCGGCCGACTCGGCGTCGAGGGCGGCGGCGTACGCGTCCGGCGTCCGGGCCAGTCGGCGTGCCCGCAGCCGGCCCGCCGCCGCCCGGAGCACCGGCCCGTACAGGGGGTGGGCGAGACGGACGGCACCGCGGTCGTCGACCTCGATCAGGCCGTCGGACTCCAGCGCTTCGAGGGCGCCGAGGTCCAGCTCGTCCAGGTGCGAGGGCAGGGGCTCGGCGAAGGCGAGTCGGTCGAGGGTCTCGCGTTCGCGAGGGCAGGTCCGGCCGAGGACGGGGGCGGTGCGTTCACGCACGGCCGTGGTCAGCGGGACCTGGCCCCGCCAGGCCCGTTCGCCGGTGTCCTGGACGGGGGCCAGCTGCCCGCGCACCGCCCCCAGCAGGTCGCGCAGCAGCCGCAGGTCGCCCTGGCTCAGGCGGCGCAGCCGGTCCACGGTGAGCGCGTCGAGGGGTCCGGCGCCGGCCGTGAGCAGCCGGCCGGTCTCCTCCTCGGGCAGCGGCTCCAGCGCGAGGCGCGGCAGGAGCTCACCGGTCCACAGCCGGGAGATCGCGCCCGGCACGGGGGCGCCGTCCGTGGCGACGACCAGCAGCCGGGTGCGCCCGTGCACGGCGAGCTGATGGACCAGCGCGGCGGAGGCGTCGTCGAGAAGGTGCGCGTCGTCCACCAGCAGTGTGCGGACCCCGGACAGCAACCGGACCGCGCGGTGCAACGTGACCGACTCGGGCAGCAGATGGGCGAAGGCGGCGAAGGGGATGGTCCGGCTCTCGGGCGTGCCGGCCGCCCGTGCGCAGCCGGTGCCGCGGATCGCCTCGGTGACGAGGCGGCTCTTGCCGCACCCCGCCGGGCCCGTCACCACGATGCCGCGCCGCACGCCGGTCAGGGACCGGCGGACCAGCTCCAGTTCGTCCTCCCGCCCGGCGAACGGCCAGGGCAGCTCCAGCGTCGTCGCGTCCCTCTCGTAAGTCATCACACAGACATGAGCGCGACTACTCACCTTTGATACAGGGCGACTTGAGTAGCCCCCGACTCAGGCGCCCGGGGCGGGCCGCAGGGCAGGCTGTGGCCCATGACCGCACGCTACTGCTCGCTGGCTCAGACGCCGGCGCCCGCCTTCGCACCGGGGCTGGCGGCCGAGCGGCTGAGCGCACTCG
Organism: Streptomyces sp. NPDC024017; assembly: GCF_040638895.1. Taxonomy (NCBI): domain Bacteria; kingdom Bacillati; phylum Actinomycetota; class Actinomycetes; order Kitasatosporales; family Streptomycetaceae; genus Streptomyces; species Streptomyces sp. NPDC024017. The sequence continues at coordinate 612,071 of NZ_JBEZYZ010000004.1, read as the reverse complement.
CGAGCGGACGGCGGATGTGGGTCAACGGCACCGTTGTGCACTACTGGTTCTTCGACGGTGACACCGACGCGTCCGTCATCCCCGTGCCGGGGAGGGGGATGACGCGACGGGTCTCGTGGGCCGGCACCGAGGAGCAGCGCGACGTGGTGCGGGCGGGCTTCCGGGAGTGGCAGGACCTCGGCATCGGGATCGCCTTCGCCGAGGTCGGCGACCGCTCGGAGGCCGAACTGCGCATCGGGTTCCAGGCCGGCGACGGCTCGTGGTCGGCGGTGGGCCGGGACGCGCTGCTCGCCGGCCGGCAGGAACGCACCATGAACTTCGGCTGGGACCTGACCGCGTCCGGGGAGCGCGGGACGGCCCTGCACCAGATCGGGCACGCGCTCGGCTTGCTGCACGAGCACCAGAGCCCGTTCGCTGGCATCCACTGGGACGACGAGGCCGTCTACGCCGAACTGGCGGGCCCGCCCCACCACTGGAGCCGGGAGCGGACGCACTACAACATCCTGCGCAAGCTCGGCCCGGACGAGGTCAACGGCTCCGTCTGGGACCCGCAGTCGATCATGGAGTTCCCGTTCCCGCCGGGGCTGATCCTGGAACCGGAGCAGTACCGCGGGGGCCTGAACCCGCCCGGCACCCTGTCCGCCGCCGACAAGGAGGCCGTGCTGCGCTGGTATCCGCCGGCGCATCCGCAGGGTTCGCCCGCGCTGGTGCCGTTCCGCTCGGCACCGCTCGGTCTCGGCCCGGGCGAGCAGGCGGACTTCGTGATCGACCCGCCGGAGACCCGCACGTACACGCTGGGCACCTTCGGTGACTGCGACGCCGTCGTCGTGCTCTTCGAGGAGCGGGACGGCGAACCCCGCTACCTCGCCGGCCGGGACGACGGGGGAACTCCGCACAACGCCACGATCGGCGCCCGGCTCGTCAAGGGCCGCCGCTACGTCGTCCGCGTACGCCTGTACTCCGCCTGGGGTTGCGGCGGGACGGCGGTGATGTGCTGGTGACGGCACGGATCCGCCGCGCGGACACCTGAGCCACAGTCCGGCACCGGGGGAGCGGTCGAGGACGTCGCCCATGGGGGTGGGCGACGTCCTCGACCACGCCATGTGCCGGGGCACCGGATCTCGCGGCCGCGTGCGGCCCGCAGGCGCATGCGCCGCCACCCGCTCGTTCACGCCGATGTCCGGCCGGGGCGGGGGCGCACGCCCGACGGACGTGATGCCGTCCGGGGGCGGCGGCGGGCGCACCGGCCATGACGCCGGCCCGACTACGCTCGCGGCGTACCACCCGGGGATGGGGGGAGCAGGTGGAGCGGTCTCGACACGACCATGCCCGGCGGTCGAAGCTGCCGGCGGTTCCGGCCGTGCTGCTCGGAGCGCCGGCCACGCTGCTCGCGGGGACTCTGACCGGCCTGGCCGCGGATCCGACGCCCCTCGTCGGCACCACCGGGTACGTCGTCGCCACCGGACTGCTGCTCGCCGTGGGGCGTACCGCAGACGTACGGCATCGACCTCGCCGATCTACGCCGTGACCTGCGGGGCATGGTGGCCGCCGTCACCTGGGGGTCGTCCTCAAGGCGGGGCTGCTCTCGGGTGTCATGGTCCTGGCCTTCGACCGCCCGGAGGGCGAGGTGCCGCCCGCGGCCGACGGACTGCGGTCCTCCGCGTAGCTGACGCGGGTACGACGTCCCGGACGGGACGGCGGACATCGGCCCGGCCGCCGTGAAGTCGCTGACCGTCTCCCGGCGGTGGGACGCACGGTCCGGCATGCCACCGGGGGCGGCGTCCAAGCCTCGCGGGACGACATGCCGACGGTGATGCTGCGCGAGGCGCAACTGCTCGTCGCCTACCCGGACAGTCCCCTGACCGCGACGAACGGCGCGGGCCCCGAAGACGCGGACTCCCCCGGCCCGGGCGCACGGACTCCCGACTGCCGCGGCCTCACCACCAGCCTGGCCGTGACGCCCCTGCGCCTCTACGACCTGTTGCGCGACCGCGGACACGCCCTGGTCTTCTACGCCGACTCCGCCGACGCGCTCACCGCCTGCTGCGGCGGCGTTCTTCATCCGCCCGGAGTGCTGTCTCGCCGCCCGCCTGACACGGCTCGCGGTTGCGGAGACGCAGCCCGCGCCGGCCGACGCGCTCGGGCGGGTCTTCCGCCTGTGACGGCACAGAACGGCCGTGAGGCCGTGACGCGCCTGCGAACGCAAACGGGTGGGTGGCACCTGCCACCCACCCGTTTGCGTCGGCGCGCCCGCAGGACCTCTCAGGACTGCGGACGGCTGCCGTGGTTCGCGCCGTTCTTGCGGCGGGCCTTCTTCTTGCGACGTCGCTTCGAGGACATCGGACCTCCTCTTTCCGGCTTTCGGTCACCATCCACCGGATTGCCGCGTCCGGTGACTACAGAGCCACTTTCCAGCCGACGCGAACGCAAACACGCATGCTGCGGATGCACACGGGTGGCCTATGTCACGGTCGGAGCCCGGCGCCCGCAGCGAGGACGCGTACGCAAGGTGACGGCCGCCGGAGCCGCAGCACTCTGCGGACACTGCCGTACAGCCACCCGTCCCCCGAGGGCTTCCATTGAACGCGTGGCCAGGAGCCGGTCAGTTGCTACTGACGAGCTGTGGGCTTCGCGACGTGCACACCATGGGCAGCACACCAGTGCCGAGGGTCATCTTGGGTTCCGGAACCAGGCGTGTGCCATCCGGTCGACTCAGCCGCCAGCTGCTCGCGATCGTCGCCAGAGCCAGGGTCGCCTCCACTATGGCGAAGTTGTCTCCGATGCACTTCCGGCGACCGGCCGCAAACGGGAACATCGCGCCACGAGAGTCTGTCGGATTGTGCCCGACGGGCCAGCGATCAGGGTCGAAATCGTCGGGCTCCGCATAGAGATCAGCGTTTCGATGCAGGAGATACGGGCTCCACATCACCGTCGTGTTCTTCGCCAACGTCTGTCCGGCGAGCTCTGTTTCCGATGTCGTCGTTCGGGATACCGCCCAAACCGGCGGGTACAGGCGCAGCGCTTCCGTCAGGACGCGGCAGCAGTAGTCGAGGCGAGGAAGGTCCTCATACGCGGCCGGCCTTCCTTTCAGCACGGCATCGACCTCGGCGTGTAGTTTCTTCTCGGCTTTCGGGTTCTCACTCAAGAGATAAAAGGCCCACGAGAGCGCCGATGCGGTGGTTTCGGTCGCGCCTATCAGGAAGGTGAAGATCTGGTTGCGTATCTCTTCATCCGAGAAGCTGTCACCGTGCTCACCACCTCTGTATTCGAAGATGGCCGACAGGATGTCGTTGTGACCACCTTCGGCGTTCCGATAGGCAGCGATGATGCCACCGATGGCATCGTGCAGCCTCGCCAGCGACTTCTGGAATCTCCGATTTCCGGGAGTCGGTAGCTTGTGGAGCGCTTGAAGCGGGACCAGCATACGCCAGTAGAGGCCGCTGAGTACCGAAGGAAGCCCCTGTTCCACTTCCGCAACCGCCGAGGCACCCATAGGCGCGGAGAACAATGTCCTGGCAGTGACCCGGATGGTCAGAGAGCGTAACGCCGCACTGATGTCGTGGACGGCACCATCGCGCCAGTCCACTGTGGTCGCCTGGATCTCCTCCTCCATCACCCTCGCGTAGGACGTGATGCGATCGGTGCGGAAGGCGGGTTGGACCAACGGGCGTTGCCTCTTGTGCTCGATCCAGTCGCACGTGGCCAGACCGTCGCCGATGAGTTGGCGCCCTGCAGTGATGACAGGGCCTCCCTTGTCGAACGTACGGGCGTCGAGCAGTACCTGCCGTGTGAGCTCAGGAGTGCAGACCATGAATGCCCGGCCCGGTCCGAGTCGAAGTTCGACCAGGTCACCGTGAGCAGGCAGTGAGGCCAGAAAATCGAGCGGCCGACGGTACATCTCGATTGCATGTCCCACGATGGGCAGGGCGCCGGGCATCTGGCCGAACCTGGCGGGTTTCCCGGATTCGGCAGCATATGGGCAAGATTCTTCGGTGAAGGTTCCATCAGCCATGGTAGATGGTCCTCTCAGGCGTTATGGTGACCTTTCCTGACCGCGCTCCATTCCACACATGCCCGGCACCGTTATACCTGGGAGTTCGGTAGGACCACTCCAGATTTCCCGCAATCGCATAACCAAGCTCGGACAAATGGGCACGCACATCGGGGAGCGTCCCGATGGGGCTACCAAGTATCTCCTCACGTTTCTCGACAAATTTCCGCTCCACCTCCTCGATGAGCCCGCAGAGCTTTTCTACGGCGTCCTGGAGTTCCAGTCCTTCATTGAGCATGAAGACGGAAACAGCGTTCCCGTAGTCGCCCTGAAAGTATTCCTTCCTGAAGGAGAAGAGGTCGTTCACGACGACATAGCTTTCACCTACGAGCCGACGGGCATCCCGCAATTCCTTACTCGTCTCCAGTTCCTCTGTCAGGTCGAAACCCTGACCGTACTCAAGAACGGTAAGGTTGGCCTCGCACCCGGAGGTGACATGCATGTCCAGGTAGGTTTTCCAGTCTGGAATCTCGCCTCGCGCACGCATGGCAACCTCGTCGGTGAACGCGTCGATGTACTCGCGTAAATTCCTCAAATATCGCTTCATCTGCCGCGGTGTCATGTCCGGCTGCATCATGAGTATGTTGTCGCGCGCCGCCTTTCGGTACTTCTTTCCGGTGCCGTCGTCCTCGCCGTTCAGGGCAGGGAGAACATCATCGATCACTTCCTGCGCCTGCGCCGGCATCGCCCCGAGCCAGTCAGCATCCGACATGATGTCGTCGTATGTGAACCAGCAGCTCGTCCAGTAAGCGCCCTTGACGATCCTCTCGTCCTTTGCGTTCGGGTTGACGAGGCAAGCCCACAGTGCATGCAGATCGGTGAGATTCCTTTGGCATTCGGCTTCGTCCCGGTACAAGCCGCGCAGCTCGGATCGGATGTAGCGGCTGTTGAGCTCCTCGGCCCTGGCGTATTGCGGGTGACACCTTACGGGGATGATTCTTTTGATCTCCGGGAGGTAGAACTCAACCTCATCTCCCAGCATTTTCGGCCTGATTTCTGCCATGACTCCTCCTCCGACGCCACGAAACACAATCAAGAAATTCGCATTGCCGCCACAGTTGCGAGCTGCTCGAGTGCCGCTGTGGCCGCAGTCGAGAAGTTTGCCTTCCCCAGAGCATCGAGAGCTGCTCGATGCCGGTCGGCGATCATTTGCTCCACCGTGTCACAGGCTCCGGTCACAAGCAGAATGGAGCGGACTTCCTCAGCCCCTTGCTCGTCCAAGTCCGGATCTCCCAACAGGGTGTTCAGCACGCTCTGTTGACGCGAGTCGCCTCTGTTCAGCGCCAAGGCGACTAGCACAGTCCCCTTTCCCTCGCGCAGGTCCTCCATCGCTGACTTGCCAGTGACATCAGGGTCCCCGAAGATGCCCAGAAGATCGTCTCGCAGCTGAAAAGCCTCGCCCACCGGGATGGCATAGGAGCTCAAGGAATCCTTTGTGCCCTGCTCGGCTCCAGCTATCGTGGCGCCGAGATGCAGCGGACGCTCGACTGTGTACTTGGCCGTCTTATAGCGAATGATCTCCATCGCGTGGCTGAGATCAGTAGTGAAATTCTTTGCCGTCAGCAGATCCAGGTACTGTCCGTACATGACCTCCGTACGCATCACATCCAGCACAGGGAGAGCAGCAGCGAGCTGCGCCGGAGTGAGGCCGGCCGAGTGGAAAAGCTCCTGACTCCAGGCAAGAGCCAAGTCGCCGAGCAGTATGGCGGCGTTGGTTCCGAATTCCATGGCGTCAGGGCGCGCGGCGTACCTGTGAGCAAAAGCGCGGTGTACCGTCGGTTTCCCTCGGCGCGTGGACGAGTTGTCCATGACGTCGTCGTGAATCAAGGTGAACGCGTGAAACATCTCAAGCGAGGCGGCAATTCTCAGGACCTTCTCCGTTTCCGCGCTCTCGGCAGCGGCATGCCAGCCGACCAGGCAGAGAAGTGGCCTCATCCGTTTTCCGCCGGACCGTAGAAAGTCACGGAATATCTCTATTGCTTCGGGAGGGAAACAGCCATCTGCGGCAGTCGTTGATTTCTCGACCAGGAAGGCTTCCAGGACGGAATCGACCGAGCTGCGCATCTCGTCAAGATCGAGGTGATCTAATGTCAGCATAGAACTGCCCATTTCTCACTCTTTCCCTTCGCGTCTCAGAATCCAGTCGAAGACATCTCCAAGCGACCGCACCCTTCGGCACCGTCATCCACCCCAGCTTGCCAGCACTCGCAATAACTCTGCGGACGGTGAAGCCGGCTCAGCATGACAGGTGATCAGAAACTGGTGGGGATCGCCGACGGGCGCCAGGACCTCGAACCAGAGAGTCAAGTCCCCTACCAATGGATGATGGATCCGTTTCGGGCCGCGGATCATCTCCCTTCCTGTCCCCCGGGACCAGATTAGATGAAAGTCCCTGCTTTCGGCAGCGAGTTCGTCGATAAGCGTGATGAGCCCCGAATCATGGGGAGCGCAAGCGACCTGTGTTCGTAAGTGATGGACGACTTCGAGAGCCTTGCGGTCCCAGTCGGGGAAGAGATCGTGCGCCCGGGGGTCGAGAAACGTGATGCGAGCCCAGTTTCTTTGCCTAGGCGTCATGTCCCCGAAATCTCCGTACAGACACGCAGCAAGGGTGTTCCAGCCCAAAATATCCATCTCCCGTCCCATCACATAGGCGGGAACGTCGATCAATGCGTCTAATAACTGCTTCATCCCTGGACGCAGGGGGCTGGGTTGCACCGGATTTCTCCAGACGAGATGGATCGTGGCCATGCGTGACACCCCGGTTGACGGACGTGGTAACGGGTTATGAGGACCTGGCCTCCACGCCGGTCGGCGTGCGGCGAAGCCGTCGGCACCCCCCGGGGGACGGGAGCGCCGACGGCGGCTTGCGGGACGCTACAGCGCGAACAGGCCGTCGGACCGTGCCCGGGCATCGCCCGGGCACGGTGGCCAGTGGCTGTCTGGTCTGCCGTATCGCGCCAGCGGACTCGCCCCTGTGTCGAGGCGGCGCATCAGCGCAGCGCCCTCACGGCCTTGACGACCCTGCCGATCTGCTCGGGGGCAGTCACCATGGTCGGTCCGAAGCGCAGGTGCGGCTGTGCGTAGGGAGTCTCCGTGGCGATGACTTTGTGGGCTTCACGGAGTTCGCGTTCGGCATCGGCAGCGGCCCAGCCCTCCACGGTGCAGCAGACGACGCCGGCCGACATGGACGGGTCGCGGGGGGTCAGGACGCGCACGTTCGGGAGCCGGTCCAGTTCGTCCTTGAGAAGGGCGGCCTGGGATGTGATGCGCTCGGCGATTCTGGCGCGGCCGATGGTCTCGTGGAAGCGGACGGCTGCGGGAACGGCCCAGCGATGTTCGAAGGAGTGGTAGCCGCCGGGGGTTTCGAGGATCGCGGGCGCCGCCACCGGGTCCCGGTCGCCCACCCAGCCTTCATAGCCTTCACGGCTGAAGTTGGGAATCACCGGAGCGACGAACGGCCAGTGCTCGGGCTTGCCCCACAACAGGCCGGTACCGCGCGGGCCGTGCAGCCACTTGTGCGTGCTGGTGGCGAAGAAGTCGCAGCCGAGGTCCGACATCGTGATGTTCTCGGCGGCGAATCCGTGGACGCCGTCCAGGCAGAACAGGACGTGGTCGGCGAGATCCCGCCTGGCGTTGATGTCTCGCAGCGCGTCGGCTATGGCTCGCGCCGGCAGCTTCACGCCGTTGTCGGAGTTCACCCAGGTCAGAGCGAGCACACGGGTGCGGGGGGTGATCGAGCGGAGGATCCGGGTGACGATCTCGTCCGTCGTCGCCATGGCCGGGTCGTCGTACAGCCTGATCTTGCGCACCGGGACACCGTCTCGCTGGTGGCGCAGACGCAGCGCCTGGTGCGTGGCGTAGAAGTCGTGCTCGCTGGTGACCATCTCCTGGCCGCTGTCCAGCCGCAGGCCGCCGTAGAGGAGTGCGAGCCCCATGGTGGTGCTGTCGGTCAACGCCACGTCGTCCGTGTCGGTGCCGAGGAAGCCTGCAAGCGATGTGCGCACTTCCAGGCTTCGGTCCTCGTCGATGAAGCCGGCTCCGGCAGCGATCGGGTCCGCATCCAGCGCGTCGCGGTAGCCGTTGATGGCGTCACGTACCTGGCGGGGGTGCGAGGCGAGGACGAAAGCCGAGAACTGCAGGTAGTCACGCGACAGTGCGAACTGGTCGCGCACGGAACCCCAGTCTTTGGGGTCAAACCCATGCGGGGAGGCAACGGGAGCAGCCTGGGCGGCACTTGCCGGTAATCCGATGGCTGCGGTGGCGCCGAGAGTGGCTCTGGCGAGGCCGCGGCGGGTCAGCCCGCCTCGTAAGCCGGACGTGATCACAGTAATCACCATTCGTCGTCAGAGAGGGAGCGAGGAACTGTCCGTGTGACTGGGCCGGGCCTTGGAGGCCGTGGCAGTGCCGTGGTGTGGATGCCGTCTCGCTTGCATCGCGATGGCCGTCGCCGCGGTGACGGCCAGCACCTCCAGGCCGGCCGCGGTCCAGCCGACTGCGGGGACCCCGGACCGGTCGAGTGCGAGAGAGCCGAGGAAACCGCCCAGGGAGATGCCGATGTAGATGGCGCTGGCGTTCAGGGACAGAACGATGCCCGCGGAGTCCGGTGCCAGCTCCACGATCCGATGCTGCTGCACCGGAGCGAAGGACCAGCCGAAGATGCCCCAGACCACCAGAGCCACGGCGGCCAGCCCCGCGCCCAACGAGCCGTGCACGCCCAGTGAGCTGAGCACGCCGAAGGAGGCCAGAGCGAGGGTGAGTCCGCAGGTGCTGATCACCATGAGCCGGGTCGTGGGGTAGCGGTCGGCGGCCCGTCCGCCCAGCGCGTTGCCCGCCACAGCCGCGACGCCGAAGATCATCAGCCAGATGCTGAGTGCTCCTCCGTGGATGCCGCCCACCGCGTCCAGGACCGGGCTCATGTAGGTGAGGACGGTGAAGGCGCCGGAAATCCACAGCATGGTGAGGCCCAGCATCGCGGGGACCCCCCGGGCCCGTGCCACCGACAGGCGTGCCCCCAGACCGACGGCGGGATCCGGCGGCAGCGGAGGCAGCATCAGCACCAGTCCTACGGTGGCCACGACGCTGAGGCCGGCCACGAACAGGAAGGTGGTCCGCCAGCCGAAGGCGCCGCCGATGAGAGTGCCCAGCGGCACGCCGGCCGCGGTGGCGATGGCGATACCGGCGCCCACGGTGCCCAGCGCCCGGCCGCGTTCTTCGGCGGGGACCAGTGCCGGTACGGCGGCGGCCGCGGCCGGGGTGAACACGGCGGCGGCGATCGCCGACAGGACCCGCACGGCGAGCATCATCCCGTACGAGTCGACCAGGGCGGCGGCGACGTTGGAAACGACGAACAGAGCGAGGCTGCCGATGAGGACCGGCCGGCGCGGCAGATTGCCGATCGCCACGCCCAGCACGGGGGCACCGATCGCGTAGGCGAGGGCGAACACGGTGACGAACTGGCCTGCCGCACTCTCGGTCACGCCGAGATCGTGCGCCATCTCGGGCAGCAGACCGGCGATGACATAGCCGTCGGTGCCGATGGCGAATGTGCCAACCGCGAGCATGAGTAGCCAGACCCTGTGGGACATGTGGGGGGTGTACCTCCAGAGGAGCGGAGAGGGCGCCGTCGGGGCATCGGGCCACCCCGCCTCGGTCGCGAAGCGGAGCCGGCGGCACGGGTGCGCGGACCCAGGCGGGGTCGGACTCAGGCGGGGTCACTGGGTCGAGACCCGGGCCTGGCCCGGGATGCGCCCGCCGGTGGACGGCGCCGGATCTTGTCAGGTGGTCTGCAGGAAGAGTTGGAGAAGGGCCAGCAGGGTCTCCGGAGCGTCTTCGGAGGGGAAGTGCCCGACATCCGCCAGCTCGATCACCGGCGCATCGGGATAGGCCAGTTGGAACGCGGGGATGACGTAGCGCGGCAGGAGGGCGGTGTCGCGCATGCCCTCCACGAGAACGGCGGGCTTGGCCCGCAATGCCTCGACAGCATCCAGGTTCGGCGGCGCGGGTGCGACTTCGGGATCCGGCGCCACCAGCTGCTGCGGGAAGCGGAGCACTCCTTGACAGGCGGCCCGGTCGGTGAAGTGCGCGGCGTACGCACGGACCCAGGTGGGGGTGATGTGCTGTGGGCGCGTAATGGTCTGCAGCGCCAGCATCAGGTGTGTGACGCTGCTACCCGCTTCGCCCAGGGTCTGCTCCAGGGTGCCGTTGGCGTGGGCCGCACTCGCCCAGCGGAACCAGTGGCTGTCGGCGAAGTTCTCCGCCATCAGCTTGTCGTACGCGGGCAGGCCGAGCGGGAGGACCGTGTTGGTGGCGAAGACGCGGGCGATGCGGTCGGGGTGGCGTAAAGCGAATCCGGTGCCGATGGGTCCGCCCCAGTCGTGCATGACGAGCGTGATGTCGTGCAGATCGAGCACGCCGACCAGCAGCGCCTCGAGATTGTCGATGTGTTCCCCGGCCAGATAGGTGCGATCTACGGGGGTGGCGCTCTTTCCGAACCCCATGTGGTCGGGGACGATGACCCGCCGTTCCTGGGAAAGAGGTCCGATCAGGTGCCGCCACAGATAGCCCCAAGTGGGCTCGCCGTGCAGGAACACGACGGCGCCGCCGCCGTCGCGCGGACCTTCGTCGACGAAATGCTGGCGAAATCCTGCGACCTCCGTGAAATGCGGTGGGTAGGGCCAGGTCCTGTCGAAGGTCTCATCAGCTGGGATCATCATTCGCCCTTCCATGCGCATGTTCACGACGACGCGGCCTCGTGGGCCGTCCACTCGCCTACGTCAGTTTTCGACATCCCAGAAGGATGAACAATGAACAGAACCGTCAATGATCACTGAATTCCCGCCAGCAGCCGTCGCTGGGCCGCGCATGCCGACGGGGCGGCCCGGACTGCAAGGCCGACTCCGGGATCCGGTCGGGCGAGGCTTCGCACCCGCCCTCGTGCCGTCACACGCCGGTGAGCCCGTCGACCGACTCACGGAGGAGATCCGCATGGCCGTTGTGGCGTGCGTACTCCGTAATGACGTGGCACAGGATCCATCGAAGGCCGGGGGCTCCACCGTCGGGCTGCGGGCGTCGGGCCAGGTGGTCGAGGCCTCCCTGCGCCAACGCCTCCGCAGTCAGCGAACGGGAGCGGGCCACGGCATCCCGCCAGAGGGACAGGAGCTGCTCCGGAGTGTCGTCGGCGGCCGAGTTCCAGTCCCAGTCGTTGTCGCCGGCCCAGTCGACCGTGTTCCACGGGGGCGCCGGTGCGTGGCCATGAAGTCCCCGGGAGAACCACCAGTCCTCGGCGAAGGCCAGGTGCTTCAGCAGCCCGCCCAGCGTCATGGTGGAGGCACCCACGGTCACCCGAAGACCGGCTGCGTCCAGCCCCGAGCATTTCCATTCCAGTGTCGCGCGCTGGTAATCCAGAAAACCCAGCAACGTGACGGTCTCGTCGGCCGAAAGCGGGGGTTCCGGGCGCCTCTGATCGTCTAACTCCGTCATGCCCGGAACCCTAGCCGCCTTTCCCTCGCAGCGGCAGTGAATGAACTCCTCGGCTTCGTAGCCGAATTCAAAGAAGACGACGGGGAATCAAATCACTGCCATCGACTTCACGGGGCGAAGTCACCTCTGGTGAACCGCATGTAGCAGTAGTCGTCCAGCAGCTTCGGCAGTGACCTGCCCTCGCTGCCGAGGGCCGAGGCCAGCGCCCGCTCGTCCAGCCCGCTCTCGTCGAGCAGCCGTCGTGCCCATCTTTGTCCGAGGCGCTGATGGGACATGAACGCCATCGCGTCGCGAGCACCGTGCAGACTGTTCGCGATGGCATCGTCCCATGGCATGAAGGTGCGCGGGCGCAATCGGTACAGCGCCTTGGCCGCCGCCGTAGGCCCCAGCGACCGTGGGCGCACGGGCGTCCCGACGGTCAGATTCGCCAGATCCGCGTAGTATTCGCCCAGCAACGTGATGTCCTCGTAGGTCAGTTGGGCGAGGGTCACCTCAGCCGGGACCATCGCACCCGCCCACCGGGCCGCCCAGTCGCGGATCCCGGCGTCGAACAGATCGGTCTCCCCGTCGCGGGGGTAGCGGATGCGGCACCCCCAGGAGTTGAGCCAGCGCAGCAGGGTCGTGCGGTGCTCCCGGATCGCGAGGTCCAGGGTCGGCGCGGCGGTATCGGGGGTCGCTGTCTTGTCGACTCCCGGCAGTTGCGAGAACCGGGTCACCGCGGCGCGGAGCTGTTCCAGATCGGGCGCGTGTGGCCCGGTGGGCACGCTGGTCAGAAGTCTGTCGGTCACGACATTCTCTCTATGGGGTCCGAAGACGAGTCAATGGGTGGGGCGGCAACCACGGCCTGGGTCACGCCGTCCGATGTCGCCTCGTCGGATGTCGCTCGATCGGTGCGCCGGCCTCCGAGGCTGAGGTAGAGCAGTGCGGCGCCGGTGACCGCGAGCGGCCAGAGGAGATACCGGCCCGACATGAGCAGCATGATCACCACAGCGACGAGCGCGGCGATCGCCGCCGTCCGAGCCTTGCCTCGCTTCGGCAGCAGCCGCAGCGAGGCGGCCACGCCGACGGCGTACACCGCTACGAAGGACCCGGTGGTCAACAGCACCAAGGGGCGGGCGCCCAGACCGGTCACGGTCACGATGGCCAGCGTCAGCAGGGCGAGCGAGGAGACGACGCCGAGGCTGCGGCGTGGCACCTCGCCGACCGTGCTGCCGCGGGTGAGCCAGGCCGGCAGCGCCCCGTCGCGGCCGAGTGCGGCGCCGAGCTTGGCGGCACCCGCGAAGTAGGCATTCATCGCTCCGAGGGTGAGGAGCAGCGCCGCCACCGCGGCCAGCATCCGGGCGTTGCCGCCCAGGCCCCGGGCCATGAGCTCTCCGAGCGGCGCCTCGGCGTGTGCGGCGCCCGGCCCCAGCACCGCGACGACTGCGAAGGCCACGGCCAGATACAGCACGCCGACGATGACGACCGCGGCCGTGGTCGCGCGGGGCAGGTCACGGCCCGGGGAGCGGAATTCACCCGCCAGGTGGGTGATCGCCTCCCATCCGGCGAAGCTCCACACCAGCAGGGCCGCCGCCGGAGCGATCGCCGCCCAGCCGTGCGGTGCGAAGGGCCTCAGGTTGTCGGTGCTCGCGTGCGGCAGCGACAGGGCCACCGCCACCAGCAGCAGGGCGACGAGCAGCCCGGCCAGGGCGAACTGGAACCGCCCTGTCACTTGTACGCCCACCGCGTTGGAAGCGGTGACGACAGCCATCAGCATGACCGCCGTCACCATGGTGGTGGTCCGCCCGCCGCCGAGCGCCGCCGACACGTAGGCGCCGCCGAAGAGAGCGGCCGCGCTCGCCCCCGGGGGCACGGCGAGGTAGAAGCACCAGCCGACCACCGCTGCCGTACGGTCGCCGAACGCCAGGCGCGCGTAAGTCGACACCCCGCCCGCGTCCGGATGCCGTGCGCCGAGCGCCGCGAAGGTCGCTGCCAGCGGAGCCGACAGCACCACGAGTGCGAGCCATGCGAGCAAGGAGGCGGGACCAGCGGCCTCGGCGGCGAGTGCCGGCAGGGCGATGACCCCGGTGCCCAGGACCGCGCCCACGTACATCGCCGTGCCCTGGAATACGGTGAGCCGCCCCGCCGGCCGGCTCTTCGTTTCGCTCGTCTCGGAGCTCATGGAAAGAGAGTTCCTGACATGATCAGCATGAACAAGCGGCGGAAAAGACAGGGTGCGCTAAATTTCTGCCATGCAGCGACATGTTGTGGCCGTCGCCGTGACCGACGGTGCTCCGACGTTTGAACTGGCCGTTCCCTGCGAGGTGTTCGGCATCGACCGCAGTGACCTGGTCGATGCCTGGTATGAAATGCGGTTGTGCGCCGCGCAGTCCGGTCCGCTGCGCACCGCGGCCGGGCTCATCGTGCCCGCCTCGCACAGCCTGGACCAGCTGGCCGAGGCGGATACCGTGGTGGTGGCGGCATGTTCCCGGGACGTGCAGATCGATCCTCCCGTCGCCCTGCTACAGGCCGTACGCAAAGCGTATGAGCTGGGTCGGCGCATCGTCTCCATATGCTCCGGCGCCTACGTGCTGGCGGCCGCGGGGCTGCTCGACGGGCGGCGGGCCACGGCACACTGGATGAACGCGATGGACTTCAGCCATCGCTTCCCCGAGGTCGAGTTCGACCCGACGTCCCTCTACATCGAGGACGGCACCATTCTCACTTCGGCCGGCACGGGATCCGCCATCGACCTCTGCCTCCACCTGGTTCGCCAGGACTTCGGCTCCGCGGTCGCCAACGAGGTCGCCCGGCGCATGGTCGTACCACCGCACCGAGAGGGCGGACAGGCCCAGTACGCGCGCCCGCCCGTCCGGGTGCGCAGGACGAACGACACCCTCGCGCCCGTCCTGGAATGGGCCCGCCGCCGTCTTCACGAACAGCTGACGGTGCCACAGCTCGCCCGGGAGGCAGGGCTGAGCGAGCGCACCTTCGCCCGTCGGTTCCGTGAGGCGCTCGGCACGACGCCCCTGCAGTGGGTCCTGCAGGAACGGGTCCGGCTCGCCCAGGAGTTGCTGGAGACGACCGGCGACCCGGTGGAGAGCGTTGCGCAACGCACCGGGTTCGGCAGCGCCACCAACCTCCGGTACCACTTCGGCCGACTCACCGGTATCTCCCCGCAGACGTACCGCCACGTCTTCCGCCATCGCGCGGCCCAGCAGCGGCGTGGGACGTCGCCATCCGGAAAGCGCGTCGGATGAGAGGAAGTGCCTGGAATTCTGCGAACGCTGTCGCTAATTCCGCGATTCAATCCGCGCCCATGGCGATATACCAAACCGGCACTATGGTGAGCCCGTGATCGAATTACCTTCCCTGCCCAGCCATCCACGTGCGACCAGGGCGCAGCACGTCCTGAACCGTCTCGTGCGTCCGGCGATCGTGAACCACAGCATCCGCACCTATCTGTGGGCCGTCCTCGCGGGCGAACGACGCGGTATGGCCCCTGGCACCGACTACGACGACGATCTGCTGTTCTACGCCTGCTCGTTGCACGACCTCGGCACCTCGGACGCCCACGACGGCCCTCTCCGGTTCGAGGTGGAGGGCGCCGACGCGGCCGCCGAGCTGCTGACCTCCGAGGGCCTGGATGCCGCCCGGGTCGACCAGGTGTGGGAGGCCATCGCCCTGCACACCTCACCCCAAATCGCCGAAAGACGCGGCCCCATCACCCTGCTCACCCGGCTGGGCGTGCTGACCGACTTCGGCCAGGAGACGATCGACGATCCCGCCGTACGGGAGGAGGTGGAACGGCTCCACCCCCGGATGGACATCGAACAGGAACTGACGGACGCCGTCGTCGCGCAGGCCGTGCGCCGGCCCGAGAAGGCGCCTCTCCATTCCTGGCCGGGCGGTCTTCTCCGCGCCCACCTCGACGCCGTCTCTCACCTCGCCGCGCAGCCCGAAAGGACAGAAGCGTGACGGATTCCGCCGCATCCCTCGCCCGCCCCACCGGGCCGGGCGCCTTCGACTTCCTGATCGGCACCTGGCATGTGACCAACCGTCGGCTGCGCGAGCCGTTGTCCGGCAGCGGCGAGTGGGAGGAGTTCCCCGCGACGGCCAACTGCCGCGGCACTCTGTTCGACGGCGGGGCGAACCTGGACGAGATCGTCTTTCCCACCAAGGACTTCTCGGGCCTCACGTTGCGCCTGTACGACACAGAGCGCGACGAGTGGTCGCTGACCTGGGTCAACAACCGCATTGGCCGGATGTCCCCGTCGATCGTGGGCCGGTTCGGGCCGAACGGGGTCGGCGAGTTCCACGGGGAGGAGATCCACCAAGGCGCCTCCGTGCGCTGCCGTTTCATCTGGTCCGGGATCACCGCGGACTCGGCACGCTGGGAGCAGGCGTTCTCCAGGACGGGAGACGGCGACTGGGAGACCAACTGGATCATGGACTTCCGGCGTACTGCCTGACGGTTCGGGGGTATCGGCGTGCCGCTTGCCGGTACCCCCACCACCCCTCCCCCCGGGCCCCGGCCTCAGGCCACCGTGCGGACCGGTAGCTCGACCAGGCCGTGCATGATGGTGCTGGCCTTCCAGCGGAACGTGTCCGGATCGGCGGCGAAGCTCAGATCCGGGAAGCGCCGAAGCAGCCGGCCCACGCCGATCTCCACCTGGAGCCGCCCCAGGGGCGCCCCCGCGCAGTAGTGGATGCCGTGACCGAAGGCCAGGTTTCCGCTGATCCTGCGGGTGATGTCGAGCTCGTCGGGGTTCTCGAACTTCTCGGCGTCCCGGTTGGCCGAGCCCAGCGCGACCACCACGATCTCACCGCCAGGAATCGTCACCCCGTTCAGCGGGATGTCGTCCGTGGTGAAGCGGAAGGTCGCAAGACCCACCGGTCCCTCGTAGCGCAACATTTCGTCCACCGCGTTCGGCAGCAGCGACGGGTCGGACTTCAGCAGAGCCAGCTGGTCGGGGTTGCGCAGCAGTGCGTGGACCGCGTTACCGATCATGCTGAGCGTGGTGTCGTGGCCCGCGACCACGAGGAGGAAGACCATCGCGACCAGTTCGGACTTGGTGAGCCGGTCGCCGTCCTCGGTGGCCTGGACGAGGGCACTGAACATGTCCTCGCCCGGGTTGGCGTTCTTGGCGTCGATGAGCGCCTCGGTGAACTCGGTGACGGCGGCCGAAGCCGAGGCCACCTCCTCCTCGGTGTGGTTGGCACCGACCAGGGTGTTGGTCCAGGAACGGAACACCGCTCGGTCCTCGGGCGGCACGCCGAGCAGCTCGGCGAGCACGGTGATGGTGAGCGGGGCCGCGAACTGCTCGATGAGATCGGCTTGCGGGTTCTCGGCCAACCGGTCCAGCAGTTCGTCGGTGATCTCCTCGATCCTGGGGCGCAGCGCCTTGGCCCGGCGCTCGGTGAACGCCTTGCCGACCAGCCGCCGCAGCCGGGCGTGGTTCGGCGGATCGCTGTTGAGCATGTGCGCCGCCAGGTCGTTGTCGACCGCGGCCGGTGCTTCGGTGGGCGTCTCGGCATGCCGGGCGAACATCTCGTTGATGCGCCGGCCGTCCTTGCTCACCCGGCTGTCGGCCAGCAGCGTCCGCACATCGTCGTAGCGCGTCACCATCCAGACCTTGACACCGTGCGGCATCAAGACCTTGCGCGGCGGTCCCTCCTCCCGCAACCGGGCGTAGAGCGCGTAGGAGTCCTGTACGAAATCGGCGGGTATCTTTTCCAGGGTCTCGGTCTGGGAATTCTGCATCTGAAATCCTCTCAATCCACCGGGGCCAGTACGTTGCCCGTGGACACCTCTACGATGCGGATCGCCTCCCGCGGGCAGGAATCTGCGACGGCCAACACCTCGTCGTCCGCGTCGATTTCCGCGTCGATCGGCTGCGACTGGCCGTTCCGCAAAGTGAAGCGGTCGGGCCGGTCTCCCATACAGACTCCGGAGCCGATGCAGAAATCACGATCCACGGAAATACGCCAGCGGTTCTCGGTAGGCATGCACATCACTCCCAGCTTTCGTCTTCGGGAAGCAGCGGAGAAATCGGTACCGCAGTGTTCGACAGCGAATCAGCCGTGCTGTCCTTCGGCAATGTTCACGCGATGGGCGAGGCGTTCAAGCGCGGCGGCTCGCCACTTGAACGCGCCTCACCGGCCATCGCCGCGGATCACGGCTCGGGGGTCTCACTCGGCGCGAAGACGACGAGCACGCGCAGGTCCTCGGTGATGGAGTGGAAGCGATGCGGTACGCGCGCCGGCACGAAGCAGACCGAGCCGACTGTCACCGGATGGTCCTTCTCACCGATCCGCAGCACCGCGCGACCGGTGACGACGTGGTACAGCTCGTCCTCCGCGTGCGGCTGCTGGGGATCTTCGGCCCCCGCCTGCAGCGCGTACATCCCGGCGCTCATGGCGGGGACCCGGAGGAACTCCAGGTACCGGCGTCCCTCGGCGGCCTGACGGGCGTCCAGGCTCGCTTGGTCGTACACCTCTGCGCCGTCGCCGTCAGTCATCTGCCGCACCATCCTCGTTCACGGGCGCGCCGGGCTCGTCCCGCCGAACCGTCCGTGCTCCCAGCTGGGCCAGGCGGTCCGCCGAGAGCCGTTTGGGTACGACCATCGCCCAGGCGCCGACCACGAGTTCGGTCAGTTCGTCCTCGTCCAGCGGTGCCAGCCACACGCGGACCCAGTTGTACCGCTCGTCGGAGGGCACCGGCATGAAGTACCTCTCCGGCTCCGAGGCGATCAGCTCGACGCGTTCCTCCCGTGGAAACGCGAACCCCATGGACTGCTCGTCCCGGGACAGCGCCACGTAGACGAGCCGGCCGACCCGGAACTTGACCTGATCACGTACCAGCGCTTCCTCCGTGCGAGGCAGGGTGAGCGCCAGTGTCCGGACGTCCTGCGCCGTGGCCATCGTCCCCGTCCTTCCGCCCCTGTTCTCAGCCCTGCCCCTGACGGAGTTCCAGCGTGCAGCACTTGACGCTACCGCCCGCCTTGAGCAGCTCGGTGACATCAACCCCGATGGGGTTGAAACCTCGGTCCTTCAGCGTCTCGGCCAAGCCCGTCGCCGCCTGCGGCAGCACCACGTTGTAACCGTCGGAGAACGCGTTCAGCCCGAACACGTCCGCGTCCGCCTTCGCCACCTCGATGGCCCCCGGGAACATCTCGCGCAGGACCGACAGGCTGCCGGGCGAGAAGGCGTCGGGGTGGTACATGACCTCGTCCGGCGACAGGACGGCCAGGGCTGTGTCCAGGTGGTAGAAGTTCGGGTCCACCAGGGTCAGACCGGTCACGGGCAGACCGAAGAACTCCTGCGCCTCGCTGTGGGACCGGGGGTCGGAGCGGAAGCCCGTCCCGGCCAGGATGCGGCGGCCTGCCGGCAGGAAGTCGCCCTCACCCTCGTTGACGGCCTCGGGCCACAGCACCTCCTCGAAACCGTTGCGCAAGAACCACTCCAGATAGGCAGGTCCCTCAGCTGTCCGTTCCATGTGGCGGAAGCGGGCGCCGAACACCTTGCCGTCGACGACCGTCGCCCCGTTCGCCGCGAACACCATGTCGGGCAGGCCCGGCAGCGGGTCGATCAGCTCCACCGTGTGCCCCAGCCCGATATACACCTCGCGCAGCCGCTCCCACTGGAGCAGAGCCAGGGACCCGTCGGAGGGCTTGCTGGGGTTCATCCACGGATTGATGGAGTAGGTGACGTCGAAGAAGCGGGGCGCGCACATCAGGAGCCGGCGCGGGATAGCCGCCCGACTCGGTGTCGGCTTCGCGGCGGCGGCTGGCAGGTCCGTGTCAGTCAGCATGGGATGCTTCCTCCTCGATGTAGTTCCAGCATGTCGTGGTGGGTCACCTGCCGAGGCGTTCACGCGTGGCCGCGTCGAGCGCAAGTACCGCCGTGCGATAGTCGGCGATCAGCTCCATGACCGGCTTCTCGTAGTTCTCGGTCCACTCCTCGCTGGCGTAGAACCGCTCCTGCACACCGACGCGCTCCTCCTCGGAGGCGAACACCCGCAGCAGGGCATAGCCGTCCTCGTCGTTGAGCGCGGGGCCGTAGGACACCACGTCGATGCCCCAGCGGCGCATCATCGGGATCGTGCTCTCGCGGCTGATCCGGTCGAACTCCTCCCGTCGGCCGGGCTGTACGGTGAACGTCCGTACCTCGAGCAGACTCACGTTCCGTCTCTCCATCTCTGTCCGGTCGCTTTCGGGCCGTAGCCCGGCTCAGCGGTCCAGGGCCTTGGCGATCAGTGCGGTCATCTCGTCCGTTGTCCTGGCCGCGTGGAAGTCCCGCAGTTCGAGCTTCACCTTGAAGCCGCTCTCCAGTTGGGCCAGCGCTTCCAGCGAGGTGATGCTGTCCCAGTCGTAGGCGGCCAGGACGGGCTGATCCCTCAGGTCCTGCGGGCTGCACGCGAGGACGTCGCCGATGACGGCCACAACGATCTCGCCGATCTCCTCGACGGTTTCGCTCATGTCAACTCCCTGTGGGCGGTACGTGGGCGGTGGCTTCGGATGCCGGGCCGCTCTCGGTGGGGATCCAGGACGGGGTGGGATCGGGGTCCCGACCAGGAGCGAATACGAACAGCCCGTCCTCGCGGGCCTCGAAGCCGGCCTTCTCCCAGAAACCCGCCGCCACGCTGTTCTTCGGCGACGGCACGAACGCGCCGGTGAGCCCGGTGGCACCGGCCTGCTCGGCCTGCCTGGCCACCCAGCCGGCCACAGCGAACTCGACACCACGGCCCAGGACCCGGCAACTGAGGACCAGGTTGAGCACGTGCCACGTCTCCGTCGACCGGTCCACCCACACCGCACCGACGATCCCCTCGTCCCCGAACCGGTCGGAGACCGAGACAACCGCGACAAGGCGGGTGGGGTCGGTCTGCATGGCTCGCGTCGACGCCTCGTCGAAACGGACTCCGGTCAGATTGAACTGATTGGTCCGGGCGGCGAGTTGAGCCGCCCGAGCGACGCCGAACGGGGTGACGGGCTCGATCACGACCTTCAGGTCGAGTGCCGACAGGTATTCCTCGGGCGAGGCGAACCCGCCCGAGAAGTCTTTACGCAGCCCTCGCGCCCGGTACAGCTCCGGGCGCTTGAGGTCGGTGCCCGTCAGCTCCAGGACGTCGAACCAGCCGCCCCGCACGAGCGATGTCACCAGCTGCGCGGGTTCCCCACTCGCGTCGACCAGTGCGACTTCGGGCAACCGCGCGGCGACCTCGCCCCGTTCGAACGCCGAGTCGTCCATGAAGACCATCGACTGGGTGCTCAGCCCCAGTGTGTCGGCGGCCTGGCGCAGGTTGCCCGCCTTGGAGTCCCAGTTGACCATGCTGACCGAGAACGCCTCCGGCCGCAGCAGAGCTTCGGGGTGGTCGGAGAGCGCCCGTTCCACCGGTTCGAGGTCGTTCTTGCTGGCGAGGACAAGGATGACGCCTTGGTCCCGCAGGGCGCGGACGGTCCGCTGGAGCTGTTGGTAGCTCTTGCCGGGATACAGACCGCCGAGGGCTACTCCCTCCGCACCGACCTCGCCCAGAACTCCGCCCCACAGGGTGTTGTCCAGGTCGATGGCGAGCACCTTGCGGGAGAGCCCCAGCCGTGCCTGCGCCACCCGGCGGACCCCGTCGGCGAGAAGGAGCAGCGCTCCATCGGTATAGGGCAGATCGGCGTATGCATGCAGGCGCTCGTCGCGGGCCCGCACTCCGGCATCGCCCAACAGGCCCACCAGGTCGATCACCTGGACCTGGCCGAACTCCTCCGCCAGCTCCAGCAGGCCTGTGTTGAGCCGATACCACAGCCGCGTCAGCGCGGTGCGGTCCCGGAGGCTGACCATGGTGTCCCGGATGTGCCCGGGCAACGGCACCGTGTGGAGCACCAGCGTGGCGTTGGTGGTGGACAGCGCCACCGTCACCAGCTCCCGCAGCTGCCTCAGCCGGTCCTCCAGATGTCCGGCCGCCGACTGCGGCTCGGCGAAGTCCAGTTCGGCCGGCAGGAACCAGGACTCGTCCAGTACGCAGGCGACCAGATCGGACGCCGCGTCGAAACCACCGGTGGCCAGGGTGATCTCGAAGGACCCGTACGGGGCGGCCGTGATCTCCGGTAGTGCTCCGGCTCCCACCAGGCGGGACCGGAGCAACGCCTCGAACGGTCCGACGGTGCAGTCGGCCACCACGGACAGGCGCACCGGCCGCAGCTCCCCCGCGGGGTCGGCCAGAGCGGCCAGGGTCCGTCCGGCCTTGCGCAGCAGGGCGGGGTCGTCGGTCCCGGCCAGCGCCAGACGTACATCGGCCGGGGGCGCATGCCCGGCGGAGACGGCTTTGCGCAGGGCGTCGATCAGCTCGGCCATCAGATCCTCACCAGGGTGCAGTACCAGCGCATGCCGATCGAGATGCCGATCATGGCCACCACGTCGCCCTGGACGAGCTCGCCCGTCTCGGTCATCATCGCGACCGTGGCGACGTGGTCGGCAGCGCCCATGTGCCCGTGCAGGGCGGCCATCGCCGCGTTGGTGCGGTCCACGGGGATGGCGAACTCCTCGGCGATCTCCTCGAACGAGCCCTGGTTGTCGTTGAGATGGACCACCTTGGCGATGTTCTCGCGCTTCACCCCGGCCCGGTCGCACGCCCGGTCCACCACCTCGACGAGCCGGCGGTTGAGGGCCTGCACGAAGTCGCGCAGCCCCGCCGGATTGTCCCGGAAGTGTTCCTGTACGCGCTCCAGGCCGTTGGTGTGGTCGCGGACCGTCCACCCCTCGGGCGCGACAGGGGCCACCGAGCCGCCGTAGTCGGTGCGGAACCAGTCGGCCACCTCCGGGTCGGTGAACTGTTCGGTGGCGAGCCACCGGCCCTCGTCGTGGCCACGGCGCAGGACGACGGCGGAGGCACCGTCGCTGTGGATGGAGTTGTTCACCTTCATGCGGTTGCGGTGGTACTCGCTCACCCGGTTCACCGCGACGAACAGGACGTTCGTCAGTTCCGGGTGAATGGCGAACAGACCCGCCGCGTTCGCGAAGCCGGTCACCCCGCTGACGCAGCCCTCGCTGAGCAGCAGGGTGGGCTTCAGATGGATCTTCAGCTCCCGCGCCAGCGCGGCGCTCGCGTCCCAGTTGAGGTAGTCGGGCACATCGGAGACCGCCAGGATCAACTGGTCGACGTCGTCCGGGGCCAGACCGGCCCGGTCGAGGGCCATCCGGGCGGCCCGTGCCGCGAGTTGGGTCCCCGTCATGCCTTCCGGGGCGCGGTGGAAGCGCTTGTAGCCCCAGCGGTAGACCCGCTCCGGGTCGTCGACGAACTCCTCGACGGCTTCGGCGACGACGTCGCAGTCGTCCCCGAAGGCGTACCCGTAGGACACGATGCCGAAGGCGATCGGTTGGCTGTTCACTGAGTCCTGCCTTCACTTGTCAGGTCGGCTGTGTCTCGCCGCGGGCCGTCGCCGAGGTGCGAGCGCCGTCTGCGTTCTTCTTCAGGGGTCGGTTCGATACGAGCCATCGCGAACTTGATGACGGGCGGGGCCATCACCGAGGTCACCACCGCGACGAGGACGACGACGGTGTAGGTGGCGGTGGTGAGCACGCCCAGTCGAAGCCCGACCATGGCGAGCACCACCTCGACCACTCCGCGGGCGTTCATGCCGGCCCCCAGGGCGAGCGCCTCCCAGCCGCTGAGCCTGCTGGTGCGGGCGCCGAGGTAGGCCCCGGCGAACTTGCCCAGGATGGCCACGGCCAGGACCGAGACGCCGAGGGCCGCCACCTCGGGTCGGGCCAGGGTGGTCAGGTCCATCCGCAGGCCCGCCGACGCGAGGAAGATCGGTGCGAGCACTCCGAGGACGACCGCCCGAAGCGGCGCGAGCAGCACCACGCCGCCCCCGCCCGCCGTCGATATGGCCACGCCGCACAGGAACGCGCCGAAGAGCGGCTCCAGCCCCAGGGCATGGGTGCCCGCGGCGGACAGCAGCACCAGCACCACCGTGAGGGTGATGGCCGCCCCCGCGCCGTCCGCCCGCCCGGCACGACGGTAGAGCGCGGGCACGGGCCAGCGGGCGAACAGCGCCGCCAGCAGCACGACCCCCACGAGCGCGGCCACCGACGACAACACCGTCCCGGCCGTCACCCCGGTGGTGGCCATGGCCGTCACCACGGACACCAGCAGCCAGCCCACCGCGTCGTCGATCATGCCCGCCGCCAGTGTCAACTGCCCGATGTTCCGGTGCAGCAGATGCATGTCCATCAGCGTCTTGGCGATCACCGGGATGGCGCTGACGCACATCGCCACGCCCAGGAAGAGCGCGAAGACCGTACGGTCACCGGACTCGGCCAGCAGAGAGCCGGGCAGCACCAGGCCCAGGCCCAGTCCGAGACCCAACGGTACGACGAGACCGAAAAGACTGATCCGGGCGGCTGTCGCACCGTGTCTGCGGATCATGGCGAGGTCGAGATGCAGTCCGCTGATCCCGACCAGCAGCAGCACGCCGAACTGCCCCACCGCATCGAGCAGATGAACCTGCTCGGCCTGTTGCGGGAAGAGCCAGCCGGACAATGAGGGTGCGAGCGGCGCGAGTACGGACGGGCCGAGGAGCACCCCGGCGCACAGTTCTCCCACCACCGCGGGCCAGCCCAGGCGGGTCGCCAGCCGTCCGAGTAGCAGTGCCAGCGCCAGCAGCACAGCGAGTTGCACGAGCAGCACCAACAGCGCTGTGTGACCCAGGGGTGCGACGGGGGCGACCGCCGCGGCCGTCTCAGTCCTCAAGGTAGTGCCAGTTCTCGGGAGCGATCATGCCGAAGGGGTTGATCGGCTCGAAGCCGTACAGGTCCTCGGAGACCTCGAAGAGCCGGATCGGAAAGTTGGGTGTGAAGATCACAGGGACCTGCTCCGCGATGTAGTCCTGGTACTCGTAGAGGGCCTGGATGTCGTCGGTGGTCACCGTCTTGGCGATGAGTTCGTCGGCGCGGGCGTCCGACCAGTGGCCGAAGTTGCCGCCGGCGCCGGTGCTGAACAGGATCTCGCCGGTGGGCTGGTGGAAGACCCAGCCGCCGTTCCAGCAGCACGCCTCCCACAGGCAGTCGGGGCCGGCCTCGCAGGGCGCGTCCTCGGCCACCAGCACCGATCCGTAGACCTCCTCCAGCCGGACGTCGATCCCGGCCTTGGCGGCGTCCGCACGCAGCTGCTGCATCAGCCGGGTCAGCGCGGGCCGGCCCTCGACATAGCGGAGCAGGAAGGTGAGCGGCGTACCCGCGGGGATGCCCTCGCCCGCCTCACCGGGTCCGGTGCCCGGGCGGACGCAGACGGCCGGAGTGACGCTGGTGTCCCAGCCGTTGGCCTCCAGCAGTTGCCGGGCCCGGTCCGGATCGAAGGGCAGTGGCCAGGCGCCCTCGCGCTGCCCGGGAGAGACCAGGTCGGTCTTGGGGAACATGGGGACCGGCCCGTTCTGCCGGTAGGCGTAGCCCTGGTAGATGTCGCGTACCGCCGAGTCCTGGTCCAGGCACAGCTGGACGGCCTGGCGGAGATAGGGCTGGGCGAAGAGCTTTCCCCGGACCGTGGGGTTGTTGTAGTTGAGCGAGATGTAGCGGATGCAGTACGCGGTCTGCGGTACGAGCCTGTAGTGGTCCAGCGGGTTGGGGCCGCCCTTGTCCGGGCTCTCGGCCGGCTCCGTGGCGAAGCTGAGCGGCAGGTACCCCACCTGGATGGCGCCTTCACCGCGCGGGCCCTTCTGGAGCATCTCGTACTGCTCTTCGTCGGAGAAGGTCGGGATCTGGCGGAACTCGTCGAGATAGGGCTTGTTGGGCCCGGAATGGTGCTCGTTGGGGACGAAGGTGACGACCCCTTCGAGGGTGTAACTCTTCAGCCGCCACGGTCCGCTGACGACCGACCAGATCGGGCTGTCGGGCCAGCGGGTGCGTGCCGCGTTCCCCTCGTCGAGGATGTCGCCCTGCTCGGCCATCAGGTACGCGTAGACGGCCTCGACGTCGGCCGGGTCGCCTGACGCGTTGGCCGGGCCCTCAGCGGTGCGGTCCCATGCCTTCGGAAGCGGTGTGATGGTGCTGAGCTGGTTCATCAGCACCCAGCGCTGGGAGTATGCCTTGTCGAAGGTGAAGTAGACCGTGTCCTCCGACCGCTTGCCGTAGTCGGTGAGGTTGTCGGGGAAGTAGCCGGGGACGTACTCGCCGTACCGGTCCCCCTTGACCTTCATCAGGTTGACCCAGAACAGCACGTTGTCCGCGCACAGGGTCTCGCCGTTGGACCACTTCCAGGGCTTGACGCGGACGGTGACGGTGAGGCCGTCGTCGCTCCACTGCGCCGGTTCGGCGATGCTGCGGGCGTAGTCGACCTCGGGCTGTCCGCTGCTGCCGAAGTAGTACAGCGTGCTGTACATCAGCGCCTGGAACTCCAGGACGTTCCGCGTGCCCATCCGTTCGGCCGGGGTGAACGGGAAGATGACGGCCGGCGGGAACCCGGGCGCGCACGCCCAGGTCACGGTCCCGCCCCGCTTGGGCTTGCGGCCGTCCTGCCGGGCGGACCCGGTGGTCGTCTCCGTCATGGTGTACGTCCTTCTTCGGGCAGTCCGGCGTTGTGGTGCGGTGCGGTGGCGGTGTCGTTCGGCGACGCGGCGGGGATCTCCTCCAGTCGGCCGGTGCCCCGGTCGGCGTGCCGGCCGAAGCGCTCCCAGGTCTCGGCGAGCCGGATCCGGCCGTCGTCGAGCACTTCCGGGACCGAGCGGCAGTGACCGGAAACCACAGAGCCGTCGGCGAGGACGACGCAGTACGCGAACTCGATCTCACCGCTCTCGGCGCAGACGCCGGTCAGGGTGCCCCGTCGCGCATCCCCACCCGAGAACTCGCCCCAGAGAAGGTCACCGTGCTGGTGGTAGACGGCCATCCGGCCGTTCTCCCCGTCGTCCGCGCCGACCGGCCGGAACCTCCTGCCGTCGTAGTCGATCATTTCGGCTCCAGTTCGACGGTGATGCGCCGGGCGTAGTCGTGCATCGTTCGGCGGGCGTCCTCGAGCGAGTCGCCGGTGGTGCCGAGGAAGCCGAAGATGGTGTTGCCGTCGGGCGGGCGCCGGATCAGGTCTCCCGGCCTGGCGGTGATCTTCAGCAGGAAGGCCCGCTCCGAGGCACTGACGTCCTTGGGCACATCGATCCGGCGCACCACCCCGGCGTCGCAGATCAGGCACATCGAGGTGATGTGCACGCCGGTGGGGTCGTAGTGCCGGACCTCGGGTTTGACGCCGAGGCCGATGTCCGCGACCGCCCGGATCGGGTCGTAGTCGGCGGTCAGCCTGGCGATCTCGTCGAGTCCGCCGCCACCGACCCGGGCCGCGATCTCCAGCACGTACGGTTTGCCCTGGTGGAAGCGGACCTCGGCGTGGGCGACGCTGCGCCGCAGCCCCTGCGCCCGCATACCCGCCCGCACGACGTCGTGCACGGCTTTCAGGTCGGCCTCGCTCAACGCTGTCGGAGCGTGGTGGATGTCGTCGTCGTAGGTCGCGCCCTCCTCGGTGATCCGGTCCACCACCGAGCCGAGGTAGACCTCGTCGTCCCAGGCCAGGGCCTCCATGAGGTATTCGGCGCCGTCCAGGAAGGACTCCACGAGCAGCCCCTGCGGGCCCAGGTCCAGGCCGGTGACCTCGGAGTGGGCCCAGAACAGGGAGCCGATGCCCTCGGAAGCCTGGGCGAAGCGCTCCGCCATCTCCTCCGGGCCGTCGATCCGGAACACATAGTGGCTGCCTGCGCCCATGGTCGGTTTGAGGATCACGGGGTAGCCGAACTCCTGTGCGGCCGCCTGCGCCTGCTCCAGCGTCGCCACGTAGCGGAAGGGCGGGTGCGGAGCCCCGGCGCGCTCGTGGGCCAGCCGCATCAGGTATTTGTTCCGGCTCGCCTTGGCGGCCTCCACCCCGATGCCGGGCAGCCCCAGTTCCTCGGCTACAGCCGCGGCGGTGATGACGGCGGACTCCGAGAAGGTGATGACACCGTCGAACTGCTCGGTCTTGTGCCATTCCCGGGCCACTTCGAGGATCCGGCCGATGTCGCGGCTCCCGGCCAGCCGGTAACGGTCTTCGGGCCAGAAGTCGGGGGTGCCCTCGCCGTTGAGGACGTAGAGGTCGAAGCCGTGGGACTCGACCTGCTGGTAGCGCGAGATGTAGTAGGAGAGGTACTGGACCGTCTCAATGGTCAGCAACTTCACGACGTTCTCCATGCCTCGTGGTCGAACACACAGATGTCGCCGGACGCAGTGTCGGCCGCGCCGGGACGTCAGGCGGCGGCCTGGACCGCCTCGGTGAGCCGGGGCAGGCGGAAGGGGGTGACCTTCTCGAACCGCGCGGCCGACAGGCTGAGGTCGACACCGTCCGCGGCGGCCAGGGCGGCGGTGTCCACCATGATCGGCGCGGCCCAGGCCAGCAGGGTGCGCACCCCGAGCATGAAGTCGCCGGGCCGGGCCACGGCCGTGGTGTCGTCCCGCAGTTCCTCGGTGCGGGCCAGGAGGAGAGCGGCGGCGCGGGCCAGGCTGAAGGTCTCCAGCTCGAAGCATTCGCGCATGACGTCCGCGAACGCCTCGCTGTCGCGGCGGCCCGCGTCCGTGACCGGCACCGGCTCCTGCGGGTCTCGTCCGGCCAGAACGGTGTCGAGGAGGCCAGCCAGTGCGTTCCAGGGCCCGGTGAGCCGGCCCGCCGCCAGTTCGGCCGGGTCGAAGTTGGTCCGCTCCCGCTCCGGGCAGGTCAGTGCCAGATGGAATCGGGCGACGTCCCGGGGGCAGTCGGCCACCAGGTCGCCCGCGTTGATCAGATGGTTGCGGCTGGTGGAGAACTTGGCGTGCTCCAGCTCGTAGAACTCGTTGCAGACGCTCGCGCTCGGGCGCACATAGCGATCTCCGTGCGCCAGCAGCAATGCCAGGTCCATGACAGCCCAGTGATACACGTTGTCGAAACCGTGGAAGAACACGAGCTCCGCGCCGCGCCCGGACCGCCAGAACGCGTCGTACGGCTCGTCCGCCGGAGCGCCGTTGGCCCACCAGGTCGCGTACATCGAGGCCGGCATGGCCTCGACCCACGGATACACGATCTGCCCGGCGAGATCCTCGAACGGCGCCGGCACCCCCCAGCTACCGGGAAAGGTCACCGGGATCTCCGGCAGCGGACGGGCCAGCAACTCGCGCACGACCTGCAGCGGGTGCGGACGCCAGCGTTCGGCGGTGGCCGCGAACCGCTCCTCCAGCTCGGCGCGGTACTCCTCCATGGGCAGCACGAGAATGCTCTGTTCGCGGAAGGAGACCGGCTCCTGCGGCCGCAGCGAGTAGCGCGGTTCGAGGAGTTGGTCGAAGTTGTTCGGATGGCCGCAGTCCTCGCACACCCCTCCCGCGCTGGCCGCCTCGCAGCTGGGACAACGGCCGCTGAGGAGGCCGTCGTAGAGATACAGGCCGCTCTCCTCGGCGTAGGGCAGCCGCAGTGTGCGCAGGCGCAGTCGGCCCGATGCGCGCAGCGCCGCGACGAAGTCGGTGACCGCGGCCCGGTAGCGGTCGTCGACCGGCGGCAGAGCCCGATCACCGGGCGAGGTCAGCTCGATGCCCAGTGCGGCGAAAGACCGCTCGATCGCGGCGGTCGACTCCGCGCACAGCCGCTCGGGGGTGACGTCCCGCCGGGCCGCAGTGGTGACGACGTAGCTTTGGCTGTCGTCCGTCACGGTGGTGAGGGTCACCCGCTCGCCCTGCGCGCGCAGCCACCGTGCGTAGATGTCGGCGGCGAGGTAAGGCCCCGCGATGTGGCCGACGTGCAGGTCCCCGTTGGGGGTCGGCGTGGCCGGGATGATGATGCGCGGGCGTGCGGTCATGTCCGTTCGCTCCCCGCCTCGACGGCCGAGTGAGCGGCGGTGTGCCGGTCGGCGAAGCCCGCCACGAGGTCGGCGTCCCACCAGATGGCGTACATCTCGAAGTCCTCGTCCGAGGTGTTCACCAACTGATGGACCGTCTCGGGGGTGAAGTGGATGACGTCGCCGGCCGAGAACGGCACGCGGCTCCCCTCCGTGAGGATCTCCGCGGTTCCCCGCAACGCGATCCAGATCTCGTACTCGTGGTGCCCGTGGGCCCCCGAGGACACCCCGGGCGGCGCGACGCACCACGACCCCTCGAAGGGGGCGTTCAGTAAGGGCCACGGCATCAGACGCTGGGCGCGCAGTTGGTTGTCGAGCTGGAGCTCTTGCCGCCGCAGCGGACGGATCTCCATGGGCACGATGGTCCTCCGTTCGAAATTCCAGAGCCGTGATGATGACCGGCTGTCAGCCGATCTCGGCGAATGCGGGAACCGCGCGGCGTCCGGCCAGCAGGCCCTTGACGATGTCCCCGGACCGGCTGGCCAGCACGCTGAGCAGCGAGTCCGCGATTCCGTGCGTGGCCTCATTGACGCCCTGGAGGTAGCAGGAGGCGCCGTCGGTGGCGGGCAGTTGAAGGCGGTAGCCGCGGTCCACGGTGACCTCGTCGACGCCCAGTTCAGCCGCGAGCCCCTGCACCAGCGCGGGCATCGCGCCTCGGAAGCCCGTGCCGAGCAGCACCAGGTCGCAGCGCAGTTCGTCGGACCGGCCAGTGCGGCGGTCGACCAGCGACAGCACGACCTCGTTGTCCTCGACGCGGGTGGCGACGACATCGGTCATGGTGATCATCCGGAGCCGTTCCTCGCCACTCAGCCGCTCGAGGTAGCGCTGGCGGTACAGCGTCTCGAGCATCGCCGGCGCCAGCCCGCCGTAGTTGCTCAGGTGCATCTCCCGCAGCAGCTGACTGCGCGCCTCCGGGGCCGCCGCGTGGAACTCGTCGATGAACGAGGGGTAGAAGATCTCGTTGGTGAACTTGCTCGACTCGTAGTTCCTCAAGCCGATCGAGCGCATCACCATCGTCGTCTCGGCGGACGGGAACTCCTGATGGGCGGCCCACAGCAGTTCCGCTGCGCTCTGCGCGCCACCGATCACCACGATGCGGCGGGTGGTCGAGGCGTCCACATCGGCGATGCGCTCGGCGTACGTGCTGCTGTGGATGAGCCGGTCGGCCGGCAGACCGGCGAACTCCTCTGGGACGAGCGGATCGCGGCCCGTGCCGATGACGAGGTGCCGGGAGAGTGTCTCGGTGTCGTCGGCGAACCGGGTCAGCCATCCGTCGACCCGCCCATCCGCGTTCCACGTGGGGGCGACGGAGAGCGCACGCTTGCCATAGCCGATGCGCACCCGGCTCATCGAGTCCGCAACCCACTGGAGATAATTGGATATCTCCTGGCGGTACGGAGTGAAGGTGCCGAGATTGACAAACTCGTCCAGCCGTCCCACCGAATGCAGGAAATTGATGAACGAGAACTTACTGCGCGGGTTCCGTAGCGTCACCAGGTCCTTGACAAAGGAAACCTGACTCTGCGTCCACGGCAGCAGCATCCCGCGCTGCCATACGACGCTGTCGTGTGCCTCGGCGATGTAGGTACCGGCGGCGAGTTCTTCGGCGGCCAGCTCCTCCATGGCCACGGCGAGGGCCAGATTGGCCGGACCTGCCCCCAGGGCGAGCACTTCCACTTCGTTGCGTACCAACGCAATCCCCAATCTCGGTGACATCGCTGTGAATCGGTGGCGGGGTTCGGGAATTCACGCTACCCGGCGCGCAATTTCGGCAACAGAAGATTCCGTACGCCATTTTCTTTATTTCCGTGAACGGGATCTTCCTTTAGCCGACGAGTTCGGCGGCGGCCCCACGGGCCGCGAGGAGCGCGGTCTTCGCCGCGCCGCCGCTTCCTCCGGTGAAGGTGAAGACGGGGGATGCGGGCATGGCTTCGCGCAGCCGGAGACCGCCGCGGCCGGCGGGGTAGCAGTCCAGGGCCGCCACCGTCCGGGCCGCCGCGCCGGGCCAGGCGCCGAGGCCCAGCCGCTCCGCGGCCCGGATGGTCACCCGGCGCGCCAGCGCCGGATCGGCGGCCACGTCGGCCGGCTCGATCTGCCAGCGGTCGGACGGAAGCCCGAGCAGGAAGAGTCCGGTGGACACCGGGCGCCCGTACAGCCCCGAGGTGTCGTCGACGAACGCGCCGAGGCCGGGCGGCGAGGCACGTCCGAGCGTGTACTGGATCTGTTTGGTGCGCAGCCGCTGCCCGGGCAGCCCCCACTCGTCCAGCAGTCGAGGCGTCCACGCACCCGCGGCCAGCACCAGGCTGTCGCAGCGGCGCACCGTACCGTCCGCGAGCACGACAGCCGGTTCGGGACGCGCCCCGGCCACCGGCACGTGACACAACTCGGCTCCGGCCGCGACCGCGTCGGCGGTCAGGGAGTTGCGCAGCCGGGCGGGCGAGATGTAACCCGCGTGCAGTTCCACGACCGCCAGCGCGCCGTCGGGCAGCCCCCGGAAGGGCGCGAGGCCGGCTGCCGGACGGATAGTGGCCGATCCCGGCAGGATGCCGTCCACCACGGACACCGCCGCCTCGGCCCGGTCCGGGGCGCTGTCCGCGGCCAGGACATAGGTGGAGGTCAACTCCTGGTATCCGGCCCAGGAACGCAGTACCGCATCGCGCCGGAACTCGGCCAGGCTCTCCGCGGCGACGGCGGCGGCCGCCGGATCCGGCTCGAACCCACGGACCAGTCCACCGGACGCGCCCGTGGCGTCCGTCCACCGGCGGCCGGGACCGCCGGTGAACAGCGTGACCCCCACACCACGTCGGGACAGCCGCCATGCGAGGGCGGCGCCGGCCAGGCCACCACCGACGACAGCCACGTTCACGAGGGCACGTCCGGCCGCCGGTACTCGACGAGCTCGATCAGGAGCGCGGCGGGCCGCCGCGCGTACACGAAGGCCACGCGCATGCCGTCCCGGGCCCCGGCCCGGGGCTCCTGGTCCACCAGCACGAACCCTTCGCGCCGCAGCCGGTCGAGTTCGCCTTCGAGGTGATCCACCTCGAAGGCCACGTGGTACAGGCCCTGTTCCTTCCGTGCGAGCCGCCCGCTGACGGCTGCCTGTTCGTCCCGGGGGGAGACCAGTTCGACGGAGGGGCCGCCCTTCGTGGGCGTCCAGAACTCGCAGTCCACGCCGTAGTCCGCGGCCTCGCCCCGGTCCTCCATGGCCAGGCCCAGCAGAGCGAGCAGCGATCCGGCTCCCGCCGGATCCGCGGTCGCCACACCGACGTGGTCAAGACCGATGATCACGGCGTCTCCCTCGATCTCTCAGGGTTTGATCCATCAGGCGCTCGATCCCTCACGGGGCGTCTGCCGGTTCCGGCTCTGCAACTCGGCCGCCAGCCGCCGCCACTCGTCTGCACACTCCAGCGCCAGGTCGGCTATGACCGGCACCAGGTGGGGTGGGATGTTGTCGAGCTCTCGAGCCCCCTCGCCATATGTCGTCAGCCGACGGCCCAACCACACCAGTAAGGCCCGCCCTCGCTCCGTCAAGCGCAGCGACGGGTCGCGCCTGAGGCCCTCCAGGCGGGCAAAGAGCCGGGGGGACACATCCGGTGACGACTCCCGCCGCGGCGTACTCCGGGGGGGCCGGTGGGCCAGGACAGGGGTGACGGTGGCAGTCACCGGCGAAGTCTCGTCGTGGCCCATGGACTCCTCGGTGCTGACCTTCCCCGCGCTCACGGTGACGGAGTGCGGCGCCGAGTCGCCGTCTGGGTGGGCCCCCGCCGTCTGGGCACAGTTCAGCTGTGTGCGGATGTTGTGGGCCGTGCCCACCGAGACGCCGGCGGCTCGGGCGATCTCCCTCACCGAGGCGGTGGGGTCCTGACGGATGATCTCCAGGGCACGGCGGCGCCCCTCTTCGACATTCACCGGCCGTACCCGGCCGTCCAGCCCGACGCGGGCGTTCAACTGCGCTTCTTCCCCGGTTGAACTCCGTCGAATGGAACCCACCGTCTTGGCGGAGAGCCCGGTGATCCCCGCAAGTGCGCGATCGGACAGCTCGGGCCGCATGCTGATGACACGTTCGGCCGCCGCCTTCCGCTCCGCGAGGGTGAGAGGCAGGCCGTGTCTGACATTGACCTGCACGCCATGGATGTAGGCGTCCTCCTCCGAACCGTCGAAGAACTCGACACGAATCGACTGATGCTTTCTGATGATCGCCGCGCGGTAGCGGTGCAGTCCGTCGATGATCCGCATGGTCTGTCGGTGCACGATGATCGGCGGAAGTTCGTCGTCCATTTCCGCGAGCCGTCTGACGTGGGCTTCGTCCTCGGCGTTGAACCGCACCGAAGTGCCGGTCGATAAGTCGGCCAGTGAAACCCTGGCTGGCGATTCCATCAAGTTCTCCCCGCTTCTGGCGAGTTTCTTCCTCACTCGTCTTCTACGCGCGTGGTGTTCCGGCCGGACCACGAAGTCCGGTGACCGGGTGCGCGCACTTCCCCGGCGGGCCCTCAGCGTGCGCTGTAGGCGAAAGCGGTCTCTGCGGCGTCCAGCGCCGCCAGGCAACTCTCCCTGGAGGTGCCGGTCGCGACGACATAGGCGATCCGGCCCCAGACTGTGCCTTTCGGCGGTGGGGAGAAGATGGCTCCCGGCGCCGCCAGGGTCACGGCCTCGTCGACCGCGTCAGGAAGCCGGTTCGGGAAGCCGGCGGACGCGATCTCGGTGTCGTCCTCGTCCACATACAGGAAGCGGACTCCCGCCACCTGACCGCGGGTCGTCCGCAGATCCGGCTCTCGTCCACAGGCGACCGAGGCGGCGGCCAGGCCCGGGTCGATGCCGGTGGCCAGCTGCCCGAGGCGGGGAATCAGGTCCCCGCCCAGCCTGCCGTTGACCTCGATCAGCTGCGGCCCGGTGTCGGTGAGCATGAACTCGCTGTGCGTCCACCCGTCCCGAACGCCGAGCGCGGCATGGGTGTCGGACAGCACCCGGCGGAGCTCGGGGTCCGCCAGGAGGGGGTCGGCCCCGTCGACGAAGTGGCCGACTTCCTCGGCGTACGGCGGATAGCCGACCACCTTGCGCGCCACGAACACCGGGCTGACCACGCCGTCGCGCACTACCGCGTCGACGCTGATCTCCTCGCCGGTGACGCACTCCTCGACAAGGTACGGCTCAGGGGAGTTGTAGACCACGGACGGCGGTACCGCGATGGAACTGGTGAAGGAGAAGCCGTCCCTCAGCGCGTCCGGGTCGTCCGCCTTGATCACCCCCAGGCTGGCGCCCATTCCCCGCGGCTTGAGGATCACCGGGTAGCCGATCCGCTCGGCGGCCGTGAGCGCTCCCGTGAGATCGGATACGGGTACGGAGGCCGGCTGCGGCACGCCCGCTGCCGCGAGCGCCACCCGGCATTGACCCTTGTCACGCAGGCGCCACAGGACCGAGGGGTCGCCGCCGGGCAGTCCCAGCGCCTCAGCGACGTAAGCCGTCGCGTGGATGCGCACCTCGTCCCAGCAGAGCACACCACTGATCCGCGTGCGGGCATTCAGCTCCTCGGCGACCTTGGCCATCGCAGGGCCGTCACAGGTGTCAGGAACGACCGTCCACCCGTCCAGCCAGGGCTTCTCCCATGCCGGCTCCTCGGTGTGCAGCAGATGTACCCGGAACCTCTGCCCGATGGAGCGGAGAAGATACTCGCGATATGACTGCATTCCGGATGCAACCAGAATAACTAACGGCCTTACACCGGACCCACTTTGCCCTTCGTTCACTGCCTCAGCACCTCGCCGCCCCCAATTAATCGCCGGATTGAATTGATGACTCACAGAAAGCGGTTACATCAAGCGAGCATACCCACCAGTCTCCCGCTCCGTCCAGGTAGTTAAACAGTGCAACTTCCGTCTCTGGAACCGAGGGAACGACAGCACCGAAACGATTGCGCCACGAGCGCCGGCCGCACTCCCCCGCTGCCGCCACACTCCAGATAGCACCTGGTCACTACCTTGATCACTCGCCAACCAGCGGGTGGGCGCAGCGTGTTCAGCTGCAACCCGTACTCACTTGAACAAAGGACAGGGAAAGCATCAGGAGGAGCGAAGTTGGACCCGATTTGCCCTGTTGACAGCCCTCCATCAAATCGCTTAAGGATTTCGCACCCCACAAACTTTCCGTCCCATGCCTGCAGCGTCGTCGGCGGTCGGGCGATATCCTCGGGTCACTTCATGCGGCGAGATTCCGCGCCCCCCAGGACATGGCCTGCGGTGCCCATTGGGGCCGAAACGTCGCCCTCCCACGAGCCGCCCACTCACGCATTTCACAGCTCTGCTTCATGCAATGTTTGTCAGCCCGACCCATCACCGACGCCGCGAAAGAGGTCATCATGCCCAGCCTCACCAAGGTCGAGGCGGTCGACCGTGCCTCGAAGGTCACCGTGGACGCGTACCAGGTGGCCCTCGATCTCACTGGCGGAGACGATGTCTTCCGCTCCGTCGCCACCATCCGCTTCCGGTCGGATCGCCCCGGCGAGAGCACCTTCCTCGACGTCCAGCCGGCGACTCTGCTGTCTGCGGAGCTCAACGGCCGTGTGGTGGACACGACTTCGCTCGCCGACGGGCGGCTGCCCCTGACCGACCTCGGCGCCGACAACGAGCTGACCGTCGTGGCGGACATGCACTACTCGAAGAACAACGAGGGCCTGCACCGTTACGTCGACCCGGCCGACGACAACGTCTACGTGTACGGCTTTCCCTACGTGGACCAGGCCCCGCGGATCTTCGCCTGCTTCGACCAGCCAGACCTGAAGGCGCCCTTCACCTTCGACGTCACCGTGCCGGCCGACTGGCAGGTGCTCGCGACCGGCGAGGCGGTCACGACGGGCGCCGGTCACTGGCGCATCGGCCCGACCGAACCGCAGGCCACCTACCTGACGACGCTGGCGGCCGGCCCGTACGAGTCGTTCCACTCCCGGCACGGAGCGATCCGGCTGGGTCTGCACTGCCGGGCCTCCCTCGCCGACGCGCTCAAGAGCGACGTCGAGGAGCTGTTCGAGGTCACGCGCCAGTGCCTCGACGAGTGCGCCCGGCTCTTCGGCGTGCCCTACCCCTCGCACAAGTTCGACCAGATGTTCGTCCCCGAGTTCAGCGTCCTGTCCCTGGACCATCCGGGGCTGGTTCTGCTGCGTGAGCAGTACGTGTTCAGCTCGGCGGCCACCGACAGCGAGCGCGAGACGCGCGCCGTCGTGCTCGCGCACGGCATCTCCCTCATGTGGATGGCGGGCCTGGTGACCAGCGCGTGGTGGGACGACCTGTGGCTGGGCCAGGCGTTCGCCGACTACCTGGCCCATCGCATCACCAGCGATGTCACCCGCTTCACCGGGCCACCCACCACGTTCGCCGCGCGCCGAAAGGGCCAGGCTTATCTCGCCGATCAGCGCTCCTCCACCCACCCGGTCAACCTGGAGGCCGGGGACATGGCGTCCGCGCTGCTGGACCTCGACCGGATCTCCTACTTCAAAGGGCACTCGGCGCTGCGACAACTCGCCACCGCGATCGGCGATGACGCACTCCGCAAGGGTCTGCGAACCTTCATGGAGCGGCATGCTCACTCCACCGCCTCCTACGCCGACTTCCTCGCCGCGCTGGACTCCGTCGTCGACGCATCCGCCGGCCCGGACATCGGCACCTGGGCGGACGCATGGCTGAGGTCAGCGAACCTGAACACCCTCCGGGCGGATTTCGTCTCACGCGACGGCCGCATCGTCTCCGCGTCCGTGGAGCAGTCCGCTCCCGACAGCCACCCGGTCCTGCGCCCGCACACCCTGGACATCGGCCTCTACGACGAGGATGGCGCGCGGACGCTGAAGCGCGCGCACCTCAGCGGCCCGCGCACCGAGCTGCCGGAGCTCGTCGGCCTGCCCGAACCTGCCTTGGTACTGCTCAACGACGGTGACCTGACCTATGCGAAGATCCGGTTCGACGGCAGGTCCCTCGCCGCGCTGCCCTGGCAACTGCCCGGACTGACCCCGATCAACCGGGCGATGGTGTGGTGCCAGCTGCTGCTGTCCGTTCAGGACGGCAGCTACCCCGCGGCCACCCATCTGGCTCTGGTCGCCGACATGCTGGCGGACGAGCCGGAGCTGTCCATCCTGACCGAGGTGCTCGAGCAGGCCCGGTTCGAGGTGGCCGACCGGTTCCTGTCGCCCGCCGACCGGCCGACCTCCATGAGCAGGGTGGCCGCCGCCCTGCGTGAGCGGCTGGCCCGAACGCAGCCGGGCGACCAGACCGCGCTGGCTCTGCTGCGCGCCCTCATCGACTTCTCGCACGATGCGGACGAACTCGCGGGCTGGCTTCGCTCCGAGGCAGAGGGCCGAGGGCCATCGCTGCCGGCCGGGCTGGCGCTCGACAGTGACCTCCGTTGGCGGATCCGGCTGCGGCTGACCGTGTTGGGCGCCCTGAGCGCCGAGGAGGTGGAACGGGCGCATGCCGAGGATCCGGGGCCCGATGCGGACGACGCAGCGATGAAGTGCCGTTCCGCGCTGCCGGACTCCGGCGCCAAGGAGGCCGCGTGGAAGGCGGTGTTCTCCTCGGACGGGCTGTCGAACTACAACCTGCTCGCCCTGGCCTCCGGCTTCTGGCAGCCCGAACAGACCGAACTGACCGCCGTCTACGTGGACAGGTTCTTCGCCGAAGCCCCGCGCCTGGCCCATCACGGGGACCTTGTACTGGACCTGCTGATCAAGGCTCTCTATCCGCGGCACAGCGCCACTCCTGAGACAGTCGCGGCCGCCCGTGAGCTGCTGGCGCGACAGGACCTGCCGAGCGCGCTGCGCCGCCCCGTGGCCGACCTGACCGACGACTTGGCGCGGGCGACGAGGGTACGCAACGGCCGTGCCGCTGGCGCCAACCGGCAGGAACTGGGCGGGGCCTGACGGTTCTGCTCCTTGCCGAAGGCTCTTCCGCCCCGGAAAGGTATTGCCTGAGCCAAGCACGCATCTGCGCAGGTCATGGCAACCGGGGCGGGTCGCCTGCGCTCAGGCGAACAAGGACCGAGCGAACGAGGACCGCACACAGTGATGTCGAGGGAAGCGCTGACGCCACGCCCCTCGGACGGCTGCACGTGAGCCCCTGAGAAGTCGTCTGGCGGGAACCGGGCGGAATGTCCCCGGAGCCCGTCCAGCGGCGGCGCGAAAGCCTTGCTCCCCTCCCTTACTTATCTCGAAGCCCACCTGGAGGCCCTCACCCATGTCCACCCGCGCCTGGCTCATCCTTCTCGCGGTCGGATTGTTCGCCATAGGCACCGACGGTTACGTCATCGCCGGGCTCCTGCCCGAGATGGGCCGCGACCTCGGCGTGTCGGACAGCGACACGGGCCACCTCGTGAGCGCGTTCGCGCTGGCCTACGCCCTCGGCGCGCCGCTGCTCGCGGTGGCTCTGGGCAACCTCCCCCGGCGCCCTGTGCTCATTTCCAGTCTGACGGTGTTCGCCGCCGCCAATGTGGCCGCCGCACTGGTCGACTCCTACGAGACCATGATCGTCATCCGGGTGCTGTCGGGCCTGGCCGCGGCGGTGTTCAGTCCCGGAGCAGTGGCCGTCGTGCCCTCACTGGTCCCTGCCGAGCAGCGGGGTCGTGCGCTGAGCACGGTCAGCGCTGGCATCGCCGTCTCTACCGCCGTGGGTGTGCCGCTGGGCACCCTGATCGGCAACGCGTTCGGCTGGCGCACCACCTTCCTGGTGGTCGCGGCTCTCGGTGCTCTGGCCTGCCTGGGACTGGTGTTGTTGCTCCCGCCACTGCCGCCGAACCCGCCCGCAGACCTGCGCACCCGTGTGGCAGCCTCACGAACCGCGGGAGTGCCCAGCGCACTGTGCGTCACAGTCCTGTGGATCGCCGGCGCGTTCACCCTGCTGACGTACCTCAGCCCCGTGCTCGACGAGGTGGGAAACGTGCACGGCACCATGCTGAGCATCTGGCTGGCCATCTACGGTCTGGCAGCCGTCACCGGCAATCACCTGGGCGGCCGGGGCGCCGATCGCTTTCCCGCACAGAGGCTCACCGTGGTCACCACGACCGGCCTCCTGGTCGCGCTCGCCTCCTTCGGCCTTCTGGGCTCACTGGGCGTGGGCGGCGCCACAGGAGCAGGCTGGGCCATCGTCGGCCTGGTCACCTGGGGCATCTTCGGCTGGGCGTTCGCACCCATCCAGTCGCACCGCCTCGTACAGTTGGCCCCGGAGTCGGCGAGCGTCGTCCTCTCCCTGAACAGCAGCGCCATCTACATCGGCATTTCCGCCGGGGGCTTCCTCGGTTCCGCGGCACTCGCCGAAGGGGGCGCCGCGGCGGTCGGCTGGACAGCGGCGGCTGTCGAACTGCTCGCTGTCCTTGCCTCGTTGGCACTGCTCCGCCGCAGCGCGCGACAGGTCGAACGGATCATGCCCACCGAACCGAAGTCGAGCCGCGACTCCAGCGCCTCCTTGAATCCATGATCCCAGCCCGGTCGACCGCGCACGTCCGGGCAGCAAGCATCCCTCACCGACGGCCAGGGCATCCCGCTCGCGGTGTCGCCGACCGGCGGCAACCGCAACGACGGCACCCAGCTGCTGCCCTTGCTCGACAGGGTCCCGGCAGTCGCCGGTGTCGTCGGCCGCCCGCGCCGGCGCCCTGCTCGCTGACCGGGGCTACGACCACGACAAGTACCGGCGCCTTGTCCGGGTGAGAGGCATCACCCCGTTGATCGCCGAACGAGGCCAGGAACGCGGCTCTGGCCTGGGCGTCTTGCGTTGGGCGACCGGACGGATGCCCGCCTTCTGGTTCCCGGGTGACTGATGGACCGGTTTCGCCGACGCCGGAGTCCAGGTACACGTCCTCCGCCGGATCGCCGGCCACGGCTCCCTGACCACCACCCAGCGCTATCTACACCCCGACGTACACAAGATCACGGCCGCCGGGGCGGCGCTCTCCGCACACCTCAGCGTGCTGCGCACCTCGCTCGCTGCCGAGCCCGATCGTCGTGACCCGCTGACCCCGGTCAAGGGCGCCGGTCCCCAACTGGTCCCCAAGAATGATCAAGGGCCGGTTTCGGACACCTCCGAAACCGGCCCTGACCTGCGACCGTCTCCAGTCGGGACGACAGGATTTGAACCTGCGACCCCTTGACCCCCAGTCAAGTGCGCTACCAAGCTGCGCCACGTCCCGTTGCGTATTGCGCGGTTGACCGCGTGATCACGCAGGTCAACCCTACCGCATGGGGAGCCGCCCCCCGGCCCGTGCCGACGGCCGGTCCGGGCGCCGGGTCCAGCCGGCGAGACCCACCGTCGAGACGGCGACGGCGAGGACGGCCCACCAGGGGAGGCCCGCCTTGGTCGCGTGCCCCGCGCAGGCGGCCACGGCCAGGAGTGCCGTGACGGCACCTCCGGCCAGACCGGGCCGCCGGGCGGGCCCTTGCCGCGTCTCGTCCACGTCCTGCTCCCCCTTCACCGCACACTCGCGCATCCCGGACATCTCAACTCCTGGGCATATGCCGCAAACAATACGCGAGTCGGCGGGAACTCCCGACCAGGGCATAGGGGTTGAGCCGGGCATAGGCGGTGGGATGGGGTGCCGCTCCGGTCCCGGCCGCGCCCCGCGGCCCCGGAAACAGGGACGACGGAATGTCCGCCCGGCCCGCCCGGCACCCCACACTCTGTCGAGGCCGCTCCCCCGCTCAGCGCGGCTAGGGTCGCCGCATGACGCACAGCTTCGTACTGCACATCCCCGACGCCGAGCTCGAACCCGAGCCCCTCGCGCCCGAGCAGATCGTCTCCGGGACGCCCGAGGTGACCGGGAAGGTGGTCTGGGAGTCGGAGGACGGCCGTCAGGTGCGGGGCGTCTGGCAGATCACGCCCGGCGTGGTCACCGACACCGAGGCCGACGAACTGTTCGTCGTGATCAGCGGGTCGGCGACGATCGAGGTCGAGGGCGGCCCGACGCTGACGGTCGGGCCCGGCGACATGGCCGTCCTGCGCGAGGGCGACCGTACGACGTGGACGGTGCACGAGACCCTGCGCAAGGCGTACGCGATCAACCTCTGAGCGAGGTGGGCGATCAGGGCGCCGGCGCGGTCGACCCCCTGATCTCCAGGGTGGGCGTGGCCAGTTGGACGCGACCGGCTCCACCAGCGCCCTCGAAGCGCTCCAGGAGGCAGCGCGCCGCCCGGCGGCCGACCTCGTGGCTCGTGTTGTCGACCGTCGTGAGCCACACGTGCCGCAGCCGGGCGATGCTCGTGTTGTCGTAGCCGACGACGGACACGTCGCGCGGCACGCGCAGCCCCAGTTCCTCGGCCGCCGAGAGCACGCCGATGGCGGCGATGTCGTTGACGGCGAAGACGGCCGTGGGCCGCTCGGGGCGGCTGAGCAGCCGGACCGTCGTGCGGTAGCCGCCCTCCTCGGTCATGTCGCTCGGCTCGACCACCACCTGCTCCGCGAGGCCGTGCCGGCGCATCGTCGCCTCGAAGCTCCGGCGCCGCAGCTCGCCCACCGCGCCGTATCCAGCGATGTGGGCGATACGGCGGTGCCCGAGGCCGATCAGATGCTCGGTGACCAGCCGGGCACCCCGCTCGTCGTCGCCCGCCACGACGTCGACGCCCGGCGGCGCCGGTTCGCGGGAGCCGGCCAGCACGACCGGGATCCGCTCGGCGACCCCGCCGAGGGCGGCCGGGTCGGGCAGGGTGCCGACCACGACCAGTCCGTCGACGCGCAGCTCCAGCAGCGGGTCGGCCGGGTCCTGGCCGGTGCGGCGGTTGAGGCGGGCGTCGGCCAGCAGCATCTGCAGGCCGTTGGCGTGCAGCAGGGAGTTCAGGCCGTCGAGGAGGTCGACGAACCAGGGGTTGCGCAGATCGTTCAGGAGGACGCCGACCGTGCGGGTGCGCTGCTCGCTGAGACTGCGGGCGGCGGCGTTGGGCCGGTAGCCGAGCTCCCGGGCGGCCCGGAGCACGGCGTCCCGCTTCTCCGGGCGCACCTGGTCGGAGCCGCGCAGGACGAGGGAGACCAGCGACTTGGAGACACCGGCCCGCTCGGCCACGTCTCGGATCGTCGGCGGTCTCATGGGATGGACCGTTCCATGCGGCGCCACGGCTTGTCAAAGGGTTGACAGCGTCGACAAACCCCGCTCAGGGTGGCCTGGACAAGTTCTGGAACGGTCCAAAGAGGGGCTCTCATGGTGGACACGCTCGGCGTCGCCGTCATCGGATTCGGCTGGATGGGGCGGGTGCACACCCAGGCCTACGCGCGCGTGCGGCACCACTATCCGCACCTGCCCCTCGTCCCGGAGCTGGTGACGGTCGCGGAGGAGGTCCCCGGCCGGGCGGAGGAGGCCGCCGCGCAGTTCGGGTTCGCCTCGACGACGCGCGACTGGCGCGAAGTGGCCGCCGACCCGCGGGTCCAGGCGGTCAGCATCACCGCGCCGAACTTCCTGCACCGCGAGATCGGTGTCGCCATGGCCGAGGCGGGCAAGCACATCTGGATCGAGAAGCCGGTGGGCCTGACCGCCGAGGACGCCGGCGCGGTCGCGGACGCGGTGGCCAGGGCGGGCGTGCAGGGCGCCGTCGGCTTCAACTACCGCAACGCGCCCGCCGTCGAGGCGGCCCGCGAGCTGATCGCCTCCGGGGAGATCGGCACCGTCACCCATGCCCGCGTCCGGCTGTTCAGCGACTACGCGGCCCATCCCGAGGGCGCGCTGACGTGGCGCTACGAGCGGGAGCGGGGCGGCAGCGGGGTGCTGGGCGACCTGGCGTCGCACGGCGTGGACCTGGCCCGTCATCTGCTCGGCGACATCACGTCCCTGACGGCCGACACGGCGGTCTTCCTCCCGGAGCGGGCCCGTCCGACGAGCGCCACGGCGGGCCACAGCCGCGCCGCCGGAGGTGAACTCGGCCCGGTCGAGAACGAGGACTACGTCAGCTGCCTGCTGCGCTTCTCCTCCGGGGCGCGCGGCGTCCTGGAGGCCTGCCGGGTCTCCGTCGGCGAGCAGAACAACTACGGCTTCGAGGTGCACGGCACCAAGGGCGCCGTGTTCTGGGACTTCCGCCGCATGAACGAGCTGGGCGTCAGCCGCGGCACGACGTACCAGGACCAGTCCGTCACCACGGTGTACGTCGGCCCGGGCCACGGCGAGTTCGCCGCGTTCCAGCCGGGCGCCGCGAACGCCATGGGCTACGACGACCTGAAGGTCATCGAGGCGTACCGCTTCCTGAGGTCGGTCGCCGAGGGCACCGCGCACGGAGCGACGCTCACGGATGCCGTGCGCAGCGCGGCCGCACTGGACGCGATGGCGCGCTCGGCGCGCAGCGGTACGTGGGCGGACGTGGCCGGGAAGGCCTGATGCGGTTTCCTCAGCTCGTCGAGGTCTGGAGCCGCCGGCCGAGGTAGACCTTCGTCGGGACGAGGACGAGCCACAGCCACATGATCCCGGGGCCGGTCGCGAACACCAGCGGGACGGTGGCGAGGAAGACCACCACGATCGTGGCGCTGTCGAGGAGATAGAGCGTGCTCGCCGCCTGGGAGGGCCTGCCGTGCCGCAGCCAGGGACGCTTGGCCAGCACGGCGGCCACCGCCAGGTGGGAGGCGCCGAGCGCGGCCACCGCCCCCGCGTAGACGGCGACCGACACGGGCTGGTCCCCGTACTCGGCGAGCAGCCGGGTCGGGAACGGGACGAGCGCCGCGACGCCGAGGCCGACCATGGAGATGCTGATCACCTGACCGTCGATCTCCCGGACGTCCTGGAAGATCCGGCGGTGGTCGCGCCAGTAGCTCCCCAGCACCCAGACGCTCAGCGCGTAGGCCCCGAGCTCCGGGAGCAGCTCGCGCAGGGCCGCGCGGTAGGCCGCGGGATCGAGTTCCCTGGCCACGGAGAGATCCAGGACGAGCAGGGTGATGGCGATGGCGAACACGCCGTCGACCAGGGTCACCAACCGCTCGGGGCCGCCGTCCGGGCGCGAGGTCCACATGGGCCCGACGGTATGGGGCGCGGGCGGGTCTCCTCCCGGACACACGCCCGGAAGCGCCCAGGGATCACACGGCCGCCTGCGGCGGCATGTTGTACGGCGTCACCACCTGGATCGCCGACGGCAGGGTCGGTCTCGCCGGCGGCAGCGCGTCATGGGCGCGCATGACGGTGTGGCAGGCCTCGCGGACGTCCTGGCGGAGGTCGTGGTGGAGCACGGCGGACAGGCGGTGCTCGCGCAGCAGACGGGTGTTGTCGTGGTCGAGGTCGTGCGC
The DNA here is from genome assembly GCF_040638895.1 of Streptomyces sp. NPDC024017. Classification (NCBI taxonomy): domain Bacteria; kingdom Bacillati; phylum Actinomycetota; class Actinomycetes; order Kitasatosporales; family Streptomycetaceae; genus Streptomyces; species Streptomyces sp. NPDC024017. The sequence goes on along the minus strand of NZ_JBEZYZ010000004.1, from coordinate 567,489 downwards.
GACGAACACCGCGCAGTCGCGGCCGAGGTCGTCGAAGGCCCGCAGCGTGGCGATGTTGCCGCCGCCGATCGAGTAGACCGCGCGGATGTCCGGGTCGCGTTCCAGCGCGGCCCGGACGAGGTCGTACTGGGTGGCGTCCAGGCCCTGCCCCTCGGCGATCTCGACCAGCGTGCGCTCGGGATGCCGGGCGCGCATGACGCTGCGGAAGCCCATCTCGCGCTCCTCCTCGTTGCGGAAGAAGCCGCTGCTGAGGCTGGTGAGGATGTTGCCCGGGCGCTCCCCCAGCCACTGGCCCATCAGGTACGCGGCCGTCGCGCCGGCCGCCCGGTCGTCTATGCCGACGTAGGCGAGGCGGGCACTGGCGGGCAGATCGGTCACCAGCGTCACGACCGGGACGCCGGCGGCTTCGAGCCGGCCGACAGCGGCGGTGACCTCGGGGACGTCCGGGGCCTTGAGGATCACGCCCTGCGAGCCGCGCCGGGCGATCCGGTCCAGGATCCGCACCAGTTCCCCGGCCGGGCCGGTCTCGCGGAAGTGGAAGCGGGAGCGCAGCACCGCCGGACGCAGGGCCGGCAGCTCGGCCTCCAGGGCGGCGCGGATCGCCGTGGTGAACCGCTCGGGTGCCTGCATCACGATGTCGACCATGAACGTCCGGCCGACGAGCCGCACCTGCGTGCGCTGCCGGTCGAGGTCGGCGATGGCCTGGCGGACCTCCCGTGCGGTGCTCTCGCGCACGCCTCCCCTGCCGTTCAGCACCCGGTCGACGGTCGCCTCGCTCAGGCCCGCCTGTCGTGCGATCTCCCGGATCGGGAACGGGTGGCCCATGCGTCGGCTCCTTGAGGGGTTTTTGATGGCTCGCTGCTGGTTGTTCGAGGGGTTTGTACTGACAAGAATGACAGGGCTGCGTCGCTCCGTGACCCCGAAGGGACGACGATGTCCTTCACTTCCGTACACCGCCGCGCCTGGCTGTCCGAGCAGGACTGCGATCTCGACGCGTTCCGCGCGCTGGTCGAGCAGGCGACCGACCCGGTCGACTATCCGCACGCCTCCGCCGTCGAGCGGAACGTGCCCGTCTACGACTGCGGCCTGCTCGAAGGCGACCGGGTGGTCCAGGCCGAGCTGGTGCGGGCGCTCGCCGACGGGCCCGGGATCGTCGTCTTCCGCGGTGCCTTCCCCGACCCGGAGGTCGTGGACCGGGCCACCGAGGTGTTCGAGGCGCTGATCGCCGAGCAGCGCGCCTCGGGCGCGGCGGCCGGTGACCACTTCGCCAAGCCGGGTGCCAACGACCGGGTCTGGAACGCGCTGGAGAAGGCGGCCCTCTACGACCCGGAGGCCTTCGCCGACTACTACGCGAACGACGTCCTGGCCCTCGTGGCCACGGCCTGGCTGGGCCCCGGTTACCAGGTCACCTCCCAGCTCAACGTGGTCAACCCGGGCGGCGCCGCCCAGACCGCGCACCGCGACTACCACCTGGGCTTCCTGTCGAACGACGCCGCAGCGGCCTATCCGGCGCAGGTGCACCGCCTCTCCCCCGTGCTGACGCTCCAGGGCGCGGTCGCGCACTGCGACATGCCGGTGGAGTCCGGACCGACGATGTACCTGCCGCATTCGCAGAAGTACGAGCCGGGCTATCTCGCCTGGCGGCTCCCGGAGTTCAGGGCGTACTTCGAGGCGCACCAGGTGCAGCTGCCGCTCGCCAAGGGCGACGCCGTGTTCTTCAACCCGGCCCTCTTCCACGCGGCCGGCACCAACCGCTCGGCGGACATCCGGCGCATGGCCAACCTGCTGCAGGTGTCGTCCGCCTTCGGGCGTGCGATGGAGACGGTGGACCGGGAGGCGGTGTCCAACGCGGTGTACCCGGTTCTCCTCAAGCGCAAGGCCGAGGGTGCCGACCAGGCGTGGCTGGACCAGGTGGTCGCGGCGAGCGCCGAGGGCTACCCCTTCCCCACCAACCTGGACAGCGACCCGCCGGTGGACGGTCTGGCCCCGCCCTCGCAGGCGGATCTGGTGCGGCGGGCGCTGCGCGAGGAGTGGACGCCGGAGGCGCTCCGGGCGGAGCTGCGGGCCGGTGCCGAACGACGAGAGAGCTGAGGAACTCGATGGGACTTCTCGACGACAAGGTCGTGCTGGTCAACGGCGGCAGCCAGGGGGTCGGCGCGGCCATCGCCCGGGCCGCGGTCCGCGAGGGGGCGGTCGTGGCCGTCACCGGGCGGCGCGCCGGGCCCGGCGAGGCGCTGGTGGAGGAACTGACCGCCGCGGGCGGCAAGGCCCTGTACGTACAGGCCGACCTGTCGGACGCCGGGCAGGCGAAGGCCTCCGTGGCGCGGGTCGTGGAGACGTACGGCCGGGTCGACTGCCTCGTGAACTCCGCCGGTCTGACGTCCCGGGGGACGTTGCTGGACACCACGCCCGAGCTGTTCGACCAGCACATCGGGATCAACCTCAAGGGCCCGTTCTTCGCGATGCAGGCGGCGGTGGCGGACATGGTGGGGCGCGAGGAGCCCGGCACGATCGTCAACATCATCACGTCGTCGGCGCACGGCGGACAGCCGTTCCTGGCGCCGTACGTCGCCGCCAAGGCCGGGTTGATCGGCCTGACCCGCAACGCCGCGCACGCGCACCGGTGGGACCGGGTCCGGATCAACGGGCTCAACATCGGCTGGACGGCGACGGAGGGCGAGGACGCCACCCAGAAGGCCTTCCACGGCGCCGGGGACGACTGGCGCGAGCAAGCCGCCGCGAAGCTGCCCATGGGCAAGCTCGGCCAGCCGGACGAGATCGCCGACTTTGTTGTGTTCCTGCTGTCGGAGCGGTCCGGGGTGGTTACGGGGTCGGTCATCGATTGGGATCAGAACGTGTTGGGCGGACTCGACTAAGGATGTGCCGCGCATTGCCGTCGGTTGTGTGAGGCCCCGTTGTGGCTGGTCGCGCAGTTCCCCGCGCCCCTAAGGGCATAGAACCACTCCCCGTTTGCAGCTAGGAGCAACACTCATGCGTATCGGAATCCTCGGCCTCGGCCGCATCGGCGCCTTCCACGCCGAGACCCTCTCCGGACTCGACGCCGTCGACTCCCTCGTCGTCACCGACCCGTTCGCGGACGCCGCCAAGGCCGCCGCCGAGCGGTTCGGGGCCGACGTCGTGGACTCGCCGGAGGCGCTGCTGGCCGCAGGCGTGGACGGCATCGTCGTCGCGGCGGCGACGGACGCCCACCCGGCGCTGATCCTGGCCGGTGTCGAGGCCGGCGTCCCCGTCTTCTGCGAGAAGCCCGTCGCCAGGACCATGGCCGAGGGTGTCGAGGTGCTCAAGGCCGTGCGCGGCCGGGACGTGCCGATCCAGATCGGCTACAACCGCCGTTTCGACGCCGGGTTCGTCAATGCCCGGGCCGCCGTGCAGAGCGGTGAGCTCGGCACGCTGCACACGGTCCGCTCGACCACGCTGGACCCGGCGCCCCCGCCCGCCGCGTACATCGCCGCCTCCGGCGGCATCTTCCGCGACTGCTCGGTGCACGATTTCGACATCATCCGCTGGGTGACCGGCCGCGAGGTCAGGGAGGTCTACGCCGTCGGCGGCAACCGGGGTGCCGACTTCATCAAGGAGGCCGGCGACGCCGACACCACCGGCGCGATCCTCACCCTCGACGACGGCACCATCGCGGTCGTGTCCAACTCCCGCCACAACGCCCGCGGTTACGACGTCCGCATGGAGATCCACGGCTTCACGGACTCCATCGCCGTCGGCCTGGAGGACAAGCTGCCGCTGCGCTCGGTCGAGCCGGGCGTGACCTTCCCCGCGGGCACCCCGCACGACTTCTTCATGGACCGCTTCACCGCGGCCTACCGTGCCGAACTGACCGCGTTCACCGAGGTCGTGGCCGGCACCCGCCCCTCTCCCTGCACGATCGAGGACGCCCTGGAGGCGGGCTGGATCGCGGACGCGTGCACACTGTCCCTGCACGAGCACCGTCCCGTGACGATCGAGGAGGTACGGCAGGCATGAGCGAGAAGGGCCGGGAACCCCTGCGCATAGGTGTGCTGGGAGCCGCGCGGATCACCGAACGCTCCCTGATCGACCCGGCCCGGGCGACCGGCCACCGCCTCGTCGCGGTGGCCGCCCGCGACCGTGCCCGCGCCGAGGCGTTCGCCGCCGGGCACGGTGTGGAGCGGGCGGCCGGCTCGTACGCCGAGCTCATCGCCGATCCCGAAGTCGACGTCGTCTACAACCCGCTCGCCAACGGCCTGCACGGCCCGTGGAACCTGGCCGCCCTCGCGGCCGGCAAGCACGTGCTGTCGGAGAAGCCGTCGGCGAGCAACGCCGCGGAGGCGGCGGACGTACGGCAGGCCGCCGAGAAGTCGGGGGCGGTCTTCATGGAGGCCTTCCACTACCTCTTCCACCCCGTCACCAGGCGCCTCCACGAGCTGCTGGCCTCGGGCGAACTCGGCGACCTGCGGCACGTCGAGGCCATGGTCGCCATCGCCGCGCCGCCGGACACCGACCCACGCTGGTCGCTGCCGCTGGCCGGCGGCGCCCTGATGGACCTCGGCTGCTACAGCCTGCACGCGCTGCGGATGCTCGCCCCCTGGGCGGGCGGCGCCCCGCGCCTGACCGAAGCCCGGGGCGGTGAGCGCGCGGGCGCCCCCGGGGTCGACGAGTGGCTGGACGCCGACCTGGAGTACCCGGGCGGCGCGACGGGCGCGGCCCGCTGCCACATGGCGTACGACGGCCTGGACATGAGCATCCGGCTCGTCGGCTCCCGGGGCGAGGCGACGGCCCCGAACTTCGTGCTGCCCCAGATGGACGACCGGATCGTGGTCCGCACCCCGGAGGGCGAGCGCACGGAGCACCTCGGCACGCGCTCGTCGTACACGTACCAGTTGGAGGCGTTCGCGGCCCGGGTGCGCGGCGGTGCGCCGCTGCCGCTGGACGCGGACGACGCGGTGACGACGATGGAACTCATCGACGCGTGCTACCGGAAGGCCGGGTTCGAGCCCAGGCCGCGGACCAGGATCTGACCCACACGCGTGAACAGGGCCCGGGGGTGACCCCGGGCCCTGTTCACGCGTACAACGCGGGCTTCTCCACGAGTTCGACCTCGACCCGGCCGCCGTCCTCCAGTGCCCGGACCCCCGCCTCGCACACCGCCGCCGCGGCATAACCGTCCCACACGCTCGGGCCGGTCACCTCGCCGCGGCGGGTGGCGTCGATCCAGGCCTGGATCTCGTGGTCGTAGGCCGTTTCGAAGCGCTCGGTCCAGTCCTGGGCGATGGTGCCGCCCCAGCGGCCGGCCATGTGGGTGACCAGGGCGTGGCCGTCGCCGATGCGGGCGGTGCCGCGTTCGCAGACCACCTCGGCCTGGACCTGGTAGCCGAAGCCGCAGTTGACGAAGATCTCGACGTCGCTGAGGGCGCCGCCGTCGGTCTCGAAGACGACGAACTGGGGGTCCTGCAGGGCGTCCGGGGCGTTGGCCGACGGGGTGGGGCGCAGCACCGTGACCGCCGTGATCTCGTGGCCCAGGAGCCAGCGGGTCGCGTCGGCCTCGTGGGCGACGGAGTCGCTGATGAGCATGGAGCTGGTGAAGAAGGGCGGGCTGGCCACGTTGCGGTGCCGGTTGTGCACCATGAGCGGGCGGCCCAGCTGGCCCGTTGCCAGCAGGGCCTTCAGCTTCGCGTACTCGGGGTCGTAGCGGCGCATGAAGCCGACCTGGACCCGGCGGTGGCCGAGTCGTTGTTCGGCTTCGAGGACGCGCAGGGCGGAGGCCGCGTCGGGGGTGAGCGGCTTCTCGCACAGGACGGGCAGATCGTGCTCGAAGGCGGCGAGGAGTGCGGCCTCGTGGGCCGAGCCCGGTGAGGCGATCAGGACGGCGTCGACGTCGGATGCCGCCATCGCGGCCGCCGGGTCGGTGTGGGCGGTGCAGCCGTCGACACGGGCGGCGACGGCCTTCGCGCGCTCCGCGTCGACGTCCACGACGGCTGCCACCCGCGCCCCGCTGGTGACTTCATGGATGCGGCGCACATGGTCGGCGCCCATCCTTCCGGTACCGATGACCGCGACTCCGAGGGAAGCGCGCTCCGTCATGGCCGTCCTTTCGGGTCGTCAGGCGCCGCAGGACCTCAGGAACTTGCGGGTGCGCACCGCGATCGGCAGCGGCTTGTCCGGCTCGCAGGGGTACATGTCCTGTTCGACGATGGCGAAGAGGTCCACGCCCAGCTTCTGCGCGGCCGTCAGGACGGGGCCCAGCTCCGGGACACCGGCGGGCGGTTCGCACATCACACCGCGTGCGACGGCCGGGCCGAACGGGATCTCGTTCTTGACGACGTCGGCGAGGATCTCCGGGTCGACCTGCTTGAGGTGCAGATAGCCGATGCGCTCGCCGTACGTCTCGATCAGCTTGACGCTGTCGCCGCCGCAGTAGGCGTAGTGGCCGGTGTCCAGGCAGAGGTTGACCGCGTCGGAGTCGGTCGAGTCGAGGAACTGCTCGACGTGCGCCTCGGTGTCGATGTGGGTGTCGGCGTGCGGGTGGACGACGATGTCCAGGCCGTAGCGGTCCTTCACCTCGCGGCCGAGGCGCTCCATGCCCGTGGTGAGGTTGCGCCACTGCTCGGTGGTGAGCTCCGGGGCCTCCAGGATCTCGGCGGTCTTGTCGTCGCGCCAGAACGACGGGATGACGACCAGGTGCTTCGCGTCCATGGCCTGGGTGAGGGCGGCGACCCGGCTGACCTGCTCCCAGGTGGAGTCCCACTCGGAGGGGCCGCGGTGCAGTCCGCAGAAGATCGTGCCCGCGGAGACCTTCAGGTTCCGCTTGGTCACCTCGTCGGTGAGCCGGGCCGGGTCGGTCGGCAGGTAGCCGTACGGGCCGAGTTCGATCCAGGAGTAGCCGGCTTCGGCGACCTCGTCGAGGAAGCGTTCCCAGGGCACCTGCTGGGGGTCGTCGGGGAACCAGACACCCCAGGAGTCGGGGGCGGAGCCGACCCGGATGCGGTCGAGCGCGAAGGCCATGTCAGGACTTTCCTTCCGAAGACGTGGCTACGGGAGCGGTGAGGTCCCCCTCCTCGGGGAGCTCCTCGACGTCGACGCCGCGAACCTGCGCCAACTCGTGCTTGAGGGAGGCGAGTTCGGTACCGCCGGCCATGTGGTTGGTCAGCTCTTCGAGGCTGACCTCGCTGCGGGAGGCGGACAGTTCCATGGTGCCGAGGCGCAGCACGCTGAAGTGGTCGCCGACCATGTAGGCGTGGTGCGGGTTGTGGGTGATGAAGATGACGCCCAGGCCCTTCTCGCGGGCGGCGGCGATGTACTTCAGCACCACACCGGACTGCTTGACGCCGAGGGCGGCGGTCGGCTCGTCCAGGATGAGGACGCGGGCGCCGAAGTAGACGGCGCGGGCGATGGCGACGCACTGGCGCTGGCCGCCGGAGAGCGTGCCGATGGGCTGCTCCATGTCGTCCAGGACGATGCCCATGTTGCGCAGCTCTTCGTCCGCGGTCTTCTTCATCTTCTCGATGTCGAGACGGCGCAGCGGCCAGGGGCCCTTGGTCATCTCGGAGCCGAGGAAGAAGTTGCGCCACACCGGCATCAGCGGGACGACGGCGAGGTCCTGGTAGACCGTGGCGATGCCCTTGTCGAGGGCCTCGCGCGGGGTGGAGAAGCGCACCGGTTCGCCGTCGACGAGGAACTCGCCCTCGGTGTGCTGGTGCAGCCCCGAGATGATCTTGATGAGGGTGGACTTGCCGGCGCCGTTGTCGCCGAGGACGCAGGTCACTCTGCCGGGGTGGACTTCGAGGCTCACGCCGTGCAGGGCGCGGATGTTGCCGTAGGACTTGCCGGCGCCGCGGAGTTCGACGAGCGGACGCTCGCCGGCGGGCGGGGTGTCCTTGAGGACGGCACCGTGGGTGCCCGTTTCTTTGCTGGTCATCGCGGTCACCTCCGGGTCGCCGTGCGCTGGACCCACAGATTGATGAGAACGGCGCCGAGGAGCATCACGCCGAGGAAGGCCTTGAACCAGTCGGGGTTCCAGCCGGCGTAGACGATGCCCTGCTGCACCATGCCGAACATGAAGGCGCCGAAGACCGGGCCGATCGCGGAGCCGTAGCCACCGGTCAGCAGACAGCCGCCGATGACGGCCGCGGCGATGTAGATGAGCTCCTGGCCCACGCCCTCGCCGGACTGCACGGTGTTGAAGGAGAACAGCTGGTGCATGCCGACGAACCAGGCGCCGAAGCCGACCAGCATGAACAGTGAGATCTTGGTGAAGGTCACGGGCACACCGACGGCCCGCGCGGAGTCCTTGTTGCCGCCGACGGCGAAGATCCAGTTGCCGTACTTGGTGCGCAGCAGCACCCAGGTGGCCAGGGCAGCGAAGACCAGCCACCACACCACGGTGATCTTGACGTTGACCCCGCCGACCTCGAACGTCGAGGCGAAGATGTTCTGCGCCTGGGTGAAGCCGTCCATGTCGCTGATGTCGTCGGTGGCCACGTTGCCCGTGACCAGCTTCGTGATCGCGAGGTTCACGCCCTGGAGGATCAGGAAGGTGCCCAGAGTGACCAGGAAGCTCGGCAGGCCGGTCTTGACCAGCAGCCAGCCGTTGAACGCGCCGATCGCGAGCGACACGAGCAGGGCGACGATCACGCCGACCCAGACGTTCATGGTCAGCTGGTAGCTGAGCATCGACGCGGTCAGCGCCGAGGTGATCACGGCGACACCGGCGGACAGGTCGAACTCGCCGCCGATCATCAGCAGGGCCACGGGCAGCGCCATGATCCCGATGGTCGACGACTGGTACAGGATGTTGGCCATCGAGCTGCCGTCGCGCACCGGCGGCGCCGCGAACAGGAAGAACACGAGCACGGCGACGGCGCCGAGGAACACACCGACCTCGGGCCGGGCGAGCAGCCGCAGCGCCAGCGGCCGCTGCCGCGTCCGGCCGTCGGACTGCTTCCGGCCGGGGGCCGGCGGCGTGTCCACCGCCGGCTCAGCCTGCTGGGTCATGCTCATCACCGGGTGCCCTTCGCGGCGAACTCCCCGATCTTGTCGACGTTGGACTTGTCGACGAAGGCCGGACCGGTCAGCACGGGCTGCTCACCGCCACCGCTGTAGTTGCCGTTGTTCTTGTAGAGCCACAGGCCGTCGACGGCCAGGTAGCCCTGGAGGTAGGGCTGCTGGTCGACGGCGAACTGGATGTCGCCGGCCTTGATGGACTTGATCAGGTCCTTGTTGAGGTCGAAGGTGGCGACCTTCGCCTTGCTGCCGGCGTCGCCGACCGACTGCACGGCCGTCAGGGCGAAGGGGGCGCCGAGGGTGACGACGTAGTCGATGGACGGGTCCTGCTTCAGCTTGGCGGTGATCGTCGACTTCACGGCCGGCATGTCCGTGCCGTTGACGTTCTGCGGGTCGACCTTGCCCTCGAAGGTCTTCGCCACGCCGTCACACCGCTGCGTCAGGCCGACGTTGCCCTGCTCCTGCATGACGCAGAGGACCTTCTTGGCGCCGACCTCGTTGAGCTTCTTGCCGAAGGCCTCGCCGGCCACCGACTCGTCCTGGCCGAAGAACTCCAGGAGGTTGAGCTTCTTCCAGTCGCTGAGGCCGGAGTTGAGGCCGACGACGGGTATGCCGGCGCTCTCGGCCTTGCCTATGACGCCCTTGAGAGCGTCCGGCTTGGCCAGGGTGACGGCGATGCCGTCGACCTTCTGGTCGATGGCGTTCTGGACCAGGTTGGCCTGGTTGCCCGCGTTCGGGTCGGCGGAGTAGATGAGCTTGATGTTGTCCTTGGCGGCGGCGGCCTCGGCGCCCTTGCGGACGGTGTCCCAGAAGGTGTCGCCGGGCGCCTGGTGAGTCACCAGGGCGACCGTCATGCGGGGCGTGGTCGCCTTGCCTGCGGAGGCGTTCGCGGCGCCTTCCTCGGACTTCTTGCCTCCGGAACTGCTGGAGCAGCCTGCGAGGGTCAGGGCCGCTGCCGCGGCCACGGCGACGACGGGCGCGAACCTGCGAGAGCGGGGGTGAGAAGAGCGGTCCATCTTTCCTGGCACCTCACTGTGCTACTGCGGGGGAAAGGAAGGGATCACGAAGGGATCCGTGGTCCCGGAGCCTTACGGAGTCCGGATCATGATGCCGCAAACCGACTGTTGCGATGGCACGGGATACAAGTCCCTGCCGCGCCCGCTGTCAATACTTTGTTAAGACATCATTTCACGAGCAGGTCCGAATGTAAGTACAAACTATTGACAGCGCCACCCTCCGAGACCTACACCTGTGAGGCGGCAGGTCCCGTGGATCCACGCCCCCACCGTGTCAGGGCGCCCCAGGACCCGCATCCCCAGCTTCCCGAGGAGGTCGCGCATGGCCGAGCCAGCCCAGTATTTCGATGTGATCACGATGGGCCGCATCGGGGTCGACCTCTATCCCCTGCAGACCGGCGTCCCCTTGGCCGAAGTGGAGACCTTCGGGAAGTTCCTGGGAGGTTCGGCGGCCAACGTGGCGGTCGCCGCGGCCCGCCTCGGACGCCGGACGGCGGTGATCACACGCACCGGCGACGACCCCTTCGGCACCTACCTGCACGAGGAGCTGAAGGGATTCGGCGTCGACGACCGCTGGGTCACCCCGGTCGGCGCGTACCCGACGCCGATCACCTTCTGCGAGATCTTCCCGCCGGACGACTTCCCGCTGTACTTCTACCGCCGCCCCAAGGCCCCGGACCTGGAGATCCACACCGACGAGCTGGACTTCTTCGCGATCCGCGGGGCCCGGATCTTCTGGATCACCGGCACCGGCCTGAGTGAGGAGCCGAGCCGCTCGGCCACACTCGCGGCCCTCAAGGCCCGCGACAAGTCGGAGATCACCGTCTTCGACCTCGACTGGCGCCCGATGTTCTGGCGCGACCCCGCAGAAGCCCGCCCGTACTACCGCGAGGCGCTGCAGCACGCCACGGTCGCCGTCGGCAACCTGGACGAGTGCGAGATCGCCACCGGCGTGCGCGAGCCGCAGGCCTGCGCGGACGCGCTGCTGGAGGCGGGCGTCGAGCTGGCCGTCGTCAAGCAGGGCCCCAAGGGCGTGCTCGCCGTGCACCGCGACGGCAGCCGGGCCGAGGTGCCGCCGGTGCCCGTCGAGGTGGTCAACGGCCTGGGTGCGGGCGACGCCTTCGGCGGCTCGCTCTGCCACGGCCTGCTCGCCGGCTGGGACCTGGAGAAGACCATGCGCCACGCCAACGCCGCCGGCGCCCTCGTCGCCTCGCGCCTCGCCTGCTCCTCCGCGATGCCCACCGAGTCCGAGGTCGAGGACCTCCTCGCCGGGGTGCCGTCGCCGAGCACGAGCCACTGAAACGGAGTCTTCCTTGAACATCGGCATCCCGGACCTCGCCACGGTCCGAGCACGCAATCCCGAGGCCGTCGCGGAGGCGGCGGCCCGCCGGACGCGCCGGCCGTTGATCGGCGACAGCGGCCGGCTGATGATCGTGGCAGCCGACCACCCGGCGCGCGGCGCTCTCGGGGTCGGCGACCGGCGCATGGCCATGGCCAACCGCGCGGACCTGCTGCAGCGGCTGTGCACCGCGCTGTCGCGGCCCGGCGTCGACGGGGTGCTCGCCACCGCCGACATCCTGGAGGACCTGCTCCTGCTCGGGGTGCTGGAGAACAAGGTCGTCATGGGCTCGATGAACCGCGGCGGACTCGCCGGCGCCTCCTTCGAGATGGACGACCGCTTCACCGGCCACCGCGCCGAGGACATCGCCCGGCTCCGCTTCGACGCGGGCAAGCTCCTGGTCCGCATCGACTACGACGACCCGGGCTCGCTGACCACCCTGGAGTCCACCGCGCGGGCGATCGACGCCATGGCGGCCCACCGGCTGCCCCTGTTCGTCGAGCCGTTCATCTCCCGGCGGGTCGACGGCAGGGTCCGCAACGACCTGTCCGCCAAGGCCGTCACCCGGTCCGTCGCCATCGCCTCCGGGCTGGGCGGCACCTCCGCCTACACCTGGCTGAAGCTGCCCGTCACCGACGACCCGGACGACATGGCCGAGGTCCTGGAGACCTCCACGCTGCCCGTCGTCCTGCTCGGCGGCGAGGTCGGCGACGACCAGGAGGGCGCCTACGAACGCTGGCGCAAGGCCCTGCGGCTGCCCACCGTCCAGGGCATGGTCGTCGGGCGGTCGCTGCTCTACCCGGCCGAGGGCAGCGTGGAAGAAGCGGTGGACACGGCCGTCGGCCTGCTCTGATGCAAGAGGGACCTGCTGTGATCCGAAAGGCACACGATGACGTATCACCTTCCCGCGGGTAAGGCCCTCGGCGGCCCCTACACCGTCGACATCACTCCCGAGAAGGCCGGCTGGGGCCATTCCAGCCTGCGGATCCTGGAGCTGCCGCCGGGCGGCGAGCACTCCTTCGACACCGGTGACAGCGAGTGGCTCGTCGTCCCGCTCAGCGGCGGCTGCACGGTCGCCGCGGTGGACGACTTCGGTCAGGACACCTTCGAACTCCAGGGCCGCGCCGACGTGTTCAGCGGCGTCAGCGACTTCGCGTACGTCCCGCGCGACGCCCGCGCGAGGGTGACGTCCGCCGGCGGCGGCCGGTTCGCGCTGACCGGCGCGCGCTGCACCCGCCGGCTGCCCGCCCGTTACGGCCCGGCCTCCGAGGTGCCCGTGGAGCTGCGGGGCACCGGGAACTGCTCCCGGCAGGTCAACAACTTCGGCGCGGCCGGGGTCTTCGAGTGCGACAAGCTCATCGCGGTCGAGGTGATCACCCCGGGCGGCAACTGGTCGTCGTTCCCGCCGCACAAGCACGACGAGCACCGGCCGGGCGAGGAGTCCGTGCTGGAGGAGATCTACTACTTCGAGTTCGCCGGCCACGACGGCATCCCCGGACTCGGCTACCAGCGCGTCTCCCCCTCCGGCCCGGGCCGGGACACCGACGTCCTCGCCGAGGTCCGCGACGGCGACGTCGTCCTCATCCCGGACGGCTGGCACGGCCCGTCGATGGCCACGCCCGGCCACCACATGTACTACCTCAACGTCATGGCGGGCCCGGAGGACGAGCGTGCCTGGCTGATCTGCGACCACCCCGACCACGCCTGGGTCCGCGACACCTGGCCGGACCAGCCGGTCGACCCCCGCCTCCCCCTCTACACCGCCCCGGAGACCCCCGCATGAGCGCCCCCACCCGCCGACTGACGACCGCCCAGGCCCTGGTGCGGTTCCTGTCCGCCCAGTACACCGAGCGGGACGGCGTGCGCCGCCGGCTGATCGCCGGGACCTGGGGCATCTTCGGCCATGGCAACGTTGCCGGGGTCGGCCAGGCGCTGGTCGAGTACGCCGATGTGATGCCGTTCCACCAGGGCCGCAACGAGCAGTCCATGGTGCACGCGGCCGTCGGCTACGCCCGGCAGCTGAACCGCCTGTCCGCGCAGGCGGTGACGACCTCGATCGGCCCGGGCGCCACCAACCTGGTCACCGGCGCGGCCCTGGCGACGATCAACCGGCTGCCGGTGCTGCTGCTGCCCGGCGACTACTTCGCCTCGCACGCCCCCGACCCGCTGCTCCAGCAGCTGGAGCACCCGGTCGAGGCCGACGTGTCGGTCAACGACACCCTGCGCCCGGTGTCGAGGTACTTCGACCGGATCACCCGCCCCGAGGCGCTGATCCCCTCGGCGCTCCAGGCGATGCGGGTGCTGGCCGACCCGGCGGAGACCGGTGCCGTCACCCTCGCCCTGCCGCAGGACGTGCAGGCGGAGGCGTACGACTGGCCGGAGGAGTTCTTCGCCGAGCGCGTCTGGTACGTACGGCGTCCCGCGCCCGACCAGGTCGAGCTGACCGCCGCCGTCGAGGCGATCCGGTCGGCCGAACGGCCGCTGATCGTGGCGGGCGGCGGTGTGCACCACAGCGAGGCCGAGACGGCGCTCAAGGCGTTCGTGGACGCCACCGGCATCCCGGTCGCCTCCACCCAGGCCGGCAAGGGCTCGCTGCGCCACGACCACCCCGCCGACCTCGGCGGCATCGGCCACACCGGCACGGCGGTCAGCGACGCACTCGCCCGCACCGCCGACCTGGTGATCGGTGTCGGCACCCGCTACACCGACTTCACCACCGCCTCCGGCACGCTCTTCCAGAACCCGGGCGTACGCTTCCTCAACCTCAACATCACCGGCTTCGACGCGCACAAGCTGGCCGCGCGGACGCTGGTGTGCGACGCGCGGTCCGGTCTGGAGAAGCTGGCCGAGGGGCTGGCCGGGCACCGCGTGTCCGAGGCGTACGAGGCCGAGTACCGCGCCGGCAAGGAGCGCTGGGACGAGGTCGTCGAGGCCGCCTACCGGGCCGACGACGAGAACGCGGTCCCGACCCAGACGCAGGTGCTGGGCGCGTTGGACGCGGCCGTCGGCGACGACGACGTGGTCATCAACGCGGCCGGTTCGCTCCCCGGCGACCTGCACAAGCTGTGGCGCTCCCGCAGCCCGCGCCAGTACCACCTGGAGTACGGCTACTCCTGCATGGGCTACGAGATCCCGGCCGGCATCGGCGTCCAGCAGGCCGCCCCGGGCACCCCCGTCTGGGCGCTGGTGGGCGACGGCACCTATCTGATGATGCCGACGGAGATCGTCACCGCCGTCCAGGAGGGCCTGCCGGTCAACATCGTCCTCCTCCAGAACCACGGCTACGCCTCCATCGGCGGCCTGTCGGAGGAGACCGGCGGCGAGCGGTTCGGCACCGCCTACCGCTTCCGGGCCGCCGACGGCACCTTCACCGGCGCCCCGCTCCCGGTCGACCTCGCCGCCAACGCCGCCAGCCTCGGCATGGACGTGCTGCGCGCCAAGACCGTGCGCGAGCTGCGCGAGGCGCTCACCGCGGCCCGCGCCTCCGACCGGCCGACGTGCGTGTACGTCGAGACCGACCCGGCCCCGACCGCTCCCCCGGCCGAGGCCTGGTGGGACGTGCCGGTGGCCGAGACCGCCTCCCGCGAGGCGGCCGTCGAGGCCCGCGAGCGCTACGACCGCCAGGTGGCCGGACGCCGCCGTCACCTCTGAACGCCCGCCGAACTCCCCCGCTGACTTCAGGCTCCACGAAAGGCCCTTGCGCACCATGAAGACCATCACCCACTGGATCGACGGCAAGCCCGTCGAGAGCACCTCCGGCCGGTTCGGCCCCGTCTACAACCCGGCGACCGGCGCCCAGGAGAAGCAGGTCGCGTTCGCGTCCGTCGACGAGGTGGATGCCGCGGTCGCCTCCGCCAAGACCGCCTTCGAGAGCTGGGGCGAATCCTCCCTGGCCAGGCGCACGGCGATCCTGTTCAAGTACCGCGAGCTGCTGGACGCCCACCGCGACGAGATCGCCGAGCTGATCACCGCCGAGCACGGCAAGGTGCACTCCGACGCGCTCGGCGAGGTCGCGCGCGGCATGGAGATCGTGGAACTCGCGTGCGGCATCTCCGTCCAGCTCAAGGGCGAGCTGTCCACCCAGGTCTCGACCCGGGTCGACGTCGCCTCGATCCGCCAGCCGCTGGGCGTGGTCGCGGGCATCACGCCGTTCAACTTCCCGGCGATGGTGCCGATGTGGATGTTCCCGCTGGCGATCGCCTGCGGCAACACGTTCGTGCTGAAGCCGTCGGAGAAGGACCCGTCGGCCTCCTTCCGCCTGGCCGAGCTGGCCACCGAGGCGGGTCTGCCGGAGGGCGTCCTGAACATCGTGCAGGGCGACAAGACGGCCGTGGACCGCATCCTGGAGCACCCGGACATCGAGGCGGTGTCCTTCGTCGGCTCGACGCCGATCGCCAAGTACATCCAGCGAGCGGCCGTCGAGCACGGCAAGCGGGTGCAGGCCCTGGGCGGCGCCAAGAACCACATGCTGGTCCTGCCCGACGCCGACCTGGAGCTCGCCGCCGACCAGGCGATCAACGCGGCGTACGGCTCGGCCGGCGAACGCTGCATGGCCGTGTCGGTGGTCGTGGCCGTGGGTGACATCGGTGACGAGCTGGTCGGCAAGATCGCCGAGCGCGCGAAGAACCTCAAGATCGGCCCCGGCGACGACCCGGCGTCCGAGATGGGCCCGCTGATCACCCGCGAGCACCGCGACAAGGTGGCGTCGTACGTGGCGTCGGCCGCCGAGCAGGGCGCGGAGGTCGTCGTCGACGGCACGGGCTTCTCGGTGGACGGCCACGAGAACGGCTTCTTCCTCGGCGTCTCCCTGCTGGACCGGGTGCCGCTGACGGCGGACGCGTACAAGGACGAGATCTTCGGCCCGGTGCTGGCGGTCGTCCGCGCGGAGACGTACGAAGAGGCCATCCGGCTGATCAACTCCTCCCGCTGGGGCAACGGCACCGCGATCTTCACCCGGGACGGCGGCGCCGCACGCCGCTTCCAGCTGGAGGTCAAGGCGGGCATGGTCGGCGTCAACGTCCCGATCCCGGTCCCCGTCGGCTACCACTCCTTCGGCGGCTGGAAGGACTCCCTCTTCGGAGACCTGCACGTCTACGGCAACGACGGCATCGCCTTCTACACGCAGGGCAAGGTCATCACCACGCGCTGGCCGGACCCGTCCGACGGCGGCATCAACCTCGGCTTCCCCAGCAACTCCTGACACCCGTAAGGGGGGTTCATCCATGGCGAAGCCCGGTGGCCGGGCCCGGACGACGGCGGCCCCTGCGCTCGGTTCGCTGGACTTCGCCCTGGACCGGGGCAGTCCCGTGCCGCTCTACCACCAGCTCGCACAGCAGCTGGAGGCGGCGATCGAGCAGGGGGTCCTCGCCCCGGGGAACCTCCTGGGCAACGAGGTCGACCTGTCCGTGCGCCTCGGCCTGTCCCGCCCCACCGTCCGCCAGGCCATCCAGTCCCTCGTCGACAAGGGGCTGGTGGTCCGGCGGCGCGGGGTGGGCACGCAGGTGGTGCACAGCCAGGTCAGACGCCCGCTGGAACTGAGCAGCCTCTACGACGACCTGGAGGCGGCCGGGCAGGCGCCGACCACCGAGGTCGTGCGCCACGAGGTCGTCCCGGCCTCCGGCGACGTGGCCGCCGCCCTCGGTGTGCCGGAGGGTGGCGAGGTGACCGTCCTGGACCGGCTGCGCCGTACGCACGGCCGGCCGGTGGCGCTGCTCCGCAACCACCTGCCGGTGCCCCTGCTGGACCTCGACGGCGCCCGCCTGGAGTCGACCGGCCTGTACCGCATGATGCGCTCGGCGGGCATCACCCTGCACAGCGCCCGCCAGACCATCGGCGCCCGCGCGGCGACCGCCGAGGAGGCGTCCCGCCTGGACGAGCGGGAGGGGGTGGCGCTGCTCACCATGCAGCGCACGGCGTACGACGACACGGGGCGCCCGGTCGAGTACGGAACGCACATCTACCGGGCCTCGCTCTACACATTCGACTTTCAGTTGCTGGTCAGGACGTGAGACTCGCGGTGAACGGCGTGACCGGGCGCTCCAGGCCTTCGCCGTCCACCGTGATGTCGACGGCTTCGTTGTAGAAGGCGTACAGCCCCTGCACGTCGGCGACGGCCGGCAGCGGGCCCGGATAACTCCAGAGGATGTTCCGGGGCACGTCGCCCTCGCCGCGCCAGGTCCAGTACCGGGCCTGTCCCTTGTACGGGCACGCGGTGCGGTGGTCCGTCGGCTCGAACAGGTCGAAGCGGATGTCGTCGCCGGGGATGTAGTAGCGGGTCGGCAGGCCGGTCTCGAAGAGCAGCACGGGACGCACGGTGTCCGCCACGAGGGTGCCGCCGATGCCCACCTGGACGTGCCGGCTGCTGGACAGCGCATCGACCCGTTTGTGCGGGTCGCGCGGATGGACGAAGATCTCTTCCTCCTCCTCGTACCAGTGGTCCAGGCCGCTGTCCCAGCGCCGGAACCACTCGAAGACGATGTGCCCGGCCAGGTCGTCCGCGGGGAACGTCCAGGCCGCGTTCGCCACGGGCTCGCCGCCGGCGTTCAGGTCGTAGAAGATCTGTGATCCGGTGTGCGTACCCGTGGGCGGGTGCTCGGCGGGGCGCAGGAGGTCGGTTCGGACATCCTCCCGGGGGAAGGCGTACTGCGGTACGGGCAGGTGGGGCTCCCAGACGAGGACCGGGTGCCGGCTGTCGACGACGGTGACGTCGCCCTTGCGGCCGCGCACCCAGCGCTCGCTGGGCTCCCACATGAGGCCTTCCGGGGTGGTGCGCACGGATCGGGCGGCGGGGTGGGTGGTCATGGCCGCGTGCTCCCTCCGGATGTTCCGGTACTCCTCCACGATGCCACCATCGGGCCGCCCGGGCCCTCGCCCAGGGTTCAGTGCGCCGCCTCCAGCCGGGCATGCTGTTCCGGCGTCAGCTCCAGGTCCACGGCGGCCAGGTTCTCCTCCAGCTGGGCCACCGACGACACGCCGGCCAGGGGGACGACGGGCAGCGCCCCGCCGAGCTGCCGGGCGAGCACGACCTGGTTGACGGTCGCGCCGGTCTCCCGGGCCACCTCGTGCAGGACCTTCAGGCGGGCCGGGGTGCCCGGGTGGTCGTAGTCCGAAGGCAGCCGCTCCGGCCGGGTGTAGGCGCCCTTCAACAGGGGCGAGTAGGCGACCAGCGTGAGCCCCGGCTCGTCCCGCAGATAGCCGAGGAGGTCGGGGCCGGCATGGCCGAGGCTGCCGTCGGGGAAGAGGTCGCTCGGCACGTCGGTGCGGGGACGCAGGTGGCTGTGGGCGTACTGGAGCACCTCGTAGCCGGGGAGCCCGGCCGCCGCCGCGACGGCCCGGGCCCGCTCCACGCGCCAGACGGCGTGGTTGCTCACCCCGAGCACGCCCACCGTGCCCTCGGCGACCAGGGCGGCGAAGCCTTCGACGGTTTCGCGCAGCGGCACCCTCGGGTCCTCGATGTGCGCGTACAGCACGTCCAGGCGGTCCACGCCCAGGCGCTCCCGGCTGCGTTCGGCGGACTCCCGGATCACCTTCGCCGACAGGCCCTCGGCGTTGTCGACGTAGCTCGTGCCCGGGGCGAGGGGACGGGCACCGAGCTTGGTCGCGATGACGACCTCGTCGCCGATCCCCCGGTTGCGCCGCCACCGTCCCAGCAACTCCTCGCTCTGCCCGCCCTGCCCCCCGTCGGCCCAGAAGGCGTAGTTGTCGGACGTGTCGATGAAGCTGCCGCCCGCCTCGACGTAGCGGTCGAGGATGGCGAAAGACGTCTTCTCGTCGGTCACGGAGCCGAACAGCATCGCGCCGAGCGCGAGCACGCTCACCCGGCGGCGGGTCCGCGGATCGGTGCCGATGGTGCGGTACTTCATGGCTGTTCCCTCCCTCGCACACCCCGCTCCGGGGTGCTCGAAGGGGAGTCTTCAACTTGAAGTGCGCTCCACGTCAAGGGCCGGTGAGGAGAACGGCGCGGCTCGCCGGGAGTGGCGGACGCGCCTTGACTCAGGCGGGACCTATGCCGCAAAGTTGTACATATACACCGTAAACATACGGCACCTCCGATCGCACGCAGGATGGGTCCCCCATGGTGCGCAACGGGCCGGTCACGGCCGATCCTCCCGGGGCGGATACCCGCCCCGGAGCGAGCATGCCCGCCGGAGCCCCCTGGGCGCCGTCGACCGTCCTGGTGACCGGTGGAGCCGGTTTCATCGGCAGCCACACCTGCGTCGAACTCCTCGATCACGGCTACGAGGTGATCGTGGTCGACGACTACTCCAACAGCTCCCCCCAGGTCTTCGCCCGGGTGGAGCGGATAGCGGGCCGCTTCGTCGGCGCCGTCTACGAGCTCGACATCCGCGACCGGCGCGCCCTGTCGGCCGTCTTCGACCGGCACTCCATCGACGCCGTCGTGCACTTCGCCGCGTACAAGACGGCGGAGCGGTCGAAGCGGATGCCCGTGCACTACTACGACGCCAACGTCGGCGGCATGACGTCCCTGCTGCGGACCATGCACGACCACGGGGTGCATCACCTCGTGTACCCGTCGACCTGCTCGGTCTACGGCGACGCCGGACCCGGCCCGCTCGATGAGAAGACCCCCGCCCGGCCCGCCAACCCCTACGCGTCCTCGAAGTGGATCTGCGAGCAGATCCTCGCGGACGTGTGCCGACACTGCCCCGAGTGCACCGTGCTGTGCCTGCGCTACTCCACCCCCGCCGGGGCGCACCCCAGCGGGCTGCTCGGCGAGGACGCGCGGGACGCGTCGGACACCCTGATGTCGTACGTCGCCCAGGTGGCCGACGGCAGACGCGGGCGGCTGCGCGTCTACGGCGACGACTACCCCACCCGTGACGGAACCACGGTCCGGGACTACCTGCACGTCATGGACGTCGTCGAGGCACACCGCATGGCGCTCGACCATCTCACGGACGGGCCGGGCATGCGCGTGTACAACATCGGCGCCGGGCAGGGCAGTACGGTCCTCGACGTCGTCGCCGCCTTCTCCCGGGCGAGTGGCCGCCCCATCCCCTACGACATCCTGCCCCGCCGCCCGAGTGACGTCCCCGAACGCGTCACGGACTCGTCCGCCGTCAGTCTCGCCTGGGGGTGGCGCCCCACCCGGGGTCTCACCGACGTGTGTCAGGACGCGTGGCACTTCCAGCGGCTCAACCCGTACGGCTACGCGGACGGCCCGCGCCAGCCGGACCGTCACGAGTAGGGCCCTCATGTCGCCCCCGGCCCTGCGCACGGCACACCGGGCGGACCCGATCACTCGACCGGGTCCGCCGGCTCCGCGCGAACGCCCGTCGGGCCGCCTGCGCGGGCGCGGTGGGACATCTGTCAGTCACCGGCTCAGGGCAGCCCTCCTCGTTCTGGTCGGCACGCTGACCGTGCTCTACATGACCGTGCCGGATCTGCGCACGCCCCTGTGGGCCGTCATCGGGCTGGCGAGTGCC
This sequence comes from Streptomyces sp. NPDC024017, assembly GCF_040638895.1. Classification (NCBI taxonomy): domain Bacteria; kingdom Bacillati; phylum Actinomycetota; class Actinomycetes; order Kitasatosporales; family Streptomycetaceae; genus Streptomyces; species Streptomyces sp. NPDC024017. Next base: position 546,697 of record NZ_JBEZYZ010000004.1, on the reverse strand, counting down.
GGCGCCGTCCTCTGCGGTGTGCACCTCCACCGGCCCGCCCACCGCTGGCCCTGGTGGACGCTCGCCGCCGGCCTGGTCGCCTTCACCGCGGGGGACACGTACTACAGCGTCCAGGAGGCGTCCTTCGCCGCGGCCAGCCCCTTCCCGTCCCTGTCGGGCGCCTGCTACCTGGCGGTCTATCCCCTGTTCGCCGCGGGCCTGTTCGGTCTGGTGCGGTACCGCTGTGCGGGCCGCGAGCTGCCCAGCCTGCTCGACGCCCTGATCGTGACCACTGGCATCGGCCTTCCGGTCTGGGTCCATCTGGTCCAGCCACTCACCTGGCTGGAGGGTCTGACCTGGCAGGAACGCGCGTTCAGCATCGCCTGTCCGCTCGGGGACGTGCTCGTGCTGGCGCTCCTGGTCCGCCTGCGCTCCCCCACCCACGCGTCCGGCATGAACCGTGCCGTACAGCTCCTCGTGCTGGGGACACTCACGCTGCTCTGCTTCGACATCGCCTATGGCGTCCTTCAGCTCCATGGCACATGGCAGGCGGGCACGCTGCTGGACTCCGGCTGGATCGTCTTCTACGCGGCATGGGGACTGGCCGCCCTGCACCCTTCCATGGCGGAGCTCACCGCCGCTCAGTCCCCGCCACGCTCGCTGCTGCCACCGTGGCGGCGGCTCCTGATGCTCGGGGCCGTCACGCTGGTGCCACTCGTGATCCTCATCCACGAGGAGGCCACGGGCCGTATGCGGGACGCGACGGCGCTCGCCGCGTTCTCCGGCACGCTGTTCCTGCTGGTGAACCTGCGGCTCGCCGTGATGGTCCTGGGGTACCGCGCGGCAGCGGCGCGGGAACGAGCCCTGCGCTCCGCCGCCACCGCGCTGGTCGCGGCGTTCTGGCCCCATGAGATCGCGCGGACCTGCGAGGCGGCGGTCACCGGCCTCATCGGCGGGAAGGTCCGGCACGCCACGATTGTTCTGCCGGTCCAGGACGCCCGCGACCTGTACGCACGCCTGGCGAGTCGCCCCGACCGGAGTGACGGCATCGCAGGCGGGGAACGGACCGTGCCCGCACGCGGCGGCTTCGGCGCCGACCGCGGCGAGAGGCCCCCCGAGCCCGCCGGCCGGCGCGCCCTCATGGTCCCCACCGCCGTCTGCGGGCCGGTCGTCGCCGCCCGGCTCGGAGGGCTGCCGACCGCTCTGGTCTGCCCCATGATCCAGCCCGGCCGCCCGGCGGACGGCGAGCTTCCGGGCGTGCTGGTGGCGGCCGGCCCCGAGCAGCGCCTCGCCGAGGTGCGCGACTCGCTGGAGATCCTCGCCTGGCACGCCGGGCTGGCGACGGAACGCGTCGCGCTGCGGCAGGAGGTCGTCCGCAAGGAGAGCGAAGCGTACTTCCGCACCCTCGTGCACAACGCCTCGGACGTCATTCTGATCGTCGACGACGACATGACCGTCCGTTACGCCAGCCCCTCCTCCCTCACCGTGTTCGGCAGCGCCGAGCTGACCGGGGCCCTGCTGCCGGACCTGGTGAACTCCGAGGACAGCGGCCGCGTGGTGCAGACCCTCACCGCGCTCCGGAACACCGGGCGGCAGGAGACGCGCGACCACTGGTGGGTGGCGCGGGGCACCAGACGGATCGAAGTGGAAGTGCGCTGCCGTGACCTGCGGGAGGACCGGACAGTCAGCGGCCTGGTCGTCACGCTCCGGGACGTCACCGAGCAGCGGCAGCTGGAACACGACCTCACCCAGCGGGCCTTCCACGACTCGCTGACCGGTCTGCCCAACCGGACGCTGTTGCTGGAGCGCACCGAACGCGCGCTGCTCCGCGGCCGCCGGGAGTCGACCGTCACCTGTCTGCTCTTCGTCGACCTGGACGACTTCAAGACCGTCAACGACACGCTGGGCCACTCGGTCGGAGACCACCTGCTGCGCGCGGTGGCGGAGCGGCTGGCGGCGGTGCTACGCCGTACCGACACGGCCGCCCGCCTCGGCGGGGACGAGTTCGCCGTCCTGATGGAGGACGCCAAGGAGCCCCTGGACGGCGAACTCCTGGCCGCACAGCTGATCCAGACACTGAGCAGGCCGTTCCAGCTGGCCGGCGCGTCGGTGCGGGTGTCGGCCAGCGTGGGCATCGCCACGGCCAGGGACAGCACCGACGCCCAGGAGCTGCTGGCCCTCGCCGACGTCGCGCTGTACGCGGCGAAGGCCGCCGGGAAGCGGCAGTGGCGCCGCTTCCAGCAACACCAGCGCGTGCGCATGGCGGAACGGCACGACCTCAGGGCGCGGCTGGACAGCGCGGTGGCCCGGCAGGAGTTCGATCTGCGGTACCAGCCGGTCGTGGACATGGCCGCGGACGAGGTGGTGGGCTTCGAGGCCCTGGCGCGCTGGCCTCGGCTGCACCACGAGCCGGTCCCGCCGACGCAGTTCATCCCGCTCGCCGAGGAGACCGGGCACATCTCGGCCCTGGGTGCCTGGGTGCTGCACAGCGCCGCTGCCGACATGGCCCGGCTGCAGCGCCGCATGCCGGGGCTCACGCCGCCGTACCTCAGTGTCAACGTCTCCGCCCGGCAGTGGCACGACACGGACTTCCTGGAGCAGGTGTGCCACGCCCTCGACGACGCCGGGCTGGTTCCGGGCACGCTGCAGCTGGAGCTCACCGAGTCGGTGCTCATGCGGCGCACCGAGCAGATCGACAGGCTCCTGCGGGCACTGAAGGACCGCGGCGTGCGCATCGCCGTCGACGACTTCGGCACCGGCTACTCCTCGGTGCGCTATCTGCGGGACTTCCCGATCGACGTCCTGAAGATCGACAAGTCGTTCATCGACGACATCCCGGCCGATCCCCGGCAGATCGCTCTCGTCGAGGGCATCGTCCACCTCGCCGACGCGCTGGAGCTCCAGGTGATCGCCGAGGGAATCGAGCAGCCGGCGCAGCGGGAGCTGCTGGAGAGGATCGGCTGCCGGTACGGGCAGGGGTACCTCTTCGCCCGGCCGATGACGGTGGAGCAGAGTGAGGTGGCCCTGCGGCGGCGGGCCGCCGACCGGTTTCCCCCACGCGGCTGAGCGAAAGGCGCCGCCGCTGAACGAAAGGCGCCGTCCCTGAACGGACGGCGCCCACTCGACGAGCCGCTCACCCGCCGACCGGCACCGCCGCACCGTGCGAAAGGCCGCGAGAGGCTCGGCGTCGCACGCTGAGCGCCCGTTGCGCGGAGCCGCGCCCGTTGCGCGGGGCCGTCACGCCGGGCCGGATCTCACCTGATGCCGGTGACAGGGCGAACGCCGTCTCCACCAGGGCGATATGGCTGAGCGCCTTCGGCGCATTCCCCAACTGCCGGCCCGCGTCCGGGTCCCACTGCTCGGCGAGCAGCCCCACGTCGTTGCGAACGGCGAGGACGCGCTCGAAGGCGTCGCGAGCCTCCTGCGGACGACCGGTCGCGGCGAGAGCGTCGGCGTACCACAGGGAGCACGAGACGAATGTCCCCTCGTGGCCGGGCATGCCGTCCGACGCCCTCCGGCGGCCCTGGCCGTACCGGCGCATGAATCCTCCGTGGCCCAGCCCGCGCATGGCACGGACGGTGCCGCGCACCCGCTCGTCCCGGGCCGGGAGGAAACCGAGCCGGGGTATCAGCAGGGCGGAGGCGTCCAGGGCCGACGAGCCGTACGACTGTACGAAGGACCCCTGAGCGGTGTCCCAGCCCTCCCGGCAGACTTGCCGGTGCGCCTCTTCTCGCATGGCCCGCCACTCTCCGGAGGAGCCGTTGCGGCCGAGCAGTTCACCCATGCGCAGGGCGCGGTCCGCGGCCACCCACGCCATCACCTTGGAGTGCACGAACTGTTTCCGCGGTCCCCGTACCTGCCACGGCCCGAGATCGGGTTGGCGCCAGTGCCGCTGCAGGAACCCCATCAGCGCCTCGACCAGGTCCCACACATGAGCCGGCATCGCTATCCCGGCGCGCAGCGAGTGCCACAGCGTGTCGATGACCTCGCCGTACACGTCCAGCTGGAAAGAGCGCACCCCGGAGACCCCGAACCGCACCGGCTGGGAGCCCTCGTAGCCCGGCAGCCACGGCGCCTCGGTCTCCGGCAGCAGCCGCTGTCCCTTGACGCCGTACACGCTCTGCAGATCGGCGGGGTCACCCGCGAGGGCGCGCACCAGCCAGTCCAGCCAGGCCGTGGCCTCCTCCCGGTAACCACTGCGCAGCAGGCACGACAGGGTCCGTGTGGAGTCGCGCAGCCGGCAGAACCGGTCGTCCCAGTTGCGCTCCCCTCCGATGGTTCCGGGGAGTGAGGTGGTCGGCGCGGCCACGATGCCGCCCGTGGGGGCGTAGGTGAGCGCCTTGAGTGTGATGAGGGAACGCACCACGGCGTCCCGCCAGGGCCCCTCGTACTGGCACTGGCCGCTCCAGCGCCGCCAGAAGTCGCCGGTCTGCTTGAGCGCGGTCTCAGCCGGGACGGACAGGGGCTCGGGCGGGCTGGGCCGGTGGGAAGGCGACCACACCAGCGTCAGCGCCATACGCCGGCCCGCCGGGACGGTGAAGTACCGGATCGTGGCCTCTTCGCCGCCTTCGACCCGCTCCGGAGTGTCTCCCCCCAGCCATACGGCGTCCGGTCCGGCGACCGCGACGGTGCAGTCTCCGACGTCGCGCACCCAGGGCACCACGCGGCCCTGGTGGAAGCGCAGGCACAGTTCGCTGCGCACGGTCACGCTCCCCGACAGGCCCTCGATGACCCGCACCAGACACGGCAGGCCCGCCCGGGGCGGCATGAAGTCCGTGACCCGCACGGTCCCTGTGGCCGTCTGCCATTCGGAGTCCAGAATCAGTGTGTCGGGACGGTAGGCGCGTCGGGTGCAGGAGCCGCCCGAGACGGGGGCGATCCGCCAGAACCCGTTGTTCTCGGTGCCGAGAAGTGCGGCCAGACAGGCCGGTGAGTCGAAGCGCGGCAGACACAGCCAGTCGATCGCACCGTCCCGGCCGACCATGGCAGCGGCCTCCAGATCACTGAGGAGGGCGTAGTCCTCGATCCGTGCGCTCATGATCGCTGCCTCCGTCCCCGGGGACCTGCCCGCAGGGACTCGCGTTACAGAAGACGTATGTTTACGTCGTATATTTACAATCTTCCTCCCGTCGTCGATCGAGGTCAACCCCGTTCGGGCGACGTCCTTCGTCCATTGGCAGGCCCGCGCGGTGTGAGTGACGATGAAAAGGATCAGCCCTTCAGGGACATGGCAGGGGTGCTGCACTTTGAGCTGCTTGCACGTACGCCGAACGGATCCTCGGTCGGCGGCGACGCCCTCGTGAAGACCCGGCACCGCCCGGTCCGTTACCGTTTCGGCAGGCTCCGCAAGCGGAAGGAAACCGCGCCTCCGGTGGAGCCGGGCGACCGTGCCGGCCGGGCCGCACCCACCAGCGACCGGACGGTACGCACCGCACGCACCATCGTGGTGCTCGGCGTCACCGAGGTCATCGGCAAGCTGTCCATGGTGCTGGTGGTCATCGGCGCGGCGCGGCTGCTCGGGGTAGCGGACTTCGGCGTCTTCGCCTACGCCCTGGCCGTGGGCGCGCTGGCCACGACCGTCCCCCTGTGGGGCTACGACACGATCGTGGTGCAGCGGGCCAGCGCCGCACCCGAGCGGCTGCGGGCGCTGCTCGCCCAGCTCCTGGTCATGCGGACCGGCCTGGTCGTGCTGGTCTTCGCGATCATCTGCGGGGCGCTGGCACTCTCCCGGCCCTCTGACACCGATACGGCCCTGGCGGGACTGATCGTGGTCGCCGCCGTCCTGCTGGACACCTTCACGGAGGCGTACCGGTCCGCCGCGGCGGCCAGGCAGCGGCAGAACACCATCGCCGTCGTTCACCTGCTGCAGCGCCTGCTGACCGCGGCCTGGGTACTGACCGCGTTGCTGCTGGACACCGGGCTCCTGGGACTGGCCCTCGCCTATTTCGCCGGGACGGCCGTCGGCCCGGTGGCCGCCGTGCTGCTGACCCGACGGCAGGGGACGCACGCCGACTGGGGCGCCGTATCGGTCGGGTCACTCGTCCGACTCAACCGCGGAACCTGGATGATCGGCCTGGAATCCATCGTCGCGATGGCCCTGTTCAGGCTGGACACGCTGTTCCTCGGCTGGCTCGCGGGCAACCGGGCGGTCGGCATCTACGCCGCGCCCTATCGTCTGCTCGAGACGGCCGTGTTCGTCTGCTGGGTCGTGAGCCGGGCGGTGTTCCCTCTGATGGCCTCCGATCCGAGGCCCCATCGTGTTCGCCGTCACACCGAGCGCGGCATCGGTGTCCTGGCAGCCGTGTTCATCCCGTACATGACGGTGCTGCTGTGCCGGGGACACGACGTGCTCCTGCTTCTCTTCGGCGAGCCGTTCGCCGACGCCGGCACGGACACGCTGCGCTGGCTGGCGCCGGCACCCCTGTTGTTCGGCGTCGCCTATCTGCTCAGCGACGCCCTGACCGCGGCCGGTCCGACCCTGCGTGCGCTCACCGGCGCGGTGACGGCCCTGGTGGTCAACGTGGTGCTCAATCTGTCACTCATCCCCCACTACGGCGGGGTCGCCGCGGCGTTCACGACGTCGTGCTCGTACGCCGTCGCAGCCGTCATGCTGGTCCTTCTCGGCCGCGCGAGGATCGGACGGCCCCGGCTGTCGCGAACCGTCCTGCCCGCGGTCGTGGCCTCCGGCCTCGCGGCCGGGCCACTGCTGGCTCCATGGCCCCTCGCACCGGCCCTGCTCGCCGCCGCGGTGGTCTACGTGTCCTGCTGGGCGGTCATCGCACGTCGCCTCGATCCGGAACAGATCCAGGTGCTTCGCGAGATGTTCAAGAGGCGCAGGAGCGCATGACCGATACCGGGCGAGGGATCCGGCGGCCGACGGTCAGCGGAGCCGCTCCACCGCGCTGACCGCTTTGACGGCGACGCGGCGGACCCTCGGGTGGGAACGGACCGCGGCGCGAGCGGTACGGTCCGACGCCGTCCACGCCCGCCACAGCGCCGCCCTGGGGGTGTGCCGGGCCACATACCCCTCGGTCAGGGTCAGATCCGCCGTCTTGAGTTCCTGCTTGTGGAGCTCGGCCCCCTTGCCCAGGTCGATATGCGCGATGCCCAGATCCGCGGCGGCCTCGGCGACCTTGACGGACAGCAGGACTCCGGGCGAGTACCAGGCGAACCGCGTGTCGTAGGCGGGGAACCAGCAGGCGAGCACGTGGCGCGACCGCAACTCGTAGCGCATGGCGACGAGTTCCTCGCCCGCGTAGAGCGCGGACAGAGTGCCCGAGCAGAAGTCGGAGGGCAGGTCGAAGAGTTCCCGGAGAATCGCCCGGAACCACTCCTGGGAGAGAAGGTCCCGGCGTAGCCCCTTCGCCCGCAACTGGGCGGACTTCCAACGGATCAGGATGTCGAGGAGGGCGGGGTCGGGCGTATGGAAGACCAGACGGACCGGGCCCACTTCGCGGCTCAGTTTTCGCTCCTTTCTCCGCGCCGCCTTGAGGGGTTTGCTCCGAAGGCGTTCCAGACGTTCGATGTACGCGCCGGCTTCGCCATTCAGTTCCATGATGGGCGAGGAGACTCGCGCGCGAGGCGTGCCCGCGTCTTCGAAGGGGGTCTGTCCCGCGGCCAGGTGGTCGTACTCCCAGACCGAGAGGTCGCATGCCCGGAGCAGTTCCTGGGGGTCCCAGGCGAGGCCCGGCTCGTGAATCAGGCCCTGGCAGTCGCAATATCCCGAGCCTATGGGCTTGCCGGAGCCGAGGGCATGCCGTTCGAAGGGGAAGAATCCCACGGTACGGGGGCCCTCCGGGTCCGGGACGGTGAGCCGGGCCACCCTGGCGTTCGCGCGCTGGTGCCCCACCGCCCGCGTGAATTCGGGCGAGAAGAAGGGGTTGGCCAGCGCCAGGTCGGCTCGCTGCATGGCGTGCCACGCGCTGATGTCGGCGGTGGTCAGTTCGTCGGGCCGGAGGACCGTGACGTCCATCGCGATCACCTCAGTAGCCAGTCTAAGTACCCTTTTCCCTTTCCAGCCACGTGGACATTCAGCAACGATTCCTTCCGCAATCCGGGTACGTCCACTGCCGTTTGATCAACGCCGAACATTGATCCTTCTCGGTGCTTTTCCGAGATGCCCGCCTGAGGTGCACGGCCTAAAATCGGAAGGTGGGTACGGGTGGGTCCCCTCCGCGAGGGAGGCAGGAGAGGCTGTGAGCGGATCTGCTGCAGTCCTGATCGATACGCCTGCCGGACCTGTGCGGGTCACCACCCCGGCGCCGCGTGAGACCTGGCGGGGGCTGGCCGAGCGGGACCCGGCGACACAGGTCACTCAGATTCCCGCATGGCTCGACTGCATCTGCGCGACCGGGCCGTACCGCGACGCCAGTCGCTTGTACGAGTTCGACGACGGCAGGCAGTTGGTGCTCCCGCTGGTGGGCAGGCAGATGCGCCCGCGCCGGCTGGGCGAGGAGGAGTCCTGGCCGGGCGAGTGGGGCATCGGGGGACCGGTGTTCCCGGGAAGTGTCGGTTCAGCAGAGGCCGAGGCGGTGTTCGACGACCTGGCGCGTGGACCGGCCAACCGAGTCAGTGTGTGGTTCCGCCCCGGGAACGACGACGTATGGTCGCGCGCCGCGTCCGACAGCTTCCGTCTCGATCCGCACACGGCGCATGTGCTGGACCTCGAGGGTGGATTCGACACGGTGTGGGAGCGCCGCTTCCATCAAGGGGTGCGGCGCGGAGTCCGCCAGGCCGAGCGCTGCGACATCGAGGTCGAGGTGGACCGAACCGGCCGTCTGGCCCCGGACTTCTACCGCCTGTTCGAGCTGTCGATCCCGCGCTGGGCCGGCCAGCAGCACGAACCGCTGACGCTGGCCCGCTGGCGCAGAACGCGTATCTTCCCCCCGCAGAGGCTGGAGACGGTCGCCGCCCGGCTCGGGGAACAGTGCGCGATATACATGGCTCGGCATGCCGGGGAGCCCGCCGCGGCGATCGTCGTCCTGCGGTACGGCAACCACGCCCTGTACTGGCGCGGCGCCATGAACCGGGAACTGGCTCATCCGATTCGCGCCAATCACCTGCTGCACCGGTTGGCGATCGAGGACGCGTGCGCCGCCGGCTGTCTGCAGTACGACATGGGAACCTCGCGCGAGGAGACGACCCTGCGCAGATTCAAGGACAGCTTCGGAACGGAGAGCACCTCGTCTCCTCGGTACTTCCGTGAGCGGCTTCCCACCTCCGTGCCCGGACGGGGGCTTTGGTGGGCCGTCAGGCACGTGATTCGCTTCAGGGCGGTCTGACGCCCCGTCACCTCCCGAGTGCGGACTGCGAGCGGTGCTCACCACGCTTCCTCGGGTGGATCAACCGGCGACGGCCGTCCGAACGCCCGGAACACCCATCCCGAGGACCGCCAGCGCGCCGCGTCCAGGGTGTGGCGTGCATCGAGGATCACCGGTCTGCGCACCACCGCGGCGAGTTCGGCCGGATCGATCTCGCCGTACTCGGGCCATGCGGTGAGATGCAGGACGACGTCCGCCTCCTCGCACGATTTGGGCACGTCCAAGGTGAACTGCAACCCGGGGAAGAGGGCGCGGCCGCGATCGGCGGCCTCCGGGTCGTGCACGCGCACCCGCGCACCCTGGCTGCGGATGCCCTCGGCGACCGCGAGGGCCGGCGAGTCACGCACGTCGTCGCTGCCGGGCTTGAAGGCCGCGCCCAGCACCGCGACATTCCGGCCGGAGAAGGATCCACCGGCGAGCTGTTCCGCCAGAGTGATGGTGCGCAGGCGCTGACGCATGTTGATCTCGTCGACCTCACGCAGGAAGCCCACCGACGCACCGAGCCCCAGTTCCTCCGCCCGGGCGACGAGAGCCCGGATGTCCTTCGGCAGACAACTGCCTCCGAACCCGAGTCCCGGCTGGAGGAACGGGTGTCCGATCCGCGGGTCCTGGCCGATGGCCTCCGCCAGGGTCACCACGTCGGCACCCATGGCGTCGCACAGTTCCGCCATCGCGTTGATGAACGAGATCTTGGTCGCGAGGAAGGAGTTCGCCGCGAGCTTGACCAGTTCGGCGGTGGGCAGGTCGGTGCTGATGAAGGGTGTGCCTGCGTGCACCATGGGCGCGTAGATCTCCCGCAGCGTCGCATCCGCCCGCGGGGACACGACACCGGCCACCAGACGCTCGGGCCGAAGGGTGTCGTCCACGGCGAAGCCCTCGCGCAGGAACTCAGGATTCCAGGCGACCTCGGCCTGCGGCGCGACCCGGCCCAGCCGGTCCGCCAGCCGCGTCGCGGTCCCCACCGGCACGGTCGACTTCCCCACGACCAGGCACCAACCCTGCTGATCGCGCAGGTGAAGAGCCAGCTCATCCATGACGCCGTCGACGAAACGCAGGTCGGCGGCGTGGGAGTCGGGCTGCTGCGGAGTTCCCACGCAGACGAAGTGCGTACGGGCGAACCGGGCCGCCTCGGCAAGGGACCGGGTGAAGCGCAGACGGCCCGACTTCAGATTCCTGTTGAGCAATGCGTGCAGACCCGGTTCGTAGAAGGGCACTCTGCCCCTGGACAGGGCCGCGATCCGGTCGGCGTCGCGGTCGATGCCGAGGACGCTGTGCCCCATGTCCGCCATGCACGCGGCATGCACGAGCCCGACGTACCCGGTGCCTATGACTGTCAGCCGCATGGGAATTCCTCCATCGCCCTGTTCGGGATCACTCGCCGGCGCCGGTAGGGCGCGGGCGATCAGTAGGCACCAGTGCCACGCACCACGGCGCTCGCCGTGCGCAGCAGGATCTGCATGTCCAGTGCGGGTGACCAGTTCTCGACGTAGCTGAGGTCCAGGCGGAGGCTCTCCTCCCGCGAGAGGTTGCAGCGGCCGCTCACCTGCCAGAGTCCGGTCATCCCCGGCTTCACCAGCAATCTGCGCTTCATCATCTCGGTGTAGGCGCTGGGCTTCGCCGACAGCGGCCTGGGACCGACGAGCGACATCTGACCCATCGCGACGTTGAACAGCTGCGGAAGTTCGTCCAGTGAGGACCGGCGCAGAAACGCACCCAGCCTGGTCACCCGGGGATCGTCGGCGACCTTGAAGTACAGACCGTCACGCCTGCGGTCGACGGCGATCAATGCCGCTTTGCGCTGCTCCGCGTCCCGCTGCATCGTACGGAGCTTGATCACCGTGAAGGCCCGGCCGTCGAGCCCGAGCCTGCGCTGCCGGAAGAACGCGGGGCCCGGACTGTCCAGGCGCACCATGATCGCGAGGGCGACCAGGAGCGGCGCGAGGAGCACGAGGCCCAGGCCCGCCAGGATCCGATCGGACAGGGCTTTGGGTATGCGCGCCACCCGGGAGAGATTGGGCGCCCGCACACGCAACAGCGGCATTCCCGCGACCGCCGTGACGCTGATGCGCGCCGGAGCGACGTCGGGGAGGGCCGGGGCCAGCAACAGCTCGACGTCTTCTCCCCGCAGGCTCCAGGCCAGCTCGCGCAACGCCTCGGGGCCCAGGTCGGGGTGCGGCAGCGCCAGTACCGCGTCCGGTTCGCATCGGCGTGCCGTCCGGAGAACGTCCTCCATGCCGAACACCGGCACACCGAGCGAGGTGACCTCGTCGGCTCGGGCCGGATCCGTCAGGCACGCGGCCACGACCCGAAGACCGCAGGGTGTGTCCCGGTGCAGCTTGGTGATCAGTTCGGCCGCCGGACCGGCGGGCCCGACGAGCAGGATCAGCGGGGCCTGCCCCCGACCGGCACGGGCGGGCAGCATCCGCCCACGCCGGCCCTCGCGGGACAGGAACGCCAGCAGGACGGTGATCGTCGCGGCGAAGAGCACAGTACGGAGCAGCGGCCCCGAGGCGAGGAACCATACGACCGCTCCCACCGCGATCGAGATCATGCCGAGGGCCCGCAGCGCGGCGTGCAGGAGCCGGCGCCTCCTCACGCCTGCCCCCCGTGACCCCTCGCCCCCGCCGCGCTGTGGGCGGGTCGGGGCGGGATGCCGGACTTCCGGCGGGGCGGGGTGCCGGTCGGTGAGAGCAGTCCTGGACATGGCGGTCATGCCTCCTGCGGAGCCTGGCGCAGTCCCGAATCACAAGAAATGGGGCGTACGTTTACGTCATATACGTACATCCTATCCCAGTCGATCCATTCATGGCTACACTGCAGATATACGCAGTAAACGGACACTTAAGGATCTTCCCGAGGAGCTCTGGCGACGTGCCGACGACCCGCTTCGGATCAGGTCAACCCCTCGGCCGCGCACACGGTCGAGGGCCGCACCGCACGACCGTCCTGCACGTGGCGCAGTCCAGCGGAGGCGGCGTGGCACGCGTGGTGGCGAGCCTCGCGGCCGGCCAACTCGCCTCGGGCGACCGAGTCGTCGTCGCCTGCCTGCCGGACAGCAGACTCTCCTCCGCGGCCACGCAGTGCGGGGCCGAGGTGCTGGCCTGGCGGGCCACTCGGCAACCGGGCCGCGGGCTCCCCCGCGAGGTGAGGGATCTGTATCAGCTCATCGAGTCCGTCCGCCCCGACATCGTGCACCTGCACAGCTCCAAGGCGGGTCTCGCCGGCCGCATCGCCGTGCGCGGCCGGCTGCCCACCGTCTTCCAACCCCACGCGTGGTCGTTCAACGCGGTCAGCGGCGGCCTGCGGATCGCCTCCATCCGCTGGGAGAAGGAGGCGGCTCGATGGGCACACCAGGTGGTCTGCGTCAGCGAGGCCGAACGCGCCCAAGGCGTCGCGGCCGGAGTCGTGGCGCCCTACACGGTGATCCCGAACGGCATCGACCTCGACCACTTCGGCCACACGGAGCCCGCCGCGCGCGACAGAGCCAGGCTGCGGCTCGGTATGGCGCCGTCCGAGCCACTGGCTGTCTGCGTGGGGCGACTGTGCCGGCAGAAGGGCCAGGACATCCTGCTGAACGCCTGGCAGGACATCGGTGACCGGGTTCCCGGGGCACGACTCGTCCTGGTCGGCGATGGGCCGTACCGCGAGTTGCTCGGGCACCGGGCGCCCCCCGACGTCGTCTTCACCGGAGAGATCGAGGATCCTCGGGACTGGTACCTCGCGGCGGACCTCGTGGTCCTGCCCTCCCGTTGGGAGGGAATGGCACTGGCCCCGCTGGAGGCCATGGCCTCCGGCCGCGCCGTCGTCGTGACCGACGTGCCCGGGGCGCTCGAATCGCTGCCGCCGGGCCAGGCCGGGCGCATGCTGGTACCGCGTGGCGATTCCCGGGCCCTCGCCGCCGCCGTGACGGCCCTGCTGCCTGATCGCGGGGCCTGCGACGACCTGGGCGGACAAGGGCGTACACACGTGCGACGGCACCACGATGTGCGCCACGTGCTGGAGGGCACCCAGGCCGCGTACGAGGCCGCCCGCCGCGCCCGGGGTCTCGCCGCCGACCGCGGACGTTCGTCCGGAATCGGAGCGGGGCGGACCTCTGTCAGTTCCGTTCGGCGCGGCCGATCATGGCGTGCAGAGCCGGGCGCAGCGCGGGAACGCGACCGGTGATCCGGCGCATGGCCGGGTAGCTCCGCAGGGTCTTGATCCGGAACGTCGTATCCGTGTCGGTGGAGTTGACGTCGACGCGCGGGACCGCGTACCGCCCACCGCCGTGATGGGTGCTGAAGGCAACCTCGAAACCGGCCTCGGCGACCGCTCGCCGGGCCCTGGCGTCGTGCTCCCCGTAGGGGTAGGCAAAGGCGCGAGGGCGACGACCAGTGAGGTCGCGCAGGGCCCGGGCCGCGTCCTCGACGTTGCGGGACAGGGTGGTGGGGTCCGCCGCCGCCAGACCGCTGTGGTCCCAGCCGTGGCATTCCACATCCAGCCCCGCACGAGCCAGCGCCGCCACGCCCTCGGCGTCGACGAGTGGCTCGTCGGGCATCTCCGCCATCCAGCGGGACCTGCCGCCCAGCAGGCCACTGAGCACGAAGACGGTGGCGGGCACCTTGAGCTCCCGCAGGACCGGAAGCCCTTCGTCCACCATCGCCTGGTACCCGTCGTCGAAGGTCAACAGCACGCTTCGGCGCGGGACGGTCCGGTGCAGATACGCGTCGAGGGTCAGCGGCGTCCAGCCGCGCCGCAGCAGAGCGGTGAGCTGCCTGCGGAGCCGGTCCGGTGAGACGAACAGGTTGAAGAAGTCCTCCTCGGCGCTGCGTCGGCCTACCCCGTGGTACATCAGCACCAGGGGGCCCCGTCTCGGCGCGATCATGTCTCCTTCCCCGCTCGGCGGCTGAGCTGCCGGACGGCGAAGCCGGCCCAGCCCGCCACCAGCAGGGCCGCGGCCACGACGACGACACGGAGCAACGAGCGGGACGGCTTGAGCTGTGCCGCCGTGGGATCGGCCCGAGCGGTGATCTCCCCCGCGATCAACCGGTCGTTGCCCGCGGCTCTGTTGACCGTGGCAGCGATCGAGTTGGCCGCCACGGCGGCCTGGCGGGCGTTCGCGAGCGAGACGGAGATGTTGAGGTTCCCGGTGTTCGGCTCCACGGTGGCGGACAACGTGTCACGGAGTTGTTTGGGCGTCACCCCGGCCGCGTCGGCGGCGGAATCCACGGTGGCCGTCGAGCCTGCCACCACGGAGTACTTGTTGGCGATCAGTTCGATCACGTCCGCGTCGACGACGGACAGCGAGCGGGGGGCGAAGGAGATCGTGCTGGTCGTCGAATAGCGGGTGGGCAGCTGCTCGACCACCACCAGACCGACGCCGAGCACGATCAGGCCCGCCAGCAGCGCCGCCACCAGTCCGCGCCGACGCGGGCTGCCGGAGCTCAGAAAGCGCGCCGGGCCGGACTTGGCCGGGGCCGTGGCTCCGTCCTGGCCGGCCGTGACCGACCCCGTCCCGGCTCGTGACGCCGTACCGGATGCTCTGGCTTGCCAAGCTCTCATTTCTTCCCGCCTCAGGGTGTGTGGGTAGCCGTCCGGCGCGTTCGTGCACACGCCGCCAAAAGGCCGATGAACAGCCACGTCATGGTCGCGATGATGGGATTGCGCAGGGGGTAGTCGACCACCCCGTGGCCGAGGACGGCGGCCAGCGCGGCGGCCGAGCCCGCGGACACCATGCGCACGGTGGGGTCGCCGCCGCGATCTCCCCGCGCACCGCGATTGCGCAGCGCCGCCGCCGCTCCGACACCGACTGCGGTGACGAGCAGGGTCACGCCCAGGACTCCCTGCTCCGCGCCCACGGCGAGGAACAGATTGTGAGCGTGCTCCTCCCCCTTGGCGGCCGGTACGTGGGTGACGCCCTGCCGGGCGGCCCACGAATAGGAGGCGGGTCCGCTCCCCAGGAGCGGACGCTCGGACATCTGGACCACGGCCTCGGCTCTCGCGGCCGGCCGCTCGTCGTACGGGTTGCCCGGGCCGCCGAACACGGACAGCAACCGCTGGGCGATGAGAGGAGGGTTCACCGACGGTACGACTGCGAGCAGCGCCAAGCCGATGGTGAGCACCGTGGCCAGACAGAGCAGCGCCGGACGCGCCTCGCGCAGCAGCAGGGCGAGGACCAGGAGGCCCACGACCGTGCCGATCCAGGCCCCGCGGGACAGGCTCAGGAGCAGGGCCGTCAGGGCCAGCAGCGACGCCACCACGCTCAGTGCGACCAGCCAGGAACGACGCTGACGATGGGTCAAGGTGATCATTGCGACGCTGAAGCAGAAGACCATCGCCGCGCACAGACCCAACTCGTTGGGCTGTGCGAAGACTCCCACCGGCCGGTTGCCGACGACCGCGGCGTCACTGCTCGCCACCTCG
Source organism: Streptomyces sp. NPDC024017 (assembly GCF_040638895.1). Classification (NCBI taxonomy): domain Bacteria; kingdom Bacillati; phylum Actinomycetota; class Actinomycetes; order Kitasatosporales; family Streptomycetaceae; genus Streptomyces; species Streptomyces sp. NPDC024017. The sequence goes on along the minus strand of NZ_JBEZYZ010000004.1, from coordinate 530,996 downwards.
AAGTCGGGAATCCGGGTCAGGGCCGTCACACACAGCACGGCTCCTCCGAGACAGAGGGCCATGGCGAGCACCAGCAGGTCGGAGTGGTCGGCCGTGGCCATGACGATGGCTGCCGCCAGCAGCAGGCCGACGACGTATGCGAAGTCCTGCCGCAGCGCACGGCTCGGATCGACGCCGAACATCGTGGACAAGAGGGCGGCCGTGACCAGCAGGGCCATGACGGCGAGCAGCGGCGACCAGCCGATGGGCCGTCCGCGTCCGCACAACCGGGCCGTCACGACGATCACCACCGCGCCCAGGACGAGCAGCCGTACGAGCGGCACCCCCAGAGGCAGGTCGATGTCCCCTGCCACCAGAAGGACGGCGAGGGCGGCCAGGGCCAGCACCGGCCGGTGGACGGCGATGACGGCCACGGTCAAGAGCACCGGCACCGCGAGGAGGAGAACGAAGCGGAGGGGCACACTCTGGCCGGAAACCCAGACGCCGACAGCCACGAGCGTCACGGCGAGGACACCGAAGACGCCCCGGAGGTCGATGGCCTTCTTCTGCTCCATCAAAGGCCGTCCGTGTCCGCAGCGGACTCAGTGGCCCGAACGGCCCTCAGCCGTCCGGCCAGACCGTGTACCGTGCCGGCCGCCTTGGCGAGATCGCGTACCACCACGACCAGGGGTATGGCGGGCAGGGCGGCCCAGTTGCGTCCGCGGATGGCCCGCGCTGCCGGCAGCGACAGGTAGACGATGGCCGCAGCCGCTGTGACGCGTCGGCCACGGGGCGTTCGCACGGCGGCCGCGGCGGCGGGGTAGGCGATGGCCCTCGGGATGTCACGCGCCATCAGACGGGGATCGGCCGAGCGCCCGCCGCCCTGGCCGTAACGGAAGTACATCCAGGCCGTCTTGCGCAGTGTCGGATGCTGCTTCCAGACCACTTCGGCGGACGCGACGACCACGGCCCGACGGCCCGCCGCGATGACGCTCTGCCCGAAGGCTATGTCCTCGGCCGACGTGAGATCTTCCCGGAATCCACGGGCGTCCCGCCATGCCTCGCGGGTGAAGGCCATCGAACGGCCCGGGGGTCTTGCCGCATCGAAGGCCCGGCCGAGGAACCGGGAGTACACACGGGTCCACGGCCCCGGATGACGCGCCTCCTCGGGCAGCGGAGACCCCACCAGTGCCATGGCCTCGTCGAGTGTGCCGTGACCGCTCACCCGGTAGACGCCGGCGAGGAGGTCGGCGGGGTTCGGCTCGGCCCACGCCGCGCGCAGCCTGGCCAGCCAGTCGGAGGCGGGGTCGCACCCCGCATCGGTACAGGCGATCAGCGAGTGCCGGGCCGCGCGCACACCGGCGTTGCGGGAGGCCGAGAGGCCCTGGTGGGGAAGGGCCAGGAGGCGTACACGCGCGTCCTCGGCCGCCCGGGCGGCGACGCGGTCAGCCGTGTCGTCCGTGGAGCCGTCGTCCACCACCACCAGTTCGTCGCCGTCGACGGTGAGTTGTGGCAGGAGGAGGCCGAGGAGTCGGTCGACGTCCTCTCCCTCGTTCCAGAAGCACGTCAGGACGGATATCGGCGCTGTGCCGGTCAGTCCCGCGCCGGGCAGGCGGGCAGCTTCGGACAGAGTCTGCGCGAGCAGTGCGGCACACGGCTCCGCGCCTGGATGAGCGGTGGCGCGGGACTGTCCGACCCTGCCCATCGCAGCGCGGGCCGCGGGGTCCTCCATGTGATGCAACGCGTCGGCCACCTCGGCGGGTTGCGCGGGTGGCACCGTGATCCCGGCGCGTTCACCCGGCCCGTCTATCCGGTCCGCGACGGGGCCGGGCGCTGTCGCGATCACGGGGACGCCGGACACCATCGCCTCGAGCGCGACCGCACCGAAGCTCTCCTGCTCCGGCCCGCTCCCGTACGGCTTGGTCAGCACGGCGACCGCGTCGGCGGCGGGGAGGAGCCGCCACGCGTCCGGCACCCAGCCGGTGAAGTCCACCCGGTCGGCGACGCCCAGGTCCTCTGCCAGCGTGGCGAGTCGACCGTGTTCGTCCGGCGCGGCCGGGTCTTCGGGGCCGATCACGGCAAGCCGCCAGTGGGATCCGCCCGGTTGGGCGAGCGCCGTGACGGCGTCGTCCAGGCCTTTGTATCCGACCAATCGTGCCGCCATGACCAGCAACAGCTCCCCCCGGTGGAGCCTCACCCCGCGCCGGGCGAGTTCCTGACGGGCGGTGTCTCGGGGCAGAGCGTCTCGCCCCGGAGCGGGGAAAGGGACGAGGGTCGCACGGGGGTGCCGCGAATCCGCGAGCAGGGCGGCCTCGGTCGCCACACAGGCATCGGTCAGGGCGGCGAGCGATGTCATGACGGGCCCGTCGAACGAGTGGTCGTGCTTGGCCCAGACGCACCGGACTCCCGCGAGCCACGCGGCTGGAGCGGCCACCACCGCGGCCTTGACCCCGTTGGCCAGGACCACGTCGGGGCGACTGCTCCGCAGCCGGCGCGCCAGCCACGCGGCTGCGCCTGCCACGGCGCCGCCGGACGCGCCGGTCGGGCGTACGACGCAGGGAATGCCCCGGCGGGTGAACTCATCGCGCAGCGGCCCGTCGGCGAGCAGCACGACCTCCGGCGCGAGCCGGTCGGTGGCGTCCAGCAGGGAGAGCAGCCAGAGTTCGGAACCACCCATGACACCGGCAGGGGCCACGACGGTGACGCGCAGCGGCTCGATCATGTGCTCCTCCTCGGCATGAGGATGACGCGCAGGGGGTGCACCTGTTTCGGGCCGGCGCAAGGGGCCACGAGCGAATATGCAGAAGTACCGAATCCGAATCCGAATCCGAATCCGAATGTCCTGACGCCGAACTCCGCGACAGCACGTGAGGAAAATGGGGAAGTGAGGCGGGAACTCCCCGGCGGGGAGCCGCAGCGAGAACTCCTGTTCAGGCAGCTCAATGCGGAACACCTCTGCCCTGTAGCGACACGGTCGGCGCTCATCAATCGTTACTCACACCGCTCGGGCGTGCCAACAGATGGCAGCCGTCATGAGTACGAGCCCCTGGCTGCTGCGACAGAGCCGCACATGTGCGGTGCCCCCGCATATCTTTACGTTGCGGAAGACTGATACCGACCCCGCGTCACCGGGTCGACATGGAGGAGGCACGCGAATGGCGAATGGCTCAGGGGCGAGCCCGGCTCGACGCGCCAGCGATCGCGGGCGCTACGGCAGGCTCAACCGGGAACGGGTACTGGCCGCCGCCCTGGAACTGGTGGATCGCGAAGGCCTCTCGGCACTGAGCATGCGCCGGCTGGGTTCCGAGCTCGGGGTGGAGGCGATGGCGCTCTACCGTTACGCGGCCAGCAAGGACGCCCTCCTGGACGGTCTCGTGGAGGCCCTGTACCTCGAACTGGAGGAACGGCTTGCCACCGGGGAGGATCCCCACGCCCTCGCCGACGTCCCCGCATGGCGCAACGGGCTCCACCGCATCGCCCGGACGACGTACGACGTGTGCCTCGCCCATCCCCGGGCCGTTCCCCTGCTCGCCACACGCATGCTGGCGGTGCCGCTGGCGCGGCGGCCCTCAGCCGTCCTCCTGAACCACGAACGGGTGCTGGCCCTGCTGAAGGATGCGGGGTTCGACGAAGCCACGGCATCGACCGTCTTCCGCGCCTTCACCGCGTGGCTGCTGGGTTATGTGTCGGTGGAGCTCCAGCCCATGGTGGACAACCCCGAGGAACCGGAGCCGGCCTTCCGTCTCGGCTTGCACCGCCTTCCGGCCCAGGAGCTGCCCACGCTCCGGGCGACGGTCGAGGCTCTCGCCGAGCGCGGCGGGCCGGAGGCGCTGGCCGCCGGGCTCGACGGGCTCCTCAACCGGTTCGTCACGGACTAGCCAGCGCGTCAGAGACCGGAGAGTCAGATCCGTCGGGGCCGGTTTCCGTGATCGCCCTCGGCCCAGGGACAGGAAAAGGTCCCCGCGGTTCTGTGCCCGCGGGGACCTTCCGCACCGTCGGGACGACAGGATTTGAACCTGCGACCCCTTGACCCCCAGTCAAGTGCGCTACCAAGCTGCGCCACGTCCCGGTGCGCGCCACCCGCGGTGAGCCGCGTGATCGCGCGAACAGCACTTTACCCCACACCCCTGGCCGCGCCGAAAGCGGGCCGGGCGGGACAATCGGCGTATGGGCAGCACAGGAGAGACTCACTCGGACCGGACAGGCGGCGCACGGGACCGCGACAGTGAGGGACGGGCGCGCAACGCCCGGCCCCGGGACGGTCTCGGGCGGCCCCTGCCGTACGGCACCGACGGTGTGCCCCGGCAGCCCGAGGGCGTCGTCCGCACCCCGGAGGAGACCGTCACCGAGGCGCAGCGGCTGCTGGACGACGGCAAGCCGTTCCACGCGCACGAGGTGTTCGAGGACGCGTGGAAGTCGGGGCCCGACGAGGAGCGCGAGCTGTGGCGCGGCCTCGCCCAGCTCGCCGTGGGGCTCACGCACGCCGCCCGGGGGAACCTGACCGGCGGGGCCCGGCTCCTGCGGCGCGGGGCGGGCGCGGCCGAGGCCTGGGTGTCCGGGGCCGGGCAGGCACTGCCGCACGGGATCGACGTCGTGAGCGTGGCCGCGTGGGCGCGGGAACTGGCCGGGGACGTCGAACGAACCGGCCGGCCGGTGGACGCGGCGGCGCGGGCGCCTCGGCTGCGGGGCCCGGCGGCCGGGCGCTGAGCTGCGGCGACGGACGATCGCCTCGCCCGTTCCAGAGGACGACGAGCCGACCTCGGTGTACCCGTCCCGATCTCCGTGCGGCAGACTCGGGCCGTGCGAAAGATTCATGTCATCGGTATCGGCGCGGGCGACCCCGACCAGCTCACCCTCCAGGCCGTCAGGGCGCTGCGGAGCACGGATGTGTTCTTCATCCTGGAGAAGGGCGAGGTGAAGGCGGATCTCACCGGGCTGCGCCGGGACATGCTCGACGCGCACGTACCTGACGGGACGTACCGCGTCGTCGAGGCGCGCGACCCGGAACGGGACCGCAGTGCCGGCGGCGCGGCCTACTCCCCGGCCGTCGGGGACTGGCGCAGCGCCCGTGCCGACATCTACGAGCGGCTCATCACCGAGGAGCTCGGCGAGGAGCAGACCGGCGCGTTCCTGGTGTGGGGCGACCCGTCGCTGTACGACAGCACGCTGGGGATCCTGGAGGAGGTGCTGGAGCGGGGCGCCGTGGCGTTCGAGTACGACGTCGTGCCCGGCATCAGCAGCGTCTCGGCGCTCGTCGCCCGGCATCGCACGGGCCTCAACCGCGTGGCCCGCCCGGTGCAGATCACCACCGGGCGGCGGCTTGCGGAGGGCTTCCCGGAGGGCGTGGACGACGTGGTGGTGATGCTCGACGCCCACCAGACCTTCCGGCAGTACGCGCAGGAGGACGTCGACATCTACTGGGGCGCCTACATCGGCACTCCGGACGAGATCCTCGTCTCCGGCCCGATCGCCGAGGCGGCCCCCCGCATCGAGCGGCTGCGGGCCGAGGCCCGTGAGCGCAAGGGCTGGATCATGGACACGTATCTGCTGCGCCGGCACCCCCGCGACTGAAGGGGACCGGCGGGCACGTCTCCGGCGAAGTCCCTCACGACCGGCTCGGTGTGAGCGCCCTACCCCATCCCCAGCCGGTCCAGCACGCCCTCCACGTCGGGTACGGCCGTCACCCCGTCCGGCAGCGGCGGCCTCCGTACGACCACGACGGGCAGCCCGAGGTCCCGGGCCGCGGTCAGTTTGGCCGCCGTCGCCGCTCCCCCGCTGTCCTTGGTCACCAGGACGTCGACGCGGTGCTCGCGCAGCAGGGCCGTCTCGCCGGGGACGGTGAACGGGCCGCGGGCGAGCAGCACATGGGTGTCGGGCGGCATCGGCGGCTCGGGGGGATCCACCGACCGCACGACGAAGTGGAGTCGCGTCAGGTGGGCGAAGGAGGCCAGGCCGAGACGCCCGGTGGTGAGCAGCACCCGGCGGCCGAGACGCGGAAGCAGGTCCGCGGCGGCCTCCAGTGACGGGACCGGGTGCCAGTGGTCCCCGGGGCCGGGCCGCCACCCGGGGCGGCGGAGCACCACCGCGGGTACACCGGTCTCGGTCGCGGCGCGCGCCGCGTTGGCCGTGATCGACTCGGCGAACGGGTGCGTGGCGTCGACGAGTGCGTCCACGCCCTCCTCCCGCAGCCACCCGGCCAGCCCCTCGGCCCCGCCGAAGCCCCCGACGCGCACCTCCCCGTCGAGCGCCCCCGGCTTGGCGACGCGCCCCGCGAGGGACGTCGTGACCCGGACACCGGGACGCGCGGCCAGCACTGCGGCCAGAGCACGGGCCTCGGCCGTGCCGCCGAGGATCAGGACATGAGAGGACACGGCGTCGAGCGTACGAGGTCCGGCACGTGGCCGACGGGACGGGTGCCGACCGGCGGTCGCCGCTCCCTGTGGCTATCGTCCTGGCATGGACTCCGTGCGTGCCGTGCTCGTGGACATCGACGGTGTGCTCACCGTCTCGTGGCAGCCGCTGCCCGGGGCCGTCGAAGCGTTGCGGGAGGTCCGGGAGGCCGCGTTCGGCGTGCTGCTGGTCACCAACACCACCTCCCGTACCCGGGCGTCGATCGCCGGGACGCTGGCGGAGGCGGGGTTTCCGGTGTCCGCCGAAGACATCCTGACCGCGCCCGCCGCCACCGCCGCGTATCTCGCCGAACACTGTCCCGGTGCCCGGTGCGCGCTGCTGAACAGCGGTGACATCGCGGAGGACCTCGACGGGGTCACGGTCGTCGAGGCGGGTGACACCGGGACCGTGCCTGATGTCGTCCTGGTCGGCGGGGCCGGCCCCGAGTTCGGCTACGCGGCGCTCGACCGGGCCTTCGGGCATCTGCAGCGCGGGGCCCGGCTGGTGGCGATGCACCGCAACCTGTACTGGCGTACGGCCGAGGGGCTGCGGCTGGACGCGGGGGCGTTCCTGGCCGGGCTGGAGCGGGCCGCGCGGGTGGAGGCCGAGATCACCGGCAAGCCGTCGCGGGCGTTCTTCGAGTCGGCGCTCGCCCGGCTGGACGTCGGCGCGGACGAGGCGGTGATGGTCGGGGACGACGTCGAGTCCGACGTGCTGGCGGCGCAGCGGGCCGGGGTCACCGGGGTACTCGTGCGGACCGGGAAGTTCCAGCCGGAGACGCTGCGGGACGCCGACGGCACGCCCGACCACGTGATCGACTCCTTCGCGGACCTTCCCGCGCTGCTGCGGGAGTCAGCGCAGGAGTAGCTGCAGACCGCCCACGACCGTCGCCGCGATGACGAGCTGCTCGAACAGCCGCTGGTTGATCCTGTGCACGGCCCACTTGCCGAACAGCGCGCCGGGCACGACGAACGCCACCAGCGCCAGGTCGAGGAGCAGCGAGCGGTCGTCGATCAGGCCGAGGCCGGCGCTGAAGGGCAGCTTGGAGACGTTGACGATCAGGAAGAAGAAGGCCGAGGTGCCGAGGAAGCCGAGCTTGCGGAAACCCGCGGAGAGCAGGTACATCGACATCACGGGGCCGCCCGCGTTGGCGACCATGGTGGTGAAGCCGCCGAGGACACCGTAGGAGCGGGCCTTGAGGCGGCCCGAGCGCGTGGTGACCGAGTCCGGTTCCTCCTCCTTTTCGGCCGTACGCCGGCGCCAGACCGTCACGGCCGCCATCAGCAGCAGGATCGCGCCGATCGAGGTCCGCACGACCGCGTCGTCCGCCCAGACCAGGAACACCGTGCCGACGACGACGCCCGCGGCGACCGCCGGGAACAGCCGCCACAGGGTGGGCCAGTGGGCGTGCCGCCGGTAGGTGGCGACGGCCAGGAGGTCTCCGGCGATCAGGATGGGCAGCAGCACGCCGGTGGAGGCGCGGGCGGGCAGCACCGCCGCGAAGATGGCGAGGCTGACCGTGTTGGCCCCGCTCACGGCGGTCTTCGAGAAGCCGACGAGCAGGGCCGCGAAGGCGAGGGCGGCGAACTCCCAGCCGGTGATGTGCCAGAGCGTCATGGTGTTCATGCGAACACTGATGCTATGTGCAACGAACAGGTGCCCGTAAGCGCTGTCTCGCCTGGTGGGCCCGCCAGGGCCGCCGGGGCCGCCAGGACCGCCGCCCGTCTGCCGCTACGTGCGCTCGACGAGGACCGCGCTGCCCTGCCCGACCCCGACGCACATCGTGGCGAGCCCCCGCCCCGCCCCCGTACGCCGCATCCGGTGGAGCAGCGTGGTGAGGATGCGCGCGCCGGAGCAGCCCAGGGGGTGGCCGAGGGCGATGGCGCCGCCGCTGGCGTTGACCAGGTCGGGGTCGATGCCGAGCTGGTCCACGCAGGCCAGGGCCTGGGCGGCGAAGGCCTCGTTGAACTCGGCCTCCTCCAGGTCGGCGACGCTCCAGCCGGCGCGGGTGAGCACCTTGCGGGTGGCGGGGACGGGGCCGATGCCCATGACGTCGGGGTGGACACCGGCGGAGGCGCCGGCGACGTAGCGGCCCAGGGACTCCAGGCCCAGGTCGTTGAGGGCCTCCTCGCTGACGAGGAGGAGTCCTGCGGCGCCGTCGTTCATCGGTGAGGCGTTGCCCGCGGTGACCGTGCCGCCGTCGCGGAAGACCGGCTTCAGCCGGGACAGCTTCTCGAAGGAGGTGTCCTCGCGGACGCACTCGTCGGTGTCGACGACCACGCCGTCGGGGCGCTCCACGGGGAGGAGCTCGTCGTCGAAGTGGCCGTTCTTGCGGGCCTGGGCGGCGCGTTGGTGGCTGCGCAGGGCGAAGTCGTCCTGGCGTTCGCGCGGGATGCCGTACCGCGCGGCGACCTCCTCGGCCGTCTCGCCCATGGCCAGCAGGCCGTGCAGATCGCGCATCGCCGGGTTGACCAGACGCCAGCCGAGGCGGGTGTCGGCGGTCTCCATGCGGTGCGGCAGGGCGTCGTCGGGGCGGGGCAGGACGAAGGGGGCGCGGCTCATCGACTCGGAGCCGCCGGCGATCACGATGTCGGCCTCGCCCGCGGCGACGGTGCGGGCGGCGGTGGTCACGGCCTCCAGGCCCGAGGCGCAGAGGCGGTTGACGGTGGCGCCGGGCACGGAGTCGGGCAGGCCGGCGAGCAGCGCGGCCATGCGGGCGACGTTGCGGTTGTCCTCGCCGGCCTGGTTGGCGGCGCCCCAGTAGACGTCGTCGATGCGGGCCGGGTCCAGCGCGGGCACGCCGGTGACCAGGGCCCGGACGACGGTCGCGGCGAGGTCGTCGGGCCGTACCGAGGAGAGGGATCCCCGCAGTTTGCCGATGGGGGTGCGGCGGGCGGCCGCGAAGTGGACGGGACGCACGAGAGGCTCCTCACACCGCGCATTAATTAGCACTGCTAGTTTCGGACTATAGACCCTTGGCTCACTGCCTGTGAAGATTCTGCGCCTCCCGGGGCTCCCGACGGGCCATATCGCAGGCCGGACGACCCTCATGCGTCGCGTTTGCACCAGTGCGCCCGGGGCACCCGCGCGTTCATGGAGTGGTTGCGGAGCGCCGCCTGCGTGGACGAGGACCCCGAGCTGTTCTTTCCCGTCGGCACCGCCGGCCCCGCCCTGCGTGACGTGAGCGCCGCGAAGCGGGTCTGCGCGCGCTGCCCGGTGACCGACCAATGCCTGAGCTTCGCGCTGAGCAGCGGCCAGGCCACGGGCGTGTGGGGCGGCACCGGCGAGGAGGAGCGCGATGCACTGCGCCGCACCACCAGGAACGACGCGAGGAGGAGAAGCGCCCTATGACGGCTGTGAGGAGCACCCTGCCCGACGACGCCCGAAAGGTCGCCTGCGAGGCACTCCAGGACACCCTGGTGGATCTGCTCGGGCTCTCGCTGGCCGGGAAGCAGGCGCACTGGAACATCGTCGGACCCCGGTTCCGGTCCATCCACCTCCAGCTCGACGAGGTGGTCACGGCGGCACGGGACTTCGCCGACACGGTCGCGGAGCGGTCCGCGGCGCTGGGCGTCCCGCCGGACGGCCGGCCGGAGACCATCGCCAAGGACTTCACGCTGCCCGCCCCGAAGGAGGGCTGGGTGCGCGACTCGGACGCCGTGCAGGTGATGGTGGAGGCACTGGAAGGCGCGGTCGGCCGGCTGCGCGAGCGCATCGACGCGACCGAGAAGGCTGATCCGGTCACCCAGGACCTGCTGATCAGCATCACCGCGGAGCTGGAGAAGCAGCGGTGGATGTTCGACGCCGAGAACTTCCCCCGCTGACCTGCGAGACAACGGCGCAGACCATCCGACGGACGTACGGAAAGGGGCAGGCGATGACCGACGCCCTCGAACTCGACGCGCTGTGGGAGGACTTCCACCGCGTGGTGAACATGACCTCGCAGGAACTCGCGGCCTGGCTGCGGGTCCGCGACGCCGACGAGGCCACCGAACCGCTGCCGGACCAGGCGGGCTCGGCCACCGGGCAGCACGTCCTGGCCATCCTCCAGAAACGGCGCACCGACCTGACCGAGGACGACCTGCGCGTGATGCGCAAGGTCGTGGACACGGTCACGGACCAGGTGGACCTCGAGAACGAACCCGAGCCCGAGGTGACGGCCGAGGACACCCGCCGCCGGCACCGGCTGATGACGGTCGGGCACGATCCGCTGAAGGGGTAGGCCGTGAGCCGCCCGGAGCGCGTCGTACGGGAACTCGTCGGCGCGCACGGCCGGACGTACGCCGAGGAGGCGGGCATCGGGCTGAAGGACACCCCGCAGCCGCTGTACCGGCTGCTGGTGCTGTCCCACCTGCTCAGTGCCCGTATCCGCGGCTCGATCGCGCTGGCCACCGCCCGTGCCCTGCACGAGGCGGGGCTGCGCGATCCGCGCCGTATGGCTCAGGCTTCCTGGCAGCAGCGGGTCGACGCGCTGGGCCGGGGCGGCTACCGGCGCTACGACGAGCGCACGGCCACCCAGCTCGGTGACGCCGCCGAGCTGTTGAGCGAGCGGTGGGGCGGCGATCTGCGGCGGCTTCGCCGGGAGGCGGACGGCAATATCTCGGAACTGCGCCGCCTGCTCCAGGAGTTCCCCGGAATCGGGCCTGCGGGTGCCGACATCTTCCTGCGCGAGGCGCAGGGCGTCTGGCCGGAGGCGGCCCCCTACCTCGACGCCAAGGCCCTGCAGGGCGCCGAGCGGCTGGACCTGCCGAAGGACCCGGAGCGCCTCACCGAACTGGCCGGTGACACCGACCCGGCCGTCCTCGCCGCCGCGTTGGTGCGGGCGGCGGTGGACAAGGAGGTCGCGGAGGACACACTGCGGCGTGCCGGGTGACCGGTACCTCCGCCGGTACTCCCGCCGGTACCTCCGCCACAAAGTCGCTCACCCGAGCAACCAGCCCCCGTCCACCGTCAGTTCGACGGCGTTCACCGACCGGTTGCGCAGCAGGAAATCCACCGCGTCCACCACGTCCGTCATCGCGGCGAGCCGCCCCGTGGGCGTCTCGGTGCGCAGCGTGGCGAGCACCCTCTCCGGTTTGGCCTGCCAGTACGGGCTGTCGCCGACGACACCGGGATGCACGGCGTTGACCCGGACGGGAGCCAGCTCGACGGCCAGGGAGTTCATCAGGCCCCGCACCCCCGCGTTGACCGTCGCCACGGTCGTCGCGCCCGGGTAGGGGCGTTCCTTGGCCTGGCCGCCGAACAGCACGATGGAGCTGTCGTCGTGCAGCCTCCTCCGCAACGTGTGCACGACCTCCGTGTAGCCGACGAGCTTGAGCGTGACCAGGCGCAGGGCGGCGTCGATGTCGTACTCGGTCACCTTGTTGTCGTCCCGTTCGATGCCCGCGATCACCAGATGGTCGACGCGCCCCATGCCGGCCAGGGCCGCCGCGATCTCCAGCGGCCGCGTCAGGTCGAGGGCGAGTCCGCGTGCGCCGACCTCCTTCGCGACCGTTTCGGCCCGCTGGGGGTCGCGGCTGGTGAGAACGACGTCGTCCCCGCGCCCGGCCCGCGTGCGGGCGAACTCGAGTCCGATTCCGGACGTGCCGCCGACGACGAGCACACTGCTCATGACTTCTCCTCCAGTGCCGCGCGCAGGTAGTCCCAGTCCCTCGTGAACCGGTACGAGTGCCGCGACGGCGGTTGCGGCGCCTGTGTCTCCAGCCAGCGCAGCGGCCCGTGGCCCGCGTTGACGAACCCGTGCACACACCCGGCGCCCGCCCAGGCCAGATCGCCGGGCTCCAGCCGGTACCGCTCGCCGTCGAGGGTGGCCTCGGCCACGCCCTCCAGGATCAGGTAGGTCTCCTCGAAGGGGTGATCGTGGGTGCCGATGACCCCGTCGGACGCGTACTGCACCATGAACATCGTCGAGGCGACCGCGCCCAGATCGCCGTCGATCATCATCTTCACCGTGATCCCGCTGTAGACCAGCAGCGCGGTGCGCATGCTCGCCGTGGCGGCCAGCAGGTCCTGCGACTGTCTGCCGGGATCCATCTGGCCGGGCTCGAAGTGGCCGAAGGAACGGGTGCGCGGGTCGCGGACGTCCACCCGGGCCGGCTCGCGCGCGGGCAGGTCCGGCACGGTCTGGGTGTCGTGTCCGTAGCGGGCCCGCGGCACCGGGGCCAGCATGTCCGCCCAGCGGCCGCCGGTGCCCCCGGCCCCGCGCCAGGCGTGCGGGACACCGGTCGGCAGCAGACCGTAATCGCCCTCCTCCAGCAGGTGCGAGCCCTCGGGCACATCGAGGATCACAGCCCCGTCGAGGATGTGGAAGCCCTCCTCGTACGAGTGCACATGGGCGGGGACCCGGCCGTCCGGGAGCAGTTCGCACAGGCCGAAACCGGTGTGGACGCTGCCGTCGTCCTCACCGACCAGCGCCCGCCGCCGGTGGCCGTGGCCGTCGTGGGGCGGCTCGGGCAGGTCGGCGGCGCGGCGCACCAGGTGATGGCTCATGCCGGTGCCTTCGCCGCCTTAGCCTCCTTCGCCGCGAGGAGCCGGTCGCGGGACTCGCCGACGAGCCGCAGGGCGCGTGCCGTGTCGCCGAGGAGCTGGCCGTCGCGTTTGCGGATCACGCCGTCGACGAGGACGGTGTCGACGTTGGACACGTCGGCGCACAGCGTCACCGCGGCCACCGCGTCGTGCACCGGGGCGACGTTCGGCGCGGTGGCGTCGATCGCGACGATGTCGGCGCGCTTGCCGGGGGTCAGGGAGCCGGTGCGGTCCTCCAGCCCGGCGACGTGTGCGCCGTTCACGGTGGCGATCTCCAGCATCTGGCGTGCTGTCAGCATGGTGCTGGGCACGGGCATGTTGGCCTGCCAGCAGTCGGCGTTCACGCGGGCGCGCTCGGCAGCGAAGGCCGCGCGGATCTCGGTGAACATGTCGCCGGGCACCGTGGTGACGACGTCGATGCTGAGCGAGGGCCGCAGACCGTGCTCGATGGCCTGCATCACGGGCGGCCAGCCGTGCCCCATCTGGAGCTCCACCTGCGGCGCGACCGACACCGTGCCGCCGCTGTCGGCGACCATCCGCCACTCCTCCCCGCTGAGGTAGCAGCTGTGGACGTAGGTGGTGTCCGGGCCGAGCAGCCCCAGGTCGTGGAGTTGCTTCACCATGCCGAAGCGGCCGGCCAGCCGCCCCATGGCCACGTGCACGGTGATCGGGAGGCCCAGCTCGCGGGCCATGGCCCACTCGGCGGCGACGACCTCGTCGACGCAGAAGCCGGGGCCCCGGGTGGCGAGGCCCATGGTCAGCAGGCCGTCGTCGGACGCGAAGTGCGTCGACCGGATCCGCCGTACGTCGTCCGCCGGGATCGCGATCCTGCTCTCGAACCAGTACTCCGCGAGGGAGGTGTTGGCGCTGCCGTACGCGTACTGCGCCCGGATGCCGGACTCCGCCAGGCCCTGGATCGCCGCGTCCGGGTGCTCGGGGGTGTTGTTGATGTGCGACCAGTCGACGAGCGTGGTGATGCCGGCGTTGAGGCACTCCAGCGCGCCCGCGAGATTGCCGGCGTACACGTCCTCCGGGGTGTACAGGGGTGCGAACGTGTCGAGGATGTCGACGAAGTAGTCGTCGAGGGTGGCATCGGGTGCGACGCCCCGGATGGGGGCCTCCCAGGTGTGGCGGTGGGTGTCGACGAAGCCGGGGATCACGATGTGGCCGGTCATGTCGAGGACCTCGGCGTCGGCGCTGATCTCGGGCTCGACGGCCGCGATCCTGCCGTCCTCGACGAGGACGTCCCCCTGGGGCAGGTCCCCGATGTCCGGGTCCATCGAGATCACGTGACCGGAGCGCAGCAGTGTCCTTGTGGTCATCGCGCTTCCTCCCATGGGGTGTTCGGTGGCGGATGTGCGGCTCAGTACGCGGCGAGCCTGCGGACCTCCGTGACGACCTTGTCGACGGTGGGGATCACCTGCGCCTCCAGCGCGTCGGCGAACGGCAGCGGGACGCACTCCCCCGCGACCCGCCGCACGGGCGCGTCCAGCAGGCCGAATCCCTCGTCGGCGACGACCGAGACGACGGTGCCGCCCCAGCCGCCCTGGTACGGGTTCTCCTCGACGGTGACGAGCCGCGAGGTCCTGCGCAGCGAGGCGAGGACGGCCGCGGCGTCCAGCGGGATCAGGCAGCGCAGGTCGATCACTTCGGCCTCGATGCCCTCCCCGGCCAGTACGTCGGCGGCCGTCAGGGCCAGGGGCACCATGGAGGCGAGCGCGACCAGCGTGACGTCGGTGCCCTCGCGGACGACGGCTGCCCGGCCCAGCTCGACGACGTGATCGGCCGGGGGCGGCGGGCCCTTGGTCGCGAACAGTCCCTTGTGCTCGAAGAAGACCACCGGGTCGTCGCTGCGGATCGCCGCCGCCAGCAGGCCGATGACGTCGGCGGGTGTCGCCGGTGCCGCGATCTTCAGCCCGGGGACGGTCAATGCCCAGTTCTCGGTGGCCTGGGAGTGCTGGGCGCCGAAGCCGAGCCCGCCGCCGTTGGCGGTGCGCACGACGAGGGGCACCGTCACCTGGCCGCCGGTCATGTAGCGGACCTTGGGGATCTCGTTGGCGAGGTAGTCCCAGCAACAGGCCAGGAAGTCGGAGAACATGATCTCCGCGACGGGCCGCATCCCGGTCATGGCGGCGCCCATCGCCGCGCCCACGATGGCCTGTTCGGATATGGGCGTGTCCCACACCCGCTCGGGCCCGAACTCCTCTCGCAGCCCCGTGGTCGTCTTGAACACCCCGCCGGCCGCGCCGATGTCCTCCCCGAGGCACACCACCGACGTGTCCCGCCGCATCTCCCGGGCGAGGCCCTCGGCGACCGCGTCCCGGTAGGTGATCACGTCCGCCATGCGGCACCTCCGTCCGCCCACACGTCGGTCAGTGCCTCGCGCGGATCGGGCGGCGGCGCGGCCTTCGCCGCCTCCACGGCCCGCTCCACGACGGCCCGGGCCCGCTCGTCGGCCTCGGCGACCTTCTCCTCCCCTACGCCCAGCTCGGCGAGGCGCCCGCGCGCGAGGTCCAACGGGTCGTGCTTCAGCCAGCGTTCGACCTCCTCGGCCGGGCGGTAGGCCGCCGGGTCGGTGCGGCTGTGTCCGAAGTGACGGTAGGTCTCGGCCTCCAGCACGGCGGGCCCGTCTCCGGCCCGGGCCCGCCGCGCGAGCCGCCCCACCGCCTCCTCGACCGCCACGACGTCGTTGCCGTCGACGACCTCGCCCGGGATGCCGTAGGCCGGGGCCCGGTCGGCGGCGGGGCGGGGCACGGCCGTGACGTCGGCGATCGGCGTGTACTCCATGTACAGGTTGTTCTCGCACACGAACAGCACCGGCAGCTTCCACACGGCGGCCAGGTTGAGCGACTCGTGGAAGGCGCCGATGTTGGTCGCGCCGTCGCCGAAGAAGGCGACCGCGAGCTGGTCGGTGCCCCGCAGCCGGGCCGACCACGCCGCGCCCACGGCCATCGGGAGATGGGAACCGACGATGGCGTACGAGCCGAGCATGCCGGTGGCCGCCTTGGTCAGGTGCATGGAGCCGCCCTTGGCCCCGCACAGCCCGGTCGCCCGGCTCATCAGCTCGGCGAGGCACTCCTCGGGGGTGGCGCCCCGGGCGAGGGCGTGGTGGTGGCCCCTGTAGGTGGCGAACACATAGTCGTCCGGGCGCAGGGCGACGCTCGCCCCCACGGCGATCGCCTCCTGCCCGGCGGCCAGGTGGGTGGTGCCCTTCACGAGGCCCCGCAGGAACAGGTCGTGGGCGGCCTTCTCCGTCCGGCGGATGACGTTCATCCGCTCGTAGCAGTCGAGGAGGGCGGTGGCGTCCATCAGCGGTCCCCGGTGTTGAGGTGGGACTGCGCCTCGCGACGCGTGTTCAGCTCGCCGCCCACCGTCCAGTACTTGCGCCCGGCCACCAGCAGTTCCTCCGCGGGGAACTTGGTGATGACCTCGCAGCCGTCGGCGGTGACGACCAGTTCCTCCTCGATCCGGGCGGCCGACCAGCCGTCGGCGGCCGGCCAGTACGTCTCCAGGGCGAACACCATGCCCTCTTCGAGGACTTCGGGGTGGTCGAGGGAGACCAGGCGGCTGAAGATCGGCTTCTCCCAGATCGACAGGCCGACGCCGTGGCCGTACTGCAGGGCGAAGGCGGCGGTCTCGTCGGCGAAGCCGAACTCCTCGGCACGCGGCCAGACCCGCACGATGTCGGCGGTGGTGGCGCCCGGCCGGACCAGGGCGATCGCCTCGTCCATGTACTCCCGGCAGCGCACGTACGCGTCCCGCTGCGCACCGGAGGCGCTGCCCACGGCGAACGTGCGGTAGTAGCAGGTGCGGTAGCCGAGGTGGCTGTGCAGGATGTCGAAGAAGGCCGGATCGCCGGGGCGGATCAACCGGTCGCTGTAGACGTGCGGATGCGGTGAACAGCGCTCCCCGGAGATGGCGTTGACGCCCTCGACGTACTCGCTGCCGAGGTCGTAGAGCACCTTGCTGACCACGCCGACGCACTCGTTCTCGCGCACCCCCGGGCGCAGGTGGCCGTACAGCTCCTCGTAGGCGGCGTCGACCATGGCACAGGCCTGGGTGAGCAGGGCGATCTCGTCGCCGGTCTTGATGCGGCGGGCCTCCAGGAAGACCTGCTGTCCGTCGACGACGTCGATGCCCTCGGCGCGCAGGGCGGCGAGGACCGGCATCTCGGCGACGTCGACGCCGAGGGGTTCGCCCGCGAGCCCGTGGTCGCGCAGTTCGGCGGCGATCTTGGCGGCCACGTCCTCGGCGATCCCGGCGTCCGGGTGGAAGGCGCCGCGCAGGGTGGAGATACCGGCCCGGGCGCCGGTGGGCGGGCCGCCCTTGCCGTCGCTGTAGTCGAGCCACGGGTTGTACAGCTGGTGGTGGCGGGCGGCGGAGCCGAAGTCCCATACGACCGGTTCGCCGTCGCGCACCAGAAGGGCGAAACGGATCAGCTTGTCCATCGCCCAAGTGCCGATGTGGGTGGCCGTCATGTAGCGGATGTTGGCGAAGTCGAAGCTGAGCACCGCGCCCAGCTCGGAGCGGTTCAGCGACTCGTGCAGCCGGGCCAGCCGCTGCCCGCGCAGCCGGTCCAGGTCGATGCGCTCTTCCCAGTCGACGGCGTTGGGTCCGTATGTGTGGATCGCCATGGCGACCACCCCCACTTCGGAGTGAACGCCCGTGTGCAGTGGGTGTCAAGTGTCACTGAACATCGCCGGACACGAACCAGACACCCACAGCCGGTACCCCTCCATCGTTGCGGTAGCGGTGGGGGGTCGTCGACTCGAAGCAGACGGAGTCGCCCGGCCGCACGGTGTACTCCTCGAATCCGAGGGTGAGGATCAGCTCGCCGGAGGTGAGATAGCCGTACTCGGTGCCGGCGTGCCGCATCAGCGCGCCGGAGCCGGAGGACGAGCCGCCGGGGCGGTACGTCACCAGCAGGAAGTCGGCCTCCGCGCCCGGCACCCGCCCGAGACGCTCCCAGACGACCCCCGAGTCCAGCTCCAGCGTCTCGCGCCCGCCCGCGCCGACCAGCGGCCCGATCCGCCGCTCCGGATCGGCGGCGAAGGCGGCGAGGGCGTGCGTCACGGTGATGGGGGACGCGGCGAGCGGCCTTGCTCCGGCGCCCGCCCGGACAGTCCCCCGGAGACCCTCCCGACCACGCTCCCGGGCGTCGAAGAGGGACTCCACGGAGATCCCCAGCGCCGTGGTGATCGCGTACAGCGTGCTGACGGACGGCTGGCTCTTCCCGGTCTCGATCTGCGACACGAGACTCGCCGACACACCGATCTCCCGGGCCAGCGCTCGCAGACTCGTGCCGCGCTCCAGACGAGCCTGCCGGATCCGCGCACCGACCGGCGGCACGACGACAGGGGGCACGGGCGGCTCCTCTCCGGGGCGGGCGTGTGCAGTTTCATTGAACAGCTCACGCGGCGTGCAACGCCAGAGAAGGGCCACGGCGACGCTCACCCGAACGGTCCGACGCCGGTGGTGGGCCGTCAGCGTCGGTGGTGCGCTGTGGGCACGCGTCACGTTCTCAGGAGGCACTCCCGATGACCCGTCGTCCGTCCCGGCTCGTCCGCGTCCTCTTCTCCGCCCTGGCGGCAGGCACACTGCTCTCCACCGCCGCCTGCTCGGACGACGGCGGCACGGACGGTACGCGCGTCTCCGGCATCACCGCGTCGCAGGTCGCCGGGAAGCGGCAGACCCCCTCCCCCACCGCCACCCTCTCCACGAACGGCGCACGGACCGCGCTGATCACCGAGGCGGACATCGAGGACGACTGGACGCAGGTCAAGGACACGGAGGCGGAGAACTGGCACGACAGCCTGCTCATCGGCACGGTCGACGTCTCCGACTTCCTCACCGCCAAGGCCCAGGCGTCCGACTGCCGGCGGCTCCTCGACTCCCTGTTCGACGACGATCTGCTGGGCAGGCCGTCGGGCGCGTCCGAGCTGCGCGGCTTCGAGGAGGGCGACTCCCGCCTGCTGTACCAGGTCGCCTCCTACGACCGGACCGACCCGCAGGACTCCCTGAACTGGGTGGCGACCCTCCCGGAGAAGTGCGACCAGTTCACCGTGACCGACGGCAACGAGCAGCGCACCGTCCAGGTCGTCGAGATCCCGCTGCCCGAGGTGGGCGACGCCCGTCAGGGCCTGCGCGTGACGGTGCAGGGCTCGGCCGGCGGCGACGACGCCACGCTGACCCTGGACGTCGCCGCCGTACGCGTCGGGGACGACGCCATCACCGTCACGGCGGGCGGGCTCGACGGGGACGAGAACGACTCCGTGAAGCAGGCGGTGCGGCAGGGCACCCAGCGCCTCAAGGACGTCCTGGCCGGGAAGTCGCCCGCTGCGAGCCCCAACTAGGGCCTGTTGCACGGCAAGCAGTTCCCCCGCGCACGCCGCACACCACCGGCCGCCGTGCCCGCTCCGCCGATTCCAGGGACAGCGTGATCATCAGCGCGGCACAATGGCGGCGTCGACCGGCTTCGGTCGTGCGTGCGAGGAGAGGACGAGTCGTGAGTGATGGCCACACCCCTTCGGGAGGGTCGGCGAGGCTGAACACCGGTGTGGCGCACAACGCGCGCGTGTGGAACTACTGGATCGGCGGCAAGGACAACTACGAGGTCGACCAGCAGGTCGGCGAGCACGTCGCCGGCATGTTCCCGATCATCCGGGACATCGCCCGGGCGGACCGGGACTTCCTCGGCCGGGCCGTGTCGTACCTCGCCGGTGAGCGCGGAGTGCGGCAGTTCCTCGACATCGGCACAGGACTGCCGACGGCGGACAACACCCACGAGATCGCCCAGCGGATCGCGCCCGACGCGCGCATCGTCTACGTCGACAACGACCCGATCGTGCTGGTGCACGCCCGCACCCTGCTCACCGGCACGCACGACGGCGTCACCGCCTACATCGACGCCGATGTGCACGACCCGGAGGCCATCCTCGAACGGGCAGGGCACACGCTCGACTTCACCCGGCCCATCGCCGTGATGATGCTGGGCATCCTCAACTTCGTCCTGGACGTCGACGAGGCCCGGAACATCGTGCGCCGGGTGATGGACGCGGTGCCCTCCGGCAGCTTCCTGGTCCTCACCCACCCGACCTTCGACGACGAGCTCGGCGGCGCGGGCCAGATCCCTGCCATGAAGTTCTGGAACGAGAACGCCACTCCCCCGATCACGGCCCGCAGCGGCGCGGACATCGCCGGGTTCTTCGAGGGTCTCGAGATGCTCGAACCGGGCATGGTGTCGTGCGGGCAGTGGCACGCCGAGCCCGGATCGGCCGTGCTGGTGCCGCAGTACGGCGCGGTGGCCGTGAAGCCCTGACGCGCGGCGCCGAGGCCCGCCGCTGGGGACCCGGACGACCGAGGAGGACGCATGACCACCCTGGCCGATCCCGTGCCCGGCGGCCGCCCCGGAGACGTCGAGCGGGCCACCGCGCTGAGCGGCGAACTCGCCGGCCGGGGTGTGCACGGTGTCGTGCTGTCCTACGTCGACACCGCGGGCATCGGCCGGGTGAAGACCGTCCCGACGGCCCGGCTCGCCTCCGCGACGGCCCGGCTCGCCTCCGCGGCGGCCTGGGGCGTCGGCATGTCGCCGGTGTTCGACACGTTCCTGGCGAACGACTCCATCGTCACCACCGACGTCCCCTGGAGTGTCAGGGGCGGCCGTCTGGACGACCCGGTCCTCGTACGGCACCTGCTGTGGACCGCCGTCGACCTCGGTCTGCCGCTCCAGCTGCACACCGGGTTCGGCGACAGCGACATCCGGCTGCACCGCGTCGACCCCACCCACCTCACGGACTGGCTGCACCTCACCGCCGGGACGATCCCCGTCCTGCTCCTGCACCTGGAGATCACACCGTTCCGCAAACTGCTGTACAGCTCCGACACCTACGGTGTGCCCGAGTTCCACCACCTCGGGGCACTCGCCTTCCGGCAAGGCCTGGCGGGGCTGCTCCAGGAGCGGGTGGAAGCCGACGAACTGTCCCTGCCGGACGCGCTGCGGATCGCGCCGTGGGCCGGGCGGGACAACGCCCTGCGGGTCTACCGGCTGCAGACCGACGGGCCCAAGGACGATTGAACAGGCGTGTGGCCGGTCACAGTTCTCCAGGAGCGGCTACCCAGGAAGTCCGAACGGCTGAAAGTATGATCAAGCAATGTCTGACATGACCGAAACCACGCCCGGCTGGCTGTCCTCCGACGAACTGGAGATGACACGCGCCCGCATGCCGATCCTGTACGTCGAGGCCGTCCCGGTGCGCGTCGACGACAGCGGCGAAGTGACCAGTGTCGGCCTGCTGCTGCGCATCGGGCCCGACGGTACGGTCAGCCGGACGCTGGTCTCCGGCCGCGTGCTGCACCACGAACGCGTCCGCGACGCCCTCCTGCGCCACCTGGAGAAGGACCTCGGACCGGTCGCGCTGCCCCGCGTCCCGGCGTCGCTCCAGCCGTTCACGGTCGCGGAGTACTTCCCGACACAGGGCGTCACGCCGTACCACGACCCCCGCCAGCACGCGGTGTCCCTCGCCTACATCGTGCCGGTGACGGGCGACTGCCGGCCCCGGCAGGACGCGCTCGACCTGGTGTGGTTCAGCCCGCATGAGGCCGTCTCGGAGGCGTTGCAGAGCGAGATGCCGGGCGGGCACGGGGTGCTGCTGAAGCAGGCACTGGCGCATGCGGGCTGTGCGATCTGACCGTCCGGAGCGGGTCGGGGGCGGCTGACGACCGCCCCGCGATGGCCTGGAACGCAATCAGCGGGTCTGCCGATATCGGCAGACCCGCTGGTCGACTCTGTCGGGACGACAGGATTTGAACCTGCGACCCCTTGACCCCCAGTCAAGTGCGCTACCAAGCTGCGCCACGTCCCGTTGCCCGTCTGACCTGGGGATTCCCCCGGCCGAACGCGCAGGGAAACAATACCGCACTCGCGCCGGTGATCGCGCATCCGTTTCCGGGTGGCGCCACTTGACCTCAACTTTGGTTGAGGTTGCACGCTCGTTCACATGACCGACGCGACACAGACGTACACGTACACGTATGCCGATCTGCCGGGGCTGATGGGCCTGATGACCGGCGACGAGAAGCACGGACCGGCCGCGACGTCCACGCTGGACGTGCTGTGGGTGCTCTACGACCGGGTGCTGCGGGTGAGCCCGGAGGGCAGGGCCGATCCGGGGCGGGACCGGTTCCTGCTGTCGAAGGGGCACGGGCCGATGGCGTACTACGCCGTGCTGGCCGCCAAGGGCTTCGTGCCGGTGGAGTGGCTGCCGGGCTTCGGCTCGTTCGACTCCCCGCTCGGACACCACCCCGACCGGACGCTCGTGCCGGGGGCCGAGATCGGCAGCGGATCACTGGGGCACGGGCTGCCGATCGCCGTCGGCACCGCACTGGGGCTCCGCGCCCAGGGGCTCGACGAGCCGCGGGTGTGGGCGCTGATCGGGGACGCCGAGCTGGACGAGGGCAGCAACCACGAGGCGATCGCCTTCGCCGGGCCCGCAGGGCTGGACCGGCTGCACACCGTCGTCGTCGACAACTCCTCCGCCACCTATGCGCGGCCCGGCGGGATCGCCGCCCGCTTCGAGGCGGCGGGCTGGTCCGCTCTGACCGTCGACGGCCGTGACCACGACGCCCTGTACGCCGCCTTCACCGCGCCGCACCCGGGCCGCCCGCACGTGGTCGTGGCCCGGGTCGAGCCGAAGTCCGCCTGAGCCCCGCGCCGAAAGGAACCCCATCCTCATGGACACCATGCGTGACCGTTTCGCCCCTGTCGTCTCCCGGCTGCTCGACGAGGATCCCCGCGTCGCCGTGGTCCTCGCCGCGATCGGCACGGACGGCTTCGCCGGGGCCGCCCGTCGCCATCCCGGCCGGGTCGTCGACGTCGGCATCCGCGAGCAGCTCCTGGTCGGGGCGGCGGCGGGGCTGGCGCTGACCGGGCTGCGGCCCGTCGTGCACACCTTCGCCAGCTTCCTCGTCGAGCGGCCCTTCGAGCAGGTCAAGCTGGACCTCGGGCACCAGAACGCGGGCGCGGTGCTGGTGAGCGCCGCCGCCTCCTTCGACTGGCCGGCCGGCGGCTACACCCACATGGCGCCCGGCGATGTGGCGCTGCTCGACACCCTGGACGGCTGGACCGTCCATGTGCCGGGGCACCCGGACGAGGCCGAGACGCTGCTGCGGCACGCGGTCGCCGCGGGCGACGACAAGGTGTACGTACGGCTGTCCCTGCAGTCCAACGGGCGGGCGCTGCCGGTGGACGGGGAGCGCTTCCGCACGGCCCGCGAGGGGCGCTCCGGTGTGGTGGTCGCCGTCGGGCCGATGCTCGACGCCGTACTCGCCGCCACCGAGGGGCTGGACGTCACCGTCCTGTACGCGACCACCGTCCGCCCCTTCGACGGGGCCGCCCTGCGCCGGGCCACCGAGGCGGCCGGGACGGACGTCGTCCTCGTCGAGCCCTACCTGACGGGCACCTCGACGGCCGCCGCGAACGACGCGCTGTCGGATGTGCCGCACCGGGTCCTCGGACTGGGCGTGGGCCGTCGCGAGCTGCGGCGGTACGGGCAGCTGGAGGAGCACGTCGCCGCCCACGGTCTCGACGCCCGGTCACTGCGGGAGCGCATCGGGGGCTTCGTCGGGGCGGCGGCTCGCGTGTGAGATCAGGCGGGCGTCACGGCGCGGACAGGCCGAGCCGGGGATGGGCCTCCAGGAGCCGGGTCGGGGCCGCCTGGCGCCAGGAGTCGGCGAGGATGTCCCGCAGCTCGGCCTCGTCCTCGATGGCGTCGAGCCGGGCCCGCACCCAGGCGAACTGCGACTCGTGGTCGGCGATCCAGAACTTCCCCGGCTCGGCGAGCACCAGTTCGTTGCGCTCTTCCTTGGGGCAGCGCACGGCGAGGGAGGTCTCGTCCTCCGGCAGCGTGGCGAACATCTTTCCCGCGACCCGGAACGTGGGCATGCTCCAGGCGATCTTCTCCGTCGTGTCCGGCAGGGACAGGGCGATCCGTCGTACGTCTTCGGCATCCGGCATGGCAGGCACCGTATCGGCTCCCACTGACAATCACCTGGTGAGAGCGGTTGCCGGTACGTGCTTGTAGTAGATCGTCGTCGGCCGCAGCACTCCGCCCGGGTCCGCCGCGTAGTCGGGGATCGCGCCGACCGGGGTCCAGCCGGCGGACCGGTACAGGTGCTCGGCGGGGCTGCCGGTCTCGGTGTCCAGGTGCAGGAGGGTGACACCGGCCGCGGCGGCCGCGTCCTCCGCCGTGGCCAGGAGCCTGCGGCCGAGGCCGCGCCCACGGGCGTCCGGGTGCACCATCAGCTTCACCAGCTCGGCGCGGTGACGGCTGTTGGCCTTGTCGGGGAAGGCCAGACTGACGGTGCCGAGCACCCGGTCACCGTCGTACGCCGCCCACACGACGAGCCGGCCCGCGGCGACGTCGGCTGCGCGCCCCTCCCACCAGGCCAGGGCCTCCGCCCGGCCGAGCGGGGCGAGGAAGCCGACGGAGGCACCACCGTTCACGGTCTCGGCCAGCAGTTCCGCCAACTCCACTGTGCTTTGCAGCAGTTGGGCTTCGTCCAGTCGGATCACGGCCGCACCACCGCCAGCAGGTACCGGACGCCCTCGGGAGCGGCGCACCGGAAGCGGGTCGGCCCCCACACCCGCATCCGCAGGCAGTCGCCAGTGCCGAGGTGGTGGTCGGTGTCCTGCGCGGTCACGTCGAGCGCCCCTTCCAGGACCCAGATGTGCTGCTCCAGTCCCGCGACGGGCGGACGGTCGTAGGCGATGTCGGCGCCGGGTGAGAGACGGGCCTCGACGAGTTCGCCGCGCAGGGCGGAATGCGGAGGTGACACGGACCGCCGCACGAAGCCGGAGGCGCGGTCCTGCCACACGGGCTGGCCGGTGGAGCGGACGACGGCCTCGGGTTCGGCCTCGACCTCGCTGAGCAGCTGGGACATGGTCCGCCCGTAGACGGCGCACAGGCGGTTCAGGAGGGAGGCCGTGGGGCTGATCTCCGCCCGTTCGGCCCGGGACAGGGTGGACCGGCTCACCCCGCTGCGGTCGGCCAACTCGCCCAGGGACCAGCCGTGTTCGGCCCGCAGCTCGGCCAGGCGTGTGCCCAGCCGGGCGTCGACGGGGTCCGCCTCGTCGTTTCTCATATCCGGGACGCTATCCCGGATGTGAGACAGCCGTGTTAAGGGATGCTCACACCTGGGCCGCCGCGCCGAGCGCGTCCAGCACCGGGCGGATCAGGGGGTGCTCCTCGGCTCCCCTGCGCACGGCGGCGAAGACCCGGCGGGTGGGGGCCGTCCCGTCGACGGGGCGTACGACCACGCCGGTGAGGTCCATGCCGCGCAGCGCCGAGCGCGGCACCAGGGCGACTCCGGCGTCCGCCGAGGCGAGGGCGACGACCGCGCGGAAGTCGTCCGAGGAGTGCTCCATGCGCGGCTGGAAACCGGCGTTCTCGCAGGCCAGGATCACCACGTCGTGGCAGGGGTTGCCGGGGTACTGGCCGATCCACGGGTCCTTGGCCAGGTCGGCGAGCGGCACCTCGGCCGCATCGGCCAGGCGGTGGGTGACCGGGACGACGGCGTCGAAGGGCTCGGCGTACAGCGGGACGTGGGTGAGGCGCGGGTCGTCTGCGGGCGGGGCCCCGCGGTACTCGACGGCGACCGCGACGTCGACCTGCCGGTCCAGCACCATCGGGAGGCTGGCGTCGCCCTCGGCGTCCTGGACGCGGATGCGGATCCCGGGTGCCGACCGGGCGAGAGAGGCCACGGCGGGCGCGACGACCAGGGCGATGCCGGTCGCGAACGAGGCCACGGTGACGGTGCCGGCCGCCCCCGAGCTGTACGCGGCGAGCTCGGCCTCGGCCCGCTCCAGCTGGGCGAGGACCGCGTTGGTGTGGTTGAGCAGGATCTCGCCGGCGGGAGTGAGCCGTACGCCCTTGGCGCCGCGCTCGACGAGCCGGTGGCCGGTCTCCTGCTCCAGGGCGGCGAGCTGCTGGGAGACGGCCGACGGGGTGAGGTACAGCGCGGCGGCAGCCGCCGTCACCGTACGGTGGTCGGCCACCGCCCGGAGGATGTGGAGCCGCCGCGCTTCGATCATGTGATCGATTGTCTCAAATTCGCCCCGTGCTGCCGGTCAGCCCTCCAGCTCGGCCCGTGCCGCCACGAAGGCGTCGACCGCGCGGTTGACGTCGTCCGTGGAGTGCGCGGCCGACAGCTGGACGCGGATCCGGGCCTGGCCCTGGGGCACCACCGGGTACGAGAAGCCGATCACGTAGACGCCGCGCTCCAGCAGCAGCTCCGCCATGCGCCCGGCGACCGCCGCGTCACCGATCATCACCGGGGCGATGGCGTGGTCGCCGGGGAGGACGTCGAAGCCTTCGTCGGTCATGCGGCGGCGGAACAGGGCCGTGTTCTCGGCCAGCCGGACGCGCAGGTCGTCCGCCGCCTCCAGCAGGTCGAGGACCTTCAGGGAGGCCGCCGCGATGACCGGCGCGAGGGTGTTGGAGAAGAGGTACGGCCGGGAGCGCTGACGCAGCAGGGCGACGATCTCGGCGCGGGCCGCGACGTAGCCGCCGGAGGCGCCGCCGAGTGCCTTGCCGAGGGTGCCGGTGATGATGTCGACGCGGTCCATGACGCCGTGCAGCTCGGGCGTGCCGCGGCCGCCGGGGCCGACGAAGCCGACCGCGTGGGAGTCGTCGACCATGACCATCGCGTCGTAGCGGTCGGCGAGGTCGCAGATCTCGCGCAGCGGGGCGACGTAGCCGTCCATGGAGAAGACGCCGTCGGTGACGATCAGGCGGCGGCGCGCGTCGGAGGCCTCCTTGAGCCGGGCCTCCAGCTCGGCCAGGTCGCGGTTGGCGTAGCGCAGGCGGCGGGCCTTGGACAGGCGGATGCCGTCGATGATGGAGGCGTGGTTGAGCGCGTCGGAGATGACCGCGTCCTCCGGGCCGAGCAGCGTCTCGAACACGCCGCCGTTGGCGTCGAAGCAGGAGGAGTAGAGGATCGTGTCCTCCTGGCCGAGGAACGCCGACAGCCGCGCCTCGAGTTCCTTGTGCACCTCCTGGGTGCCGCAGATGAAGCGGACGGAGGCCATGCCGTAGCCCCAGCGGTCCAGGGCTTCGTGGGCGGCGGCGACGACCTCGGGGTGGTCGGCCAGACCGAGGTAGTTGTTGGCGCAGAAGTTCAGGACCTCGCCGGGGCGGCCGCCCGCGGTCACGCTGACGGTGGCGGACTGCGGGGTGCCGATCACGCGCTCGGGCTTGTGCAGGCCGGCGGCGCGGATCTCGTCGAGGGTGGCGCGCAGGTCGTCGCGCACGGAGTCGAACATGGAAAAGCTCCTAAGGTGCTTGCGGATCAGGGGAGTTACACGGTCCAGTCGAGGATGACCTTGCCGCCGCGGCCGCTCGCCGCGTCCTCGAACGCCGCCTCGAAGTCGCGGTGGCCGTAGCGGCCGGTGATGACGGGCGCGAGGTCCAGTCCGCCCTCCAGCAGGACCGACATGGCGTACCAGGTCTCGAACATCTCGCGGCCGTAGATGCCCTTGATGGTGATCATCGAGGTGACGATGCGGGACCAGTCGACGGGGAACTCCTGCGCCGGCAGGCCGAGCATCGCGATCCGCCCGCCGTGCGTCATGTTGGCGATCATGTCGCGCATGGCCTCGGGGCGGCCGGACATCTCCAGGCCGATGTCGAAACCCTCGCGCAGTCCGAGCGTGCGCTGCCCGTCGGCGATGGTGGAGCCGGAGACGTCGAGCGCGAGGCTGACACCGATCTTGCGGGCCAGTTCCAGCCGCTCCTCGCTGACATCGGTGATCACGACGTTGCGGGCGCCTGCGTGCTTGGCCACGGCGGCGGCCATGAGGCCGATGGGGCCCGCGCCGGTGATCAGGACGTCCTCGCCGACGAGCGGGAACGACAGCGCGGTGTGCACGGCGTTGCCGAACGGGTCGAAGATCGCGGCCACGTCGAGGTCGACGGGCACCCGGTGCACCCAGACATTGGCGGCGGACAGCGCGACGTACTCGGCGAACGCACCGTCCCTGCCCACGCCCAGCCCCACGGTGGCCCGGCACAGGTGCCGACGCCCGGCCAGGCAGTTGCGGCACTTGCCGCACACCAGATGGCCCTCGCCACTGACCCGGTCGCCGATGCCGATGTCGGTGACGTCCCGCCCGGTCTCGACGACCTCGCCGACGAACTCGTGCCCGACCACGAGCGGGGTGCTGATCGCCTGCTGGGCCCAGCCGTCCCAGGCCCGGATGTGCAGGTCGGTGCCGCAGATTCCGGTGCGCAGCACCTTGATGAGTACGTCGCCGGGCCCGACGGTGGGCTCGGGGACGTCCGCGAGCCACAGCCCGGGTTCCGCCTTCTGCTTGACCAGCGCCTTCACCGCTACGGCTCCAGTGGGTGAGTCCCGGCTCCGGGCATGCCGAAGGAACCCCTGGACCGGGAGAGGAGTGGGATCGCACAGCAATCTGCCGTACGCCGGCCGCGCCGGTCCATCGAGGATTTCTTAAGCGCCGCCTCAGCTTTCCTTCACGCCCTCACGGGCCCCGCGGGAACCCTGGGCTTCAGTAGGGCGGCAGGCCGTCCCGGCTCTCCAGCTCCGCGGCGAGCTGCGCGGCGTGTTCCTTGATCGCGGTCAGGCCCGGCTTCCCCCACGGCCGCGGCTCGACGTCCGCGACGCTGACCGTGCCCAGCACCAGGCCCGTACCGTCGATGAGCGGTGCCCCCAGGTAGGAGCGGATGCCGAACTCGTCGACCACCGGGTTGCCGGCGAACCGCGGATAGTCGCCGACGTCCTCCAGGGCGAGGGCCTTGCGTCGTGCCACCACATGGGGGCAGAAGCCGTGGTCGCGGGGCAGGGCACGGCTGAGGCGCGGGCTGGTGCCGTCGCTCCGCACCACCGGCGCGATGGCGGGCACGTGCAGGCCCGCGTAGAACTGCCCCTGCTCGTCGGGGAGGTTGACCATGGCGTACGGCGCCCCGGTGAGTACCGCGAGGCGGTGCGCGAAGGAGTCGAGTGCGGGTTCGGGGCGCTCCCCCAGGCCCAGTCGGCGCAGTCGGCGGGTGCGGGCGGGGGCCTCCTTGTCCTCGGGTGTGAGCAGCAGACGACCGGCCGGGCGCGGCGGGTCGTAGGTCATGGGCGTGCTCCTGGGCTGTGGGCTTGCGTCATATACGGGCTCCGTGGCGGGTGTGAAGGGGTCACATGTGGGCGCCGTACCCCGTGGCGGGGGCCGGCGTATGGGCGATGAGATGGCGCACCAGGGTCAGCAGGGTCTGGACCCCGGAGCTGGAGATCCGCGCGTCGCAGCACACGACGGGAACGTCCTCGGATAGATCCAGGGCACCGCGCACCTCCTCGGGGTCGTAGCGGTGGGCGCCGTCGAACTCGTTGACGGCGACGATGAAACCGAGGCCGCGCTGTTCGAAGAAGTCGACGGCGGCGAAACACTCCTGCAGCCGGCGGGTGTCGGCGAGGATGACCGCGCCGAGCGCGCCCTCGCACAACTCGTCCCACATGAACCAGAACCGCTCCTGTCCGGGCGTGCCGAACAGGTACAGCACGTGTTGCGGGTCGAGGGTGATGCGGCCGAAGTCCATGGCCACGGTCGTCTCGACCTTGTTCTCGATGCCGTCGAGGTTGTCGGTGGCGGCACTGACGGTGGTGAGCAGTTCCTCCGTGCTGAGCGGCGCGATCTCGCTGACCGCGCCGACGAAGGTCGTCTTGCCGACGCCGAACCCGCCCGCCACCAGGATCTTCAGAGCGGTGGGGAACGGGTCGGCGCCGGGGCCCGGTCCGTCGGTGTAGTCAGAGCTGTCGTCGTAGTCCATCGAGCACTGCCTCCAGAAGGGCCCGGTCCGTCGGGTTGTGGTGGAACGCGGGGGGCTTGGTGGTCAGCGCCCCGCAGTCGACGAGGTCCGCCAGCAGCACCTTGGTGACGGCCACCGGCAGTTTGAGATGGGCGGCGACCTCGGCGACGGCGACGGGCACCCGGCACCGCTCGAGCGCCTGCGCGTGCTCGGGGCCGAGATAGCCGAGGGGGGTCGCCCCGGTGGCCATCACCTGCGACACGAGGTCGAGCGCGACGGTCGGACGGGTGCGGCCGTTGCTGACCGTGAACGGCCGCACCAGCCGCCCGGCCGCGTCGTCGAGCCAGGGCCCGTCGCCGGCCGCCGTCACGCTCAAGACCTCATCGC
Organism: Streptomyces sp. NPDC024017; assembly: GCF_040638895.1. Taxonomy (NCBI): domain Bacteria; kingdom Bacillati; phylum Actinomycetota; class Actinomycetes; order Kitasatosporales; family Streptomycetaceae; genus Streptomyces; species Streptomyces sp. NPDC024017. The sequence goes on along the minus strand of NZ_JBEZYZ010000004.1, from coordinate 500,910 downwards.
CGGGGATTCGACGGACTGCCGGGGAGCGGTCACCAGGTAGGGACGGACGCTCTTGACCAGCATCGCCATCTCGTAGCCCAGCACGGCCGCGTCGGCCTCGCGGCCGGCGAGCACGGCCAGGCAGGTGCCGGAGCCGGCGGTCGTGACGAACAGCAGGGTCGAGGCGAGTTCGACGACGACCTGCCGCACGTCGCCCCCGTCGCCGAAGCGGACACCGGCGCTGCGGCCGAGGGAGTACAGACCGGAGGCCAGGGCGGCCATGTGGTCGGCGCTGTCCGGGTCGAGGCCGTGCACGGACTTCACGAGCCCGTCGCAGGACAGGAGCACCGCGGCACTCGTGTGCGGTACGCGCTGCACGAGGCCGCTCATCAGCCAGTCGAGATCGGATACATGGGCGGTCGGCGCATCGCTCGCCATGGTGGATCGACTCCTTGGGGTACGAAGGTCTGCGGGAGCGCTGGGGGTGGGGGTGGGAAGGGGGGTGGTCATCCGGCGGGTGCGCTCCCGTCCTGCCGGGTGGTGGTCGTGCGGTGGTCGGAACGGGACCCGGGGGCCGGGCTGTTCGATGAGGACAACTCCGAGGGGAGCGCCTCCAGGTGAACCGGCCGGACGGGCATCGGGTCCCTGTGGGCGGACCCGCCGGGTGCCGGGTCCGTATGGGCGGAGTCCGTGTAGGCCGGGTCCGTATGGGCGGAGTCCGTGTAGGCCGGGTCCGTATGGGCGGAGTCCTTGTAAGCGGGGTCCATGTGGATGGGGTCCATGTGGACGGACCCCATGTCGGCGGACTCCATCTCGGGAAACTCCATGTGGGCCGCGCCTGTGTCGCCCCACTCGGTGGTGACCGCCTCCAAGTTCTGCTGGGCCTCGGCGAGGCTGATGCCGCGCTGGAAGGCCGCCATCAGACCGGGGTCGTGGCCCACGAGGAACTCGGGGTCCTGGCGCGGCGCCGGGCCGTCGCGCAGCTGGGGTGCGATGTGCTCCTGGGCGCGGCGGCGGGGCAGTTGGGGCTTGCCCATGGTGCCGCGCACCGTGCCGTTGCGGGGGGTGGGTGGCTCGGTGACGTTCTCGGCGAGGACACGCCGGTCGTCGGGACTGATACCGGGCCGTGCCTCGGCCGGGGTGGGACGCTCCCGACGGGCCCCGCGCATGGGCAGGGGGGCGGGCCGGCCGCCCTGCGGGCTCCCGCCCGGGGCCGGTGCGGCATCCGGCTCGTGCCCCCGGGGGGCGGCGGGCGCGGCGAGCTGGACCGACGGCCCTGATCCGGACGCGGGCAGCGGCACGGACGAGACTCCGAGATCAGCGCCCCCGCCCGAGGACAGCCCCCTGGACGCGCCACCGGCAACAGCTGCGGCACCAGCCGCAGCCTGCCCGTTCTGCCCATGCCGCCCGGCCTGCCCGGCCCGACCGGTCTGCCCGTCCGGCCGCCCCGGTACAGCCGGGCGATCCGTACCGGCCGCTCCGCCCTCCGGCTGCCCCGCTCCCCCGGGCGCCCCCGCCTCCGCTCCCAGCAGCGCCTGCGGTACGACGAGCACCGCCTGCACGCCGCCGTAGATGTTGGTCTGGAGGCGGACGGTGATGCCGTGCCGCCGGGCGAGCTGGGAGACGACGAACAGGCCGATGCGGCCGTCCGCGAGGAGCCGGGCGACGTTCACCTGGTCGGGGTCGGCGAGCAGCGCGTTCATCCGCGTCTGCTCCTCCAGGGGCATGCCGAGTCCGCGGTCCTCGACCTCGACGGCGAGCCCGGAGGTGACGAGGTTGGCGCGCAGCAGGACCTGGGTGTGCGGGGCGGAGAACACCGTGGCGTTCTCGACGAGTTCGGCGAGGAGATGGATGACGTCGGCGACGGCGTGGCCGCGTAGCTGTCCGTCGATCGGCGGGACGAGCTTGACCCGTGAGTACTGCTCGACCTCGGCGATGGCCGAGCGCAGCACCTCGGTCATGGAGACCGGGTTGCTCCACTGGCGGCGGGAGACGGCGCCGCCGAGCACGGCGAGGTTCTCGGCGTGGCGGCGGATGCGGGTGGCGAGGTGGTCGACGTGGAAGAGCCCCTTGAGCAGGTCGGGGTCCTCCATCTCGTTCTCCAGCTCGTCGAGGATGGAGATCTCGCGGTGCACCAGTGACTGCAGGCGCCGGGCGAGGTTGACGAACACCTCGAGCTTCTGTTCGCTGCCGACCTGGCTGGAGAGCTGGGAGGCCTGCACGACGGCGGTGACGGCGCCGTCGTGCGCGCGGGACAGGTCGGCGGTGAGGAGGTCGAAGTCGTCGGCGTCCTCGGCGGGATCACCGTGCCGGCTCTGCGGGGCGAGCTGCGGCGGGCCGTCGCCGCGGCGCAGCGTCTCGACGAGGGTGCGCAGGTCGGCCTCGCGCCGAGCGGTGCTGCGGCGCAGGACGCCGATGCGGTCGTGCACGGACCGGGCGGCCCGGTTGGCGGCGATCGCGGCGACGACGATGCCGACGAGGGCCACGAAGACCGCGCCGCCGAGCACGGCCCACAGGGTGAGGCCCGGCCGCGCTCCGGTGGACCGGACGGTGAAGAGGACGGCGGCGCAGCCGCTGAGGGCGACGGCGACGGGGGGCAGTACCGCGAGACGCAGCAGCTGGGGCCGTATATGGGTCTCGGGCAGCGCGGGTGCGGTGCGGACGGCAGGCCGCCCGTGCCGCCCGCCCTCACGGCGGTCTGCGCGTGCGGCCGGGGCGCGGAGGTGAGACATCGGTGTCCTCGTACTGGTCCGTCGGGCCTGGGTGCCAGGGGAGCTTGCGGGGGTGCGATCGGGTTCGCGTGGGCGCTTGCGCGCGCCCCGGGCCGCGCGCCCTGCCTCGCCCCGTTTCCGAACGGCACCGACGCCACCGCGGCCCGCGTGCCGGCCCGGGCCGAAGACCCCGGCAGCACCCGCGCCGGCCGCGGCGGTACCCGTGCCGCCGACGGCGGCCCCCGTGTCGTCGACCGCACCCGTCCCGGCATCGGTGGCACGCGGGCAGCGGGGATCCCCGTCGCGTCGACCCCCTCGTCCGCCCTGCGCCTGCACGTGCCGGCCCCCGCTCCCTGATCCGCCCTGTTTCCCGACGGCCACTGACAGTAGTCGCCAGCGCATCATGTGCGGTGGGCAGTTGACAAACTCATACGGTGAGCGTCCCGCTCTGGTATGAGGTCTCGTACGACAGACCGATAACACCTCCCGACATCCGGACACGAACGAAGCGAGTTCGATCCGACCTGGTCAGAAGCGGTCACGCCGAGACGGCGAGGGCCGGGGAGCCTCTCGCCCCCCGGCCCTCGCCGTCGGTCTGCCGTACGCCCCGGGTCAGCCCGCCGGGAGCGTCTCGGGGTCCTCGGTGCCCTTGACGGCCCCACGGCCGTCGTCACTCACCGTGTCGGCCTGGGCCACGGCTGCCGCGTTCGACGCGGTCTTGATGCCGGCTCCGGCGAGGGCCTCCGCGGCCTGTCGGCCACCCGGCGGGGCGAGCGCCACCCCACGCCACCACGGCTCGGACGGGACGTTCTCACCGGTGAGCTCGAAGGGCTCACCGGGCCGGGGCAGGGCGACACCGGCGCCCACCGCCCGGGCGGCCGCGAGGGTCCCCTCGCCGGGGTCCGCCCACGGGTGCGTCGCCAGGTTGAAGGTGGCCCAGTGGATCGGCAGCATCGGGCCGTGCTCCGGTCCGCCCTGGAGGTCGAGGTGGGCGCGCATGCCCTCCTCGGGAGTCATGTGGATGTCGGGCCAGAAGTCGGAGTACGCGCCGATCTGGATCATCGTGGCGTCGAACGGCCCGTGCTCGGCGCCGATCTCCTTGAAGCCGTCGAAGTAGCCGGTGTCGCCGCTGTGGTAGATCCGGTGCTCCTCACCGGCGACGACCCACGAGGCCCACAGGGTGTGCTGGGTGTTGCGCAGCCCGCGGCCGCAGAAGTGCCGGGCCGGGGTGGCCGTCAGGGTGAGGCCGCCGATCTCGGTGGCCTCGTGCCAGTCCAGCTCGCGCAGCCGGTCGGCGGAGACGCCCCAGTGCTCCAGGTGCGCACCGACGCCGAGGGGCACGGCGAACAGCGTGTCCGTGCCGGCGAGCGCCTTGATGGTGGGCATGTCCAGGTGGTCGTAGTGGTCGTGCGAGATGACCACCACGTCGACCGGGCCGAGCGCGGCCAGCGGCAGGGGCACGGGGTGCAGCCGCTTGGGCCCGGCGAAGGAGAAGGGGGAGCAGCGCTCGCCCCACACCGGGTCGAACAGGACCCGTCGGCCGTCGATCTCCGCGAGCACGCTGGAGTGCCCCATCCACGTCAGCCGCAGCCCGGTGGCCGGGGGCCGGGCGATGTCGGCGAGGGTGGTGGAGTGCACCGGAACGGTGCCCATCGGGGTGCGGCGGGGCCGGGTGTCCTTGTCGAAGAAGACCTTCGCGAAGTCCAGGGTCGAGCCCGAGGGCCGGGTCCGCGCCGGGCCGCCGGGGTTCTGGAAGACCCCGTCCTCGAAGTGCGGCGATCTGCGGATGCGCGCCAGGCGCTCACCGCTCGGGTCCGCGCCGAATGCCCCGGGCTGCAGCGCGCGGAGCCCGGAGCTCAGGGTACGGAAACCGGCCACGGTACCTCCAGGTGGAGTCGGTCAGGCTTTCCATTATGGTCGGCCCCTCCGACACCACCGGAGCACAGGGGCCCCACCGGAGGTGATACTGACCGGTGATTCAGTATCCCGGCGGCGAAGGAGCCCGTATGGCCACCCCCCTGCTGTCCCTGACCTGGACCGATCACCTCACGGGACGGCAGGGCTTCCTGGTCGTCGACCGGCTCGTGCGCGGGGTCGCCAGCGGCGGTCTGCGGATGCGCGCGGGCTGCACCCTGGACGAGGTCACCGGCCTGGCCCGCGGCATGACCCTGAAGGAGGCCCTGCACTACGACCCCGCGAGCCGCTACGTCCCGCTCGGCGGCGCCAAGGGCGGCATCGACTGCGATCCCCGGGACCCTGAGGCGTACCCGCTGCTGGTGCGCTACCTGCGCGCGATGCGGCCGTACATAGAGAGCTGCTGGACGACGGGCGAGGACCTGGGGCTCACCCAGGACCTGGTGGACCGGGCCGCCGCCGAGGCGGGTCTGGTCTCCTCGATCCAGGCCGTGTATCCGCTGCTGGACGACGAGGCCGAGGCCCGGCGGCGGCTCCGGGACGCGTTCGCGGTCGAGGTCGACGGCATCGGTCTGGACGAGCTGGCCGGCGGCTGCGGTGTGGCCGAGGCGGCCCTGACCGCCCTGGACCGGGCCGGTGTGCCGTACACCGGGACGCGGGTCGCCCTCCAGGGGCTGGGCACGATGGGCGGGGCCACCGCGCGCTTCCTCACGCGCGCGGGGCTCACGGTCGTGGCCGTCGCCGACCTCAAGGGCACGATCGCCAACCGGGCGGGCCTCGACGTCGAGTCGCTGCTCGCCGCGCGGGACGCCCACGGCACGGTGGACCGCTCCGCGCTGGGCCCCGGCGACCGCGAACTGCCGGGCGACGCCTGGCTGTCGGCCGACGCGGACGTGCTGGTGCCGGCCGCCGTGTCGTACGCGATCGACGCCGGGAACCAGGAGCGGATCACCGCCCGCTGGGTCGTGGAGGCGGCCAACATGCCCGTACGGCCGGAGGCGGAGCTGCTGCTGGCGGCGCGCGGGGTGACCGTGCTGCCGGACGTCGTGGTCAACTCGGGGACGAACGCCTGGTGGTGGTGGACGCTGTTCGGGGACATCGGCGCCGACGCCGAGGAGGCGTTCGCGTACACCCGGCGTTCGATGCGGGCCCTGGTCGAGCGGATGCTGGCCCGCGCGCAGGCCGAGGGGACGACACCGCGGGCCGCCGCCCACGCGATCGCGGCGGACCGGCTGCCGGTGATCGCGGAGCGGTTCGGCTGGTTCCGGTGAGGCGCCCGCCGCCCCCTCGACGTCGGCTGGGGCCCTGCCGGACAGGCCGAAACGCCCCGTCGGGGGGCGGTACGCGCGTGGGTAGGGTGACGGCGTGACGAGAGTCCGGTTGAGTGTGGCTCAGCGGCGCGGCGATCTGCTGCGGGCCGCCATCGAGCAGATCGAGGCGAGGGGTGTGGCGGCGGTCAGGATCGCCGACGTGGCCTCGGCGCTCGGCGTGAGCAACGCGCTGGTCCTCTACCACTTCTCGACGAAGGAGCAGCTGGTCGCCGCCGCGTTCCGGCACGCGGCGGAGGGCGACCTGGCGCAGCTGCGCAAGGTGCTGGGCCGCCGTTCGCCGGCGCTGCGCCGGCTGCGGTCGGCCGTACGGTGGTACGCCCCGACCGGGCAGGCCAAGGGCTGGCGGTTGTGGATCGAGGGCTGGGCGGTGGCGCTGCGCGACCCCGCGCTGCGGGAGGTCGCCCAGGATCTCGACCGGCAGTGGAAGGCGGCCCTCGCCGAGGTCATCGCGGAGGGCGTGGCCGCGGGCGAGTTCCGCTGCCCGGACCCGGCCGGCACGGCCCTGCGTCTCACCGCCCTCCTCGACGGTCTCGCCGTCCAGCTGACGTCGTACGCCGGGGCGGTGCCGCGGGCACGGGCCCAGGAGTGGGTGGAGGGGGCGCTGGCCCGCGAGTTGGGTCTGGAGCAAGAGCGGCTGACGCCCTAGAAGCCGCGCTCCTGCGGGTGCGGGCCGCGCCGGTGTCCCACCCGGCTCGGCTCGCACCCGCAGGAGCCGCTCTCACGCCACCGGTGCGATCCGCATTCTGATGTCGTCCGGCGACAACGCCCCCTTGGCCGTCACATGGTCGCCCGACGACTCCCCGCGCAGCCGGCGCCCGATCCACGGCACGAGGAACTCGCGCGCCCAGGCGACGTTGTCCCGCCGCATGTCGAGCGCGCCGCGCGGGGGCAGCGGAGGCCACGCCTGCTCGGGGTCGGCCGGCACCTCGAGACCGAGGACCTGGCCCGCGCGGAGCGCCACGCGCGTGTGCCCCTCGGGCGACAGGTGCAGCCGGTCGGCGTCCCAGGCCCTGCGGTCCTGCACACTGCGCAGGGACCACAGGTCCAGCACCGGGCAGCCGTACCGGTCGGCGATGGCCCGGACATGGCCGTTGTACGTGGCGATCTTGCCGCGCAGGTGCTTGAGCACGGGCACGCCACGGGTGTCGAAACCGGTCGTCACCATGACCGTGCCGGACACGGCGGTGAGCTGGACCAGGGCACGCTCGAAGCGCTCGGCCACCTCGTCCGGGTCGGTGCCGGGCCGGATGATGTCGTTGCCCCCGGCACAGAACGAGACGAGGTCCGGGGCCATGTCGACGGCCCGCGGAACCTGGTCCGCCACGATCTGGTCGAGGAGCTTTCCGCGTACGGCGAGATTGGTGTACTGGAAGTCGCCCTCGGGCCTGCGGTCGGCGAGCAGGACGGCGAACCGGTCGGCCCAGCCGACGAACGCGCCGTCGGGGCCGGGATCACCGACGCCCTCGGTGAAGCTGTCCCCCAACGCCACGTACGACCCGATCACTGCTCTGCTGTCACTCTTCGAATCGTCTGCCACAGCAGGTCATGATTCACCTTCGAATGTGACCTACGCGACCGTAGGAAAGGGTTGACGGACGGTGAGATAAGCCACTCCTAAACTGTTCGCCAACTCCGGAATACATCGCCCGTCAGGGACGTTCCGGGGTCAGTCGCCAGACTCGGAATCCACTGATCCGGAAATGGCTCCACACGGTCCGGAAGGCGAAGTGCCCGCTCGTGTACGGCTGCGGGTCGGTGTAGTCGAAGACCGGCCGCCCGTTGTTCCACCACTGGACCGTGGAGCCGTCGGAGACGATCCGCACCCGGTTCGGCTCACCCGGGACCAGCAGCGGTTCGGTGTAGTCGAAGACCAGGGGACGGACGCCGGGCTCGCCGACGTAGCGGCGCAGCCGGGTCGTGGTGTTGTAGTTGGCGCCGTAGCCCGCGTAGTACGTCGTGAGGTGGTCGTACTCGTCGAGGGCGCCGCCGCGCGGAGTCGCGAAGAGGTCGCCCGGGGAGCGGACGTCGGTCGCGTTCCAGAAGTTGTTGAGGTCCGAGACCCGGTCGTTGACCCCTCCCTCGGACACCGGCGTGGCGGTGTACTCGAGGACGTACGGGCCGTCGAGACGCCGTGTGAACCAGACGGTCGCCCCGCTCGGTACGTCGATCTCCAGGACGCCGCGCGAGGCGGTGACCGTGCCGCCGTCCTGGAGTTCGGCGACCCATTGGCCGAGGCCGTGGCAGAAGTCGTCGTGAGCGATGAGGCGTCGGCGCCCGGGGGCGGCACTCGCGCTCCCGGGCGGGGCGATGGTCGCCAGAGCGGCTCCGGCTGCCAGGGCTGCGAACGTTCTGCGGGTGGTCGGCACGGGGCACAGCTCCTTCAGAAAGCGCTTGCACTCACGATGCGATCACTGTGTCGCAACTGCCGCCCCCTGTCGATCCCTTGAGGCGTTCGAGGCGGACACACCGAAGGCCGGACCCGGGGATCGGGGTCCGGCCTTCGGTCGCGTGTCAGGCAGGTGGTCGTGCGGTCGGTCAGCCGACGGAGACGCCGTGCGAGCGCAGGAAGGCGACCGGGTCCACGTCGGAGCCGTAGTCCGGCGTGGTGCGGATCTCGAAGTGCAGGTGCGGTCCGGTCACGTTGCCGGTCGCGCCCGACAGGCCGACCTGCTGCCCGGCGGTCACGGTCTGGCCGGCCGAGACGGAGAGCTGGGACAGGTGGGCGTACTGGGCGTAGTGGCCGTCGTTCAGCTTGATGACGACCTGGTTGCCGTAGGCGCCGCCCCAGCCGGCGGAGACGACCGTGCCCGCGCCGACGGCCTTGAGGGAGGTGCCGGTCGGGACGACGAAGTCGACACCGGTGTGGTAACCGCTGGACCACATGCTGCCGGACATGCGGTACGGCGTGCCGACGGTGGCACCGTCCACCGGGAGGGCGTAGCCGCTGGAGTTGCTCTCGGCGGCGGGCTTGGCGGCGGGCTTGGCGGCGGCCGGCTTCGCGGCGGTCTCCGCCTTCGGGGCCGACTCGGCGGCGGACGACTTGGAGGCCGACGACTTCGGCGCGGACGGGGCCGCGGGCTTCGGCGCGCTCGCCGCCTTCTTGCCGATCGACAGCTTCAGGCCCGGGTGAATCAGCGACGGGTCGGAGCCGACGGCGTCGCGGTTGTCCGCGTAGAGCTTCTTCCAGCCGCCGCTGACGTTCTGGTCGTCGGCGATCTTCGCGAGGTAGTCGCCGGCCTTCACGGTGTACGTGCGGGCACCATTGGCCTTTTCGGCAGCCTTCTTCTCGGCGGCCGGAGCGGACTGGACGGCCTTTTCAGGAGCCGACTGCGGGGTGGCGGCGTGGGCGCCGGCGGCCCCCATGAGCGGCAGGGCGAGGGCGGCCCCGCCGGTTCCGGCGACGGCGATGGAGCGGGTGAAACGCTGAGTCTTGGGGCGGCGGTGCTTACCCTTCGCGGGCATGGCGAATTCCTCTCCGTCGCCTGCGAGGTGAGCTGTCGGGTGCGAGCTGGAGATGCCCGGCCGCGCCAGGGCGCGGCTTAACCCCAAGCCGTTCCGGGAACCGGAACAGGCGTCTTACCTGTGGGTCCCCCGCTCCTGCCGTACGTCGGGTCAGTGTGTGGGGCTCCGGGCGGCGGCAGGATTAGGCGTCCGTCCGGATTGGTGTGGAACGTAAGCGACCACGACGCAATAGGACAAGCTTGCGGTTGCCCATGACGGTGTTTTTCTTGACGCGTCGGCACATGTGACGTCACCGAGCGTGGATTACGGATCTCCCGCTTTCCTCAATATCCCTGAATAACGCCAGAATTACGTGAACATGGCAACAACACATCGTCACGAATATGACGATGGTCACGCACCCCGACCTCATCTCCTTTACGATCGGGGCACGTTACCCCTTAACGACTTAAGCGCCCTATTCGGACAGAAGGGCTACTTCCGCTTAAGGCGGACGACCGTGGCGTCCAGATCCCCGCACAGGCCGACCCGCAGTCCGTGATGGAGCAGTACGGCCCCTCGGTGAACTTCGCCCGTTTCGAGGCATTCGTACGATGCCGCCGGGTCGAGGCCGCGCAGCCGGAGCGCCGGCACGGCCTCGCCGTAGCGCTGCGCCTGGAGCCAGGCGAGGACGACGGTCTCGTCGCCGAGGGCGTACTGCACGGCGCTCAGTCCGCCCTCCGGGGGACGCAGCCGGTACAGATCACCGCGCTGCACCACCGGCCGGATCTCCTTGTAGAGCCCCACCCACTCCCGCGCCTCGGCGAGCTCCTCGCTCGTCCACTTCGTGAGGTCGCCGCCGACGCCCAGCACGCCGGCCATGGCACTGACGAAGCGGAACCGCAGGGAGCTGGCCCGCCGGTTGAGCATGGCGTTCGGGCTGTCGGTGACCCAGGCGGCCATGACCCGGGCCGGATGGATCTGGCTGAAGCCGTGCTGGATGGCGAGCCGGTCGAGCGGGTCGGTGTTGTCGGAGGTCCACACCTGGTCCGTGCGGCTCAGCACGCTGAGGTCGATCCGCCCGCCACCGCCCGAGCAGGACTCGAAGGCGACGCCCGGGTGGGCGGCCCGCAGCCGGTCCAGCAGGGCGTACAAGCCGTGCACGTGGTCGATCCACAGCCGCTGCGGGTAAGGGTCGTCCGGCCAGCCGGCGTCGGTGAAGCAGCGGTTGAAGTCCCACTTGACGTAGTCGATCGGAGCACGGGAGAGGAGCGCGTCGAGCTGCTCCCACAGGTACTCCCGGACGTCTTCGCGGGCCAGGTTCAGTACGAGCTGATTGCGGAACTCCGTCCTCTTTCGTCCCGGTTGGTACTGCACCCAGTCCGGGTGCGCGCGGTACAGGTCGCTGTCCGGGTTGACCATCTCGGGCTCGACCCAGATCCCGAACTGCATGCCGAGGCCGTGCACGTGGTCGGCGAGCGGCTTCAGCCCGCCCGGGAAGCGGTCGGGATTCGGGGTCCAGTCGCCGAGCCCGGCCCGGTCGCTGGTGCGCGCCCCGAACCAGCCGTCGTCGACCACGAACAGCTCCACGCCCATGGCGGCGGCCCGCTCGGCGAGCGCCCGCTGCTGCTCCTCGGAGATGTCGAACTCGGTGGCTTCCCAGGAGTTGAACAGCACCGGCCGGTCCCGGCCGGCGTCCGGGATCACGTACGCCCGCTGGTACGCGTGCCAGGCACGGCTCGCCCCGCCGAAGCCGCCGTCGCTCCAGAGCCCGGCGAAGACGGGGGTCGTGTACGACTCCCCCGTGCCCAGCATCAGCAGGCCCGAGTCGTCGTAGCCGGCTCCGCCGGTGATCTGCACGCGCGCGTCCGGGAGCTGGGCCACGGCGACGCGCCAGGACCCGGACCAGCCCAGCGCGCAGCTGTAGACCTCGCCGCGCTCCTCGGTGGCGTCGGTGTCGAGGGCGACCCACGGCAGGTGCTGGTGGGAGGTGTGGCCGCGGCGGCTGCCGATGACCTTCTCGCCGTGGGTGAGGGCGGAGCGCGTCAGCCGCGACTCGGCGCCCCAGCGACCGTGCAGCTGGGACAGCCGCCAGGTGTCGCGGTCGGGCAGGGTCCAGGTGGCGGAGTCGGCGCGCAGCAGTTCGACGGCCGGCCCCCGGTTGTCCAGGGTCACCCAGCGCTCGACGACATCCGTCGAGGACCGCACCCGGTAGTGCAGCGTGACGGCGAGGTCGCCGTCCCGGAACCGGAGCCGCAGCTCGCCGTTCTCGGTGTCGTGCCCCTCGAAGACCCACTCGGTGCCGCGCCGCTCGGGCGTGCGCACGGACAGGGCGGGGCGGACGAAACGGGGGCCGCCCTCGACCGGGTACTCCTCGCGCCCGTCGAGCGGGGCCTCGAAGGGCCAGTAGTCCGGCAGCGGCCGGACGGCGAGGGCCTCGGCGTCGGCGAGGCCGATCCGGGGGCCCCAGTGCAGGTGCAGCAGCTCGTCCCGGTCGGTGACATGGACGGCGTAGCTGCCGGCCGGCCCGGAGAGCACCCACGTACGACCGTCTTCGGAGATCTCCACCATCATGCCCTCACAGGTTCGAACAAGCCCGATCAGGTGCGACCAGACGGCAACATCATCAAGGGCTGTGGGGGCTCTGGGCAACGCCTGTGGACAACTCATTGCCCCAGGCAGGCATGTCGTATCGTCGAGTGGTGCCCGCCGACGAGCCGCGGCGGCGGCGCCGAAGGGGAGGAGCCCTCGTGACACAGCAGGTCCCGTCGACCGAGCCCGAGCTGGCCGGAGTGCGCAACTTCCGTGATGTGGGCGGACTTCCGACCGTGGACGGACGGCGGGTGCGCCAGGGAGTGCTGTTCCGCAGCGGCCACCTCGCTCACGCGACCGGGGAGGACGCCGCCTTCCTGACCACACTGGGCCTGCACACGATCTTCGACTTCCGCAACGCGGCCGACCAGAAGCTCGAGGGTCCGGACGTCGAGCTGCCCGGCGTGCGCAATGTGAACCTGCCGCTGAGCGACCCCGCCGACGGCGCCGAGTTCTGGAAGATGGTCCGCGACGGCGACCTGGACCAGCTGCGCGAGATCCTCGCGGACGGCAAGGGGGCGGGCCGCATGATCGCCTCCTACCGCACGATCATCAAGCACCGCACCGACGAGCACTCCCGGGTGCTGCACGCGCTCGCGCAGGACAGCGTCCCGGCGCTGATGCACTGCGCGGCGGGCAAGGACCGCGCGGGTCTGTCCGTCGCGGTCACGCTGCTCGCGGTGGGCGTCGAGCAGGAGGCGATCGTCGAGGACTACCTGAAGTCGAACGCCAAGCACCGCCGTTACAAGGTGCACCGCAGCAGTTCCGCCGCCTCGGCCTACTCCCCCGAGGTCATGGAACTGCTCAGCCCCCTCTTCGACGCGCGCGCCGAGTACCTGACGGCGGCCCTCGACACCATCGAGGAGACCTGGGGCGGCGTCGACGCCTACCTGGAGCAGGGACTGAAGCTCGCCCCGGAGACCCGCGAGCGGCTGCGCGAGCGGCTCCTCGACTGAGGCGCCCGGGGGCCCTACTTCGCCCCGACCTCGAACAGCAGGTAGACGAACGCGGCGAAGATGTGGCCTGCGATGAGGTAGACGAACAGCCTCACCCACAGGGCACGGGGAAACTTCTCCTCCATGTCGCTCATGACGCGTCTCCAGGGGTGGGGCCCAGGCACAGCGCGGCCGTCGGGCTCTGCAACAGGGTGTGGACGAAGAGCAGCTCGACGCCGTCGTGGTCCTCGGCGGCGATCCGGTGCGGGGTGAGCGAGTCGAAGTGGGCACTGTCGCCGGCCGCCAGCCGGTGCGTGGAGTCCCCGAGGCGCAGCCGCAGCCGGCCGCGCAGCACATGGAGCCACTCCTCGCCGGGGTGGACGCGCACGACGTCACCCTGGGAGCCGTAGGGGACGTGGACGCGCAGAGCCTGCATCCCGCGGCCGGTCGCGCCGGCCTGCCAGTAGGTCCAGCCGCCCGCCGCGGTCGGTTCCATGTCGGCCGCGCGGATGACGGCGTCCCGGCCCGCGACCGTCTCGCCGAGCAGCTCGGCGACAGTCGTACCGTAGACACGGGCGAGCGCGAGCAGCATCGGCAGCGAGGGCTGGCGCTGCCCGGTCTCCAGACGGGAGAGGTGGGCGGGCGACAGCCCGGCGGCGCGGGCCGCGGCCTCCAGCGTCAGGGAGGCCTGGCGCCGCAGGGCCCGCAGCTGGGGCGCGACGGTGGGCAGCGCACCGGGCGCCGGTTCGGCCGGCGAGTCGGCCCCGGAGGGCCGCTCGGTCTCGGAGGAGCTCATGGCTCCATTCAGCCGGAGCTTTGCCTCACCGGCAAATTTCTTGCCTCACAGGCAAAAGAGCAGGTGTCGGTGCCGTGGCTCAGCGGTTCGCCACGGCCTGCTTGACGAGCGTCTTGCCGAAGTCCCAGACCAGCCCGCCGTTGTGCGCGTCGTCCATCACGGCCGTGAAGGCGTCGACGAACCGGTCCACCTCCCGCTCGCCGATGATCAGCGGCGGGATCAGTTTGATCACCTCCATGTGGTCGCCGGAGACCTGGGTGAGGATCCGGTGCTTCTGCAGCAGCGGGACGACGACCATCTGCGCGAACAGTCCCTTGCGAGCGGCCTGGAGCATGGTCCAGCGGCTGCGCAGCTTCAGCGACTTCGGCCGCCCGAACTCGATGCCGATCATCAGGCCCCGGCCGCGGACCTCGGCGAGCATCTCGTACCTGTCCGTCAGCGCCGCCAGCCGGGACCGGAGCTGCTCCCCGGTGGCGCGGACGCCCGCGACGATCTGCTCGTTCTCCATCACCGACAGCACCGCCAGACCCGCCGCCATGGCCTGCGCGTTGGACCCGAAGCTCGCCGAGTGGACCAGCACCCGGTCCATGGACGAGTAGACCTTCTTGAAGATCCAGTCCTTGCCGATCGTGGCGCCGACCGGCACATAGCCGCCGGAGAGCGCCTTGGCCACGCACACCAGGTCGGGCTCCACACCGTCCTCGTGCTGGTAGGCGTAGAAATCGCCGGTCCGGCCGAGGCCCGTCTGCACCTCGTCGGCGATGAGCAGCGCCTTGTGCCGGTGCAGCAGCTCCTGGGCGGCCCGCAGCCAGCCGGGCGGGCCCTCCAGGACGCCCTTGCCCTGGATCGGCTCGACGATCAGCGCGGCGACGTCGCCCTGCTTCAGCTCCTTCTCCAGCGCGTCGAGATCGCCGAGCGGGACGGCCGTGTCGGGCAGCAGCGGGGCGAAGCCGTCGCGGAAGCCGGACTCGCCGTTCACCGAGAGGGAGCCGGTGGTCAGACCGTGGAAGGCGTGCGCGCAGTACAGGACCCTGGGTCTGCCGGTGACGAACCGGGCGAACTTCAGGGCGCCCTCGACGGCCTCGGTGCCGCTGTTGCCGAAGAACACCCGGTCCAGGTGCGGGCTGTGCGCGAGCAGCTTCTCGGCCAGCAGGCCCGGCAGCGGCTGGCAGTCGAAGCGGGTGAGATCGGCGAGCCCGGCGTCCAGGACGTCGTGCAGCGCCTTGCGTACGACGGGGTGGTGGCGGCCGAGGCCCATCACCCCGAACCCGGCGAGCATGTCCAGGTAGTCGTTGCCGTCCGCGTCGTAGAAGTAGGCGCCCTCGGCGCGCTCGTAGACCTTGTCGAAGCCGATGGTGTGCAGCATGCGCGGGAGCTGGTGGTTGAGGTGCCGGGTGTGCAGCTCGTAGCGCTCGGCTCCGCGCTCGGCCAGCAGCTTGCCGAGGTCGAACTCCCCGGCCTGCGACGACTCCGACGCGGACTCGGCGGTTGTCATTCCTGTGGCTCCTTGGACAGCTCTTCCTTGACGGTCAGGCTCGCGCCGATCCGTCCGGCGACCTCGACGGGTGTCAGGCCGATGTCGGCGAGCACCTCACCGCGCTTGGCGTGCGCGAGGAACTGCTCGGGGATGCCGAACCGCCGTACCGGCACGTCCACCTCGGCGTCGCCCAGGGCCAGCGCCACGGCCGAACCGACCCCGGCCGCACGGCTGTTGTCCTCGACCACGGCGACCAGGCGGTGCTCGGCGGCGAGCCCCGGCAGCGCCGGGTCGACGGGTTTGACCCAGCGCGGGTCGACGACGGTGCAGCCGATGCCGCGCGCTTCGAGCAGCTCGGCGGCCTGGAGGCAGACCGGCGCCATCACGCCGACGGCGACGAGCAGCACCTCGGGGTCGCCGTCCCGGTGCAGCACGTCCAGTCCGCCCACCCGGTCCACGGCCGGGATCGACGGGCCGACGGACTCCTTCGGGAACCGCAGCAGCGTCGGCGCGTCGTCGACGGCGACCGCCTCGCGCAGTTGCGCGCGCAGCTGGTCGGCGTCCCGCGGGGCGGCGATCCTGAGACCGGGCACGACCTGGAGGACGGACATGTCCCACATGCCGTTGTGAGAGGCCCCGTCGACGCCGGTGATCCCGGCCCGGTCCAGGACGAAGGTCACCCCGCAGCGGTGCAGGGCGACGTCCATGAGCAGCTGGTCGAAGGCGCGGTTGAGGAAGGTGGCGTAGACGGCGACGACCGGGTGCAGGCCGCCCGTCGCCAGGCCCGCCGCGGACACGGCCGCGTGCTGCTCGGCGATGCCGACGTCCCACACCCGGTCCGGGAACCGCTCGGCGAACCCGCCCAGGCCCACGGGATGCAGCATGGCGGCGGTTATCGCCACCACGTCCCGGCGCTCCTCGCCGATTTTGACGATCTCCTCGCCGAACACGGAGGTCCAGGAAGGGCCGCCCGACGGGGAGAGCGGTGCGCAGGTCAGCGGGTCCATCACGCCGACGGTGTGGAAGTGGTCCTGCTCGTGGGCGAGGGCGGGCTCGTAGCCGCGGCCCTTCTCCGTGAGGCAGTGGACGAGGACCGGCCCGTGGAAGCGCTTCGCGCGCCGCAGCGCGGACTCCACGGCCCCGGTGTCGTGCCCGTCGATCGGCCCCACGTACTTCAGGCCCAGATCCTCGAAGAGGCCCTGCGGGGCGAACGCGTCCTTGAAGCCCTTCTTCGCGCCGTGCAGGGCTTCGTAGAGGGTGTTGCCGACCAGGGGCGTGCCCTGGAGCACGTCCTTGCCCCAGGCCAGCACCCGCTCGTAACTGTCCGTCGTGCGCAGTGTCGCGAGGTGGTTGGCGAGGCCGCCGATGGTGGGGGCGTAGGAGCGTTCGTTGTCGTTGACGACGATGATCAGCGGGCGGTTCTTGGCGGCCGCGATGTTGTTCAGGGCCTCCCAGGCCATGCCGCCGGTGAGCGCCCCGTCGCCGATGACCGCGACGACATGGCCCTTCTCGCCCTGCACCTGGCGGGCCTTGGCGAGCCCGTCGGCCCAGCCGAGTGCCGTGGAGGCGTGGCTGTTCTCGATGACGTCGTGCTCGGACTCCTCGCGCGAGGGGTAGCCGGACAGACCGCCCTTGCCGCGCAGCTTGGAGAAGTCCTGGCGGCCGGTCAGCAGTTTGTGGACGTAGCTCTGGTGGCCGGTGTCCCACAGGATGCGGTCGACCGGCGACTCGAAGACCCGGTGCAGGGCGATGGTCAGCTCCACCACGCCCAGGTTGGGTCCCAGATGGCCGCCGGTCCTGGCGACCGCGTGCACCAGGAACTCGCGGATCTCTTCGGACAGTTCGCCTAGTTCCGCCTCGGACAGCGCCTTCAGGTCGCGTGGTCCCCGGATGCTCTCCAGAATCGTCACGCTCGGGCCCCCTTCGGATTCCGTGCTGCTCAGCTCACGGTGACGGCCGGCTCCCCCGACCCCACGCCGTCCTGCTCCATCTGCTCGGCGATCTTCATCGCCTCTTCGATCAGCGTCTCGACGATCTTCGACTCGGGGACGGTCTTGATGACCTCGCCCTTGACGAAGATCTGCCCCTTGCCGTTGCCGGAGGCGACCCCCAGATCGGCCTCCCGCGCCTCGCCGGGCCCGTTGACCACACACCCCATGACGGCGACCCGCAGCGGCACCTCCATGCCGTCGAGCCCGGCCGTGACCTCCTCGGCCAGCTTGTACACGTCGACCTGGGCACGCCCGCAGGACGGGCACGACACGATCTCCAGCCGGCGCTCCTTGAGCCCGAGGGACTGGAGGATCTGGATGCCGACCTTGACCTCCTCGGCCGGCGGCGCTGACAGCGACACCCGGATCGTGTCGCCGATGCCCCGCGACAGCAGCGCCCCGAACGCCACCGCCGACTTGATCGTGCCCTGGAAGGCCGGCCCCGCCTCCGTCACGCCCAGGTGCAGCGGGTAGTCGCTCTGCTCGGCCAGCTGCCGGTACGCCTCGATCATCACGACCGGGTCGTTGTGCTTGACGGAGATCTTGATGTCGCGGAAGCCGTGCTCCTCGAACAGGGACGCCTCCCACAGCGCGCTCTCCACGAGCGCCTCCGGGGTCGCCCTGCCGTACTTCTGGAGGAGGCGCCGGTCCAGCGACCCGGCGTTCACGCCGATCCGGATCGGGGTGCCGTGGTCCTTCGCCGCCTGGGCGATCTCCTTGACCCGGTCGTCGAACTGCTTGATGTTGCCGGGGTTGACGCGGACCGCCGCGCAGCCCGCCTCGATGGCCGCGAACACGTACTTCGGCTGGAAGTGGATGTCCGCGATCACCGGGATCTGCGACTTGCGCGCGATGGTCGCCAGGGCGTCCGCGTCGTCCTGCGTGGGGCAGGCGACCCGGACGATCTGGCAGCCGGACGCGGTCAGCTCCGCGATCTGCTGCAACGTGGCGCCGATGTCCGACGTACGGGTCGTCGTCATCGACTGCACCGACACCGGGGCCCCGCCCCCGACCGCCACCGGACCGACCTGGATCCGGCGCGAGACGCGCCGCTGCGCGATCGGCCGGACCGGCACCTCGGGGACACCCAGCGGGACAGCGGTCATGACGTCACTCCCGGTTCCCGGAGACCGTCTCGCGCAGGGCGCGCAGGGACTCCTTCAGCGATCCCATGGTGGCGAGGACGGCGGTGGGCTCGTAGCCGCAGTGCGCCATGCAGTTGGCGCAGCGCGGGTCCTTGCCGCGGCCGTACTTGTCCCAGTCGGTGTCCTCGACCAGCTCCCGGTACGTCGGCACGTACCCGTCGCTCATCAGGTAGCAGGGGCGCTGCCAGCCGAAGAGCGAGTAGTTCGGGATCGCCCACGCCGTGCACGGGAAGTCGACCTTGCCCTCCAGGAAGTCCAGGAAGAGCGGGGAGTGGTTGAGCCGCCAGCGCCGCCGGTTGCCGCCCGAGAAGGCCTTCTTGAACAGCTCGCGGGTCTGCTCCACGCCGAGGAAGTGCTCCTGGTCGGGGGCCTTCTCGTAGGCGTAGGCGGGCGAGATCATCATCTCGTCGACCTGGAGGTCGTCGTTGAGGAAGTTCAGCACCTCGATGATGGTCTGCGGGGTGTCGGTGTTGAAGAAGGTCGAGTTGGTGGTGACCCGGAAGCCGCGCTGCTTGGCCTCCTTGATCGCCGCCACGGCCTCGTCGAACACCCCCTCCTTCGCGACCGACTCGTCGTGCCGCTCGCGCAGCCCGTCGATGTGCACCGCGAAGGCGAAGTAGGGCGACGGCGTGAACTGGTCCATCTTCTTGCGCAGCAGCATGGCGTTGGTGCAGAGGAAAACGTACTTCCGCTTGGCCACCAGCTGACGCACGATCTCGTCGATCTGCGGGTGCATCAGCGGTTCGCCACCGGCGATGGACACCATCGGGGCACCGGACTCCACGACCGCCCCCACGGCCTGGGCGACCGGCATCCGCTGCTTGAGCACCCCGGCCGGATGCTGGATCTTGCCGCACCCCTCGCATTTGAGATTGCAGGCGAACAGCGGCTCCAGCTCGACGATCAGCGGAAACTTGTCCCGTCGGCGGATCTTCTGTTCAGCCAAGTACGTAGCGACCTTGATGGACTGTCGGAGCGGCATGGCCATCTGGCTCACCTCCTGGGGAGCAGCAAGGAACGGTGCCATTCGAAGAAAGCGGGAAGGACGGAACGAAGGACGCGGAAAGCTGATATTCCACCGCGCACCGTGCCGATCCGGACGAGTTCATGTTCAGGAGCGTCCACGACCACCCGGACGGCCGCAACCGGGCGCTCGCCCGCGCGCACGGCGCTCAGGAGCGTGACGGCTGACTCCATGTCGACCGCGATGGCACCGGTCGCGCGCAGGGCGGACCGTTCGGGGCCGCGCACGACGTGGTCGGAGCCGGTGAGCGGCCCGGTGTGCACGGTCCGCCCGGGCAGCGCGCGGGTCAGCTCCTTGACCAGCAGTTCGGTCCCGACGCAGGGGGTCGTGCCGCGCGGGTCGCGGGTCTCCTCGGCGACGACGAGGTCGCCGGGGTGCATGCCCGGTGCGAGGCCCGCGCAGAAGCCGGTGGCCAGGACGGCGGCGTCGCGCAGGGCCGGGTCGGCCAGCATGCGGGTGACGGCCCGCTCGGCCGCCGCCGGCCCCATGCCCGTGCGCAGCACCGTGACCGGCCCGTCGGCCCCGCCTCGGCCGCCCGCGCGCAGGGCGAACTGCTCGATGCCGAGCGCGCAGGCGATCAGCAGCGGGACCGGGGCGGTCTGTGCGGTCATCCGCTCCCCTTGGCCTCGGCGAGCGGCTTGCCGGCCCCGCTTCCCCGGAGCTCCTCGGCCGCCCCGCTTCCCCGGAGCTTCTCGGCGAAGGGCTCTCCGTGCAGATAGCGGCCGAGCGCGGTGAGCGGGAACACCTGCCGGTAGAGGTGGTAGTTGATCGAGAAGTCCCACGGGAAGCCCGTCCCCGTGAAGTACGGCTCGTCCCAGGAGCCGTCCGCCCGCTGGGTCGCGGCGAGCCACTCGATTCCGCGCTCGACGGCCCGGGAGCCCCGCTCCCCCGCCGCGAGCAGGGCCATCAGCGCCCATGCCGTCTGCGAGGCGGTCGAGGCGCCCTTGCCGCTCCACTCCTCGGCGTACTTGTAGGAGCGCAGGTCCTCGCCCCAGCCGCCGTCGTCGTTCTGGACCGACTCCAGCCAGGCCACGGCCCGCCGGATCGCCGGGTGCGCGGCGGGGATACCGGCGGCGGTCAGGGCGGGCACGACGGACCCGGTGCCGTAGACGTAGTTGACGCCCCAGCGCCCGAACCACGAGCCGTCCGGTTCCTGCTCGGCCAGCAGCCACTCGATGCCGCGCCGGGTGCGCGGGTCGTGGGCGAGGCCCTCCACCGCGAGCATCTCGACGACGTGCGCGGTGACGTCGGCGGAGGGCGGGTCGATGACCTCGCCGAAGTCGCAGAACGGCAGCCGGTTCGGGAAGGGACTGGTGTTGTCGACGTCGAAGGCGGCCCAGGCGCCGTTCTTCGACTGCATGCCGAGCGTCCAGCGCATGCCGCGTGCGACGGCCCGCTCCAGCCGCTCCGGGTCGTGGTGGGTGATCCGGCGCAGGGCGAGGATCACCTCGGCGGTGTCGTCGATGTCGGGGTAGTTGTCGTTGTGGAACTCGAACGCCCAGCCGCCGGGCGGCAGTCCGGGCCGTTTCACGGACCAGTCACCGGGCCGGACGATCTCCTCGCCCAGCATCCAGTCGGCCGCCTTCACCAACTGCGGGTGATCGGCGGGCAGTCCGGCATCCACGAGGGCGATGGCGGCCAGGCACGTGTCCCACACGGGTGACTGGCAGGCCTCGATCATCCGGGCGCCGTCCTCGCGCCACACGGCGAACCGGTCCAGGGACGCCAGCCCCTCGCGCATCACGGGGTGGTCGAGGTCGTAGCCCAGCAGGTGCAGGGCGATGATCGAGTACACGGCCGGGGGCTGGATGCCGCCCCAGCAGCCGTCGTTCTCCTGCCGCTCGATGATCCAGCGGGCGGCGCTGTTCATGGCGGCTCTGCGCAGTCTGCGCGGGGCGACCTTCCGCAGGGCGTGCAGGCCCTTGTCCATCCGCTGGAAGGCCCCGTCCCAACTGAAGGGCGAAGCCAGGGGCTTGGGCGGATTGGGCCGGTCCGGGTCGGTGTGCAGCTCGTCGAGCGGGAAGGGCGCGGGGCGTACCGGCCGCTTGGCGGAGACGATCGTCAGCGGGACGATGGTCTGCCGCGCCCAGCAACCGAAGTCGTAGATGTTGAGCGGCACCCACTTCGGGAAGAAGACGAGCTCCGGGGGGAGTTCGGGCAGGTCCTCCCACTTCCACCAGCCGAACAGGGCCAGCCAGATCCGGGTGAAGACCCGGGCGGCGGCGATGCCGCCCTGCGCGCGGATCCAGGCGGAGGCCTTCGCCATGTGCGGGGCGTCGGGCGCGTCACCGGCCAGGCGGAGGGCGACGTACGCCTCGATGGTGGCGGACAGTTCGCTCGGTCCGCCGTAGAAGGTGGCCCAGGTGCCGTCCTCGCCCTGCTCGCCGCGGATGAAGAGGGCGGCGGCTTGCGTGGTCTTGTCGTCGCGGATGCCGAGGAACTGACGGAGCAGCAGGTCCTCGGCGTCCATCGTGACGTTGGTCTCGAGGTCGCCCTTCCACCAGCCCTCGGCGTCCTGGCGGGAGAGCAGGAAGTCGGTGGCACGCCGGGCGGCGCGTGCGGCGGCTTCCGGTACCCCGGCCGCCCCGGGGGTGTCCGTGTCCGTGTCCGTATCGGTTTCGCTGGCCGCGGCGGCGCGGGGTGGCAGGGCCCCGGTGCTTCCGTCGGTCGTCGCTGTCATGGCTTCCCCTTCGTGCAGTGGTGCAAGGTGTGCAGCTGCTGTGGGTCCGCCGTCGGCCGGTGCTCCGTGATGACTCGCGGCACCGGCCGGCGACTACGCGAGGGCTATTCGGCCGATAGTGATCATCTCTTTCGTACGACGACGAAGTCCGCGAGGGCCGTGAACTGTGCCCGCACCCGGTCGGGCATGTCGACGGCGTCGAGGGCCTCGATGGCGATGGTGTGCTGACGGCGTGCCTCGTCGGCGGTCCACTCGCGGCCGCCGGCCTCCTCGATGAGGGCGGCGCGGGCCGCGAACTCCTCCTCGGAGAAATTCTCGAAGTCGTGGGCCTTGGCGTCGGCGGCGAGGATCTCGCCGAGCCGCTCGGAGGCCGAGCCGCCCGCCGCGAGGGCGGCCACGACCGGCAGGGACTTCTTGCGCTGGCGCAGGTCGCTCCAGGTCTGCTTGCCGGTGGAGTCCGGGTCGCCCCAGATGCCGAGGAGGTCGTCGACGGCCTGGAAGGCGAGGCCCAGGTGGTAGCCGTACTTCTCGAGGGTGTCGGCGGTGTGGTCGTCGGCGCCGCCGAGGACCGCGCCGATGGAGCTGGCGCAGGCGAGCAGGGCGCCGGTCTTGTTGCCCTCCATCTCCAGGCACTCCGCGACGCTGACGCGATCGCGGTGCTCGTAGGAGATGTCCTGGGCCTGGCCGTCGATCAGGGCGCGGGTGGCCGTGGTCAGACGGCGGGTGGCTCGGCCGGCCTCGACGGTGCCGAGTTCGAGGAGGACCTCGTTGGCGAGGGCGAACAGGGCGTCGCCGACCAGGATGGCCTGGGCGGGGCCGTGCACCTTCCAGACCGTGTCGCGGTGACGGCGCTGCTCGTCGCCGTCCATGAGGTCGTCGTGGAGGAGGGAGAAGTTGTGGACCAGTTCCACGGCGACGGCGCCGGGGATGCCGGTCTCGGGGGCGGCCGACATGACCTCGGCGGACAGCACCGCGAGGGCGGGGCGTACGGCCTTGCCGCCGTCCCCCGCCGCGGGCCTGCCCTGGGCGTCGATCCAGCCGAAGTGGTAGGCGGCAACAGTGTCCATGGGAGGTGCCAGGCGGTCGACGGCCGCCCGCAGTACCGGAGTGGCCAGGGTCCGGCCGCGCTCCAGCAGCGCGGTCACGTCCACCGCCTCGGCAGTCTTCGAGGCCGGGGGCACAGTGGGCACAGTCTCTCCTCTTGTTGCGGTACCGGGGGTGCGGGGGTCGCCTGCCGCGCCGGCCTGAGCCGGCATCATGCCGCCTCCTCGAACTCGAAGAGGGCGTGCGGACGGGGCCGGCCCAGGGCGCCCAGCACGGCGTCCGCCGCGCTCACACCACTGCGGACCGCACTCTCCATGGTCGCGGGCCACCCGGTGGCGGTCCACGCTCCGGCCAGGTAGAGGCCGGATGCCTTGGTGCGGGCGCCGGGCCTGAGGCGCCCGACGCCGGGGGTGGGAGCGAACGTCGCGGTGCGCTCCCGGGTGACGAAGAAGTCTTTCACTCCGGCACCGCGGGTCAGCGGCAGCAGCCGCTCCAGCTCGGGCAGGTACCGCTCGCGCAGCACGGCGACGGGCTCGTCGATCTCGTCCTGGGCGGCCGACTGCGACAGGGCGAGGTACTGGCCCTCGCGCAGCCCGGACGCCTCGGTCCGGTCGAAGACCCACTGCACGGGGCTGCCGAGGGCGGTGAAGAACGGCCGGCCGAGGACCTTCCGGTCGTAGACCACATGGACGTTGAGGATCGGCGCGGTGCCGATCTCCAGGAGCTGTTCGGGCGCGTCGAGGGCGCCCGCGGGCAGCAGGTCGTGCGCCTCGCGCTGCGGCACGGCGAGGACCACCGCGTCGGCCTCCAGGGTCTCCCCCGGGACGTCGACGGCCCACTGCCCGTTCGCGTTCGCGCAGACGGAGGTGACGCGGGTGCGGAGTTCGGTGCGCACGCCCGCGGAGTCGAGGGCCTTGCGGGCCAGCCGGTCGTGCAGGTCGCCCAGCGGGACGCGCGCCCAGCCGATGTCGGCCGCGCCCGGGTCGGACAGCAGACCGGTCTTGAACACCATCGCGGCCAGCGCCAGAGAGGCGTCGGAGGCGGCCGCGTTGAGGGTGGCGATCCCGACCAGGTCCCACAGGGCCTCGACGGCGCGTGCCGACTGGCCGTGCGCGGCCAGCCAGCTGCCGAAGTCCTGCGTGTCCAGCGCCGGGTCGGTGAGGTCGAGCCCCTTGAGCGCGAGTGCCGCCCGGCCCACCCTGGCGCGGTCGGCGAGCGACAGGTGCGGATAGGTGGCGAGGCTGCGCCCCAGGTGCAGGGGCACGGGCAGCGCGTCGCGCCGCAGCCTGCCGAGCCGTCGCCCCTCGGGCCGTGCGGCGTCCAGAACGGGTACGTCGAGCCGGTCCTGCAGCGGGGCCAGTGCCGCGCCCTCGATGCGGTCGAGGAACCAGCGGTAGGCGGTGCAGCAGCGCAGGTAGACGTGCTGGCCGTTGTCGACGGTGACATCACCGCGCTGGAAGGAGAAGGCCAGGCCGCCGAGCCGTGGCCTGCCTTCCAGCAGGGTGACGCGCACCCCGGCGTCGGCGAGCGCGAGCGCGGTGGTGACGCCGGCGAGCCCGCCGCCCACCACGACGGCGTGCCGCCCCTGTGCGGCAGGTCCTTGAGACCGTGTGCCGTGGGTCATCGTGCGCCCTCCCCCTCGGCCCGGGCGTGCTGCTCGAACGGTGCACGACCGGCCGTCTCCGTCAGGGACGCGGCCTCGCGCCGGAGGGTTGCCCGCCGGTTGTCTCCGACGGCTCGGCCGAGGGGCGCGTCGCACCCACGCCCGGCCATCCGCGCCACACCGCCGAGGGCGGCCTCTGTGCCGTTCACGCACGCCTCCTGACGGTCCGTCGGGTCACATGCCGGGCGTCGAGGCCGGACAGGCCGCGCACGGCGACGTACGCCTTCTCCCGGCCGGGCAGGGAGACCCGGCCGCGCAGCACGGCCTCCGGGTCGCGCTCGATGCGGTCGAGGAGGCGGCGGTAGATGCCGGCCATGGCGGCGACACAGGCGCCGCTGCGCCGGTCGAGCATGGGGAGCAGCCGGTAGCCCTCGGCGAACAGAGCGCGGGCCCGTCGCACTTCGAAGTGCACGAGGCCCGCGAAGTCGGAGCCCTCCGGCGGCCGCGGCCCGCTGAAGCCGGCCGAGCAGCCGAACTTGGCGAGATCGTCGGCGGGCAGGTAGGTCCGCCCGTCCACGGCGTCCTCGCGAACGTCTCTGAGAATGTTGGTGAGCTGAAGCGCGAGCCCGAGCGTGTCGGCATACTCCGGCGCGCGGTCCACGCCGCGCGCCCCCGGTTCCGTGCCGAACACGCCGAGCGACAGACGCCCGATCGCGCCCGCCACGCAGCGGCAGTAGACCTTCAGGTCGTCCCAGGTCTCGTAGGTCTCACCGCGGACGTCCATCAGGACGCCGTCGATGAGCTCGTCCAGGCCTCCGAGCGGGATCGGGAAGTGCCCGGCCGCGTGCGAGAGGGCGACGGCGACCGGGTCGGTGTCGTCCTCGTCGACCTCGTCCTCGCGGATCCGGGTGAGCAGCGCCCGGGTCTCCTCCAGCCTGCCCACCTTGACGTCGTCGGCGAGCGCACCGTCGCCGATGTCGTCGACCCGCCGCGAGAACGCGTACAGCGCCGACATGGCACGGCGCTGAGGCGTCGGCAGCAGCCGGATGCCGTAGGCGAAGTTACGGGCCTGCCGCCCGGTGACGGCCTCGCAGTAGCTGTAGGCGGCGAGTACCGGTGGGGACGCGTGTGGTTCCGACTCCACGGTCCGGATCACCCCTCTCCTCGCAGAGTCACGCCGACCTCACGCAGCAGCCGGACCTTGCCGGGCTTGGGCGGGCCGGGAAGTACGTCGAATTCGGCGGCGGCGATCGCGTGGACGGCCGCCCTTCCCCCCGCCACGAACCCTGCGAGCAGCAGCTTCAGCCTGCCGTGGACGCTACCCACCAGGGGGGCGCCTTCATTCAGGAGATCCCGGGCCCTTTGCGCTTCGTACGCAATCAGCGCACGGACCGACGCTCCGGCGGTCTTCGTGGCGAGATCCGCTTCCTGGACGTGGAAGCGCTTCATGTCGGCTGCGGGCAGGTAGATGCGGTCGCGGCCGAGGTCCTCGGCCACGTCCTGGAGGTGCTCGACGATCTGGAGCGCCGTACAGATCATGTCGGAGCGGCGGATCCGCTCGGGTGTCGAGGCGCCGGTGACGGCGAGGACGAGACGGCCCACGGGGTTGGCCGACAGCTCGCAGTAGGCGAGCAGGTCGTCGTAGGTCTCGTAGCGGCCGACCAGCTGGTCCTGGCGGTTGGCGGCGATCAGGCCGAGGAACGGCTCGGGAGTCAGCGAGCGGCGGCGCACGGTCGGCTGGAGGCGGCGCAGCAGCGGATGGCGCGGGGTCGAGTCGAAGACCCGGCGCAGGTCGGCCTCGAAGGCGTCCAGCAAAACCAGCCGGTCCTCGGCGTCCCGCGAGGACACACCGAGCAGGCGGGCGTCGGCACCGCCGGGAGTGAGGTCGCCGTCGCCGATGTCGTCGACCAGACGGGCGAAGCCGTAGACGGCCATGAGGTCAAAGCGCCAGGCCCGGGGCAGGAAGAAGGGGGCCACCGGGAAGTTCTCGCCGGCGGCCTTGTCGAGCGTGCCGCGCTCCGGATCGAGGGGGCGCGCCGTGCCGGTTCCCGTCACCGCCGACTGCCCGGCGCGGGGACGGCACGTGCTGCGTGGAGCTGGGGAGTTTCCGTAGCCATCGCCGTCACATCTCCCGTTCTACACTGCCGACCCAATACACACTATTTCGGACACGCCGCCCAGCCGTCCGCACGGTGGTCCGACGGGCGGTGTCGCGCATTATTGCCCTGATTGCCGTGTTTCGGGACCGGTACAGCTTACGTTGTACAACGCGCCACGGTTCGTCAGGGTGTCCCGCACATCACGAGAACGCACCGATTGGCCCCAAGATTCCTGAGATGGGCCGGAGTTGACGTTTCCTTTGCAGACGCGGGGCCCCGTCGGAGCAGTTCCGTCGGGGCCCTGGCCGAATCGGGCTACTTGCCCGTGAACTTCTCGTACTCCTTGAGCACCTCGTCGGTGGGGCCGTCCATGCGCAGCTCGCCGCGTTCCAGCCACAGGACGCGGTTGCAGGTGTCGCGGATGGACTTGTTGTTGTGGCTGACCAGAAACACCGTGCCGGCTTCCTTGCGCAGCTCCCGGATGCGGTCCTCGGAGCGCTTCTGGAACTTCCGGTCACCCGTCGCCAGGGCCTCGTCGATCATCAGGACGTCGTGGTCCTTGGCCGCGGCGATGGAGAAGCGGAGCCGGGCCGCCATGCCGGAGGAGTAGGTCCGCATGGGCAGGGTGATGAAGTCGCCCTTCTCGTTGATGCCGGAGAAGTCGACGATGTCCTGGTAGCGCTCCTTGATCTCCTCACGGGACATGCCCATGGCGAGCCCGCCCAATATGACGTTGCGTTCGCCCGTGAGGTCGTTCATCAGGGCCGCGTTGACGCCGAGCAGCGAGGGCTGGCCGTCGGTGTAGACCTTGCCCTGCTCGGCGGGCAGCAGCCCGGCGATGGCGCGCAACAGGGTCGACTTGCCGGAGCCGTTGGACCCGATCAGGCCGATGGCCTCGCCGCGGTAGGCGACGAAGGAGACACCGCGCACGGCGTGCACCTTGCGCACACCCCGCTCCTCGCCGCGCTTGAGGATGCGGCTGAGGGCGGCGGTGGCGCTGCCCTTGCCGCTCTTGGCGCCGTTGACGCGGTAGACGATGTGCAGGTCGTCCGCGACGACGGTGGGGATGCGTGCGTCCTGGTTCTGCTCAGCCACGGCCGTACCTCTCCTCCGCCTTCCAGAAGTACACGAAGCCGCCGAGGGCGAACAGCACGGCCCAGCCGCCCGCGACCGCCCACACGTGGTCGGGGAGGTACGAGCCGTCGTAGTCGTCGATGAGGGCGAACCGCATCAGGTCCATGTAGATCGCGGCCGGGTTCCACTGCAGGACGTTCGCGATCCAGCTCGGCTTGTCCTCCAGGAAGATCGGGATGGAGAACATCACGCCGGACGCGTACATCCACGTCCGCATCACGAACGGCATCAGCTGCGCGAGGTCGGGGGTCTTGGCGCCCGCCCGGGCCATGATCAGCGCGAGGCCGGTGTTGAAGCAGAACTGCAGGACCAGCACGGGCACGATCAGCACCCAGGACAGGTCCGGGTAGTGGCCGAAGCCGACCGCGATGGCGAACAGCACGAACATCGAGAACAGCAGCTGCTGGAGCTGCTGGAGCGCGAAGGAGATCGGCAGCGAGGCGCGCGGGAAGTGCAGGGCGCGGACCAGGCCGAGGTTGCCGGAGATCGCGCGCACGCCCGCCATCACCGAGCTCTGCGTGAAGGTGAACACGAACACGCCCGTGACCAGGAACGGGATGTACACCTCGCGGGGCATGCCCCGGTCGGCCTCCAGCAGCAGGCCGAAGATGAAGAAGTACACGGCCGCGTTCAGCAGCGGCGTGGCCACCTGCCACAGCTGGCCGAGCTTGGCCTGGCTGTACTGGGCGGTCAGCTTCGCCCGGGAGAAGGCGAGGATGAAGTGCCGCCGGTCCCAGAGCTGACGGACGTACTCGATGAGGGACGGCCGGGCGCCGCTCACGGTCAGCCCGTGCTTGGCGGCGAGTTCCCTCGCCGTGAGGCCCTCGTCGGGCGCCGCGGGCGCGCTCACCGCGACCGTGGCGTCGTGCGTTGTCTCACTCACTAGTGGAAACTTTCGTCTTCGAGATGCTCGGCCTGTGCCGGTCTGGCATGAGCCGGGGCCAGAGTACGGCCCGGGGGCTCCCGGGTAGTCCCGGATACGAGCTTGTCAGATGACGGGGGGCCGGCCCAGCCGGGTCAGCCGCCACACCGTACGCCACTTCATGGGCCGGCGGGGCCCGCACGAGGTGGTCCAGCCTTCGCGGAATCCGCCGAACCAGGCCCGCAGCGCACTGCGGGAGGGGCGGCGCAGCAGGGTGAGCAGCAGCCACACGCCGAGGTAGACCGGGACGAGCGCCGAGGGGAGGTTGCGGCGGGCCAGCCAGACGCGGTTGCGGGCGACCATGCGGTGGTAGACCGCGTGCCGCGAGGGAGCGGTCGTCGGGTGGTAAAGCACCATGTCGGACCGGTAGTCGATCATCCAGCCCGCGTCGAGGGCCCGCCATGCCAGGTCGGTTTCCTCGTGGGCATAGAAGAACTCGTCCGGAAGCCCGCCGACGTCGGCGAAGACGCGGGTGCGGACGGCGTTGGCGCCGCCGAGGAAGGTCGTCACGCGCGAGGAGCGCATCGGGTCGGAGGCGCGCAGCCGGGGTACGTGGCGGCGCTGGGTGACGCCGGTCTCCGGGTCGGCTATGCGGAAACTCACGATGCCGAGCTTCGGGTCGGCCTCGAACGCCTTGCGGCACAGCTCGGCGGTGTCGTGGCCCGCGAGCAGTCCGTCGTCGTCCAGGAAGAGCAGGATGTCGACGTCCCGGCCGGCGGGCCCGAAGGCCTCGATGCCGACGTTGCGGCCGCCGGGGATGCCGAGGTTCTCGGGCAGCTCGATCGTGCGGACGCCCTCGGGGACGTCCGGGACGGGCGAGCCGTTGCCGACGACGACCACCTCGACCCGGTCGCCGTCCTGCTTGGCGACGGAGTCGAGGAGGGCGCGCAGCTCCTCGGGCCGGTTGCCCATGGTGATGATGACGGCGCCGACCTTCATGCCGCTCACTTCAGCCTGCTCGAGGCGAGGATGGACACCAGGTGCAGCAGGGTCTGCACCAGCGCGATGCCGGCCAGCACCGCGACGCCGAGCCGGGAGAAGAACAGGTCACCGCGGACCTGGTCGACGATCGCCAGCACGAGGATCAGCAGGGACGCCTCGATGCCGAGGATCAGCCGGTGGAAGTTCAGGGCGGCGGCGGCCTTGCGGGCCAGCGCCATGCCGGAGGAGCGCATCTCGGCGGCGGCCTCCTTGACCGGCGGCTTCCCGGCCTGGTGCCGGGCGACGCCGACCAGGTCGGTCTCGGCCTTGATCAGGATGGCGCCGAGGGCGGCCAGGGTGCCGAGGAAGGCCCACAGCCAGTCGATGCGGCCGCTGCCCCACGGGTCGGCGGCGCGCAGGCCGAAGCCGACGAGCACGGCGGCGTCGGTCAGGTAGGCGCCGACCCGGTCCAGGTAGACGCCGTTGAGCGAGTACTGCTTCTTCCAGCGCGCGATCTCGCCGTCGACGCAGTCCAGCAGCAGGTACATCTGGACCATGACCACGCCGAGAACGGCTCCCGCGATCCCCGGCACGAGCAGTGCCGGGGCCGCGAGCACACCGAAGACGGTCATCAGGTAGGTGAGCTGGTTGGGCGTGACCCTGGTGTTGACCAGGTAACGGTCGACCCGCAGGGACACCTCACGCATGTAGAGGCGTCCCATCCAGTGCTCACCGCTGCGCCGGTCCTTCACCCCTGGGGGGTGAACGACGGGGCGGAGTTCAGCTACCGATGGCCTTGACATAGTCGGCGTAGGTGTCCTTGATCTGTTCGGTGTTCAGGTCGAGGTGTTCGAGGATGGTGTAGCGACCGGGCCGGGTCTCCGGGGCGAACTCGACGGCCTTGACGAACTCGTCCGTCGTGAAGCCGATCTCGTCCGGCAGCACGGGCAGCCCGTGCCTGCGCAGCACCTCGGCCATGTACGCCGATTCCTCGTGCGCTCCGCGCAGCCACATCGCGAAGGCCGCGCCGAGTCCGCACTGCTCGCCGTGGGCGGCGGCGCGCTTCGGGTAGAGCAGGTCGAAGGCGTGGTTGATCTCGTGGCACGCCCCGGAGGAGGGCCGCGAGTCGCCCGAGACCGACATGGCGATGCCGCTGAGGACCAGCGCCTCGGCGAGCACCTGGAGGAAGTTGTTGTCCCCGATGCCGCCCGGGTGCCGCAGTACGGCCTCGCCGGCCTGGCGGGCCATGGCCGCGGCGAGTCCGTCGATCCGCTCGCCCTTGACGCGGTTGGCCAGCTCCCAGTCGGCGATCGCCGAGATGTTGGAGACGGCGTCACCGATGCCGGCGCGCACGTAACGGACCGGCGCCTCACGGATGACGTCCAGGTCGATGACGACCGCGATCGGGTTCGGCACACCGTACGAGCCGCGGCCCGCGTCGTTGTCGAGGGTGGCGACCGGCGAGCACAGGCCGTCGTGCGCGAGGTTCGTCGGCACGGCGACCAGGGGCAGGCCGACGCGTGCCGCGGCGAACTTGGCGCAGTCGATGATCTTGCCGCCGCCGAGGCCGACGACCGCGTCGAAGTGGCCGGCCTTTATGTCGCCGGCCAGCCGGATCGCGTCGTCGAGGGTGCCGCCGCCGACCTCGTACCAGGTGGCGCCGGGCATGCTCGGCGAGATGCGCTCGCGCAGCCTGGCGCCGGAGCCGCCGCTGACGGCGACGGCGAGGCGGCCGGAGTGCGAGATGCGCTCGTCGGCGAGGACGCACGCCAGGTCGTCGAGGGCACCCGGGCGGATGTCCACGACCAGCGGCGAGGGGATGAGCCGGGTCAGTACTGGCATGCGATCTCCCGTCCACGGGCGAGATCGTCGTGGTTGTCGATCTCCACCCACTTGACGTCGCCGATCGGCGCCACGTCGATACGGAAGCCGCGGTTGACCAGCTCCTGGTAGCCGTGCTCGTAGAACTGCTGCGGGTCGGTCTCCCACACGGCCTTGAGCGCGTCGGCCAGCTCGGGGGCGGCGTCGCCCTCGATCAGCGTGACGCCGATGTACTCACCGGTGGCCTCGGCGGGATCCATCAGCTTGGTGATCTTCGTCATGCCCTTCTCGGGGCTGACGACGACCTTCATCTCCTCGTCCGCGAGCTGCTTGACCGTGTCCAGCGCGAGGATGATCTTCTTGCCGTCGCCGCGGGCGGCGAGCAGCGTCTTCTCGACGGAGACCGGGTGGACGGTGTCGCCGTTGGCGAGGATCACGCCGTCCTTGAGGGCGTCACGCCCGCACCACAGGGAGTAGGCGTTGTTCCACTCCTCGGCCTTGTCGTTGTCGATGAGGGTGAGCTTGAGGCCGTACTTCTGCTCAAGGGCTTCCTTGCGCGCGTACACGGCCTCCTTGCGGTAGCCGACGATGATCGCGACCTCGGTGAGACCGATCTCGGCGAAGTTGCCGAGGGTCAGGTCGAGCACCGTGGGTTCGCCTTCTATGCCCGCGGGGCCCACCGGCACCAGCGCCTTCGGGAGGCTGTCGGTGTAGGGGCGCAGACGCCGTCCGGCGCCGGCCGCGAGCACGAGGCCGATCATGCGGTTTCTCCTTCATCGTGTACGGCGGGTGCGCCGCCCTTGTGGGCGCCGACCCAGAAGCGGATGCTCTCGACGAGCACCACCAGGGCCACGGCCACGGCCAGTGCCGTGAGCGCGACTGTGAACTGCGAGGCGGTGAGCAGCGCGGCGAGGACGGTGACGAGCAGCGTCCGCCCTTCGTGCCCCCCGATGGAGCGCACCAGCCAGGCCGGGGGCGCTCCGGCGTCGCCGCGGATGCGGTAGACCGTGTCGTAGTGATGGTAGGCGACCGCGGCCACCAGCCCGAAAGCCGCAGGAAGGGCTCCGTTCACATCCGCCTTTGCCGCCAGGACCAGGACGGTGCCGTACTCGGCGGCGCGGAGGAACGGGGGGACCAGCCAGTCGAGGGCGCCCTTCAGGGGGCGGGCGACGGCGAGGCCGGAGGTGAGGGCGTAGCCGAGGGCAGCGACGATCGGCCAGGGGCCGCCGAAGTCCGTCAGCGCCGCGGTGAGGACGACGGCGAGACCGCCGAGCAGGGCGACGACCGGGGCGGTGAAGCCGGGCAGCTTGCGGGCTGCCTTCTTGAACGCCTGCGCGAAGCCCTGCGCGAGCGGGCCGCTGTCGGCGAGGTCGGCCAGGGCGCCGGCGGCCCGGTCGGTCCGCTTGGCCTTGCGGGTCAGGGACCGCAGCACCCGCCCGGCCGTGGTGTACGTCGCGGCGAAGGCGCAGCCGATCAGCAGCGCGTAGAAGGTGATGCGCGGGGTCGTGACCGCCGTCAGGACGGCGATCATCGCCCAGCGCTCGCCGATGGGCAGGACGATCATCCGCCGGACCCAGACGGTCCACCCGACGCTGTCGAGCTTGTCGGAGAGGGCGGCGGTGGGGCTGGTGTTGGCGGTGGCGTCGTGGTTGGCCTCGTTGAAGGAGAAGTCCACGACGTGCCGGCAGGTCTGCAGGACCATGGCCCCGAGGGCGAGGGCCCAGACGTCGTCGCCGCCGCGGGCGGCTCCGAGGGCGAGGCCGGCGTAGTAGGCGTACTCCTTGGCCCGGTCGAAGGTGGCGTCCAGCCAGGCGCCGAGCGTGGAGTACTGCAGGGAGTAGCGGGCGAGCTGCCCGTCGGTGCAGTCCAGCACGAAGGACGCGATCAGCAGGACGCCGGCCGCGACGAAGCCGCCGCGGGTGCCGGTGGCCGCGCAGCCCGCCGCTATGAGGGCGGTGAGCAGGGAGGCCGTGGTGACCTGGTTCGGGGTCAGGCCCCGGCGGGCGCACCAGCGGGCGATGTAGCGGGAGTACGGGCTGATGCAGTACGTGGTGAAGAAGCCGTCGCGGGACTTCACGGCGGACTTCAGGCGTACGGCCTCGTCGTCGACGTCCGTCACCGCCTGCCGTGCCTCGTTGCGGGCCTGCGGGTCGGCGGGGACGGCCGCGACGAGGCTGCCCAGCTCGGGGCGGTGCACGTCGGTGCCGTCGGCGTCGAGGGCGGTGAGGATGCGGTCGGCGAGGCTGTCGACCAGGGTGGTGCCGCCGCCGGCGGAGTTCTCGCGGGCCATCGCCCGGGTCAGGGCCTGGCGGCCGGCGGGCTGGGCCGTGACGGCGCCGGGGATCCCGGCGAGCGGGAAGCGGGGGTCGGTGAGGCCGAGGCGCAGCGCGTGCACGTGCCCCACGAAGCGGGCGTCGACCAGGGCGACCCGCTGGTCGCCCGGCACCTCCGCGAGGAGGGTCTCGGCCTCTGCGGCGTCGGTCGCGATCCGGAGGTCGAACCCGAGGGACCGCAGGTCGGCCTCGATCGACGATCCGGGGACCGGCTGGCCGGTGAGGATGGCGGTCGACAACCGAATTCACTCCCTGGGTACCGACGCGTCCGCGCCAGTGACGTACATGGTGGGGGCGCCTTCTCCGGTGGCTCCCGGGCGGCATGTCGGCAGAGGCTATCGGATGCCGGGAAGGCCACGTTCACCGCCTGTTCGGCAGCTGGATCGACGTGGTTCGCACAAGCCCTTGCCTCGATCATCATCGTGGATCCGGGGCCCGCCCCACAAACCGTGCCCCGCAGAGCGGACATCGGGGACATTGCGCAGGCAGCCGTCGTGGCCGCATAGGGTGGGCGACCATGACTTGGCTGATCACCGGCGGTGCCGGCTATATCGGAGCTCATGTGGCCAGGGCCATGACCGGGGCCGGGGAGCGCGTCGTCGCCCTGGACGACCTCTCGGCCGGGGTGCCCGCGCGGCTCCCGTCCGACGTCCCGCTCGTGCGGGGTTCCTCACTGGACGGGGAGCTGCTGGAGCGGGTCTTCGCCGAGCACGGTGTGACGGGTGTGGTGCATCTCGCGGCGCGCAAGCAGGTCGCCGAGTCCGTCGCGCAGCCCACTCGCTACTACCGGGAGAACGTCGGCGGCCTGGTGACCCTGCTGGACGCGGTCGCCGGGGCAGGGATCGAGCGCTTCGTGTTCTCGTCGTCGGCTGCCGTGTACGGCGACCCGGGTGTGGACCTCATCACGGAGGACACTCCCTGTGCTCCGGTGAACCCGTACGGCGAGACCAAGCTCGCCGGCGAGTGGCTGGTGCGGGCGGCGGGACAGGCACACGGGATCTCCACCGTATGTCTGCGCTATTTCAACGTGGCGGGGGCGGCGGAGCCGGAGCTGGCCGACACGGGCGTCTTCAACATCGTCCCGATGGTCTTCGACCGGCTGACGCGTGACGAGGCGCCCCGGATCTTCGGTGACGACTACCCGACCCCGGACGGCACCTGCATCCGTGACTACATTCACGTCGCCGACCTTGCCGAGGCCCACCTGGCGGCGGCCCGGCGGCTGGCCGGGGGCGGCGGCACGGGCGACCTGACGGTCAACATCGGCCGCGGCGAGGGCGTCTCGGTCCGCGAACTCATCACGGTCATCGGCGAGGTCACCGGCGACCGCCGGCCGCCGCTCGTCGAGGAGCGCCGGCCCGGCGACGCCCCACGCGCGGTGGCCTCGGCCGCCCGGGCAGCCGCGGAGCTCGGCTGGACGGCCCGGCGCGGGGTGCGCGAGATGACCGAGTCGGCCTGGCGGGGCTGGTTGCTGCACCACGGCTCCTGACCTCTTGGAGGCGCCCTGACCTGCACATCGTTTCCGCAGGTCAGGGCACATGACAACGGTGTTCAGTGCCGCGTTGCACATACCCCCTCCCCGTAGTTCACTGGGGTGCCCGAGCACGATCAGGCGGACACAGGGAGGCTGACTTCTCATGGGGGCTGGGCACGATCACGGTCATGCGCACGGCGCGGCCGGCGGTACGGCGACCTCGGCGTACCGCGGCAGGCTGCGGGCGGCGCTGGCGATCACGCTCGGCATCGTGGTCGTGCAGATCGTCGGCGGTGCCCTAGCCGACTCGCTCGCGCTCGTCGCGGACTCGGCGCACATGGCGACGGACGCGCTGGGCCTCGGCATGGCGCTGCTCGCGATCCACTTCGCGAACCGCCCGCCCAGCGATCGGGCCACCTTCGGCTACGCCCGGGCCGAGATCCTCGCCGCCCTGGCCAACTGCGTGCTGCTGCTCGGGGCCGGCGGGTACGTCGTGTACGAGTCGGTCCAGCGCTTCATCACGCCGGCCCAGACCGAGGGCCGGCTGGCGCTGCTGTTCGGTGGGATCGGCCTGGTCGCGAACCTGGTGTCGCTGTCGCTGCTGATGCGCGGCCAGAAGGAGAGCCTGAACGTGCGCGGCGCGTTCCTGGAGGTCGCGGCGGACGCCCTCGGTTCGGTCACGGTGATCGTCTCGTCCGTTGTGATCATGCTCACCGGGTGGCAGCCCGCCGACCCGATCGCCTCGCTCGTCATCGCGCTGATGATCGCGCCCCGGACGTGGAAGCTGCTGCGCGAGACGCTGTCCGTGCTGCTGGAGACCGCTCCGCCGGGCGTCGACATGGCCGAGGTGCGGTCGCACATCCTCGCGACGGACGGTGTGGAGGATGTCCACGACCTGCACGCCTGGACGATCACCTCCGGCATGCCCGTGCTGTCGGCGCACGTGGTCGTCAGTTCGGAGGCCCTGAACGCGATAGGCCACGAGAAGATGCTCCACGAGCTCCAGGGCTGCCTCGGCGACCACTTCGACGTGGAGCACTGCACCTTCCAGCTGGAGCCGGTCGGGCACGCGGAGCACGAGGCGCGGCTCTGTCACTGACGCGGCGGCTTCCGAGGTGTGGGACACAGTCGGGGGGCGCACTCCGCCTGGAGTGCGCCGGAGAACGCAACCCTCCGCCGCGCGCCCGCGTCCTGAGCCCCCACAGCTCCGGTATGGACGATTTCCGCCCGCCTGGCCGGGCACGATCTTCTACCGGGTCCCTTTCCCGGCGTCCGACCGGTGCCGACCGCGGTCCGCGCCGCCGCGCGGGACATGCGGGCGTGCCGCGAAGTGCCGGGAGTGCCGGATTCGTACGGCAGACTTGGGGCGCGAAGACCGATGTGAAGGATGGGTATGCCGATCACACCTGCCACCGCGACGCACAACCCGTCGAACGGCACCGCAGACGCGATTTTGCTGGAACTGGTCGACGAGGACGGCGTGACGATCGGCACCGCGGAGAAGCTCGCCGCCCACCAGCCGCCCGGACGGCTGCACCGCGCGTTCTCCGTGTTCCTCTTCGATGAGTACGGCCGGCTGCTGCTCCAGCAGCGGGCGCTGGGCAAGTACCACTCCCCCGGCGTGTGGTCCAACACCTGCTGCGGCCACCCCTACCCCGGTGAGGCGCCCTTCGCGGCGGCGGCGCGGCGCACCTTCGAGGAGCTCGGCGCCTCCCCGTCCCTGCTGGCCGAGGCGGGCACGGTCCGCTACAACCACCCGGACCCGGAGTCCGGTCTGGTGGAGCAGGAGTACAACCACCTGTTCGTCGGCATGGTGCAGGCCGTGGTGCGGCCGGACCCGGAGGAGGTGGCGTCGACGGTGTTCGTGACCCCGCCGGAGCTGGCGGAGCGGCACGCCAAGGACACCTTCTCGGCCTGGTTCATGACCGTCCTGGACGCGGCCCGGCCGGCGATCAGGGAGCTGACGGGCCCGTCGGCCGGCTGGTGACCCGGACCCTGAGGACCGGACTCAGGAGAAGCGCGCGGGTTTGAGCGGCAGGGCGGCCCAGATCACCTTGCCGCCGCTCGCGGTGTACTCGACCTCGCACCTGCCGCCCGCCTCCCGGGTGACCTCGCGCACCAGGAGCAGTCCGCGTCCCCCGGTCCGGCCGTGGTCGGTCTCCAGGGCGGTGGGCCGGTACGGATGGTTGTCCTCCACGGACACCCGGAGCCACTCGGCACCGACGGCCAGCTCGACGGCGATCGTCGGCGACAGCACCGCCGCGTGCTTCACGGCGTTCGTCACCAGCTCCGAGACGATCAGCAGCAGCCCCTGGGCCAGGTCGTCCGAGACCGGCACCCCCTGACGCAGCAGCAGGTCCCGCACGGCGTGCCGCGCCTGGGGGACCGAGGCGTCGACCGCCGGAGCGGTGAACCTCCATACGCCTTCGTACGGCAGCGGATCCGCGGGCCCGGGGTCGAGGGGCGCCGCGCCGCCCTCTGGGCGCGGACCGAACCCACGCCCGTCGTCGTCCATCGTCCGGTCGCCACCCTCGCGCTCGATTGTCGCCACACCCCGAGTGTTGGTAACGATGCGCCTCGCACCCTGGGACTGAACAGAAGTCAGCAAGTATCGAGCACTTCTGACCGTTGGCGTATGACACGGTCAGTTGTGGGACTGGTCCTGTCCCTGTTGTGCCGTCTCGGCGAACTATTCGGGTTGTACGGGTTTGGCATCCGGATAGCATCCGGCGCATGGAGCCGCAGCTGCAGCACCGCGTGACCGACTCGGTCGCGACGGTCGTCATACGTCATCCCGAGAAGCGCAACGCCATGACGGCCGCGATGTGGCGCTCCCTTCCCGCGCTGCTGGAGGAGCTCGCGGGGGATCCCGCGGTGCGGGCGCTGGTGCTGACCGGCGAGGGCGGCACGTTCTGCGCCGGGGCCGACATCTCGACACTGCGGGGCTCGCCCGAGGAGGCACAGGGGCTGGCCGTGCGGGCCGAGGAGGCGCTGGCCGCGTTCCCGAAGCCGACACTGGCCGCGATCCGGGGTCACTGCGTGGGCGGCGGGGCGCAGCTGGCGGCGGCCTGTGATCTGCGGTTCGCCGAGGAGGGGGCGCTGTTCGGTGTGACGCCCGCGAAGCTCGGCATCGTGTACCCGGCCTCCTCGACCCGGCGGCTGGTGTCCCTGGTGGGGCCGGCCACCGCCAAGTACCTGCTGTTCTCCGGTGAGCTGATCGACGCGCAGCGGGCGCTGCGCGCCGGTCTGGCCGACGAGGTGCTGCCCGAGGGCGAACTCGGCAAGCGCGTCGCGGAGTTCACCCGGATCCTGGTGTCCCGTTCGCAGCTGACGCAGGCGGCGGCCAAGGAGTTCGCGGACGGGCGTACGGACCGGGACGCGCACTGGGCCGGGCAGGCGCGCGCGAGCGGCGACACCGCCGAGGGTGTCGCCGCGTTCCTGGAGCGCCGGCAGCCGCGGTTCGGCTGGAGCGTGCCTACGTCAGGGTGAGGTCGAGGTGCGACCGGAGCAGCTCGACGACGTGCGCGGGGGCCTTGTCGGGTGACCCGGCGTCGTAGGGCGGCTGCGGGTCGTACTCGGTGGCGAGCTGGACGATCTGGGCGTGGTCGTCGCCGGCGATCCGGCCGAGGAGCGTCAGCCCCATGTCGATGCCGGAGGAGACGCCGGCCGCGGTGACGTACTTGCCGTCGGTGACGACCCGCTCACCCGTCGGCTCGGCGCCGTGGCGCTTCAGCTCCTCCAGGGCCAGCCAGTGGGACGTCGCCCGGCGGCCCTTGAGGAGTCCGGCGGCGGCGAGCAGCAGGGAGCCGGTGCACACGGACGTCGTCCAGGTGCTGGTTTCGTCGGCCGTGCGCAGCCAGGTGAGCAGGGGCCCGTCGGCCGCCAGCGGGAGGGGGCCCGGGCCGCCGGGGACCACGATGATGTCGGGGTGCGGTACGTCGGCCAGGGTCCGGTCGGCGGTCAGCGCGAGGTTCCCCGAGTCGTTGCGCACGGGGCCGGCCTGCTCGGCGACGAAGACGGTCTCGGCGTCCGGGACCCGGCCGAGGGTCTCGTAGGGGCCGACGGCGTCGAGGGCGGTGAAGCGGTCGTAGAGGACGATGGCGATCTGCATGAGGTCCTTCCGGTCGGCTGCTGTGGTGGGGGTTCAGGGTGTGGTGGCGGGGC
The DNA here is from genome assembly GCF_040638895.1 of Streptomyces sp. NPDC024017. Taxonomy (NCBI): domain Bacteria; kingdom Bacillati; phylum Actinomycetota; class Actinomycetes; order Kitasatosporales; family Streptomycetaceae; genus Streptomyces; species Streptomyces sp. NPDC024017. The sequence goes on along the minus strand of NZ_JBEZYZ010000004.1, from coordinate 461,379 downwards.
GGAAGCGGCGGCGGTACTCGGCCGGGGGCGTCCCCAGGGCCCTGACGAAGGCCCGGCGCATGGCCTCGGGTGTGCCGTAGCCGCAGGTGCGGGCGATCTCCTCGACGCCGCCGGCGGTGTCCTCCAGCAGGCGTCTTGCGTGTTCGAGGCGGACGCGGTCCACGTAGCGGCCCGGTGTCATGCCGGTCTCGGCGCGGAAGGCGCGGGCGAAGTGGCGGGGCGAGAGGCGGGCGCGGGCGGCGAGGGCGTCGACGCAGAGGTCGGCGTCCGGGTGGTCGGTGATCCACCGCTGGACGTCCCGCAGAGGCTCGCGCTGTGCGGTCTGGGCCGCGAGCTGGGCGCTGAACTGGGCCTGGTTGCCGGGCCTGCGCAGGAACACCACCAGGTGGCGGGCGATGGTGAGGGCGGCGTCCCGGCCCAGGTCCTCCTCGACCATGGCCAGGGCGAGGTCGATGCCGGCGGTGACACCGGCCGAGGTGGCGATGTGCCCGTCGCGCACGAAGACGGGGTCGGGGTCGATCTCGACGGCCGGGTGCTCGCGGGCGAGCCGGTCGCAGTACGCCCAGTGGGTCGTGGCGCGGCGGCCGTCCAGCAGGCCCGCCGCGGCCAGCACGGCCGCGCCGGTGCACACGGAGACAAGGCGGCCGGCACGCGGACCCCGCTCGCGCACCCAGGCCACCAGACGCGGGTCGGGCCGCAGGCTGCCCGGCCCGCCGGGGACGAGGAGGATGTCCGGGTCCGGCGCGGTGGCCAGGGACCCGTCGGGTACGAGGGTCAGGCCGCTGGTGGTCCGCACGGGTGCGCCGTCCAGGGACGCCGTGCGGATCTGGTACGCGCCCGGGGAGAGCAGCTCCGCGCCAGCGAAGACCTCCACGGGGCCGGTGACGTCGAGACTCTGCAGGCCGTCGAAGAGGACGGCCAGAACCGTGCGCTGGGCCATGCCGTCGATTCTTCGCGGGGCCGGAGTATGGCCGCAAGGACGAGTGCCCCACCTTTCCTGCCATGGGGCACGTGACCATGGAGGACATACCAAGCGGTTGGTAACCTGCGGGGCATGACGACTGCCGCCCTGGAGCCGCGCGCCGGCCGACGCTGCCACAACGTGCTCAACTCCCTGCACGCGACCCACTACTTCTCGCCCGACCTCGGGCGGGAGCTGGGCGCCGTCGGGGTCACCGACCCGCGTGCCGTGAACTTCGCCGTGCGGGCCGCCGCCCTCGGACCGGTCGGGGCCGGGGCCGTGACGGCGGCCTTCTACAACTACAAGTACGAGCTCGTGGCCCGGCACGTGCCGGCGGTGTGGGAGACCGCCGCACCCGGGCAGGTCCTGGCGGCACGCGCGCGTGCGGTCGACGCGACACTGCGCCGCCTGCTCGGTGCGGACGCCCTGGCATCGGCGGAGATGGCCGAGGCCGCACAGCTCGCGCTGCGCGCCGCCGAGGCCTGCTCGCGCGCGGCGCGGCCGCTGTACGCCGCCCACGCCGATCTGCCCGTCCCCGAGCAACCGCACCTCGCCTACTGGCACGCGGCGACCCTGCTGCGCGAGCACCGCGGCGACGGGCACCTGGCCGTCCTGATGTCCGCGGGTCTCGACGGCCTGGAGGCGATGGCGACCCACACGGCGACGGGCAAGGGGATGACCCCGAAGTGGGTCCTCAGGACCCGGGGCTGGAGCCAGGGCGACTGGGACGCGGCGACGGACCGGCTGCGGGAGCGCGGGCTGCTGGACGCGTCCGGCGACCTCACCGATCAGGGTGTCGCCCTGCGCCGGGAGATCGAGCACGAGACGGACCGCCTGGACCGTGCCCCGTACGAGCACCTGGGCCCGGAGGGGGTGGCCCGGCTGACCGAGCTGGGTGGGGTGTTCGCGCACGCGGCGCTCGTGGCCGGGGCGTACCCGGCTGATCTGATCGGCAAGGGTGACGCATAGTGACGCCGCTCTGAGGTACCCGCTCTCCACCGGCCGCCGCGGCCGGGAGTGGAGAAAGGGGAATTTCGTGTTCCGTGCTATCGCAGACGTGCTGCGCCAGATCGGCGGCGCCATCGCCACCGTCGTCACGCTGCCCTTCCGGGCCCTGGCCCGGCTGTTCGGCGGGGCCTCGTCCTCCACCCGCAGCCGCAGGGCCTGATCCGGATCCCGACCTGCCGGGAGCCGCCCTGATCCCCGAGTGTCGGCACCACCTGCCACAATTGCCGCGCAACCTCAGCGGAGAAGGCGGTACGGGATCGTGACGACACCCGGGTCCATCGGGTCCATCAACGCAGTGTCCATCGAAGGCAGGATCGCCGAGGAACTCGGCGTACGGGAGCGGCAGGTCAGGGCCGCCGTGGAACTGCTCGACGGCGGTTCTACGGTGCCCTTCATCGCCCGCTACCGCAAGGAAGCGACCGAGATGCTCGACGACGCGCAGCTGCGCACCGTCGAGGAGCGGCTGCGCTATCTGCGGGAGCTGGAGGAGCGGCGGACGGCGATCCTGGAGTCGGTGCGCGAGCAGGGCAAGCTCACCGAGGAGCTGGAGGCGAGCATCCGGGGCGCCGAGACGAAGGCGCGCCTGGAGGACATCTACCTCCCGTACAAGCCCAAGCGGCGCACCAAGGCGCAGATCGCCCGCGAGGCCGGACTCGAGCCGCTGGCGGAGGGGCTGCTCGGCGATCCGGCCGTCGAGCCCCTCGCCGCGGCCGCCGCGTTCGTCGACGCCGACAAGGGCGTGGCCGATCCGCAGGCCGCTCTGGACGGCGCCCGGGCGATCCTCACCGAGCGCTTCTCGGAGGACGCCGACCTGATCGGCGAGCTCCGCGAGCGCATGTGGGTACGCGGGCGGCTCGCCGCCAAGGTGCGGGAGGGCAAGGAGGAGGCGGGGGCGAAGTTCGCCGACTACTTCGACTTCGCGGAACCGTTCACGGAGCTGCCCTCGCACCGCATCCTCGCGATGCTGCGCGGCGAGAAGGAGGAGGTCCTCGACCTCGTCCTGGAGCCCGAGGAGCAGACGGACGGCCCCTCCTCCTACGAGGGTATCGTCGCCCACAAGTTCGGGATCGCCGACCGCGGCCGCCCCGGTGACAAGTGGCTGAAGGACACGGTCCGCTGGGCGTGGCGCACCCGCATCCTCGTCCACCTCGGCATCGACCTGAGGCTGCGGCTGCGCACGGCCGCCGAGGACGAGGCGGTACGGGTCTTCGCGGCGAACCTGCGCGACCTGCTGCTCGCCGCCCCCGCGGGCACGCGCGCGACGCTCGGCCTCGACCCCGGTTTCCGTACCGGTGTGAAGGTCGCCGTCGTCGACGCGACCGGCAAGGTCGTCGCCACGGACGTCATCCACCCGCACGTCCCGGCCAACCGCTGGGACGAGGCCATCGCCAAGCTGGCCAGGCTCGCGAAGGAGCACGCGGTCGAGCTGGTCGCCATCGGCAACGGCACGGCGTCGCGCGAGACCGACAAGCTCGCCGGGGAACTGATCACCAAGCACCCGGAGTTGAAGCTCACGAAGGTGATGGTGTCCGAGGCCGGCGCGTCCGTGTACTCGGCGTCCGCCTTCGCCTCGCAGGAGCTGCCCGACATGGACGTGTCGCTGCGCGGCGCCGTGTCGATCGCCCGCCGGCTCCAGGACCCGCTGGCCGAGCTCGTGAAGATCGACCCGAAGTCGATCGGCGTCGGCCAGTACCAGCACGACCTGTCCGAGGTGAAGCTGTCGCGTTCGCTGGACGCGGTGGTGGAGGACTGTGTGAACGGCGTGGGTGTGGACGTCAATACGGCGTCGGCCCCGCTGCTCGCCCGGGTCTCCGGCATCACCTCCGGGCTCGCCGAGAACATCGTGGCCCACCGGGACCAGAACGGGCCGTTCAAGGCCCGCGGTGAGCTGAAGAAGGTGGCGCGGCTCGGCCCGAAGGCGTACGAGCAGTGCGCGGGCTTCCTGCGGATCCGCGGCGGGGACGACCCGCTGGACGCGTCGAGCGTGCACCCCGAGGCGTACCCGGTGGTCCGGCGCATGGTGAAGACCACCGGGCAGGAGGTCGCCTCGCTCGTGGGCAACACCGGGGTGCTGCGCTCGCTGAAGCCGCAGGACTTCGTGGACGAGACGTTCGGTCTGCCGACGGTCACCGACATCCTGAAGGAGCTGGAGAAGCCCGGCCGTGACCCGCGTCCGGCCTTCAAGACGGCCGCATTCAAGGAGGGCGTGGAGAAGATCTCCGACCTGTCGTCCGGGATGATCCTGGAGGGCGTCGTGACGAACGTCGCCGCGTTCGGGGCGTTCGTGGACATCGGTGTGCACCAGGACGGCCTGGTGCACGTCTCCGCGATGTCGAAGACGTTCGTGAAGGACCCGCGGGACGTCGTGAAGCCCGGCGACATCGTCAAGGTGAAGGTGCTCGACGTCGACATCCCGCGCAAGCGGATCTCGCTGACGCTGCGTCTGGAGGACGAGGCGGCTGCCTCGCAGGGCCAGGGCGGGGGCTCCGGTGAGCGCCGGCAGCGGGGTGGGCGTCCGCCGCAGCAGCGGCAGGGTGGGCGTGGTGGTGGCCGTGGCGGTGGTGGCGGTTCGCGTCAGGCGCCGCCGCCCGCCAACAGCGCGATGGCCGATGCGCTGCGCCGCGCGGGGCTGGCGGATCCCAAGGGCGGCAAGCGCTGACTGTTCCGTCGGGGAGGCCGTGGGGAGCTGCGGGCCCGTTGTGGCCGGGCGCGCAGCTCCCCGCGCCCCTGGGAAAGAGGCGCTTCGCGCCCTTTCCGTTCTAGGGTTGCCGCATGCGTGCCATCACCTGGGAAGTGTCCGGGAGCCATGGGTTCGAGACCGCCTGGGTCCAGCTCGGAGAAGGCGTGCTGCGGGCGCGCGGGCGGGCCGTCGGTACCGTTCCGGAGCCGTACTGGATCTCGTACGAGCTGGAGACCGCAGAAGGATTCGTGACCAAGCGGTTGACCGTCACGGCGGAGGCCGAGGCCGGGACCCGGGCGCTCGATCTGCTCCACGACGGTGAGGGCGGCTGGACCGCCGACGGCGAGCCGCTCCCGGACGTCGACGGAGCTCTCGACTGCGATCTCGGGCTGTGCCCGCTCACCAACACCATGCCGGTGCTCCGGCACGGGCTCCATCAGGCCCCGGGCGAACGGGAGTTCCTGATGGCCTGGGTGTCGGTGCCGGACCTGACGGTGCGGCCGTCGCGGCAGACGTACACACATCTCGGCCCCGGGCGGGTCCGGTACGCCTCCGGCGACTTCCGCAGTGACCTGGAGTTCGACGACGAGGGGTACGTCGTCGACTATCCCCGGCTGGCCACGCGCCTGACGGCCCGTTAGCGCTCGGTCACCTTGCCGTCCGCCACCTCCAGGCGGCGGGTCACGTGCACGGCGTCCAGCATGCGCCGGTCGTGGGTGACCAGCAGGAGGGTGCCCTCGTAGGCGTCGAGGGCGGACTCCAGTTGCTCGATGGCGGGCAGGTCGAGGTGGTTGGTCGGCTCGTCGAGGACCAGGAGGTTGACGCCCCGGCCCTGGAGCAGCGCCAGGGCGGCCCGGGTGCGCTCGCCCGGGGAGAGGCTCGCCGCGGGGCGCAGGACATGGTCCGTCTTGAGGCCGAACTTGGCCAGGAGGGTGCGGATCTCGACCGGTTCGGTGTCCGGGACGGCCGTGCGGAAGGCGTCGAGCAGGGCCTCCTCGCCGTGGAACAGCTTGCGGGCCTGGTCGACCTCGCCGAGCAGGACGCCCGAGCCGAGCGCGGCGTGCCCGGCGTCCAGCGGGACACGGCCGAGGAGGGCGGCGAGCAGCGTGGACTTGCCCGCGCCGTTCGCGCCCGTCACCGCCACCCGGTCCGCCCAGTCGATCTGCAGGGAGACGGGGCCGAGGACGAAGCCGCCGCGGCGCACCTCGGCGTCCCGCAGGGTCGCGACGACGGCGCCCGAGCGCGGGGCCGACGCGATCTCCATGCGCAGGTCCCACTCCTTGCGGGGCTCCTCGACGACGTCCAGGCGCTCGATCATGCGCTGGGTCTGGCGGGCCTTCGCGGCCTGCTTCTCGCTGGCCTCGCTGCGGAACTTGCGGCCGATCTTGTCGTTGTCGTTGCCCGCCTTGCGGCGCGCGTTCTTCACACCCTTGTCCATCCAGGAGCGCTGCATCTGGGCGCGGTCCTGGAGGGCCGTCTTCTTGTCGGCGTACTCCTCGAACTCGTCGCGGGCGTGCCGGCGGGCGACCTCCCGCTCCTCCAGGTAGGCCTCGTAGCCGCCGCCGAAGAGGTTGATCTGCCGCTGGGCGAGGTCGAGTTCGAGGACCTTGGTGACGGTGCGGGTGAGGAACTCGCGGTCGTGGCTGACGACCACCGTCCCGGCGCGCAGGCCGCTCACGAAGCGTTCGAGGCGCTCCAGGCCGTCCAGGTCGAGGTCGTTGGTCGGCTCGTCGAGGAGGAAGACGTCGTAGCGGGACAGGAGCAGGGAGGCGAGGCCGGCGCGGGCCGCCTGGCCGCCGGACAGGGACGTCATCGGCTGGTCCAGGTCGACCGCGAGACCGAGGCCGTCGGCGACCTCCTCGGCGCGTTCGTCGAGGTCGGCGCCGCCGAGGCCGAGCCAGCGCTCCAGGCTCGTGGCGTAGGCGTCGTCGGCGCCGGGTGCCCCGTCGACCAGGGCCTGGGTCGCCTCGTCCATGGTGCGCTGCGCCTCGGCGACGCCGGTGCGGCGGGCCAGGAACGCCCGTACGGTCTCGCCGGGCCGGCGGTCCGGCTCCTGCGGGAGGTGGCCGACGGTGGCGGTGGGCGGCGACAGGCGCAGGTCGCCCTGCTCGGGGGCGATGAGTCCGGCGAGCATCCTGAGCAGGGTGGACTTGCCCGCGCCGTTGGCTCCGACCAGGCCGATCACGTCGCCGGGCGCGACGACGAGGTCGAGGCCGGTGAACAGGGAGCGGTCGCCGTGGCCGGCGGCGAGGTTCTTGGCGACGAGGGTGGCAGTCATCAGAGCGCCGATCCTAACGGCCGGGCCGCTCAGTGGTTCACGGCCACCGCCAGGACGCTTCCGGAGGTGCGTGCCACGACGAAGGACCGGCCCCTGACCGCCTTCGTGTCGAGGGCGAGGCGGTGGCGGCCCGCTTCGAGGACGCCGTCGAAGATCTCGTGGGTGTGGGTGCGGGAGAGCCGGTCGAGCCGGTAGGCGGTGAGGGTGACCCGGCAGGCGGAGGTGACCTCGACCTCCGCGCTGCTGCCGGCGGCGGTGAGGCCGGTGAGGCGGCGCCGGTCGGCCGGGCTGCGGTCCAGGGCGTGTTCGATCTGGGCGACGAGGAGCGGGACGATCGGGGCGAGGCCGTCGACGTGGGCGACCGGCACCCGGGCGCGCTCGAAGGCGCGGCGGACGGCGGCACGTTCCTGCTCCCCGGCCGTGTGGCCGAAGGCGACGGCGCCGTAGCCGCGGAGTTCCTCGGGGGGTACGCCGTCGGCGTCATGGGCGATGTCGGCGCCGACGCCGATGGTGCGCAATGCCGCGGCCAGCTTGGCGAGGACGGCGACGCGGGCGCCGATCAGCAGGACGCGGCGCCGGGGGTCGGGCGCGGAGCCGTTCAGCAGGGCGCTCAGCGCCGTCCGGTACTCGGCGCCGCGGAAGCGGAACGGGCCGATGCCGTGGTAGCCGTTGAGCTCCAGGTCGGCGTGTTCGTCGGTCTGCCAGGCGAAGTCCCGCCAGATGAAGTCCTCGCCGTCGCTCTGGATGACGGCGGTGACGGCTCCGCAGGCCAGGTCCTCGCACTCGGGACAGCCGTAGACGACGTAGCGGCCGCCCGGCAGCGGGGCCTCGCTCTCCAGGAGCAGGCTGCGGACCTGCGCGGTGAAGATCGCGGGTGGGACGTCGGAGGCGAGCGGGGAGACCGCGTCGAGGTCGGAGAGCTGGAACAGCAGCGGGCGTCCGTCGACGATGAAGTCCACGAAGTCCCGGTGGACCTGGTAACCACCGTCGTTGAGGACTCCCCCGGCCCGCATCGCGGGAGCCAGGCCGAAGGTCGCGTACTCGGCACACATGCTGTGAGTATCCCCACACTGCGCGTGATGTGAGCACGGCATGACACATTCCGCTACGGTCCGGGCATGGCGAGCGAGTCGAGTGGCGAGATCGTGGTGGTCGGGGGCGGGGTGGTCGGGCTGACGACGGCCCTGGCTCTCGCCGAGCGCGGGCGGCGGGTGCGGGTGTGGACGCGGGACGCCGTCGAGGCGACCACCTCAGCCATTGCGGGTGCGCTGTGGTGGCCGTACCGGATCGAGCCGGTCGCGACGGCACGGATGTGGGCACTGCGGTCGCTGGAGGTTTACGAGGAGCTGGCCGCGCGGGACGAACCGGCCGGCGTACGCATGGTCGAAGGGGTACAGGGCGAGACCCGTCTCGACGAGGCCGACGCGTGGCTGGCGGGCCGGGTGCCGGGGCTGCGGGCGGCCACGGCCGGCGAATACGCGGGCACGGGCCTCTGGGCACGGCTGCCGCTCATCGACATGCCGGCCCATCTGCGGTGGCTGCGGGAGCGGTTCGTCGCGGCGGGCGGCGTGGTCGAGACGCGTACGGTGTCCGGGTTCGCGGAGGTGGACGCGCCGGTGGTGGTCAACTGCACGGGGCTCGCCGCGCGGGAGCTCGTGCCGGACCCCTCCGTGCGGCCCGTGCGCGGGCAGCTCGTCGTCGTGGAGAACCCGGGGATCGACACCTGGCTGGTCTCCTCCGACGCGGCCGGGGAGCACACGTACCTGTTCCCGCAGCCGGGCGGGCTCGTCCTCGGCGGTACCTCGGAGGAGGACGCGTGGTCGCTGGAGCCGGACCCCGCGACCGCCGAGGCGATCATCCGGCGCTGTGCGGCACTGCGGCCGGAGATCGCCGGGGCCCGTGTGCTGGGGCACCGGGTCGGGCTGCGGCCCACCCGGCCGGCGGTCCGGCTGGAGCGTGACGCCCTGCCGGACGGGCGGCTCCTGGTGCACAACTACGGCCACGGCGGCGCGGGCGTCACCGTGGCCTGGGGGTGCGCGGAGGAGGCGGCCCGGCTGGTCTCCGGCTGAGGGCGCGCGGCGGCGTCTGAACCGCGTGGGCGGCCCGGGTTCGCAGAACCCGGGCCGCCCACCGCCGTTCGGATCAGTGCTTGCCGATCGGGTCCCCCTCCACGTCCGGGCCGCGGCCCGGGCCGACGCGGAACTCGAAATCGCCGTCGTACTTCTTGTGGCCCGCCATGACGGCCATTTCGACGGCCTCGGAGCCCATCTGCTCACGCACGATCACCGGGTCGCGGCGAAGGTCGCGCATGAGGGCGACGCACATGAAGATCATCACGATGACGAAGGGCGCCGCCGCGAGGATCGTGAGGTTCTGCAGACCTGTCAGCGCGTCGCCCTGGCCGCTGCCGACCATGAGCATGATCGCGGCCACCGCACCGGTGACCACGCCCCAGAACACCACCACGAAGCGGCCGGGTTCGAGCGCGCCCTTCTGCGACAGGGTGCCCATGACGATCGAGGCCGCGTCGGCGCCCGAGACGAAGAAGATGCCGACGAGGATCATCACGAGCAGGCTCGTGGCGGTGGCGATGGGGAACTGCTGCAGCACGCCGAAGAGCTGGCCCTCCGGGGTGGCCTCCTTGCCGAGCCGGCCCTGCTCCTGCATCTTCATCGCCGAGCCGCCGAAGATCGCGAACCAGACCAGGCTGACCGTGCTGGGTACGAGGATGACGCCGCCGACGAACTGGCGGATCGTGCGGCCGCGGCTGATGCGGGCGATGAACATGCCGACGAACGGCGTCCAGGAGATCCACCACGCCCAGTAGAAGACCGTCCAGCTGCTGAGCCAGTCGGCGACTCCCTCGCCGCCGCTCGCCTCGGTGCGGCCGGCCAGCTGGGGCAGGTCGCCGAGGTAGGCGAAGACGGAGGTGGGCAGCAGGTCGAGGACGATGATGGTCGGGCCGGCCACGAACACGAACAGGGCGAGCACCAGCGCCAGCACCATGTTGGTGTTGGACAGCCACTGGATGCCCTTCTCCACACCGGAGATCGCCGACGCGACGAAGGCCAGGGTCAGCACCGCGATGATCGTGACGAGCAGCCCGGTGCTCACCTTGTCCATCCACTTCAGCTCCTGCACACCGGAGCCGATCTGGAGCGCGCCGAGGCCGAGGGAGGCGGCAGAGCCGAAGACGGTCGCGATGATCGCGAGGATGTCGATGGCCCGGCCGATGCCGCCGTTGGCGTTCTTCCTGCCGATCAGCGGGGTGAAGACGGCGCTGATGGTCTGCCGGCGCCGCCTGCGGAAGGTGCTGTAGGCGATGGCGAGGCCCACCACCGCGTAGATCGCCCACGGGTGGAGCGTCCAGTGGAACAGGGTGGTGGCCATGGCCGTCTCCATGCGATCGCCGGAGTCGGCCGGGTTGGAACCCGGCGGGGGCGTGCCGTAGTGCGACAGCGGCTCGCTCACGCCGTAGAACATCAGGCCGATGCCCATGCCCGCGCTGAACATCATCGCGACCCAGGACACCGTGCGGAACTCAGGTTCCTCGCCCTCCGCACCGAGGTGGATACGGCCGTAGCGGCTGATCGCGAGCCAGAGGGCGAAGACGACGAACCCGGAGGCGGCGAGCATGAACGCCCAGCCGCCGTTGTGCATCAGCCCACCGAGCATGCTGGTGGAGACGCTTTCGAGGGAGTCGGTCGCCGTCGCTCCCCAGACCACGAAGGCAAGGGTGAGCGCCGCCGTGACACCGAAGACGATGCGGTCGGTCTGCGGCCGGTCCTGACCGGGCAGGCCCGCTTCCGACCCCGGCAGCGCGGCTCCCTCCGGGGAGCTCTTGTCGCTTGGTCCTTCTTGCGTCACAGGCGGCACCTTTCATCGAAACAGCAGAGAGGATGGAAGTCCTCCGTAACGCTGCTACCACGTGTGGCGGAATTTCACCCCTCTCAACATGCGGTTTCGGATGAACCTCCTGTCAGGTGGTACTCGGCCCGTTCGTCGAGCAGCAGCGGCACGAGGGCCCGCAGGGGCTGGCGCAAGGGCACGAGCACGCCCTCCGCGTCCCGGCGTACGCGCACACCGTGCAGCGCGAGTTCGTCGCCCACCTCGGCGTACTGGGCGGCGGTGAGCCGGTAGCCGCAGGGCGGATTCTGGATGATTTCGGCCGGTTCGGGTGGGTCGTTGTCGGCGCCTCCGACGTACACGGGGCCGGTGGTGGCGTAGCCCGCGAGCCGGGCCTTGGCCGTCGCCGTCTCGATCCGGCCCCGGCGCTGGTCGGTATAGCCGAACAGGCCCTTGAGGGCGTCGAGTTGGGAGGTGACCCGGCGCCGGTTGTTCAGGGCCTCGTCCGCCTTCTCCGCCTCGGTGAGCGGGTCCACGCGGCTCTCGATGAGCAACCCGACGGAGTGCTTTACACCGGACATGTTGCGAAGAATGCGCTCTTGTCCGTCTCCGGCGACCTGCTTGATCGGCTCACCGGTCTCCGGGTCCGTCCAGATGCCGTAGGTGCCGGTCGAGTGGCCGGCCCGCCGGGCGGCGGGGCGGACGTACGCCTCGGACAGGGTCTGCGCCTCGTCGTGGACCGCCTCGTGGGTGTTGAGGTTGCGCGGCCACAGATCGAAGAGGTCCTTGTCGTAGTACCGGGGTGTGGCGCCGTACTCGTGCAGGTCGTAGACGAGGTCGGGGCGCTGGTCGCGGATGAGGGCGGCCAGGGCGCGGCCCTCGGCGGTCTTCAGGGCGAGATGGTCGCGGTTGATGTCGACGCCGTCGCTGTTGCCGCGCGTGTTCGCGGCTCGGCCGTCCGGGTTGGCGGTGGGCACGACCAGGACCGTGGTGCGGTCCAGGAAGCGCCGGGTGCGGCTGTCGCGGGCGTACGCGAGGTCGCGGACGGTGGTCAGGCAGGCCTCGCGGCCGGAGGGTTCGTCGCCGTGCTGGCTGCAGACGAGCAGCACCTTGTTGGGGCTCGGGCGGTTGCCGATCCGCACCAGCTGGAGCGGGCGGTCCTGCTTCGTCGTGCCGAAGCGGGTGACGGAGACGCGGCTGCCGGACCGGTCGACGGTTCGAAGGAAGTCCTGCTCCTCGGGCTGGGTGGTCCAGCGGGCGCCGTTCGACTGCTCGAAGCCGGTGCGCGGCGGGGAGCCGGTCGTCGTCGCCTGGGCGGGGACGGCGACCAGGGAGGCCGTGAGGGCCACGGTGGTCAGGATCAGGGCGCGGACGCGGGTGGTGTCGGGGGTCACCGGGTTCCCTCCGGGACTCGGTACGTGGTGCGCGGCTCCCGTACGCCGTCCAGGAACGCGGCGTCGGGGGTGGCGAACGCGGTGCCCGAGGTGGCCCGGGCGAAGGCGGTGGCCCCGCCGGCGAACGGGACGCGCGCCGAGGTGCGGGAGAGGTCGAGCGTGAGCTTCGGCCGGTCGGCGGGAGGGTCGATGAGGCCCTGGTCGGTGCCCGCGACGATCAGCGCCAGGCGGTGGCCCTCGGGCACGACGTGGTCGGTCGCCGCGAGGTCGAGGGTGATCGTGTACCGCTTGCCCGGGGTGAGCGGGGAGCCCTTGTGACCGGAGGCGTGGTTGCCGAGGTCTGCCCAGCCGCGGCTGACGACCGTGTAGTCGACGTCGGCGGTCTTCGCCCGGGTCTCCTTGAAGCAGGAGCTGTCGCCGGTGGTGCTCGCGCCCCAGCAGGTGCGGTTCGTGAGGGTGGTGATGCCTTCGCCGGCGTCCGTGTAGTCGCGGATGGTGGCGGGGCCGATGTCCACGAGGACGGCGGAGAGGTGGGCCGTCGGGGTGGAGGGCGTCGCGGTGACGCTGACCTCGGAGGAGCCGGACAGGCGCAGGTCGCGGGTGAGCGGCCCGGTGACGAACCCGGCCTTCTCCGGTGTCGGCTGGTCGATCCGGGCGGCCCAGTCGGTCTCGCTCAGCTTCGGGTCGTCGGTGAACGTCTCGGTGCCGTGCCCGCGGTGCAGACCGAGGGTGCCGACGCCGGCCTGGGTGCCCCGGTCGGGGCGCAGGGTGGCGGCCCGGGTGCCGCTCGGCGGCCAGACGCGGGAGGTGTCCCACTGGTCGGGCGCGCGTTCGATGTCGGCCATGGGCTCGCGGTCGATGCCGTTGTCTATGCCCATGAGTTCGTGGTCGAACCAGCGGTGCAGCGTCCTGACCCATGCGCCGCGGCGGAAGTCGAAGGGGTCGACGTGGCCGGTCTGCGACAGCCAGATCTTGCGGTCGACGCCGTTCTTCGCGAGGGCGTCCCACCACTGGCCGACGTGCTTCATGCGGACGTTGAGGTCCTGCATGCCGTGGATCAGGAAGACGCTCGCCTCGACCTTGCGCGCGGCCTTCACGTAGTCACGCTCGGTCCACAGCGGGGTCCAGTCGCCGGTGCGCGGGGCGCCGTCGACGAGCTTCTGCTGGACGGCGTCGCACTTGGCCCGGGCGTCGGGGCTGTTGACGTAGTCGGACAGCCACTCGGGGCCGGAGTCGTAGAGCGGGGCGCCCTGCTGGAAGTAGTAGTCGTACCAGGAGGAGATGGCGCTGATCGGGACGATGGTCTTCAGGCCCTTGACACCGGTGGCGGCGACGCCGTTGGCGATGGTGCCGTCCCAGCTCTTGCCGATCATTCCGGTGCGGCCGTTGGTCCAGCCGGCCTGGGCGCGGGTGCTGCCCGTGCGGGTCGTGTAGGCCCTGGCGCGGCCGTTCAGCCAGTCGACGACGGCCTTCGCGGACTGGATGTCGGAGCGGCCGCCGACGTCGACGCAGCCGTCGGAGCGATTGGTTCCGGCCAGGTCGACGCCGACGAAGGCGTAGCCGCGCGGGACGAAGTAGTTGTCGTAGTACAGCGGCATCTGCGCGACGTCGCCGTGCGCGTCGTACGTCTTCTTCTGGCTCTCGTTGCCGCGCCCGCAGCAGGAGTAGTACGGGCTGGCGTCCATGATGACGGGGACTTTGCGGCCCTGCCGGGCGGTTTCGCGGGGGCGGACGATGTCGACGGCGACCCGGTCGGTCTTTCCGTCGCGGTCGCCGTCGAGCCCGGTGTCCACCCAGACGGCCTCGCGGATGGCGTTCTCGTACGAGTAGACGGGTTCGCTCTCGCGCGGGGCGGCCTGTGCGGCTGCCGGGGTGAGCAGTGTGGCCAAGAGGGCGGCCGTGGCCGCCGTCGCGAGCGGTCTCCAGGTCGTGAAGCGCGTGCGTTTCGGCATGGGCCGGACGGTACATCGGTGAACTCCCGTTCAGAAGAGGGCAGCTGACGGACCGGCGTGTCCGGGATGAGCCATTGGGGCGGGTGTCTCATGTCGGCCGAATGGCGATCGTGTGACAGCGGGGGCCATGGACATGATCAGGAGCACAGGGAGTCAATAGGCTCCGGACAGACTCCGGAAGACCTCGGAACCCTACGACTTGGAGCCTTGCGTGCACCGCAGAATCATCGCGCCGGGAGCCCTGGCAGCGGCCGTTCTCCTGCTGGCGATCCCGGCGTCGGCCGCCCCCCACTCCCCCGGCGCGCCGGGTATCGGCGACCCCTACTACCCGGCCTACGGCAACGGCGGATACGACGTCTCCCACTACGACCTGCGGCTGAAGTACCAGCCGGCCACGGACGAGCTGGAGGGCACGGCGACCCTCGTGGCCCGCGCCACGCAGGACCTGTCGAGCTTCAACCTGGACTTCCTGCTGGACGTCGGCGAGGTGCGCGTCAACGGAACGAAGGCCTCGTTCCGGACCTCGGGCGAGCACGAGCTGGAGATCACGCCGACGAGCCCGCTGGCCAAGGGCACGTCCGTCACGGTCGTCGTGCGCTACCGCGGGGTGCCGTCGTCGAAGCAGGCCTACGGCTTCACCAGTTGGCACCGCACTCCGGACGGGGGCGTCGCGGCGAACGAGCCCGAGGCGGCGGCGTGGTGGTTCCCGGGCAACGACCATCCGCTCGACAAGGCGACCTACGACGTGTCCGTGCTGGTTCCGGACGGCACGCAGGCCATCTCCAACGGCACGCTCCAGTCGACGAGTTCGCGGCTCGGCTGGACCCGCTGGAACTGGCGCTCCGACAAACCGCAGACCACGTACCTCGCCACGCTCGCGGTCGGGAAGTTCGACATCACGACCGGCACGACCGAGGGCGGCATTCCGGTGCTCAACGCCTACAGCAAGGATCTCGGCGCCCATGCCGGGGCGGCGCGGGCGAGCATCGAACGGACCGGGGAGATCGCGGACTGGCTGGCCGGGTACTTCGGGCCGTACCCCTACAACGCGCTCGGCGGGTACGTGCCGAACACGAACACCGGGTACGCGCTGGAGACCCAGACCCGGCCGTTCTACAGCCCGCGGCAGTTCGCGAACGGGTCGAACGTGTCCCTCGTCGTCCATGAGCTGGCCCACCAGTGGTACGGCGACGAGGTGTCGCTCAAGGGCTGGAAGGACATCTGGATCAACGAGGGGTTCGCGCGCTACGCGCAGTGGCTGTGGTCCGAGCACGAGGGCGAGGGCACGGCGCAGGAACTCGCCGACTACGTGTACGCCTCGCATCCGGCCGACGACCCGTTCTGGACGGTGAAGCCGGGGGACCCCGGCCCGGACAACCAGTTCCACACGGCGGTCTACGACCGGGGCGCGCTGGCCGTGCAGGCGCTGCGCAACGAGATCGGCGACGCGGCGTTCTTCGCGATCCTCAAGGGCTGGCCGTCGAAGTACGCCCACGGCAACGCGTCCGTGGCGGACTTCCAGCGGTACGCGGAGGAGGTCTCGGGCAAGCCGCTGGCCGCACTGTTCGACACGTGGCTGTTCCAGCCGTCGAAGCCGGGGGTTCCCGCGGCCCGGGCCGCGGCGGTGGCCAAGGCGTCGGGGGGTGTTGCGCAGCCCAGGTCGTGGAAGCGGATCGCCGCGACGAACGGGGTGCACGGGCATGAGGATCGGGGGCACGGGCGCGACTGACGGGTTCGGTCTGGCCTGGGCTTCGGATGTCGGGGGTGGACTGCGGGCGGGGTCGGTTCTGATCGGTTGCGGAGGGGGTGGTGCCCCTCGGTCCGGGCGGGGTTGATGCCGCTCGGGGGCGGGCGGGGCCGGTACCGCGTGCCCCTCCCCCCTCGCCGGTCCGGGCGGGGTTGGTGCTGCTTGGCCATGCGGCTACGCCCCGCTGCGCCGGGTTGCGTAACGCCCCGGCCGGCCCCCGAGCAGCGCGCTTCCTTCCGGCCCTCGGTCTACGGTGGGCCCATGCCCCGGGCGCGTCCGTCCGGCGGTGTTGTCGGGCCGATCGAGGAGCCGGACGTGCGGAACGTGACGATCGTCGAGGCACCGTCCGTGCTCGGGCTGCGCCCCACCGGTGTCGAGGACCTGCCGGCGGCGCTCCTCGGGGCCGGGTTGGCCGAGGGGCTCGGGGCGGGGCACGCAGGCCGGGTCGAGCCGCCCCCGTACGACCCGGAGCGGGACCCGGCGACAGGAGTCCTGAACCCGGGCGGCATCGCCGCGTACTCCGTCGCCCTGGCAGACGCCGTGGGCGATGTTCTCGACCAGGGCCGGTTCCCCGTCGTGCTCGGCGGCGACTGCAGCGTGCTGCTCGGCAACCTGCTCGCACTGCGCCGCCGCGACCGGCACGGTCTGCTCTTCCTGGACGGGCACACCGACTTCTACCAGCCGTCGGCGGAGCCGGCCGGCGAGGTGGCCTCCATGGAACTCGCCCTGGCCACCGGGCGCGGCCCGCGCGTGCTGGCCGACCTGGAGGGCCGGGGCCCGCTCGTGCGGGACGAGGACGTCGTCGCCCTGGGGTTCCGGGACGCGGAGGAGTCCGCGGCGTACGGGATGCAGCCGCTGCCGCCCGGGCTGCACGCCCTGGAACTGGATACCGTGCGTGCCCTGGGGGCGGCCGAGTCGGCCCGGCGCGCGGTGAGGCTGCTGACCGGTGACGGCGTCGGCGCCGGTTACTGGATCCATCTCGACGTCGATGTCCTGGACGACGCGATCATGCCCGCCGTCGACTACCGGCAGCCGGACGGCCTGACCTGGCAGGAGCTGGAAACCGTCCTGCGCACGGCCCTGTCGGGCGGCGGGGCGGTCGGCCTCACCGTCGCGATCTTCAACCCCCGCCTGGACCCCGACGGGAGCATCGCGCGGAACCTCGGCGACTGCCTGGTGCGGGCCTTCGACAGCCAGGGCTGAGCCGACCGATCCGCGCCAGGTCTCAATCCCCGTGGTCGTACACCGTCACCCGTATCCCCCGCCGGGCCAGCCGCTCCTGGCCCAGCGGCTCGACACGGGACCACTTGCCGCCGGCCAGGCCGCAGCCGATACCGGGCATATGCACGGAGGCGCCCAGTTGCCTGCCCCAGCCCGCGATGACCTTGACGCCCTTCACCGACGGAACGGTGGCGTCACCTCGGACATACGTGATCCCCGACATGACGCCACCGTAGACGCGGCCACTGACAACGGGCCGCGGGCTGCTACTTCGTCAGTTGCGACAGCTCCTGGTCCGCCGTCTGCGAGACCCGGCGGCGGACGCCGAACCAGCCCGCGACCAGCATGGCCGCGATCAGCGGGATGAGCAGGAGGGTCTTGCGGCCGACCTCGTGGTCGTTCCACATCATGCCGAGGCAGGCCAGCAGGAAGGCGATCGTGGTGATCTCCGTGACCGGGCTGCCGAAGAGGCGGAAGGAGGGGCGGCTGATCAGGCCCGCCTTGGCGCGGCGGACGAAGACCAGGTGGCAGACCATGATGATCACCCAGGTGCTGATGATGCCGAGCGAGGCGACGTTCAGCACGATCTCGAAGGCCTGGGCCGGCACGAGGAAGTTCAGGCCGACGCCGAGCACGCACACCCCGCAGGTCAGCAGGATGCCGCCGTAGGGGACCTGGCTGCGGTTCATGCGCGCGGTGAACTTCGGGGCGGAGCCCGCCATCGCCATGGAGCGCAGGATGCGGCCCGTGGAGTACAGGCCGGAGTTGAGAGAGGACATGGCGGCCGTCAGGACCACCAGGTTCATCACGTCGCCCGCGGCCGGGACGCCGATCTTCGACAGCACCGTGACGAAGGGGCTCTGGTCGGCCGAGTAGACCGAACCGGGCAGGAGCAGGGCCAGCAGGACGACCGAGCCGACGTAGAAGAGGCCCACTCGCCACATGATCGAGTTCACCGCGCGCGGGACGACCTTCTCCGGCTCGGCGGTCTCGCCCGCGGCGACACCGACCAGCTCCAGCGCGGCGTACGCGAAGATCACGCCCTGCATGACGAGGACGACCGGCATCATGCCGTGCGGGAAGACGCCGCCGTTGTCGGTGATGACGCTCAGGCCCGGGGTCTGGCCGCCCACCTCGTGCTGCGTGGCGAGCAGGAAGATGCCGATGAACATGAAGCCGACGAGCGTGGCGACCTTGATGATCGCGAACCAGAACTCCATCTCGCCGAAGTACTTCACCGAGATCAGGTTCACCGCCAGGACGACCGCGAGGGCGACCAGCGCGAGCACCCACTGCGGGATGTCCGTGAACATGCTCCAGTAGTGCGTGTAGAGCGCGATCGCGGTGATGTCGGCGATGCCGGTGGTCGACCAGTTGAGGAAGTACATCCAGCCGGCGACGTACGCGCCCTTCTCGCCGAGGAACTCGCGCGCGTAGGACACGAAGGAGCCCGAGGAGGGGCGGTAGAGCACGAGTTCGCCGAGGGCCCGGACCACGAAGAAGGCGAAGATGCCGCAGACCAGGTACGCGATCGCCAGCGCCGGGCCCGCGTTGTGGAGACGGCCGCCCGCACCCAGGAAGAGTCCGGTGCCGATCGCGCCCCCGATGGCGATCATGTTGACGTGGCGGGCCTTGAGGTCCTTGCTGTAGCCGGCGTCGCCCGCGTCCGCGGGCACTGCGGCCGCATCGGTACGCGGCGTGGCCGCAGCCGTGTTCACGGCGTCCTTGCTCACGGGTGGTTCCACTCTCTGGATCGCCCCGGACGTCGTGGGCCCGGGGTCCGTACAGTGCAGTGGCCCGCACCACCCTTGTGACGCGGCGCAGACCAAGCCAGCACCTTCCCACACCCATCCGGGCCCATACGGTGGCCCGCGTCACAGAGCGTCACTTCTCACAAGGTCCACTACGGACACGCACAGCGGCCACCGGTCGTTCACCGCATGGTCATCAAGGGCTGCGGTGAGGTTTCACAGCACTGGTGAGACAGCGATACTGCTGCACATGACGACCGACACCGAGGAGCCGACCCTCACGATCGACGAGCTGGCCTCCCGGGCCGGTGTCACGGTGCGCACGGTCCGCTTCTACGGCACCAAGGGGCTGCTGCCCCCGCCGGTGCTCGGTCCGCGGCGCGTGGGGCACTACGGGCGCGCGCATCTGGCCCGGCTGGCGCTGATCGAGGAGTTGCAGCAGCAGGGCATGACGCTGGCCGGCATCGAGCGCTACCTGCGGCAGCTGCCGCCGGACCTGAGCGCGCACGACCTCGCCATCCACCGGGCCGTGGTGGCCTCCTGGGCGCCGGAGACCGTCGAGACGGTCACCCGGGCGGAGCTGGAGCGGCGGGCCGGACGGCCCCTGGGCGACGAGGACGTCGAGCGGCTCGTCGCGATGGGCGTGGTCCGGCCCGCGGACGGCGGGTACGAGGCCGACCTCGGTCTGCTCCGGCTCGGTGCGGGACTGCTGGACGTCCCTCTCTCCCCGGAGGCGATCTTCGCGGCGCGCAAGGTGCTCATCGAACACACGCGCGCCGCGGCCCGGGAGCTGTCCCAGCTCTTCCGCGGCGAGGTGGCGGAGCGTGACGCTCGGGACGTGCGGTCCCTGTCGGCGCACATGCACCCGCTGGTGGTGCAGGCGCTCCTCACCGCCTTCCAGCGGTCGCTGAAGGAAGAGCTGGGCGAGTGGCTCACCGGGCCTTCGGACTCCGGTGCGTCAGGCGCGGGCTGAGTCGCTGAACCGCTCCCCCTTCTCCGCCTTCTCCACCAGCAGGGCGGGCGGCGTGAAGCGCTCCCCGTACTGCTCGGCGAGTTCACGCGCGCGTGCCACGAATCCGGGCAGACCGCCCTCGTAGCCGTTGATGTACTGGAGCACGCCGCCGGTCCAGCCCGGGAAGCCGATGCCGAAGATGGAGCCGATGTTGGCGTCGGCCACGGAGGTCAGCACGCCCTCCTCCAGCAGCCGGACGGTGTCCAGCGCCTCGGAGAACAGCATGCGCTCCTGCATGGCCCGGAACGGGATCCGGTGGCCGGGCTTGGTGTAGTGCTCGCGCAGTCCGGGCCAGAGGCCGGTGCGCTTGCCGTCGTCGCCGTAGTCGTAGAAACCGGCGCCGCCGCTGCGGCCGGTGCGGCCGAACTCGTCGACCATGCGGTCGATGACGGCCTCGGCCGGGTGGGCCGTCCAGGTGCCGCCCGCCTCCTCGACCGCCCGCTTGGACTCGGCCCGGATCTTGCGGGGCAGGGTCAGTGTCAGTTCGTCCATCAGGGACAGCACCTTGGCCGGGTAGCCGGCCTGGGCGGCGGCCTGCTCGACCGAGGCGGGCTCGATGCCCTCGCCGACCATGGCGACGCCCTCGTTGATGAAGTGGCCGATGACGCGGGAGGTGAAGAATCCGCGCGAGTCGTTGACGACGATCGGCGTCTTGTTGATCTGCCGCACCAGGTCGAAGGCCCGGGCCAGGGCCTCCTCGCCGGTGCGCTCGCCCTTGATGATCTCGACGAGCGGCATCTTGTCGACGGGCGAGAAGAAGTGCAGGCCGATGAAGTCGCCCTGGCGCTCCACGCCTTCGGCGAGGGCGGTGATGGGCAGGGTGGAGGTGTTGGAGCACAGCAGCGCGTCGGGCTCCACGACGTGCTGGATCTCCTGGAACACCTTGTGCTTGAGCGACGTGTCCTCGAAGACGGCCTCGATGACGGCGTCGCAGCCGGCCAGGTCCTGGACCTCGGCGGTGGCGGTGATCCGGGCGAGCAGCGCGTCGGCCTTCTCCTGGGTCGTACGGCCCTTGGTGACGGCCTTGGCGCACAGCTTCTCGGAGTAGCCCTTGCCCTTGAGGGCCGCTTCCAGGGACACGTCCTTCAGGACGACGTCGATGCCGGCGCGGGCGCAGGAGTAGGCGATGCCCGCGCCCATCATCCCGGCGCCGAGGACGGCGACCTTGCGGACCTGGCGCCGTTCGACGCCCTTGGGGCGGTTCGCACCGGAGTTGACCGCCTGGAGGTCGAAGAAGAACGCCTGGATCATGTTCTTCGACGTCTGCCCGGCCGCGAGGTCCACGAAGTAGCGGGCCTCGATGACCTGCGCGGTCTCGAAGTCGACCTGGGAGCCCTCGACGGCGGCGGCGAGGATGTTGCGCGGGGCCGGGTAGGGGGCGCCGTTCGTCTGCTTGCGCAGGCTGGCCGGGAAGGCGGGCAGGTTCGCGGCGAACTTGGGGTTGGCCGGCGTGCCGCCCGGGATCCGGTAGCCCGGCTTGTCCCAGGGCTGCTGGGACTCGGGGTTGGCGTCGATGAAGGCGCGGGCCTTGGCGAGCATGTCCTCCGGGCTGTCGGCCACCTCGTCGACGAGGCCGTTCTCCTGGGCGCGGCGCGGGCTGTACTGGGTGCCCTGGAGGAGGACCTTCAGCAGGGCGTCGGCGATGCCCAGCAGCCTGACCGTGCGGACGACGCCGCCACCGCCGGGGAGCAGACCGAGGGTGACCTCGGGGCAGCCGATCTTGGAGCCGGGCGCGTCGAGTGCGACGCGGTGGTGACAGGCCAGGGCGATCTCGTAACCGCCGCCGAGGGCAGCGCCGTTGAGCGCGGCGACGACCGGCTTGCCGAGGGTCTCGATGCGGCGCAGGTTCCGCTTGATGGCCATGCCGCCGTCGAACAGCTCCTGGGCCGTCTCGGGCGTGACCCGGATGAGGTCGCGCAGGTCGCCGCCGGCGAAGAAGGTCTTCTTCGCGGAGGTGATGATGACGCCCCGGATGGAGTCCTTCTCGGCCTCCAGGCGGTCGGTGACGGCGGCGAGCGAGTCGCGGAACGCCTGGTTCATGGTGTTCGCGGACTGGTTCGGATCGTCGATGACGAGGGTGACGAGGCCGGTGCGGTCCTGTTCCCAGCGGATGGTGGTGGACTCAGTGCTCATGTGGAGGTGCTCCGTGTGATCCGTCGGGAGGGGGTCAGATGCGCTCGACGATGGTGGCGACGCCCATGCCGCCGCCGACGCACAGCGTGGCGAGGCCGTAGCGCTTGTCCTGGCGCTCCAGTTCGTCGACGAGGGTGCCGAGGATCATCGCGCCGGTGGCGCCGAGGGGGTGGCCGAGCGCGATCGCGCCGCCGTTGACGTTGACCTTGTCCAGGGACAGGCCCATGTCTTTCACGAAGCGCAGCACGACCGCCGCGAACGCCTCGTTGATCTCGACGAGGTCGATGTCGTCGATGGTCAGCCCGGCCTTGGCGAGGGCCTTGCGGGTGGCCGGGGCCGGGCCGGTGAGCATGATGGTCGGCTCGGAGCCGGAGACGGCGGCGGAGACGATCCGGGCGCGGGGCGTGAGGCCGTAGCGCTCGCCGACCTCCTTGGAGCCGATCGCGACGAGCGAGGCGCCGTCGACGATGCCGGAGGAGTTGCCCGCGTGGTGGACGTGGTCGATCTTCTCCACCCAGTGGTACTGCTGGAGCGCCACCGCGTCGAATCCGCCGAGTTCGCCGATGTCCGCGAAGGACGGCTTCAGCTTGGCGAGGGAGTCGGCGGTCGTGCCGGGGCGCGGGAACTCGTCGTGGTCGAGGACGACGAGGCCGCTGCGGTCCTTCACCGGTACGACGGACCTCTCGAAGCGGCCGTCCTTCATCGCGGTGGCGGCCCGCTCCTGGGAGAGCGCCGCGTACTCGTCGACGTCGCGCCGGGAGAAGCCCTCGATGGTGGCGATGAGGTCGGCGCCGATGCCCTGCGGCACGAAGTTGACCTGGAGGTTGGTCATCGGGTCGTTGAACCAGGCGCCGCCGTCGGAGGCCATCGGCACCCGGGACATGGACTCGACACCGCCCGCGAGCACGAGGTCCTCCCAGCCGGAACGCACCTTGGCGGCGGCCAGGTTGACGGCCTCCAGGCCCGAGGCACAGAAGCGGTTCTCCTGCACACCGGCGACCGTGTCGGGCAGGCCCGCGGCGATGGCGGCGATCCGGGCGATGTCCGAGCCCTGGTCGCCGACCGGGCCGACGACGCCGAGGACGATGTCGTCGACAGCGGCCGGGTCGAGGCCGGGGAACCGGGCGCGGATCTCGTGGATGAGTCCGACGACCAGGTCGATGGGCTTGGTGCCGTGCAGGGCGCCGTTGGCCTTGCCGCGGCCGCGCGGGGTGCGGATCGCGTCGTACACGTACGCTTCGGTGCTCACGAGGAGGCCTTTCACTGAGGGTTTCGGGACGCTGGGAGGAGCCCGGGGACGTCCCAGTCCCGGGCGACGTCCGCCGTGTCGGCGCCCGGCCGCGCCGGGCCGGTGCGGACGGAGGTCGGGGTCGCGGAGAAGCGGGGGGCCGGGGCGGGCTGGGTGATGCCGCCGTGGTCGGTGAAGGTGCCGCGGGCGGCCAGGTGCGGGTGGTGCGGGGCCTCGCGCAGCGACAGCACGGGCGCCACGCAGGCGTCGGAGCCGTCGAAGACGGCCGTCCACTCGTCCCGCGTCCGCATGGTGAAGCGGGCGGCGACCTGCTCGCGCAGTTCACCCCAGCGGGCGACGTCCTTGCGGGCCGCGGCCTGGTCCTCGATGCCGAGGAGGGCGAGGAACTCCGCGTAGAACTGCGGCTCCAGGGCGCCGACGGCCATGTACCGGCCGTCGGCGGTCTCGTACGTGCCGTAGTAGGGACAGCCGCCGTCCAGGAGGTTGGCGCCGCGGCGGTCCTGCCAGCCGCCGGCGGCGAGCATGCCGTGGATCATCGTGGCGAGATGGGCGGTGCCGTCGACGATGGCGGCGTCGACGACCTGGCCGGTGCCGGTCGCCCGGGCGTGGTGGAGGGCCGCGAGGACACCGACGACGAGGTAGAGGGAACCGCCCGCGTAGTCGCCGAGCAGGTTGGCCGGGGCCGGCGGCGGCTCGTCCGGCCGGCCGATCATGCCGAGGGCGCCGGTGGGGGCGATGTAGGCGATGTCGTGCCCGGCACGCTGGGCGAGCGGTCCGTCCTGGCCCCAGCCGGTCATCCGGCCGTAGACGAGACGCGGGTTGCGGGCGTGGCAGGCCTCGGGGCCGACACCGAGCCGCTCGGCGACACCGGGGCGGTTGCCCTCGACCAGGATGTCGGCGCGGGCCGCGAGGTCGAGCACCTGGTCCGGGCCGTCCGGGGCCTTCAGGTCCACGACGACCGAGCGCTTGTTGCGGTTGGTGACGTCGCAGGCCGGGTCGATCGCGAGTCCGGGGCCGCCCGGCCGGTCGACCCGCACGACGTCGGCCCCGAGGTCGGCCAGGAGCATGGCGGCGAACGGGCCGGGCCCGATGCCGGCCAGCTCGACGACGCGCACGCCGGTGAGCGGCCCGTGTGCCGGCGTCCTTGCCGTGGTCATCCAGCCCCCATGCTGTGACACAACTGATGTAACACCAGTGATGCTAAGAACGCGTTCCACTCGGCACAAGACCTGAACGAGCAAGCGCTTAGCAATCTGCCGGACGAGGTCAGCTTCCGTCCAGCTCGACTATCAGCCGCTTCGGGGCGATCACCCGGTAGCTCTCCTCCACCCAGTCGCAGAGCACCTCCGCGGCCGGGGCACCTTGCTGCTCCAGGGGGATGCTCACCCAGCCCGCCTTGCCCAGGCCGTAGCCGGCGGGCTCGGCGCCGGGACAGGCCAGCGCGTGCGCGTGCGCCGTCTCGTCCTTGAGCTTCACCGTCACCCCCATGGGGTAACTGCCGTCCTGGACGCCGAGGAACACGAACACCTTCTTGTTGACCTTCGCGACGGACTCGCCCCAGGGGAACTCCTCGACGGCATCCGGCAGCCCCAGTGCGAACGCGCGCACTTTCTCCCACTTCTTCAGGGCATTCCTGGGCACGGCCATCGTCGTCCTCCGGGCTCGTCGTCGGGCTCCGCACTCCTCACGCTAGCCTCGGCCACCGACAGCGGCACGGGCTGCACGACCGAGGGGTGTCATGAGCAGGCAAAGCAGGACGGACCGTCCGTACGACATCGTGCTCTTCGGAGCGACCAGTTTCGCCGGGGTGCTCACCGCGGAGTATCTGGCCGCCCACGCGCCCGAGGAGCTGCGCTGGGCGATCGCGGGCCGCAACGCCGAGAAGCTGGAGCGGCTGCGGGAGCGGCTCCCCGCCGGCGCCGAGGTGGGGGTGCTGCAGGCGGACGTCTCCGACCCGGCCTCGCTGCGCGACCTCGCCGGGCACGCGCGCGTGGTCGCCACGACCGTCGGCCCGTACGTGACGTACGGCGAGGAACTCGTCGCCGCTTGCGCGGACGCCGGGACCGACTACCTCGACCTGTGCGGCGAGCCCGAGTTCGTGGACCTGATGTACATCCGGCACGACGCCCGCGCGCGGGAGACCGGGGCGCGGCTGGTGCACGCCGCCGGGTTCGACTCGATCCCGCACGACCTGGGTGTGTACTTCACCGTGCAGCAGCTGCCCGAGGACGTGCCGCTGACCGTGGAGGGCTTCGTCACCGCCGACGCGGCCTTCTCGGGCGGGACCTTCGCCTCCGCGCTCAACCAGTTCGCGCGGCATCGGGAGATGGCGGCGGCCGCGCGGGACCGGCGGCGGCACGAGCCACGGCTGGTGGGCCGGCGGACGTCGGCGCCGGTGGGCGGTCCGCGGTTCGCCAAGGAGGTCGGCGCGTGGGCACTGCCGATGCCGACGATCGACCCGCAGATCGTGCGGCGCTCGGCGTCGGCTCTCGACCGCTACGGGCCCGACTTCCGCTACCGGCAGTACGCGGCCGTCCGGCATCTGCCGGTCGCTGTGGGCGGGGTCGCGGCGGTCGGGGCGCTGGTCGCGGCGGCCCAGGTGCCGCCCGCGCGGCGCTGGCTGTCGGACCGGCTCAAGCCCGGGGACGGGCCGAGCCCGCAGAAGCGGGCGAAGAGCTGGTTCTCCGTGCGCTTCGTGGGCGAAGGCGGCGGCAAGCGGGTGTACACGGAGGTCTCGGGCGGCGATCCCGGCTACGACGAGACGGCCAAGATGTTGGCCGAGTCCGCGCTCTGCCTGGCCTTCGACGACCTTCCGAAGACGGCGGGTCAGGTCACCACGGCGGTGGCGATGGGCAACGCGCTGATCGACCGGCTGCGCGCGGCGGGCATCCGTTTCCGCGTCGCGTCGGCCCGCTGACGGTCCTACAGCGGCCACTCGGCGATGGTGTAGATCATCCCGGCGATCCAGCCGAGCCCGGCCAGCACGGCGAGGATCAGCCCTATGGTGACGGCCCGCTCGACGGTCTGGGTCGGGCCGGAAACAGGCTTGGGGGCGCGGTGCGTTGTCATGCGCCCCAGCCTGCCGACGGGGGCGCCGGCGGGGCATCCGTACTGGTACTCAGAGGCGGTACTCAGATCCGGCCGACCGCCCCGCCCGCCCTCTTCCGGCCCGGCTTGAGACTTTCAGCGATCCGCCCCCGGTGACCGCTCGAAAAGTGCCAACGAGGAGTTCAATGAAACCCTTGAAGGCATGAGATTCCTCCTGGAAGTTTCCCTGGACGACGCGGCGTTGGCGGAGGACCCGGCGGGCGAACTGGGCCGGATCCTGAGGTACTGGGCCGGCAGTCTGCGTCACTACGCGCTCGCCCCCGGGGACGAATCGGCGATCTACGACTCGGAGTACCGCGAGGTGGGCCGCTGGCGGGTGGACGGTCAGGCCGAGTAGGTCTCCCGAAGTGCCTCGCGGCACAGCGCGTCCGCTCTGCGCGTGGTCTCCGGGAGGCGGTAGGCGGGGGTCAGCGCGAGGGTGTGCGCGCAGGCGTTGTCCAGCGACACCCGGTGGCCGACGGAGACGAAGACCGGCTTGACCCCGTCGCGCGTGCGCAGGGCCCGGCCGACCTCCTCGGAGCCGGCGAGCAGCGCGGAGGTGCTGCCGCGCGGGGCGTCCGGGTCGTCGTGGGTGAAGGTGAACGGGTTCTTCGCGACGCCGATCGTGGGCAGGCCGGTCAGGACGCCGAGGTGGCTGGCGAGGCCGAACCGGCGGGGGTGGGCGAGACCGTA
Source organism: Streptomyces sp. NPDC024017 (assembly GCF_040638895.1). Lineage (NCBI taxonomy): Bacteria > Bacillati > Actinomycetota > Actinomycetes > Kitasatosporales > Streptomycetaceae > Streptomyces > Streptomyces sp. NPDC024017. The sequence goes on along the minus strand of NZ_JBEZYZ010000004.1, from coordinate 434,367 downwards.
GCCGTCGCAGACGACCAGGCCGGGGCCGCACGGGAGGGCGTCGAGGGCGGCCAGGACCGTGGGGATCTCGCGGAAGGCGAGCAGCCCGGGTACGTAAGGGAAGGAGATCCGGCCCACCGCGGTGGCCTCGGCGACGACTTCGAGGCTCGCCGCGTCCAGGACGACCGCGGCCGCCGCGACGACGTCCCGTTCGTCGTCGTAGGCGACGTCGACACCTGTCACACGGCCGGTCCCGGGCGGCGGGCCCGGCTCGTCGCGGATCACCCGCTCGCGCAGGGCGTCCTGGACGGCGCGGGCCTGCTCCTCGGTGGTGGGCCAGTCCTCGGGAATGCGTACGGTCGTCATGGTGGCCTGAGCCTACGGGCTCCCCGGCGGCCGGGCGGATGCCCGGGGGTAGGCTCCCGGTCATGTTCGTGCTGGAGCTGACGTACACCGCCCCGCTGGAAGCCGTCGACGCCGTGCTGCCGGCGCATGTGGCGTGGCTCGACGAGCAGTACGAGCGGGGCGTCTTCCTCGCGTCCGGACGCAAGAACCCCCGCGACGGCGGGGTGATCATCGCCGTCGCGGGGGATCGCGCGCGGATCGAGGAGATCACCGCGGAGGACCCGTTCGTCACCGCGGGCGTGTGCGCGTACCGCGTCACCGAGTTCACGGCGACGAAGACGGCGCCCGCGCTGGAGACCTACCGGGAGACCCTCTGAGGCATCCGCCTCACTTGCCCAGTGCGCGCTGCAGCTGGCTCTTGTTCATGCTGGAACGGCCCTCGACGCCCTTGCGCTTGGCCTCCTGGTACAGCTGGTCGTAGGTGGGCCCCTGGGAGCCCTGCCCGGACCGCTGACCGCCCCGCTTGCCGGAGGACATGTCCTGGGTGGAGGTGCGGCTGGCGGTCTTCGACTCGCCGGAGCGGGCGCGTTCCTTGTTCACCGTCCGCGCGGCGATCTCCTTGGCACGGCCGGTGCTCTCGCCCCGGTCCTTCGCACTTTCCTTGATGTGCTCGTACTGGCGCTCCCGCTTGGAGCTCGAACCGCGTGGCATTCTCGCTCACTTCCTTTCACGATCAGTGAACGAGTACCCACACTGCCGAGGATCAGCGCATGCCGCATGCTCAGTGCTCCAGACGGGCAACCCGGCCCTTCTCGCCGGCGGCCCAGCACCCGTGGTCCGGGGTGCAGTCGACGGTGTCGTAGGAGCCCGTGTCGACGGTCCGCCAGGTCCGGCCGGCGTCCGTGGTGAGGTCGGTGCCGGTGGGTCCGACGGCCAGGGCGGCGGTGCGGCTGTGCGGGAGCCAGGCGACGCCGGAACGGTAGGCGGGCGGGGGTGCGGCGGCCGGGCGCCAGGTGCGGCCCCCGTCGGAGGTGCGTGCGGCGGCGCGCGGTGAGGGCTGGTCGGGGCGGAAGTCGCCGCCCACGGCGAGACCCCGGGTGCGGTCGCGGAAGGCGAGGGCGAAGACGCCGCGGGCCGGATCGCCCGCCGGGAGGGCCGTGTCGGTGGCCGTCCAGGTGAGTCCCCGGTCGGCGGAGTGCAGCACCCGCGCGCGTGCCGCCCCGCCGGTGGCGAGCCAGACGTCCTTCGACCCGGACGTCACCAGGCACTGGCCGCTCGCCGCGAACCCGGCCTCGCCCTCCTGCGCGGCCGGCATGCCCTTGTCCGGCAGCACCTTCCAGGTACGGCCGCCGTCGCCGGTCGACAGGATGCGGAACCTGCCGTCCACCGGGTCGCTCATCGCGAGACCGTGGCGGTGGTCGAAGAAGGCGAGGCAGTCGTAGAACGCCTTGGTGTCGGTGTTGTGGAAGGACTCGGTCCAGGTCGCTCCGCCGTCGTCGGTGCGGTAGACGCGGGACGCCTCGCCCTCGCCGATGGCCAGGACCACGGCCCGGCGTGCGTCGAACGCCTCGACGTCCCGGAACTGCAACTCCCCCGCGCCCGGCGGTGAGACGTTCCGCCAGTTCGCCCCGCCGTCGGTGGTGCGCAGGACGGTGCCGCCGGTACCGGCGACCCAGGCGGTGTTCCGGCTGACGGCGGCGAGGCCCCGGAAGCGTGCCTCCGGGGCGCCGGTGTCCTTGACTTCCCAGTGCGGCACCCGCTGCCCCGGTTCGTGCGCCTGTGCCGGTACCGCGGTCAGGGCTGCCAGTGCCGCCGCGCAGGCCGCCAGCGCGGTCGCCCTGCCCCGTGTTCGTCCCGTCCGTCGCGTGCTCCCCATGCGCCTCATGGCGGGGAAGCTAGCCCACCGCCCGGGTGCCGTCCAGATGGCCTCGCGGGCGCTCCGGGTGGTGCGGCGGGCGCCACAAGTGCCCTTGGGGGCACACGAGGAGAGTCACGTCACTCTGGTGCATGAACGCGGTGACAGAGGTCACTCGCATTTCGTGTGCACGGATTGGCTGATTCCGTCGTCTCTTCCAATGCCCGGCCTCATCCGCCCGGAAGTGTCCGTCCAGCCGTCACAAGGGAGCAAGGCGTTGTCCATCGTCATCGAGCAGCCCGTGGAGGCCCGCCTCGTCGCCGCCGCGCCGCGTATGCCGAGCATTCCCGCGACGCTGCACTACGACCGGCGTGACCCTTTCGCCGTCCGCATGACCTTCCCCGCCCCGGCCACGCTGGAGGGCGTCGAGGTCTGCTGGACCTTCTCCCGCGAGCTGCTCGCCGCGGGCCAGAAGAGCGCCGAGGGGCACGGCGACGTGCGCGTGCGGCCCTACGGCTACGACCGCACGGTCCTGGAGTTCCACGCCCCCGAGGGCACCGCCGTGGTCCACGTCCGCTCGAGCGAGATCCGCCGGTTCCTCGAGGCCACGAGCGAACTCGTGCCCGTCGGTCTGGAGCACCTTCAGCTGGATCTGGACCACGGTCTCGCCGAGCTGATGCGGGACGCGTGCTGAGCTAACGGGTCCGTTCCAGGAGGGCGTTGACCTCGCCGTGGTCGAGCGCGTCCGTCAGTGACCCGTAGGTCCCCCGCTCCAGCAGCTCCCGGGCGGCCCGGCGGACCAGGGCGTGGGCGGCCTGGGCGATGCCCGAGCCGACGCTGACGCGGGCGACGCCCAGGGCGGCCAGGTCGGCGACCGGGGGTGCGCCGGGGCCTGCCATGACGTTCAGCGGCCCGTCGACGCCGCCCACGAGTTCCTTCACCGTCCCCGGGTCGACGGCCCCGGGGACGAAGATCCCGTCGGCGCCGGCGGCACGGAAGGCGGCGGCCCGCTCCAGGGTGAGGTCCACTCCCCCCGCGCCGCTCAGGAAGGTGTCGATCCGGGCGTTGACGAACAGCGGCACACCCGCCGCGTCGGCCGCCTCGCGTGCGGCGGCGATCCGCTCGGCCTGCTCGGCGACGTCCCGCAGCGGACCGCTCGCTCCCGCGTCGTGCAGCGCGTCCTCGATGTTCACCCCCACCGCCCCCGCGGCCAGGACCGCCCGGACGGTGTCGCCCACACCCGCGGCGTCCGCGGCGTAACCGCTCTCGATGTCCGTGGTCACGGGGACGGTCACGGCCTCGGCGATCCTGGCGACGGCAGCGAGCGCCGCGTCCCGGTCCACCCGCTCGCCGTCCGGCACCCCCAGCGCCCAGACGAGCCCGGCACTGGTCGTCGCCACGGCGGCGGCACCCGCGTCCTCGACGAGCCGCGCACTGACGGCGTCCCATGCGTTGGGCAGGACGAGCGGGGTCCCGGGGATGTGGAGGTCGCGGAAGGCTCTTGCACGGTCGCTCTGCTTCGTCATGCGAGCAACTGAACCAGCCGGGCGGGGGTGGGTCTGGCAGGAATGCGACGGGGTGGTTGGGCGGGGCGGTGGTCGGTCGGCGGTGGCCGGTGGGCCCGGGGCGGTGACCAGTCGGCAGTGATCGGTGGGTCGGGGCAGTGGCCGGTCCACGGTGATCGGTGGGCCGGGGCAGTGGCCGGTCGGGGCGGGCTTCGTCGCCTCCGTGGGCAGCGTCGAGGCCGGCCGTGATGTCGTAGCGCTGCCGGCGCAGTCGGCTTTGACCGGTGTCAGGGCGAGGTCGCCGCCGCGCGCCCCGCCGTCAGCGCCGCGTTCACCTCGCGCATGATTCTCCCCAGGCCGGGCGTCGACGTTCCGGCCCGTTCGGTCAGCTCCTCGGCGCGCTGGTCGGGAGTGCCGGTGCCGAGGAGGCCCACCGCGGCGGCGAGGGCGCCGAGGGCGGCGTCCCGCTCCGAGAGCTCGGCGACCGGCAGCGGCCCGCGGAGGATCTGCCGTGTCTCCTCCCGCAGCGCGTCCACGACAGCCACACGCTCCAGCGCGTACTCCACGGACGGGAACACGCCGAGGACCCGTCTCTTCTCCGCCCGGAGACAGCCCTCGGCCACCAGTTGCTCCCGCACGGCGTCGAAGGTCACCCGCGTCCGCAGCGTCACCCACGTGCGCCAGGGGTGCGGGCACGACTCTCGGACGAGTTCGAGCAGCCCGTCGAGGACCGCGTCACCCGTGCTCGCATCCAGGTCGACCGGCGTGGCGATGCCCCCCTCGTCGGTGAGCAGCCCGCGCCGCGCCAGCTCGACGAGGGCGCCGGCCCGCACCAGGCCGGGCCGGTGGGCGCTGCCGCCGGCCGCCGGTCGCCCGGCGTCCCAGGCCAGCAGGCAGAGCCGGGCCGGCAGCGAGAGCGGGCCGTGCGGCACGGAGGCCTCCTCAGGGCAGGAAGATCGAGTTCCACGTTAATCCGTTGACAGGCTCACAGCGCCCTCGTACGGTCTGAAGCGTCCTGTTGCCGCCGATTGGAGAAGGACGTTGCTCGTCTGAGGTCCTGAGACACCGCGTCACACCCCTCTGGTGTGCGCTGCGTGCGACCTCGGCGTTCGAGCCGTCCTCCGGTGCAGGGCATTTTTCATGTCCGCGACGTGCCCATGGAGCCTCCTCCCCTGGTCGCAGGTGTCTCGACACGCGTTTGCCCCTGACCGCTTCAAGCAACCGCGAATGAGGCCCTTATGTCTACTTCCATCACCGTTACGTCCCTCTCGTTCACCTGGCCCGACGGCACCCCCGTCTTCGAGGGCCTGGACGTCGCGTTCGGCCCTGGCCGGACCGGCCTGGTCGGCGTCAACGGGTCGGGAAAATCAACCCTGTTGAAGCTGATCGCCGGTGAACTCGCACCGGCCGACGGCACCGTCCGCGTGGCCGGCGAGGTCGGCTACCTCCCGCAGAACGTCACGCTCGACACCACCCTGCGCGTCGACGAGACCCTCGGCATCGCCGAACGGCGCGCCGCCCTGCACGCCATCGAGGCCGGTGACGTCTCCGAGGCGCACTTCGAGACCGTCGGCGACGACTGGGACGTCGAGGAGCGCGCCCTCGCCACCCTGGGCGAACTCGGCCTCGGGCACGTCGACTTGGACCGCACCCTCGGCGAGGTCTCGGGCGGCGAGTCGGTCCTGCTGCGGCTGGCCGCACTGCTGCTGCGGCGGCCCGACGTGCTGCTGCTGGACGAGCCGACCAACAACCTCGACCTGTACGCCCGCAGGCGGCTGTACACGGCCGTCCAGTCCTGGCCGGGCGTGATGGTCGTCGTCAGCCACGACCGTGAACTGCTGGACCTGGTCGACCAGATCGCCGATCTGCGCTCCGGCGAGATCACCTGGTACGGCGGCAACTTCTCCGACTACGAGGAGGCACTGGAGATCGAGCAGGAGGCGGCCGAGCGCATGGTGCGCGTCGCCGAGTCCGACTTCCGCAAGCAGAAGCGCGAACTGGCCGACGCCCAGGTCAAGCTGGCCCGCCGCAAGCGGTACGGGCAGAAGATGTGGGACCAGAAGCGCGAGCCGAAGATCGTCATGGGGGCGCGCAAGCGCGCGGCGCAGGAGTCCGCGGGAAAGCACCGCATCATGCACGAGGAGAAGCTCGCCGAGGCCAGGGAGCGGCTCGACGAGGCGGTGGAGGCCGTACGGGACGACGACGAGATCCGCGTCGACCTGCCGTACACGGCCGTGCCGCCGGGGCGTACCGTCCTCACCCTGCAGGACCTGGGGCTCCGGTACGGCGGCCGCGTGCAGGGCGGTTTCGAACTGCGCGGACCCGAGCGTGTCGCGCTGATCGGGCGCAACGGCGCGGGCAAGACCACGCTGCTGCGCACGATCACCGGGGAGCTCGCCCCGGAGTCGGGCGAGGTGACGACGCACGTCCCGCTGCGGTTCCTGCCGCAGCGGCTCGACGTCCTCGACGCGGAGCTGTCCGTCGCCGAGAACGTGGCCCGGTTCGCGCCGGGCGCCACCAACAACCGGATCCGGGCGCGGCTGGCGCGCTTCCTGTTCCGGGGCGCCCGCGCCGACCAGAAGGCGGCGACGCTGTCCGGCGGCGAACGCTTCCGGGCCGCCCTGGCCGCGCTGATGCTGGCCGAGCCCGCGCCGCAGCTGCTCATGCTGGACGAGCCGACCAACAACCTCGACATGGCGAGCGTCCGCCAGCTCACCACGGCCCTGGAGTCGTACGAGGGGGCGCTGGTCGTGGCCAGCCACGACCTGCCGTTCCTGGAGTCGATCGGCATCACGCGCTGGCTGCTGCTGGAGGAGGGGAAACTGAGGGAAATCACGCCAGAGGCTGTCGGGTTTTCCTCCTAGCGTCGGTGGCATGACCGACTTCGCACACGATGCCATCACCCTGACCGGAGCACGCGAGAACAACCTCAAGGACGTCACCCTGCGCATCCCGAAGGGCCGGCTGACCGTGTTCACCGGCGTTTCGGGCTCGGGGAAGTCGTCCGTCGTCTTCGACACGATCGCGGTGGAGTCGCAGCGCCAGCTGAACGAGACGTATCCATGGTTCGTCCGCAACCGGCTGCCCAAGTTCGAGCGGCCGCACGCGGACGGCCTGGAGGACCTCACCCCCGCGATCGTCGTGGACCAGCGGCAGGTCGGCGGCCACTCCCGGTCGACCGTCGGCACCATGACGGACGTCTATTCGGTGATCCGGGTGCTGTTCTCCCGGCACGGCACCCCGAGCGCCGGACCGGCGACGGCGTACTCGTTCAACGACCCGTCGGGCATGTGCCCCGAGTGCGACGGCCTCGGCCGGACGGTACGGCCCGACTGGGACCGCATTCTGGACCCGGGCCGCTCCCTCGCGGACGGAGCGGTCCGCTTCCCGCCGTTCGCCGCCGGCACCTGGCAGGGGCAGGCGTACACGAACAGCGCCGATCTCGACCCGCACAAGCCGGTGGGGCGGTTCACGGCCGCCGAGCGGGAGTTCCTGATGCGCGGGCGGCCCGGCAGCAAGGTCACCGTCAGCGGCACCGGCGGCACCGGCGGCACCTGGACCACCGAGTACGAGGGGCTGGCCGTCCGCTTCGAGCGGCTGTACCTGAAGCGGGACCTGTCGGCCATGAGCCAGAAGACCCGGGACCTGGTCCGCGCGTTCCTGGTGGAGGGCCCCTGCCCGGACTGTCGTGGAGCACGTCTGAACGCGGCGGCGCTCGCGACCCGGATCAACGGCCGGTCGATCGCCGACTGCACCCGCATGCAGGTCACGGACCTGATCACCGTACTGAAGGAGATCGACGACCCGGTGGCCGGGCCGATCGCGGGGGCCGCCGTGGCCGCGCTGGAGCGCATCGAGGCGATCGGCCTCGGCTATCTCAGCCTCGACCGGGAGACGGCCACGCTCAGCGGCGGGGAGGGGCAGCGGCTGAAGACGGTGCGGCACCTCGGCTCCAGCCTGACCGGCATGACGTACATCTTCGACGAGCCGAGCGTCGGCCTGCACCCGCGGGACGTGGGCCGCCTCGGCGACCTGCTGCTGCGGCTGCGCGACAAGGGCAACACCGTGCTGGTGGTCGAGCACGACCCGGACGTCATCGCGCTGGCCGACCACGTCGTCGACATGGGGCCGGGCGCCGGTGCCGGGGGCGGCACGGTGGTGTTCGAGGGGACGCCGGAGCAGCTGGCCGTGTCCGGCACGCTCACCGGGCGCTGCCTGCGCACCCGGACGGCGGTCAAGGACGAGGTGCGGGAGCCCACCGGCGAGCTGTGGGTCAAGGGCGCCGACCGGCACAACCTGCGGGACGTGACCGTACGGTTCCCGGCCGGTGTGCTCACCGCGGTGACCGGGGTCGCCGGGTCCGGAAAGAGCACCCTGGCCGGGGAGTTCACCGCAGCCCACGACGAGGCCGTGGTCGTCGACCAGTCGTCGATCGGCATCTCGGGCCGCTCCACCCCGGCGACGTACCTGGGGATCATGGACACGGTCCGGAAGATCTTCGCCCGTGAGACGGGGGCCGAGGCGGGCTTCTTCAGCTTCAACTCGGCCGGGGCCTGCGGCACCTGCGAGGGCCGGGGCATCATCTACACCGACCTCGCCTTCATGGACCCGGTGACGACGACCTGCCACGTCTGCGAGGGGCGGCGCTTCAAGGAGGAGGTGCTGCGGCTCACGGTGAAGGGCAGTTCCATCGCGGACGTCCTGGAGATGACGGCCGAACAGGCGCTCGGCTTCTTCGACGACACGGGCGTACGGCGCCGGCTGCGCGCCCTGCGGGACGTCGGCCTCACCTATCTGACGCTGGGGCAGCCTCTGTCCACGCTCTCCGGCGGCGAGCGGCAGCGCATCAAGCTGGCCACGCGACTGCACCGGACGGGCGCGGTCTACGTGCTCGACGAACCGACGACCGGCCTGCACATGGCGGATGTGGAGGGGCTCGTCGCCCTGCTGGACCGACTGGTCGACTCGGGCAACACGGTCGTCGTCGTCGAACACAACCTCGACGTGATCGCCCGGGCCGACTGGGTGATCGACCTCGGCCCGGACGGCGGCCGGGACGGCGGCGAGATCGTCTTCGAGGGGACGCCTCGACAACTCCTCGACGCGCAGGGGTCGTTCACCGGCGAGCACCTGCGGCGGGCGGTGCGGCACCGCCCGTGAGCCGGGGGTGTCCCGACGTCAAAGCGCGATCCGCTCATTGAACCGATGGGGTGGTTTGGGCCGCCGCCGACCGATCATGCGTGCGGGGCCCGCCAACACTGGAAGGGGGTGGCGCGGGCCACCGGGGAGGGGGACGGCATGACCGACGGCACGGTTCTGGTGGCGGTGGCGGAACATCCGGAGGACGGGGGCGCCACCGCAGGGCAGTTGACGCGCATCGCCGAGGGGATCCGGGCGCGCGGCTTACAGGTCCGGTGGGTGGTGAGCGTCGCCGACGCCGAGGCGGTGCTCAGGACCGAGGCCGGGCTGGCCGCGGCGGTGGTCGCCTGGGACCTCCCGCCCGGAGCAGGAGACGGACCGGGCGGTGCGACGGTGCTGCGCCGGATCGGCCGCCGCTTCCAGAACCTGCCGGTGTTCCTGGTCATGGCGGACGAAGGGCTGCGCGAGCTGCCGCTGTGGGTGTCGCAGTCGGTGGTGGGCTATATGTGGCCGCTGGAGGACACGCCGGCGTTCATCGCCGGGCGGATCACCACCGCCGCGCGCGCCTACCAGGACGCGCTGCTCCCGCCGTTCTTCAAGGCCCTGCGGCGCTTCGACGACGCGCACGAGTACTCGTGGCACACCCCCGCCCACTCCGGGGGTGTCGCCTTCCTCAAGTCGCCCGTGGGCCGGGCGTTCCACGAGTACTTCGGGGAGCGGCTGCTGCGCAGCGACCTGTCGATCTCGGTGGAGGAGCTCGGCTCGCTGTTCGAGCACACCGGGCCGATCGGCGAGGCGGAGCGCAACGCCGCGCGGGTCTTCGGCTCCGACCACACGTACTTCGTGCTGCACGGCGACTCCACCTGCAACCGCCTGGTCGGCCACTTCAGCGTGACCCGCGACGAGATCGCCCTGGTGGACCGCAACTGCCACAAGTCCGTTCTGCACGGCCTGGTCGTCTCCGGCGCGCGACCGGTGTACCTGATCCCCACCCGTAACGGCTACGGCCTCGCCGGACCCCTGCCGCCGGCCGAGATCGCGGCGGATTCGGTGGCGGCGCGGATCGCCGCGAATCCGCTGACCGCGGACGCCGTCTCGTCGCGCGCCCAGTACGCGGTGTTCACCAACTCGACGTACGACGGGCTGTGTTACGACGCGGTGGCGGCGGCCCGGGCTTTCGCCGCCGGGACGCCCCGGCTGCACTTCGACGAGGCGTGGTTCGCGTACGCCCGCTTCCATCCGCTCTACGCCGGGCGTTACGGCATGTCGGTGGACGAGGAGGCCTTCCCCGGCCCCGACCGGCCGACGGTCTTCGCGACGCAGTCCACCCACAAACTGCTGGCGGCCCTGTCGCAGGGCGCCATGGTGCACGTCAGGCCCGCGCCGCGGGCGCCGGTGGAACACGACCGGTTCAACGAGGCGCTGATGATGCACGGCACCACGTCGCCGCTGTACCCGATGATCGCCTCGCTGGACGTGGCCACGGCGATGATGGACGGTCCGCAGGGGCAGTGGCTGGTCGACGAGGCGGTGACCGAGGCGGTCCGCTTCCGCCAGGAGATGGTGCGGATCGGGCGCCGGATCGAGGCCGCGGGTGACCGGCCGCCGTGGTTCTTCGGGGTGTGGCAGCCGGACGAGGTGACGGACCCCGTGAGCGGGCAACACCTGCCCTTCGACGAGGCACCGGCGGACCTGCTGCGGACCGAGCCGTCCTGCTGGCACCTCGCGCCCGACGCGGACTGGCACGGCTTCCCCGGACTGACCGACGGCTACTGCATGCTCGACCCGATCAAGGTCACCCTGACCTGCCCGGGGCTCGGCGCGACCGGGGTGATGTCCGACCAGGGCATCCCGGCCCGGGTGCTCACCGCCTATCTGACGACGCGCGGCATCGTCGTGGAGAAGACCGACAGCTACACCACGCTGGTGCTGTTCTCCATGGGCATCACCAAGGGCAAGTGGGGCACACTGCTGGACGCCCTCATGGACTTCAAGGACCTCTACGACGGCGACGCCCCGCTCGACCGCGTGCTGCCCGCGCTGGTCGCGGAGCACCCGCGGCGCTACGCCGGGCTGACGCTGCGCGACCTGTGCCAGGAGATGCACGACCATCTGCGCGAGGCCCGCCTGGTCGAACTCCTCGACACCGCCTTCCAGCAACTGCCCGAGCCCGTCGCCCCGCCCCAGCTGTGCTACCAGCGTCTGATCCGCGGCGGCACGGAACGGATCCGCCTGACGGAGGCGCCGGGCCGGGTCGCCGCGGCGATGGTCACGGTGACGCCGCCCGGCATCCCGGTCCTCATGCCGGGCGAGAGCGTCGGAGAGACAGACGGCCCGCTCCTGCGGTACCTCGGCGCCCTGGAGTCCTTCGACCGCCACTTCCCCGGCTTCGGCAGCGAGACCCACGGGGTGACCCGTGACCCCGACACGGGCGACTACCTGATCGAGTGCCTGCGTGCGGACGAACGGGAGGAGACCGCCGCCGGTGCGGTGACGCCGGCGCAGCGGCGGGGGCTGGAGGGGGCCGGGCCGGTGGGTTGAGTTCGAAGGGAGGCGGATGGGGTACCTGGCGGGCGGTGGAGCAGCCCCTCCCCCCCTCCGCCGCTCCCCAGGGCTGTCCTCTCCCCCGTTCGCCCTGCATGATGGCGGCCGACGCCCGATGGGTTCCGGTCGATCCCGGAGGCTCTGTCGGTGCGGTCCCGACACGTCCCATCCGATACGGAGTCACGCTCGTGCCCAGCAAGAAGGCCCTCGTCCGCCGCCCCAGCCCGCGCCTCGCCGAAGGGCTGGTGACACACATCGAGCGGGAGAAGGTCGACGCCGACCTCGCCGTCGAGCAGTGGGAGGCGTACTTGGAGGCCCTGCGCACGCACGGCTGGGAGACCATCGAGGTGGACCCGGTCGACGACTGCCCGGACTCGGTGTTCGTCGAGGACACGGTCGTGATGTACAAGAACGTGGCCCTGATCGCCCGCCCGGGCGCCGAGTCCCGGCGTGACGAGACCGCCGGCATCGAGGAGGCCGTGGCCGGTCTGGGCTGCTCGGTGAACTGGATCTGGGAGCCGGGCACGCTGGAGGGCGGAGACGTCCTGAAGATCGGCGACACCGTCTACGTGGGACGGGGCGGGCGCACCAACGCCGCCGGCGTCCAGCAGCTGCGCGCCGCGTTCGAGCCGCTCGGAGCGCGGGTCGTCGCCGCACCGGTGAGCAAGGTGCTGCACCTGAAGTCGGCGGTCACGGCGCTGCCGGACGGCACGGTCATCGGGCACATCCCCAAGATGGACGCGCCCTCGCTGTTCGCGCGTTTCCTGCCGGTCCCCGAGGAGGCCGGGTCACACGTCGTCCTGCTCGGCGGCGCCAAACTGCTGATGGCGGCGAGTGCGCCGAAGACCGCCGAGCTGTTCGCCGACCTCGGGTACGAACCGGTCGTCGTGGACATCAGCGAGTTCGAGAAGCTCGAGGGATGTGTGACGTGCCTCTCGGTGCGGCTGCGGGATCTCTACGCCTGACCGGACCCGCACGTCCCCGTCCCGCCCGTCGACCTGCGACTCCGGGGAGCTGACGCGCATTCGGGCGACATCGCTGATCAGCGGCCTTTACAGCGCTCTTAACCTACGGCATCGTAACCTACGGAAACGTAGCCTACGATGCCGTAGGTATACCGCACACCGCTCATACGCTTGCCCCCTGGAGAGTCCATGACGATCACCACTCCCCACCTCGGCAGCCCGGCCGGCGCCTGGACCGACGCTCAGCTGCTGTACGCCCTGGAGGAAGTGGTCGAGAAGGAACTCAACCGGCATCTGCAGGTCGCCAAGGACTGGATGCCGCACGAGTACGTGCCGTGGAGCGACGGCCGCAACTTCCCCGGCGTCTTCGAGGACGGCGAGGCCTGGGAGAAGGAGCAGTCCAAGGTCACCGAGATCGGCCGCATCGCGCTCGTCGTCAACCTTCTGACCGAGGACAATCTGCCCAGCTACCACCACGAGATCGCCTCGCTGTTCGGCCGCGACGGCGCCTGGGGTACCTGGGTGCACCGCTGGACCGCGGAGGAGGGCCGGCACGGCATCGTGATGCGCGACTACCTGCTCACCTCGCGCGCGGTGGACCCGGACAAGCTGGAGGAGTTCCGGATGTCCCACATGAGCGAGGGCTTCGAGTCGGACAACCGGCACTCGATGCTGCACTCGGTCGCCTACGTGGCCTTCCAGGAGCTCGCGACCCGCGTCTCGCACCGCAACACCGGCCACCAGTCCGGGGACCCCGTCTGCGACCGCATGCTGGCGCGCATCGCCACCGACGAGAACCTGCACATGGTCTTCTACCGGAACCTGCTGAAGGCCGCCTTCGAGCTGGCGCCCGACCTGACGATGCAGGCGGTGCGCGACGTCATCGTGAACTTCCGGATGCCCGGCCACGGCATGCCCGGCTTCGAGCGGGCCGCCGCGCAGATGGCGATCGGCGAGATCTACAACATGCGCATCCACCACGACGACGTGCTCCAGCCCGTGCTGCGCTTCCTGAAGATCATGGAGATCGAGGGCCTGGGCCCCGAGGGCCGCAAGGCGCAGGAGGAGCTGGGCCTGTACATGGGCGGTCTGGACTCCGAGGCCTCGAAGTTCGACGAGAAGCTGGCCGCCCGCAAGGCCCGCATGGCCGCCCGGGCCGGCGCCTGACGCCGACCCGCACACACGGCCACCAGGCCCCGGCCGCCACGAGCGGCCGGGGCCTGGTGCGATTGTGGCAGCGGACGTCGCGGGCCCGGGAAGCTCCTGCCCCCACGGGGGGGGCGGCTACCGCGACACCCGCCGCAGCTCCAGCCGCTCCTTCTCCGAAAGACCGCCCCAGACGCCGAAACGTTCGTCGTGGTCCAGCGCGTACTCGAGACAGGCCGCACGGATCGGGCACATACCGCAGATCCGCTTCGCCTCCCGCACCGAACTGCCCGGCTCGGGGAAGAAGAAGTCCGCCCCCGTCTGCGCGCACAACGCCTCTTGCTGCCATTCGAGTTCGGGCGAGGTGATGGTGTCGATGTGCATGACCGAAAGCGTCGCGGGCGGCGAAAAACGTTCGATCAACGCGGGATCAACGCCGCGTTCACGGCCCCCGGCCGCCTCGATGGTCGCCCGCCGGACGGGCCGACGCACGGCGGCGCGCGGAAACACCGAAAACCACGCCCCGGCGGCGCTCCGGCGGCGGTGGCCGCCGGGCGGTGCAAGACTCGGCAGTACGGACGACGGGCCCCTGTGCGAGGAGGGCGACGATGCTCACCACCCGTTATGTCACCGGTGCTCCGAACTGGATCGATCTCGGCACCCCCGACATCGACGGCGCCGCCGCCTTCTACGGCGGGTTGTTCGACTGGCGGTTCCAGCCGGGCGGCCCTGAGGTCGGAGGGTACGGCCTCTTCCAGCTCGGTGGCAGGACGGCCGCCGGGGGCATGCAGACCACGCCGGAGCAGGGCCCGCCGTCCTGGACGGTGTACTTCCAGGCGCCGGACGCGGACGCCACGGCCCGGGTGGCCGAGCAGGCGCGCGGCTCGGTGACCGTGCAGCCGATGGACGTCCAGGACCTGGGCCGGATGGCGATCCTCACCGACCAGGCCGGGGTGCCCTTCGGCTTGTGGCAGCCGGGCCGCAACAAGGGTATGGAAGTCGTCCGGGAGCCCGGCTCGCTGTGCTGGGTCGAGCTGTACACGGCGGACGTCCCGGCCGCGGCGGCCTTCTACCACTCGGTGCTCGGTCTGGAGACCTTCGGCGCGGACTTCGTGGGCGGCATCTACACCACGTTCAGCCCCGCCGGGGAGAGCGAGGACGCCATGTTCGGCGGGGTCGTACCCCTGGCCGACGACCCGGGCGAGGAGGAAGCGTACTGGCTGCCGTACTTCGAGGTCGCCGACCCGGACGCCATCGTCGCGAGGGCCGAGGAACTCGGCGGCACGGTCCGCCTCCCCGCCACGCACCTCCCGTCCGTCGGCCGCCTCGCCAAACTCACCGACCCGTACGGCGCCCGCTTCGCGGTGATCCGCAGCGAACCGCAGCAGGGCTGAGACCCCTGGGGCCTGGTGCGAAAGCGGCGCCTGCCGCGCAACACCCGGCACGGACTCTCGCGATAGGACCTAGGCGGACCCGCGCCGCACCAGCGTCGTCGGCAGCACCACGCTCGACGGCGCCGCCCCGACGCCCTCCCGCGGGGCGCCCCGGTCGAGGCCGCGCAGCAGCAGGCGGGCCATCAGGCGGCCCATTTCCTCTATGTCCTGACGGACCGTCGTGAGCGGCGGGTCGGTCTGTTCCGCCACGGGCTGCATGTCGTCGAAGCCGATCACGGCCACGTCGTCGGGGATTCGGCGGCCCGACTCGCGCAGGACGCGCAGTGCCCCGGAGGCCATGAGGTCGTTGGCGGCGAACACCGCGTCGACGTCCGGGCAGCGGTCGAGGAGCTCGCGCATCGCCCGCTCGCCGCCGGCCGGGGTGAAGTCGGCCTCGGCGATGAGCCGCGGGTCGGCGTCCACCATGACGTCCCGGTAGCCGTCGAGGCGGTCCGCGGCGGAGGTCTGGTCGAGGGCGCCGGTGATGTGCGCGATCCGGGTGCGGCCGAGGCCGGCCAGGTGCCGGACGGCGTCGCGGGCGCCGCCGCGGTTGTCGCTGTCGACGTAGACCACTGCGCGCCGGTCGCCGCTCCAGCCGGGCCGGCCGCCGAAGACGGTGGGGACACCGGCTCGCTGGATCAGCTCCGGCAGCGGGTCGTCGAGGTGCAGGGAGAAGACGAGGGCGCCGTCGACGTGTCCGCCGGCGAGGTACCGGCCGACCCGGGCGTGGTCGTCCCGGCCCTCCGTGAGCAGCAGCACGAGCTGGTTGTCGTGGGCGGTGAGCTCCTTGCTGATGCCCCGCAGCTGGAGCGCGAAGAACGGGTCGGCGAAGACCCGGGTCTCCGGTTCGGCGACGACGACGGCGACCGCGTCGTGCCGCCGGGTCACCAGGGAGCGGGCGGCCTGGTTGGGCACGTACCCGAGCTCGTCGACGGCCTTGCGGACCCGCTCCACCAGGACGTCCCGCACCCCGTCCCCACCGTTGACCACGCGGGACACGGTGGCCCGCGAGACACCGGCCCGGGCGGCCACGGCCTCCAGCGTGGGTCGCGGCGCTGTGTCGGTCACTTCGGGGCTCCTCACCTGCGGCTGCGGATCAGGATAGCCCTGGGGACGCAGCGTGGTGAGAGCGCTCTCGCGTGTGCCGGGGAGCAGCCGCCCGTCAGTGCTCGTGGCCGCCGCCCGGCGGCTCCTCCCCGTGCTCGTGCGGGTCGTACCCGGGAATGGTCCCGTCCGGCTTCTTCACCAGGAACAGGCCGACCATCCCCATGTCGGAGTGGCTCTGGACATGGCAGTGGTACATCCAGGCGCCGGCGCCGACGCCCTCGCCCGCGATCACCTGGAAGCCGAAGGAGTCGGCAGGGCCCGTGATCTTGTTGTCGATGACCTGACTGGGGTCCTCGGGGCCGGTCAGCATGCCGGTGCGGTTGTCCGCCCAGCGATGACCGTGCATGTGGAACGTGTGGTAGAACTCGCCGTGCGTGATCACGATGAACTCGACGCGATCCCCCACCGTGGCCTCGAAGTTCGGCCCGGAGTGCGGCGGCTTGTTGTTGATCCGCATGTCGTTGAAGACGACCGTGTGCGTCCGGTCCGGCAGGACGTCGCCCTTGCGGCGGACGATGACCGGGCCGTAGAGGCCCTTCTGGAGCCCCTGCGTCCCGTGCTCCGTGCCGACGACGTGGTCGTGGTAGTGCCAGTAGCCCGCGCTGCCCGAGCGCCAGGTGCCGTCCTTGCGGCGGCCGGGGGCGTGGGTGCGCCAGGTGTAGGTGCGGGTGCCGCCCGGCTCGACATGACTGCGGTTCAATTTCGTGCCGTCGCTGGTGATCTCGTAGTCCAGGCCGTGGACGTGCAGGCTCACGGCCACGTCCATGGTGTTCTCGAACTCGACGTGCAGCGTGTCGCCTTCGTTGAGTTCGATCAGCGGGCCCGGGACGCTCGCCTTGCCCTTCTCCAGGCCGTAGCCCATCTGCCCGTCGGGGAGCTTCTCGGCGTAGAGCTTGATGCGCTTCACCTCGCCCCCGGCGGGCGCCGTCTTCACCGGTCCGGCGGCGCTCACGGCCTCCGGCGCCACGGACAACGATGTCGCGACGGCCGCGCCGCCCAGCAGGACCCGCCGGTTGAAGCTGCGTCTGTCCATGCGGAACTCCCCACCCTGGTAAGGCATTTACGGAGGCGTACCTGTGATGAACCTGTGCGACGGTACCGGCCGCGCTCCCGTTTATCCACACTCAAGACAAAGTTGGTGCCATCCCGGTCATAGGTATTGGCGAGACATGCAAAGGGGTTTAGCTTCCTTGGCGGTGTTGCTGTGGCCGAGGAGGTGCCCATGCACTTACGAGGGTTGAGCAAGTCAAGACGCGTCTGGGCGGCGTCCGTCGCCGCCGGGGTCGTGGCCGCCGGGCTGCTGTCCGGCCCCGCCGCGAACGCGCGCCCCTATCCCGAACCCCCGCTGACAACGATGTCGATCAAGTCGCCGCCGGGCGGCGCGAACGTACGGGTGCTGATCTTCCACGGTTCCGCGGCGGCCGGGGAGGAGTCCCCGGTCGTGAACGCCGGGATCGAGGCCATCGAGGACATCGGCCTCTCGGGCCCGGCGAACCGCCGCTTCAAGGTCCAGGCCACCGATGACGCCTCGGTGTTCACCGACGAGACGAGGCTCGGCCGCTTCAACGCGATCGTGTTCCTGACCGGCGGGGGCGATGTCCTCGACGCGGAGCAGGAGGCGGGCCTGGAGGCCTACATGGAGGCCGGCGGCGGGTTCGTCGGCATTCATGACGCGGCGCGCGCGGAGCCGTACTCGGACTGGTTCACCGGGTTGGTGGGTGCCCGTCCGGCCGCGTCGAGCCCGACGGCCGTCCAGCGGGCGACCGTCGAGGTCGGCGACCGCGGGCATCCGGCCACCAGGAATCTGCCGGTGCAGTGGAAGCGCCCGGACCAGTGGCTGAACTGGGTGAAGAACCCGTCGGGTGACGTGCATACGGTGGCCCGGGTCCGCGAGTCGACGTACCAGCCGGGCACGGGCGCCAACGGCTGGGACCACCCGGTCAGTTGGTGCCGGGACTACGACGGTGGCCGCTCCTTCTACACGGGCATGGGCGGGACGGTGTCGTCGTACGACGAGACCGACTTCCGCGATCATCTGCGCGGTGCGCTGATGTGGACGACCCGTCTGGAACAGGCCGACTGCAAGGCCACCGTCAACGCCAACTACGCGGCGGAGCGGCTGACCAAGCCCAACCAGCCGGGGCAGAACGACCAGATCGGCGAGCCGCACGGGATGGTCACCGCACCCGACGGCCGGGTGTTCTACATCGGCCGGGGCGGTGCCGACTCCTCGCAGCCCGTGATCACGGACTGGAACAACCCCGACATCGGCAAGGGCAAGGGCGAGATCCACGTCTACGACCCGAAGACCAAGCAGGTCACCCTGGCCGGTGCGCTCACCGTCTTCGGCAACAAGGGCGGCGGCGACGAACTGGTCAAGGTCGAGGAGGGACTGCTCGGCATCGAGCTGGACCCGGGGTTCGCGCAGAACGGCTGGGTGTACCTGCACTACACGCCGCACGAGCGGATCAACCGCGAGACGCGGATGGCCGAGCGGCGGGTCTCCCGGTTCACGCTCGACCGGGCCACGAACAAGCTGGACCTCGGCAGCGAGAAGGTGCTGCTGAAGTGGCCGGTGCAGATCCACAGTTGCTGCCACGCGGGCGGCGGGATGGCCTGGGACTCCAAGGGCAACCTGTACATCGCCACGGGTGACAACAACTCCAGCGGGTTCAGCGGCGGTTACTCGGGCAACAACCCGGAGCCGAACTACAAGGGTGTCTCCTTCGCTGACGCACGCCGCACCGCCGGCAACACGAACAACCTCAACGGCAAGATCCTGCGCATCCACCCGGAGCCGGACGGGACGTACACGCTCCCCGCGGGCAATCTCTTCACCGGGAAGGAGCCCGACGAGGGCGGTGGCAAGACGCGCGGCGAGATCTATGTGATGGGCGTCCGCAACCCCGCGCGCATCTCCGTCGACAAGTCGACCGACGTGCTCTACGCGGGCTGGGTCGGCCCGGACGCGAGCGCGCCCTCGACGACCTGGGGCCCGGCCAAGTACGACACGTTCGCCGCCATCACCGAGGCGGGCAACCGCGGCTGGCCGTACTGCATGGGCAACAAGCAGCCCTACCGGGACCGCAATCTGCCGGACCCGTCCAAGCCGCTGGGCTGGTACGACTGCGACCACCCGAAGAACGAGTCGCCGAACAACGACGGCCTGGTCGATCTGCCGCCGGTGACCGGCAACAACATCTGGTACTCGCCCTCGGGCGGCGGGCCGGACTACCCGCGGGACGCCAACGGTGTCCCCTCGTACAAGCCGGCGGAGGCCACGTACCGGCTGCCCTGGCTGAAGGGCGGCGGACAGGCCGCGATGAACGGGCCGGTCTACCGCTACGACACGGTCGCGGCCGACAGTGCCGTCAAGTGGCCGTCGTACTGGGACGGCAAGTGGTTCGTCGGTGACTTCTACGACGCCGACCAGCCCCGCAACGCGGTGCTCATGGACCCGAAGACGCAGGGCGACGGCGGTCTGCCGGTGCACTCGGAGTCGCTGAAGAAGATCGTGCCGGTCGGCAACGACGGCATCAAGAACCTCATGGACTGGAAGTTCGGTCCGGACGGCGCGCTGTACGTCCTCGACTACGGGCGCGGCTTCTTCACCTCGGACTCCAAGTCGGCCCTGTGGCGGGTCACCTACAAGGGCGGCGGGCCGACCCCGGCCGCCGGTCAGCTGGCGAGGGGGACCGAGTGATCCGGCAACGAAGAATCTGGGCCGCCCTGCTGGCCGCCCTGTTGATGATGCTGGGGCTGCAGGCGCTGCCCGCGGCCTCCGAGCCGAAGGCACAGGCCGCCGACCAGGTGCTCACCTGGACGGCCGGCAACGACATCGACAAGTACCTCTCGGCACCGAAGACGGCGGTCGCCGGCACGGCCACGATCGTGTTCGAGAACAGCACGGCCACCGGCAACACCATGGGCATGCCGCACACGCTGACGTTCGTGACCAGCGATCCCGAGTTCAACAGCGATGTGCAGCTCAACATCCTGGCCAACCCGAACGACGCCCAGGGCGGCAAGCACACCGCCCAGGTCACGCTCACGCCCGGCCGGTATTTCTACCACTGCACGATCCCCGGCCACGGCCAGATGCAGGGCATCCTGACGGTGACCGAGGGCACCGGCGAGGACACCACGGCGCCCGAGGCGTCGGCGCACGTGAGCGGCACGCAGAACGCTCAGGGCGAGTACGTCGGTTCGGCGAGCGTGGCGCTGCACGCCACCGACGAGGGCGGCTCCGGCGTCGAGAGGATCGAGTACGCGATCGGTGACGCGGGCGCCTGGCAGCCGTACACCACGCCGGTCGTGGTCGACCAGGTCGGCAGCCACAAGGTCCGCTACCGGGCGTTCGACAAGGCGGGGAACGTGTCCGCCGAGAAGAGTGCCGCGTTCACGGTCGTCGCTCCCCAGTCGGACGACACCACCGCCCCGGAGACCTCGGCGACGGTGAGCGGTGAGCGCAACGCCGACGGTGCGTACATCGACATGGCGACGGTCACCGTCTCGGCCTCCGACACGGGTACCGGGGTCAACACGATCGAGTACGCGATCGGCTCGGGCGCCTGGCAGCCGTACACCGCGCCCGTGATGCTGCACGAGGTGGGCGCGCACACCGTCCGCTACCGCGCCACCGACAAGGCGGGCAACGCGGCGGCCGAGAAGAGCGTGCGGTTCACGGTCGTCGCGGCGCCTCCCGCGGACACCACCCCGCCGGTGACGGGCGTGGCAGTGGAGGGCACGAAGAACGCGAGCGGCGCGTACGTCAACAGTGCCCGGGTGACGGTCACCGCGACCGACGCGCACGGGTCGGGCGTCGACAGGATCGAGTACTCGCTGGACGGCGGCCCGTATCTGGCGTACTCGGCGCCGGTGGTGGTCGACCGGGCGGGTGCGCACACCGTGGCCTACCGGGCGACGGACAAGGCGGGCAACACCGCCGCGGCGCGCACGGTGACCTTCACGGTCGTCTCCGGGCAGGTCCCGGCACCGAACTGCCCTGAGTACGACGAGCGGTTGACGGTGATCGTCGGCACGGTCGACTCGGGCGTGCGCAACCGGGTCACCGACAATCGCTGCAGGATCGGCGAGCTGATCGAGGACGAGAAGGAGTGGACGTCCCAGGCGCTGTTCCTCAAGCACGTGGACTCCGTCCTGGGCGCGCTGCTGAAGGAAGGCGTGATCGACCAGCGGGAGTCCAAGGCGATCCGGAAGGCGGCCCGGCAGTCCGGGATCGGCAAGCCGGGGCAGACCGAGGGCTACCGTGCGCTCTTCGACGGCACGGCGGAGTCCTTCGGCAAGTGGCAGCAGGTGGGCGGCGGTTCGTTCGGACTGAACCCGGACGGGACGATCACCTCCAGCACCACGACGCCGGGCATGGGCATGCTGTGGTTCCCGCAGCGCAAGTACGGCGACTTCTCGCTGAAGCTCCAGTGGCGTGACGACGCACCCGGCACCGGCAACGCCAACTCCGGTGTGTTCGTGCGCTTCCCGTGGGTCCACGACCACCCGGAGGAGTCCCGTCCGGAGTGGGTCGCCATCAAGTACGGGCACGAGGTGCAGGTGCTCGACCGGCCCGACGGCGACATGTACAAGACGGGCTCGGTCTACGGCTTCGACCGCGTGGGCCTGGCCGGCGCCGGCGTGACGCAGAAGGGCACTTGGAACGACTACGAGATCCGTGTGGAGGGCCAGCACTACTCGGTGTTCCGCAACGGTGTGCTGATCAACGAGTTCGACAACACCGGCGGCCAGGAGTTCAGTCCGCCCCGCTCGGACGACCCGGGCACGGACGGGCGGCGGTTCGCCTCCGGCTACATCGGGCTCCAGGTGCACGGCACGACGGACGTGGTCTCGTACCGGGACATCCGGATCAAGGAGCTGTAGGAGGTTCCTTCTCCTTGCGGGCCCTGCTCGGCTGTACCCGCCTGGGCTCCCCCGGCATCTTCGGATACTCGGGCGGGTACGGCAGGTCACCCAGGCCGTGGTCGTGTTCGTCGCGGCGGGCGAGGTCGAGCAGGACTTCCAGGGAGTAGCGCTTGTCGTCCATGTCCGCGTGCACGTCGCCGAGTTCGGCGAAGCGCGCGGGCATGGTCGCGAGGTCGAAGTCCTGGGGGTGCGCGATGCCGACCTCGTCCCAGCGCAGGGGCGCGGAGACGGGGGCGTGCGAGCGGGGGCGTACGGAGTAGGCGGAGGCGATCGTGCGGTCGCGTGCCGTCTGGTTGTAGTCCAGGAAAATGCGTCTCCCCCGCTCCTCCTTCCACCACTTGATGGTGACGTGCTCGGGCATCCGCCGTTCCATCTCCCGGCCGACGGCGATGGCGGCGCGGCGAACCTGGGTGAAGGTCCAGCGCGGTTCGATGGGCACGAAGACGTGCAGCCCCCGACCGCCCGACGTCTTGGGGAAGCCGCGCAGTCCGCCGAACTCGTCGAGCACCGCCCGGAGTTCGTGGGCGGCGCGGGCGGCGTCGTCGTAGTCGGTGCCGGGCTGCGGGTCGAGATCGATGCGGAGTTCGTCCGGGTGGTCGACGTCGTCACGGCGTACCGGCCAGGGGTGGAAGGTGAGGGTGCCGAACTGGGCGGCCCACACCACCGCTCCCGCCTCGGTGGGGCACATCTCGTCGGCGCTGCGGCCGCTGGGGAAGGTGATGTGCGCGGTCGGGATCCAGTCGGGCATGTTCTTGGGCGCCCGCTTCTGGAAGAAGTTCTCGCCGTTCATGCCCTCCGGGTAGCGCTCCAGGGTGGTCGGCCGGTCGCGCAGGGCGCGCAGGATGCCGGGGCCGACGGCGATGTAGTAGCGGGCGAGGTCCAGCTTGGTGAAGCCGCGCTCGGGGAAGAACATCTTGTCCGGGCTGGACAGCCGTACGGTCCGCCCGCCGACCTCCAGCTCCACCGCGTCACCCATGCGAGCCACGGTAGGCGTAGCCCGCACACCTCGCATATCGGGCGTGTCGGGGTGTATCAGAGCAGAATCGATCCATGGATCTGCCGGTGATGCCCCCCGTCCTGCCGATGCTCGCCAAGTCCGTGGCGGCGATCCCCGCGGGCATGCAGTACGAGGCGAAGTGGGACGGGTTCCGGGCGATCGTGTTCCGTGACGGGGACGAGGTCGAGCTGGGCAGTCGTACCGGGAAGCCTCTGACCAGGTACTTTCCCGAGCTTGTGACGGCCGTGCGGGAGCGGTTGCCCGAGCGGTGCGTGGTGGACGGGGAGATCGTGATCGCGCGGGAGGGGCATCTGGACTTCGACGCGCTGACCGAGCGGATCCATCCGGCGGACTCGCGGGTGCGCATGCTGGCCGAGCGGACGCCGGCCTCGCTCGTCGTGTTCGACGTGCTCGCGCTGGGTGACGAGTCATTGGTGGGCGCCCCGCTGACCGAGCGTCGGGAGCGGCTGAGCGCTGAGTTGTCCGGGGTGAGGGCGCCGGTGCACCTGGCGCCCGCGACCACCGACATCGAGGTGGCGCGGCAGTGGTTCGAGGAGTACGAGGGGGCCGGGCTCGACGGTGTCATCGCCAAGCCGCTGACCGTGCGCTACCGGCCGGACGAGCGCGCCATGTTCAAGATCAAGCACGAGCGGACGGTGGACGTCGTGGTCGCCGGGTACCGCCTGCACAAGAGCGGCCCGGTCGTGGGTTCGCTGCTGCTCGGCCTCTACGACGACCGGGGCACCCTCCAGCACGTGGGGGTGTCCGCCGCCTTCACGATGAAGCGGCGCGCCGAGCTCGTGGAGGAGCTGGAGCCGCTCCGCCTGGACGACGTGTCGGGGCATCCGTGGGCGGCCTGGTCCGAGGAGGCCGCCCACGAGAAGGCCCGGCTGCCGGGGGCGCCGAGCCGCTGGTCGGGCCGGAAGGACCTGTCGTGGGTACCGCTCAGGCCGGACCGGGTGGCCGAGGTGGCGTACGACCACATGGAGAACGGGCAGCGCTTCCGGCACACTGCCCGTTTCCGCCGCTGGCGCCCGGACCGCACCCCCGAGAGCTGCACATACGCGCAGCTTCAGGAGCCGGTCCGCTACGACCTGGCGGAGATCCTCGGCGTCTAAGGCCTGTCGTCTGGATCAGGGCTGCATCAGGACCTTGACCGCGCCGTCCTGCTTGCGCTGGAACATCTCGTACGCGTGCGGAGCCTCCGACAGCGGCACCCGGTGGGTGGCGAAGTCGTCGACGCCGAGGGGGTCCTCGTCGGTCAGGTACGGGATGATGTCGTCGCTCCAGCGGCGGACGTTGGCCTGGCCCATCCGCATCTGGATCTGCTTGTCGAACAGGGTGAGCAGCGGCAGCGGGTCCGCCATGCCGCCGTAGACGCCGGACAGCGAGATGGTGCCGCCGCGGCGGACCAGTTCGATGGCGGTGTGGAGCGCGGCGAGGCGGTCGATGCTGAAGCGCTCGGCGATGGGGGCGCCGATCTTGCGGGGCAGGATCGCCGCGGCGTTCTGCACCATGCGCGCGGCCGCGCTGCCGTGGGCCTCGGTGCCGACGGCGTCGATCACGGCGTCGGGGCCGCGGCCGTCGGTCTGGTCGCGGATCGCTTCGACGAGTTCCTTCTCGTCGTCGAAGGACCTCAGGTCGAAGGTCTCCACGCCCCGTGCCCTCGCCCGGCGCAGCCGCTCCGGGACCAGGTCCACGCCGAACACCTGGCCGGCACCCTGCACCTGGGCGACCCGGCAGGCCATGTCGCCGATGGGGCCGAGGCCGAGCACGGCGACGCTGCCGCCCTTCGGGACGTCGGCGTAGGCGACCGCCTGCCAGGCGGTGGGCAGGACATCGGAGAGGTAGACGAATCGGTCGTCGGGCGGGCCCTCGGGGACCTTGATCGGGCCGAACTGTGCCTGCGGGACCCGCAGGTACTCGGCCTGGGCGCCCGGCACCGCGCCGTACAGACGGGTGTAGCCGAACAGGGCGGCACCCATGCCCTCGCCCTGCACCTGGGTGGTCTCGCACTGGGTGGGCAGGCCGGTGAGGCACATCCAGCAGTTGCCGCAGGCGATCTGGAACGGCACCACGACCCGGTCCCCCACCTGCAGGTCAGGAACGCCGGCGCCGACCTCCTCGACGATGCCCATGGGTTCATGGCCGAGGATGTCGCCCGGGGTCATGAACGGGGTGAGCACTTCGTACAGGTGCAGGTCGGATCCGCACAGGCCGGTGGAGGTGATGCGGATGACCGCGTCCGTCGGCTCCTGGATCGTCGGATCGGGCACGTTCTCCACCCGCACGTCCCGCTTGCCCTGCCAGGTCACTGCCCTCATCGCCTCGCGCTCCCTCCGTCAGCGTGCGCGTCGGTCTGCGGCGACCTCCGGGTACCCGGACGCCCCGCGCTGAACCTTGAGCCGATCGACGGACGCGGCGGAGACACTTCCCCGTCAAGAACGATCGGCCATGGCCATCGATGTTCAGATAAGCGCACAATCAAGGCAGATCGATGACATGAGGCGCGGTGGCGACGGTGGGCATGGGACGAGGGGCGCGCGGACGGCGCGCCGCGACGACGGCGGCGCTGCTGGCCGCCACGGTGACGGCCGCACTGGCGGCGGGCTGCACGAGCGGGGGCGGTCCGGGCGACGACGGACGGGGAGCACCGAAGAAGTCCGAGCAGGGGGCATCACCCTCGGCGACCGGCCCCTCCGCACTCGTCGTCAAGATCGACAACGCCGCCTCGGCCCGTCCGCACACGGGTGTCGACGCCGCGGACGTGGTCTACGCGGAGCAGGTCGAGGGCGGGCTGAGCCGGCTGATGGCGGTGTACGCGACCCGGCTGCCGAAGACGATCGGGCCGGTGCGCAGCGCACGCGAGTCGGATCTGGAGCTGCTGCGCCAGTTCGGCCGGCCCACGCTCGCCTTCTCCGGCGCGCAGAAGAAGCTCCTGCCGCTGATCGACGAGGCGCCGCTGCGGGCGGAGACGCCGGAGAACGCCGCCGACGCCTACTTCCGCGGCTCCGGCAGGCCCGCCCCGCACAACCTCTACCTGCGGCCCGAGCGGATCGTGCCCGAGGCACCGGGCCAGGCCGCCCTGACCACCGGTTTCCGCTACGGACCGGCACCCGAGGGCGGCACGGCGACGGCCTCCCGGACGGTGCGCTACCCGGCGGCCCGTTTCACCTTCACCTGGTCGGACTCCCGCGACCGCTGGCTGATCGGCATGGACGGCACGCCCGCGACGACGGCCGACGGCGAGCGGATGGCGGCCGAGACGGTCGTCGTGCAGTACGTGAAGGTGCGCGAGTCCGCCTTCCAGGACTTCCTCGGCAACAACACGCCGTACACCGAGACGGTCGGTTCGGGGAAGGCGACGGTGCTGCGCGACGGGCGGGCCTGGGACGTGAACTGGACACGGGACGACGCCGCCGACGGCACGACGTTCACCACCGGCGACGGCACGCCGGTGAACTTCGCGAAGGGCCGGGTGTGGGTGGTGTTCGCCGGGACGCCCTGACCGGACCGTGCGGGCCGCGTCCGTCAGTGGGGCGCCACCAGGGGCTCCTCGGGATTGCGGAGCCCCTCGGCCGCGTCCGCGACCCGCCGTATGAGGTCGAAGAACACCGTCCGCTCGTCGGCGGTCAGCGGGGCGAGGAACACCTGGTTCATCCGGGCGGTGCGCACGGTCAGCTTGCGATGCGTGCGCACCCCCTCGTCCGTGAGATGCAGCAGGGAGCGGCGGCCGTCCTGGGGATCGCGGACCTTGTCGAGCAGTCCGCGCCGGCTGAGCCGGCTGATCACCTCGGCGATGGTGGACCGGTCGAGCCCCACCCGCTCCCCCACCGTGCGCTGGTCCAGGCCGGGCTCGTCGACGAGCGCGTTGAGGACCGCGAACTGGGGTGAGGTGATCTCCTCGGAGACCATCGCGTTC
The DNA here is from genome assembly GCF_040638895.1 of Streptomyces sp. NPDC024017. Taxonomy (NCBI): domain Bacteria; kingdom Bacillati; phylum Actinomycetota; class Actinomycetes; order Kitasatosporales; family Streptomycetaceae; genus Streptomyces; species Streptomyces sp. NPDC024017. Next base: position 407,496 of record NZ_JBEZYZ010000004.1, on the reverse strand, counting down.
CACAGCAGGTAGTGCGCCTGCTGGAGCCGCCGGGCCAGGTGCCCGGGGTGGGTGGTGAGGTCCGCGGCCGCCATGTGCACCCCTCGGTCGTTTTCGTCGGTGCACTGAACAATACTCAACGCGCCGGGCGCTGTCTGCTGTCCGCACCAAGGACCGTAAGCAGATATGCCGAGGCCTTGACGTCCCACCGTCCCGATGGCAGCGTGAGGGACAGCTCGCAGAAATACTCAGTGCCCTGATTAATTTGGTCGGGTCGCTCGGAAGAGATGGGGCTTCTCGGATGGACAAGGTGGTCGCCACAGCCCTGGAGGCGGTGGCCGACGTGCCGGACGGCGCGTCGCTCGCGGTGGGCGGTTTCGGGCTGAGCGGTGTGCCGAACGTGCTGATCGAGGCGCTGTACGAGCGTGGCGTGGCCGGGCTGTCGGTGGTCTCCAACAACTGCGGGGCGATGGAGTCGGGCCTCGCGGTACTGCTGGCCGCCGGCCGGATCGCCCGGGTCACGGGTTCCTACATCGGCGCCAACAAGGAGTTCGCCCGGCAGTACCTGGCCGGGGAGCTGGAGGTCGAGCTGATCCCGCAGGGCACGCTGGCCGAGCGGCTGCGGGCCGGCGGTGCCGGGATCCCCGCCTTCTACACCCCGGCCGGCGTCGGCACCCAGGTCGCCGACGGCGGGCTGCCCTGGCGCTACGACGGTGAGGGCGGGGTCGCGCTCGCCTCGCCGCCGAAGGAGGTCCGGGAGTTCGAGGGCACCGAGTACGTGCTGGAGCGGGGCATCCGCACCGACTTCGCCCTGGTCCGGGCCTGGAAGGGCGACCGGCACGGCAACCTGGTCTTCAACAAGTCCTCCCGGAACTTCAACCCGCTGGCCGCGATGGCCGGGCAGGTCACGATCGCCGAGGTGGAGGAGCTGGTGGAGCCCGGCGAGATCGACCCGGACGCGGTGCACCTGCCGGGCATCTTCGTGCAGCGGGTGATCGCGCTCACCCCGGAGCAGGCGGCGGACAAGAAGATCGAGCAGCGGACGGTGAGGTCCTGATGGCCTGGACGCGCGAGGAGATGGCCGCACGGGCGGCGCGGGAGCTGCGGGACGGCCAGTACGTCAACCTCGGCATCGGCCTGCCCACGCTCATCCCGAACTTCCTCCCCGAGGGCGTCGAGGTCGTCCTCGAATCGGAGAACGGCATCCTGGGCACCGGCCCCTACCCCACCGAGGACGCCGTCGACCCGGACCTGATCAACGCCGGGAAGGAGACGGTGACGGTCCTGCCGGGCGCCTCCTTCTTCGACTCGGCACTGTCGTTCTCGATGATCCGGGGCGGGCACATCGATGTCGCCGTGCTCGGTGCCATGCAGGTGTCCGAGCGGGGCGACCTGGCCAACTGGGCCGTCCCCGGCAAGCTGATCACCGGCATCGGCGGGGCGATGGACCTGGTGCACGGCGCCCGCACGGTCGTCGTCGTCATGACGCACACCGCCAAGGACGGCTCGCCGAAGATCCTCACCGAGTGCGCGTTGCCGCTGACCGGCAAGGGATGCGTGAACCGGATCATCACCGACCTCGGCGTCCTCGACGTCACCGACGACGGTCTCGTCCTGGTCGAGACCGCGCCGGGTGTGACCGCCGACGAGATCGTCGCCAGGACCGATGCCGAACTGACCGTGCCGGAGGGCCTGAAGTGAAGGACGTCTACATCGTCGACGCGGTCCGCACGCCGATCGGCCGCTACGGCGGGGGCCTCGCGAGCGTGCGCCCGGACGACCTGGCCGCGCATGCCGTCCGCGAACTCCTCGGCCGTACACCGGAGCTGGACCCGGCCCGGGTCGAGGACGTGTACTTCGGCAACGCGAACGGGGCCGGTGAGGAGAACCGCAACGTCGGCCGGATGGCCGCGCTGCTCGCGGGTCTGCCCACGTCCGTGCCGGGCGTGACGGTCAACCGGCTGTGCGCGTCCGGCCTGGAGGCCGTGATCCAGGCGGCCCGGGCCATCGCGCTCGGCGACGCGTCCATCGCGCTGGCCGGGGGCGTCGAGTCCATGACCCGGGCTCCGTACGTGCTGCCGAAGAGCGACAGGCCCTTCCCGGCCGGGCACACCGAGCTGTACTCGACGACGCTCGGATGGCGGATGGTCAACCCGCGCATGGAGCCGCAGTGGACGATCCCGCTGGGCGAGTCGGCCGAACTCATCGCGGACAAGCACAAGATCGGCCGGGAACAGCAGGACGAGTTCGCGCTGCGCAGCCATGAGAAGGCCGCGCGGGCGCAGGCCGAGGGCCTGTTCGACGGTGAGCTGGCGTCCGTGGCGATTCCGCAGCGCAAGGGCGAGCCGGTGGTCTTCGCCGCCGACGAGTGCGTCCGGCCGGATGCCTCCCTGGCGGCGATGGCCGGACTGAAGCCGTCGTTCCGCAAGGAGGGCGGCACGGTGACGGCGGGTAATGCCTCGCCGTTGAACGACGGTGCGGCGGCGCTGCTGCTCGTCGACGACGAGGGGTTGAAGGCGACGGGCCGTGAACCGCTCGCCCGCGTCCGCGCGACGGGTGTCTCCGCTACCGACCCGCACTACTTCGGGCTGGCGCCCGTGGAGGCGGTCAACCGGGCGTTGGCCAAGGCGGGCAGGGGGTTCGACGACCTGTCCGTGCTGGAACTGAACGAGGCGTTCGCCGCGCAGGTGCTGGGATGTGTGGCCGAATGGCCCGAGTTCGATCCCGCGATCCTCAATCCGCAGGGCGGGGCGATCGCCCTGGGGCATCCGCTGGGTGCGTCCGGGGCACGGCTGGCCGGGACGGTCGCCCATCAACTCGCCCGGCGTGGCAGCGGAGTCGGTGTCGCCACACTGTGCATCGGGGTGGGGCAAGGGCTCGCCCTTGTCCTGGAGCGCTAGCGCCGTTCAAGGCTGCGGGCCGCACGTGGCTGGTCGCGCAGTTCCCCGCGCCCCTGACGGGGCACGACCGTCAAGAACCTCAGGGACCCCCATGACTCTCACTCAGGACGACATCGACCAGGAGATCGCGGCCGAGCGCGCCGCGTACGAGAAGCGGCTCGCCGACGGAGGGCCCGTCGAGCACCAGCCGCGGCGTGACTACGCGCCGTACCGGTCCTCGGTGCTCCGGCATCCCAAGAAGCCGCCGGTCACCATCGACGTCAGCAGGGATCCGGAGCTGGTGGAGCTGTCCTCCCCGGCCTTCGGGGAGCGGGACATCACCGAGATCGACAACGACCTCACCCGGCAGCACGACGGCGAGCCGATCGGTGAGCGCATCACCGTCTCCGGACGGCTGCTGGACCGCGACGGCCGTCCGGTGCGCGGCCAGCTCGTGGAGATCTGGCAGGCCAACTCCGCGGGCCGCTACGCCCACCAGCGCGAGCAGCACGACGCCCCGCTGGACCCCAACTTCACCGGCGTGGGCCGCACGCTCACCGACGACGACGGCCGCTACCGCTTCACCACCGTCCAGCCGGGCCCGTACCCGTGGCGCCAGCACGTCAACGCCTGGCGGCCGGCGCACATCCACTTCTCGCTCTTCGGCTCGGCGTTCACCCAGCGGCTCGTGACGCAGATGTACTTCCCGAGCGACCCGCTGTTCCCCTACGACCCGATCATCCAGTCCGTGACGGACGACGCGGCCCGGCAGCGGCTTGTCGCGACGTACGACCACAGCCTGTCGGTGCCGGAGTTCTCGATGGGCTACCACTGGGACATCGTGCTGGACGGCCCGCAGGCCACCTGGATCGAAGAAGGGCGCTGACCAGCCATGACGAAGATCGACACCAGCCGGCCGGACAGCGTGCTGCCCACCCCCTCGCACACCGTCGGCCCGTTCTACGGTCACGCCCTGCCGTTCCGCGGGGGCGAGGACATCGCGCCCCTCGGGCATCCGGACACGGTCACCGTGCACGGCTACGTCACCGACGGCGAGGGCAACCCCCTGCCGGACGCCCTGATCGAGCTGTGGGGCCCGGACCCCGACGGCAACCTGCCGACGGCCGACGGCTCCATGCGGCGGGACCCGGCCTCGGGCGGCTTCCTCGGGCGCAACGGCGTGGAGTTCACGGGCTGGGGACGCATCCAGACCGACGCGAACGGCCACTGGTACGCGCGCACGCTGCGGCCCGGTGCGCGCGGGCAGAACGCCCCGTACCTCAGCGTGTGCGTCTTCGCACGCGGGCTGCTGGTGCACCTGTACACCCGGATCTACCTGCCGGGCGACGCGGCGGTGCTCGCCGCCGATCCGCTGCTGTCCGGCCTGGAGGACGCTCGCCGCGACACGCTGATCGCCGTGGCGGAGGGGGACGGCACGTACCGTTTCGACATCCGCCTTCAGGGCGAAGGCGAAACGGTCTTCCTGGAGTTCCAGTGACAGCTCACCCCGGCGACACCGGCCTGCTCGCCCCCGGGTGGGCCGGCTCGGCGGCCGCGTCCGCCACCGGCGACCACGCGTATCTGCGGGCGCTGCTCGACGCGGAGGCCGCGCTGACCCGCGCCCAGGCCGCCATGGGGCTCGCCCCGGCAGAGGCGGCGACGGCCGTGACCGAGGCGGCCGGCGCCGGTTCCTTCGACGTACGGTCCCTCGCCGAACGCGCCCGGGCGGGCGGCAACCCCGTCATTCCCCTGGTCGCCGATCTGACGAAGGCCGTGGGCGAGACGTACGGCCCCTACGTCCACCGGGGGGCGACCAGCCAGGACATCATGGACACGGCGACGATGCTGGTCGCCGCGCGGGCTCTCGACCTGGTCCTCGCCGACCTCGGCCGCACCGCGCAGGCCCTGTCCCTGCTGGCCGCCGAGCACCGCGACACCGCGATGCCGGGGCGGACGCTCACCCAGCACGCCGTGCCGACCACGTTCGGGCTGAAGGCGGCCGGTTGGCGGGCGCTGGTGCTGGACGCGCGGGACCGGATGCAGGCCGTCCGGGACTCGCTGCCCGCTCAACTCGGCGGTGCGGCGGGAACGCTGGCGGCCTTCGGGGCGTACGGCGCGAGCGATCCGGCAGGGCTGCCGGAGGCGTACGCCGCGCAACTCGGCCTGCGGGCACCCGATCTGCCCTGGCACACCCTGCGGACGCCGATCGGCGATCTCGCCGGGTGCCTGGCCTTCACGGCGGGCGCGCTCGGCAAGCTCGCCGTGGACGTCCTCACCCTGTCGCGCACCGAGATCGCCGAGGTCGTGGAGGGCAGCGGCGGGGGCTCGTCCGCCATGCCGCACAAGTCCAATCCCGTACGGTCCACTCTGATCGCCTCCGCCGCACGGCGGGCACCGCAGCTCGCGGCCACGCTGTACGGGGCGCTGGCCGCGGAGGACGAGCGTCCGGCCGGCGCCTGGCACGCCGAGTGGGAGCCGCTGCGGGACCTCCTGCGGCTGGTCGGCGGGGCCGCCCGGGACGCCGCCGAACTGGCGCGGGGACTGCGGGTCAGGCCCGAGGCCATGCGCGAACACCTGGATCTCACCCACGGGTTGATCGTCTCCGAGCGGCTGTCGGCCGAGCTGGCCCCGGTGCTGGGCCGCGCCCGCGCCAAGGAGCTCCTCACCCGCCTGGCCTCCGAGGGGCGACCCCTCGCCGAGGCACCGGAGCTGGCGGACGTCGACCTCGATCCGACCCACTACACGGGCTCCGCCGGGGCCCTCACCGACCGTGCTCTGGAGCGACGTTGAAACTCCTGAACCACCATGCCGAAGGGCCTGCCTCCGCTCCCCCGCTGCTGCTCGGCCCCTCGCTCGGCACGTCGTACGCCCTGTGGGACACGGTGGCGCCCGAGCTGTCGATCACCCATCGGGTGGTGCGCTGGGATCTTCCGGGGCACGGCGGTTCGGCGGCCGGTCTCATCGGGGCGGGCGCGACGGTCGACGACCTCGCCGCGCAGGTGCTGGCGCTCGCCGACTCGCTCGGCATCGAGCGGTTCGCGTACGCGGGTGTGTCGCTGGGCGGGGCCGTGGGGCTGCATCTCGCGGTGCACCGTCCGGAGCGGCTGTCGTCGCTCGCCGTCATCTGCTCGTCGGCCCATTTCAACGGCTCCAAGCCGTGGGAGGAGCGGGCCGCGCTGGTGCGACGGGAGGGGCTGGCCGGGCTGGCGGAGAACGCCGGCGCGCGCTGGTTCGCCGGCGGCTTCACCGTGCCTCGACTGGTGCAGGACCACCGGGACGCCGACCCGGACGCGTACGCCGCCTGCTGTGACGCGCTCGCCGCGTTCGACCTGCGGGACCGGCTGACGGAGATCGCCGTGCCGACCCTGCTGATCGCCGGCCGCGAGGATCCCGCGACGCCGCCCGCGCACCTGCGGGAGATCGCCGACGCGGTGCCGGGCGCGACGCTCGTGGAGCTGCCGGGTGCTTCGCACCTGGCGCCCGCGCAGTGCCCGGAGGCGGTGCTGACCGCCCTGCGCGCCCATCTCGGTCAGGGGGCCCTCCGGGGCATGGCCGTACGGCGCGAGGTGCTCGGCGATACGCACGTCGACCGGGCGCAGGCCCGGCAGACCCCGTTCACGGCCCGCTTCCAGGACTTCATCTCGCGCTACGCCTGGGGAGAGATCTGGACCGACCCGACCCTGTCGCGCCGCGAGCGCAGCATGATCACGCTCACCGCGCTGGTCGCGCACGGCCACTACGACGAGCTGGCCATGCACGTCCGCGCGGCTCGCCGCAACGGGCTCACCCCGGAGGAGATCGGCGCGGTGCTGCTCCAGACGGCGGTGTACTGCGGGGTGCCGGCGGCGAACTCGGCGTTCGCGACGGCCCAGCGGGTGCTGGCGGAAGAGGACGGCACCTCCTGAGAGCCGGAGGGTGATCCTGCCGGTCGTAGCCCCGGCCGTATCGCGCGCATGTCTCCACCGCGTGCCTACGGTGGAGGCATGTCCACGATGCTGCTCACCGGCGCCACGTCGGGGCTCGGCCGCCACCTCGCCTTCGAGCTGGTCCGTGCCGGGCACACCGTCCTCGCCCACGGCCGGGACGAGGGCCGGACGCGGCGGCTCGCCGAGGAGCTGCGTGCCGAGGGCGACGCGGAGGGGTTCGTCGCCGATCTCGCCTCGCTGACGCAGGTGCGGGAGCTGGCGGCGCACGTCGGCGACGCGCATCCCGAACTGGACGTGCTGATCAACAACGCGGGCCTGGGCGCGGGGCCGCCCGGCTCCGGGCGTGAGCTGAGCGCCGACGGGCACGAGCTGCGGCTGGCGGTCAACTACCTGGCGCCGATCGCACTGATCGGCGCCCTGCTGCCGGTGCTGCGTGCGAACGCGCCCGCCCGGATCGTCAACGTCGGCTCGGCCGGACAGGAACCGCTCGACTTCGCCGATCCGGAGCTCACCCGCCGCTACAGCGGCCTGTCGGCGTACTGCCGCAGCAAGTTCGCGCTCGCCGCCCACACCTTCACCCTGGCCGAGGAGCTCGCCGGCAGCGGCGTCGCCGTGAACGTGCTGCACCCCGCGACCCACATGGACACCGCGATGGTCCGCGAGGCCGGCTTCACGCCCCGGAACACGGTCGCCGACGGCGCACCGGGCGTGATCGCGCTGGCCACCCGGGACCTCGGCACGGGCCGCTACTTCGACGGCACCCGAGCCGCGCGGGCGGACGAGGCGGCCTACGACCCCGAGGTGCGCAGACGCCTCGCGGCGGTGACCGACCAGTTGCTGCGCGCCTGAACTACGCCGGTCCGGCACCGGCCTTGAGCGCGGCCTGCGCCCGCTCCGCCAGACCGTCGGCCCCGCACGAGACCGCCAGGTCCAGGCCGCGCCGGAGGTCGGTCGCCGAGCGGGCGGCGATGCCGAACTCGATGCGGGCCGCCGCGTGCTCGTACTGGCCGGGCGAGGCCTCCAAGTAGGTGACGGCCTGGCCGTAGAGCCGGACCGCGCGCTGGCCGGTCTCCAGGTCGGCGGCGCAGCGCAGGGCTTCCCCTATCGCCGTGTCCGTGCCGAAGCGTTCTGCCTGGCGGCGGACGTCGACGGCGAGCCGGGCGGCCCGGGCCGGGTCCTCGGTGCGCAGGGCGCGGGCGAGGTCGGTCGCCCAGGGGACGAGCACGGGGTTGTGGTGGCCGCGGGCTGCCGCCGCCTTCTCCGCGGCTTCGAGTTCGTTGATGCCCTCCTTGGTGCGGCCGACGGCCAGCAGCAGCCGGCCGCGCACCGAGCGGGGATCGGGCAGGACGATGGTGGACGGGTAGGGCGGGGCGAAGCCGTGCCGTTCGGCGGTCTCCCAGGCCTGCTCGACATGGCCTCGGGCGAGCAGGGTGTCGACCAGGCTGCAGGTCGCGGACCAGTACAGGGGCAGGCCGCGGCCGACGCGCTCGGCGAGGCGCAACGACTCGCGCAGGGATGCCTCCGCCTCTTTCAGGCGGCCCCGCCGGCGGTGGCCGATCCCGACGTAGGCGTGGGCCAGGGCGAGGTGGCCGCCGCTCCAGCCGGCCGTCTCGTAGGCGCGCAGGGCTTCGTTGTAGAGGGTCTCGGCGCGGTCGAGGCGGTCGGTGAAGCCGTACGCGTTGGCCAGCATCAGCAGCAGTTCGATGCCCCACTCGGTGTCGGTCCAGCCGAGTCCCGGGGCCAGGCGGCCGTTGACGAGGGCGCGGTCGCACAGCTCGGCGACCTCCTCGGCGTTCTCGCCGTGCATGAGGGCGTCGAAGCCGCGCAGGATGAGCAGGGCGCGTTCGGAGTTGTCCCGGCCGGTGCAGGTGCTCGCGAGGTCGGCGAGCCGCTGGGAGCGGCCGGGCGAGGTGGCCTCGCCTGCGTGGAGGCCCTCCCACATGAAGTGCACGGCCTGCAGCCGCATCCGCGCGGGGCCGGGCCGGAGCCGGGCGGCCTCCGCCTCGACCGTGCGGACGGCCTCCTCCAGCTGGTCGTTGTGGAGGAGCGCCTGGGAGAGGCGGAAGACGGCGTCCACCCGCTGGTCGCCGTCGAGGCCGGGCATGCCGAGCGCGGCCCGCAGATGGCCGATGGTGCGGGCGGGCGCGGTGAGGAAGGTGGCCTCGGCGAGTTCGTAGAGCACGTGAGGGTGGGACTCGGGCCGGGGCGGTTCCTTCAGGGCGCGCTCCAGGCAGCGGCGGGCTGCGTCGGGGGCGCCGACGGCGAGGTGTTCGCGGGCGGCCTCGCGCAGTTGCCCGACGAGTTCCTCGTCGTCGTCCGGGTGGACCTCCAGGAGGTGGCGGGCGGCGGCCGCGGCGCCGCGTCCCTCGTCGGAGACGATCCGGGCGGCGATGCCGTGCATGGCGGTGCGCAGGGCGTCGGGGATGGAGTTGTAGACGGCGGTCGCGATCAGCGGGTGGACGAACTCCAGGTCGCCGTCGGCGCTGCGGCCGGTCGCGGGGTCGGGCGCGGTGAGGATGCGGGCGGTGCGCAGCAGTTCGGCGCAGCGGCGGGCGTCGTCCGGCCGCAGGGTGGCGAGCTTGGCGACCAGGTCGATGGAGATGCCGGTGCCGAGGATGGCGGCGGCCCAGGCGAACCTGGTCGCGTCGATGCCGAGTTCCTCCAGGCGGGCGACGAGACCGCCGCCGCGGGCCGAGCGGTTCAGTTCGCGCAGTTCGCCGGCCCGGGCCTCGACCGGTTCGAGCTCGCTGTCCTGCACCTTGGCGAGGAGCTCGACGGTCTCGTAGGGGTTGCCCGCGGTGACGGCCCAGACCTCGCGGCAGAACGCGGCGTCGGCGTGCTGGCCCAGGGTGGCGCGGGTGAGTCCGGCCGTGGCGTCCGGGGTGAGGGCGCTCAGGGTCGTGACGGGGCCGTCCGCGGCGGCCGCGACGGTGTCGAGGTGGCGGGCGCTCGCGCCGGAGACCTCCTCGGGGCGGCGGGTGACGACGACCAGGACGGACATCTCGTCCAGGCGCTCGGCGAGCCCCGCGAGCCAGTGCAGGGTCTCCTGGTCCACCCAGTGGGCGTCGTCGATCAGCAGCACCAGCGGCCAGTCCCGGCGGGCGAGCCGGCGCACGGCTGCGACCAGACCGTCGCACACACCCTGCGGGTCGGCCTGCCGGTCGCCGGGGTCCACTATGCCGAGGGCGGGGCCGGCGATGTCGTACCAGTCGCCGAGGTACTCGCGGGCCTCCTCCGGCAGCATCGACACCAGGGCCGGCTGCAGCAACTGCCGTACCACGTTGAAGGGGACCGACCTGAGGGTCTCGCCGCCGCGCGCCGACCAGACCGTGCAGCCGCGGGCCTCGGCGAGGCGGCGGGTTTCGGCCAGCAGCGCGGTCTTGCCGAGTCCGGCCTCGCCGCGGAAGACCCGCAGTCCGCCCGACGAGGAACGGTCCGCGCACAGGCTGTCGACCGCCCGCACGACGGCGGCGACCTCCTCGTCGCGCTCCCACAGGGAAGCCGAGGCGGCGGCCGTGGGCCGTACCTCCGTCATCCCGCTACCTCCCCAAGTCGCCCGAACGACGTACAGACGTCGAGCGTAGCCGTCCGATTGCCTGAGTGGAGGGTCCTCGGGGCACCTCTTGCCGTGACGGGTGACACCGGGTACGGCCGGGCGACGCACCTGGCCCGTCACCAGCCGCCTTGGGGTCAACGGCGGGCAAAGTCAAGGGAGGTGACGTTCATTCAGCAACAAAGGGACATACGGCGCGGTCGGCGGGCGCTGGTCGCGGGGTCGGTGGGCAATCTCATCGAGTGGTACGAGTTCGGCGTCTACGGCTACTTCGCGACGATCATCGCGGCGCGGTTCTTCACGCCGGAGGGCGGCGGCGAGGCCGAGGCTCTGGTGAAGACGTACGCGTCCTTCGCGCTCGCGTTCTTCTTCCGTCCCGTCGGAGCGGCGCTTTTCGGCCGACTCGGCGACCGGGTCGGACGGCGTCCGGTGCTGGTCATGGTGATCATGCTGATGACGGTGGCGACGACGCTGATCGGTGTGCTGCCGACGTACGCGCAGGCGGGTGCCCTGGCGCCCTGGCTGCTGACGTTCCTGCGGGTGCTCCAAGGGCTGTCGGCGGGTGGGGAGTTCGGCGGGGCGGTGTCGGTGATGACGGAGTTCGCCCCGCCGGGCCGGCGCGGGCTGTACGGGTCGTGGCAGTCGTTCACGGTGGCCCTGGGGCTGCTGGCCGGAGCGGGTGCGGCGGCGCTGCTCGCCACCGTGCTGACGGAGGAGCAACTGGGCGCCTGGGGCTGGCGGCTGCCGTTCCTGCTGACGTTGCCGCTGGGGCTGGGCGCGTTGTGGCTGCGGCTGCGGCTGGACGAGACGCCGGCGTTCGTGGCGCAGCGGTCCGAGGAGATTCCTCCGCCGCGTGAAGTGGTCCGGGCCATCACGCTGGGCGCGGGGCGGATCATGGGCTGGGCGGCGGCGGGCTACACGTTCCTCGTGGTGCTGCCGTCGTATCTGCAGAGCTCGCTGGGCGCGACGTTCCAGCAGGCGCTGGTGGCGACCGTGCTGGCCAATGTCGGTTTCGCGGCGTCGATCGTGCCGGCGGGGCTGCTCAGCGACCGGCTCGGGCGGCGGGCGGTGATGCTGACCGGGGCGGTGCTGGTGGTGGTGCTCGCGGTGCCGTTGCTCAACCTTCTGCAGGAGCCCGGCGTCTCGAACACCGTGAAGGGTGTGGCCGTGTGCGGTGCGGGTGCGGTGGTGGGGCTGATGGCGGGGCCGGGACCGGCGATGCTGTCGGAGATGTTCCCGACCAGGGTGCGCTACACGGGCCTCGGACTCGCCTACGCCCTGTCCAATGCCGTGTTCTCGGGGTGTGCCGGGCTCATCATCACGGAGACCGTCGAGCGCACCGGCAGCCTGGACGTCCCCGCGTACTATGCGGCGGCGGCGTGCGCGGCGAGCGTACCGGCGCTTCTCACGCTGCGGCCCGCGCGGCGGGCCGGGGTGACGAAGGCGGCGCGGGAGAGGGCTGGTTGAGCGGATGCGGGTGATCGGTCTCATGTCCGGCACGTCGTACGACGCGATCGACGCGGCGGCGGCCGAGCTGGACCTGGTCGGCGACAGCCTGGTGCTGAAGCCCCTCGGCATGGTGAGCGAACCGTACGACGGAGAACTGCGCGAGGCCCTGGCCGCCGCGCTGCCGCCGGGGACCACCACGCTGGGCGAGGTGTGCCGGCTCGACACCCGGATCGGGCAGGCCTTCGCGGCGACCGCGGTCCGGGCCGACCGCGAACTGTGCGAGGGGCGGGCCGAGCTGGTGGCCTCGCACGGGCAGACCGTCCACCACTGGGTCGCCGACGCCGAGGTCCACGGCACGCTCCAGCTCGGTCAGCCGGCCTGGATCGCCGAGGCGACCGGGCTGCCCGTGGTCGCCGACTTCCGGCCGCGTGACATCGCCGCAGGAGGGCAGGGCGCGCCACTGGTCAGCCTGGTCGACCTGCTGTGGCTGCGCGGCCGGCCGGGCAGGCCCGTCGCCCTCAACATCGGCGGGATCGCCAACCTCACCGCGCCCGACGGGACGGCCTTCGACACCGGGCCGGGCTGCGCGCTGATCGACGCGGCGGCGCGGGGGTTCAGCGGTGGAGCGCTGGCCTGCGACAGGGATGGGGCGCTGGCCGCGCGCGGCCTGGTGCACGGGCCGTTGCTGAACCGGCTGCTGGAGGAGCCGTACTACGCGCTGTCCGCGCCCAAGACGACGGGCAAGGAGCTGTTCCATCTCGGTCATCTGCGGGACGCGCTGGCCGGGTTCGGGACGCTGCCGGCCGAGGACGTCGTCGCCACGCTCACGATGCTCACGGCCCGGACCGTGGCGGACGCCGTGCGCTCGGTGGGCGCGACGGAGGTGATCGCGTCGGGCGGCGGAACGCGCAACCCGGCGCTGATGTCGATGCTCGCGGACCTGCTCCGGGGAGTGGCCCTGCGTACCTCGGACAGCTTCGGTCTGCCGTCGGACGCGAAGGAGGCGTACGCCTTCGCGGTGCTGGGGTTTCTGACCCTGCACGGCCTTCCGGGCACGGAGCCGGCGAGCACGGGTGCCCGGCATCCCAGCGTGCTGGGGTCGGTGACCCCGGGCCGGGACGGGCTGCGGCTTCCGCCACGGGCGGCTCGGCAGCCGACGCGGCTGCTCCTGGAATAGCCGGTTCCGACTCCTCTCATGCCTCTTTCACCGTCGCCTCATACGGTGGGGGCATGACGCAGGAGACTCCTCCCGGGTGGTACGCCGACCCCGGACAGACAAGTGACGGGCCCGCCACCGAGCGCTGGTGGGACGGCAGGACCTGGACGGACCGCATCCGCCCGGCGCAGCCGCCCGCGACCTGGGGTCCCCCGACCGGGCAACCGGCTGCCGCCCAGGCGCCGACGGGGTCCGAAGGCCCGGAGGCCGGACGGCCGGCCGGGAGCGAGACTCCGGGAACCGGACAGCCGACCGGAAGCGAGACCCCGGGGACTGGACAGCCGGCCGGCGCAGGGGCGCCGGCTGCCGCCGAGGCTCCGGGAACCGTGCAGCCCGCCGGCACCGGGGCCTCCGGAGGTGCCGAGCAGCCTCGCGATGGGCAGTTGACCGGTGCCGGGGACCCGGGAGCCGCCGGGCACCCGGGCGGTACCGGGCAGACCGGAGCTGCGCAGCCTGCGGGCGCGTGGGGCTCACCGGCTGCCGGACATCCGGGTGCCTTCGGGCAGCCGGGAGCCGACGGGCGGCTCGGCAGCGGCACTTACCCTGCGGCCGCCGGGTATCCCGCCTATCCCGCCTATCCCGCACCGCCTGCGGACGGCAAGGGGCGGCGGCTGCGGATAGGTGCCGCCGTCGCCGCGGCCGTGGTCGTGCTCACCAGCATCGGTGTGGGCGTGTACGCGCTGACGGACAACGGCGGCGGAGGCGGGTCGGCCACCTCGCAGGGGCCCGGAGGGCCGGGCGCACCCGGGGGCCAGGGCGGGCCGTTCGGCGGGCCGGGCGGGTCCGGAGGCTCGGGTGGATCCGGGGGGTCCGGCGGCGACGGCGGGTCCGGTGGGCAGAGTCCGCGGCCCGAGCAGTCCGAGCCGCCCAAGATCAGGAGCGGGTCGGTGACCGACGCGGTCAGCGGGATCAGTCTGCCGATACCGAAGGGCTGGTACGGCCAGGAGGCCCGGGTCGGCGCGCAGGTGACGTCCGACGACTCCTACAAGTGCCCCGGCGACACCTCCTCGACCTGCACCAAGGGCGGCGCGTACTCGGCCCCGGCACTGCTCCTCGGCACGAAGGGCACCACCGCCGAGGAGATCGCCAAGGCGGACATCGCGAGGAACGCCGAGGAGTCCTACGGCGGCAAGTCCTACGGCGGGATCACCTCCCACGACGTGCTGGACTCCAAGGCCGTGACCGTGGCCGGGCAGAAGGGCTACCTGGTCCGCTGGAAGGCCGTCACGAGCAAGGGCGCCGACGGCATCGTGGAGTCGCTCGCGTTCCCCTCCCCCGCGAACGCCAAGCAGATGGTCGTCGTGCGGTTCGGCGTCGACGCGGACCAGCAGGAGACCGTGCTCGACGACATCACCAAGGGCATCAAGGTGGCGACGGGCAGCGGCAACGGCCAGGACGTCTGACCGGGAGCGGGCGCCCCGCACACACCGGTCGGCCGGGTGGGGCGCCCCTGCCGCTCACGGGGGAACCCCACCCGGCCGGGGGGTGCGCGCCGCCCCCGTCCCCACGGGTCGGCGCGGTCGGGTCACCGTCCGGTCATCCGGTGGACGGCGGCCCGAGTCTCAGGTCAGGCCCAGTGCCGGCAGCACGGCGGCCTCCACGAACCGGACCAGGTAGTCCGGGTCGGCCCACTCGCCCTCCAGGATGGGCCGCACCCGCAGGACGCCGAGCACCTGTGCCGGGATGTACTCCAGCGCCGGATGATCGGCGGGCACCTCTCCGCGTTCGACCCCGCGCCGGATGATCTCCTTCAGCGCCGCGATCTCCGGCTCGACCAGCGCCTCGCGCAAGGCGCGCTGCAGCTCCGGATCCTGGCCGGCGGCATGGGCGAGGGCTTGGAGCAGCCTGGTGTCCCGGCCCGACAACTCGCCCGCCGCCCGGGCCGCTTCCCGCAGGTCCTCGGCGAGCGAGCCGGTGTCGATGCAGCGTGTCCGCCGGTGGGAGCGCAGCGCCGCCGCCACCAGCTGGGGCTTGGTCTTCCACTGGCGGTAGAGCGTGGACTTGCTGCACCGGGTGCTGGCGGCGATCCCCTCCATGGTGACGGAGTCGTAGCCGCACTCGCCCAGTTGCTCCAGCACGGCGTCGTAGAACTCCTGCTCACGCTCAGGCGTGATCTTGGAGCGGCGCGTGACACCGGCCGGCTCGGGCCGGTCCGCAGCCTGCGACGTCATGGGCGGTGCTCCTGGCTTTCGTCGGGCGGCCGGAAAATTCCCGGCCGGCGATGTGTCGTACGTCTATCGATACACCAGTGTACCGGTACGCAGCCGTATCGGTACACTGGCGTATCGGTACGCTCTCGTACCGATAACAGCACCACCGTCACCGAAGGGGCCGGGGGATGAATGCCCGCACCGAGCCTGCGCCGGCGGGGTCCGACGCGATAGCGCGACCGCCGCTCGTCCGGGAGCTCCTGCTCGTCGCAGGGCTCTTCCTCGTCTACAAGTTCGGTCGGCAGCTGGCCACCGGCCACACCGGCGAGGCCTTCCACAACGCGCACCGCGTGTGGGACTTCGAGCGAGCGGTCCATCTGCCCGGCGAGGGGGCGGTGCAGTCCCTGCTGCTGCACGGCGACGGCCTGGTGCACGTCGCGAACACCTACTACGCGGCCGTCCACTTCCCGGCCACCGCCGCCTTCCTGGTCTGGCTCTATCTGCGCCGCCCGGCCCACTACGTGTGGGCCCGCCGGGTGCTGGCCGCGGTCACCGCCGCCGCCCTGGCGCTGCACCTGCTGTTCCCGCTCGCCCCGCCGCGCATGCCGGCGGCGACCGGCCTGGTGGACACGGCACGGGCGTACGGGCCGTCGGTGTACGGCGATCCCGCGACGGACTCCCTGTCGAACCAGTTCGCGGCGATGCCGTCGCTGCACTTCGGCTGGGCCCTGATGGTGGCCGTCGGCCTGATCGTCGCCACCCGCTCGCGGTGGCGGTGGCTCTGGACGGCGCATCCGCTGCTGACGCTGCTGGTGATCGTCGGCACGGCGAACCACTACTGGCTGGACGCGATCGTGGCGGCGGCCCTGCTCGGCCTCGCGCTCGCGGTGATACACCTGCCGCACCGCACGGCGACCACGGCCGGCCGGGCGCAGGGCGGTCTCGTACCGGCTCAGCGGGACGAGCAGACACTCGTGGGAGCCGGCCGATGAACGCCGTCCTGATCGCCGTCGCCCTGTCCCTCGTCTCCGCCGTCGCCTACGCGGCCGCGGCGGTCTCCCAGGAGCGGCTCGCGTCCCGGTCCCCCGGCACGGGCACGCTGCGGCTGCTGGGCAGCGGCGCCTGGTGGTGGTCGGTCGGGCTGAACGCGTCGGCCGCGCTGCTGCACGTCGTCGCCCTGAGGTACGGCCCGCTGACCGTGGTCCAGCCGCTCGGCGCGCTCACGCTGGTCGCGGCGGTGCCCATGGGGGCGCGGATGGCGGGACGGCGGGTGAGCGCGGTCGAGTGGAGGGGCACCGCGCTGACGTTGCTGGGCCTGGGCGCGATCCTGGTCACGGCGTCCGCTCCGGCTCCGGACGATGTGCTGAGCGTGCCCGAGGCGGTGGCGGTGGCGGGCGCCACCGCGGCGCTCATCGGGGTGCTGTCCCGGCCGGGCGCCCGCCCCGGGCTGCGGCACGCGACCGCGTCCGGCCTCGCCTCCGGGGTCGCCTCGGCCCTCACACAGACCGTGACGGTGGCCGCGACGGACCGGTCCGGTCCGGTGCTGAGCGTCCAGGTGGTCGGCGTGGCGCTGCTCGTGGCGGCCTTCGCGGCCGGTGGGCTGCTGCTGTCGCAGACGGCGTACCGGGGCGGTCTGGGCGGCCCGCTCGCGATGGTGACGCTGGCCAACCCGCTGGCCGCCGCGGTGATCGGCCTGTCGCTGCTGGGCGAACGCCTCCAGGGCGGCGCGGCGGGTGTGCTGCTCGCGCTCGCCGGGGCGGGCCTGGCGTCCTGGGGCGTGGTGCTGCTCAGCCGGGCGGCACCCGCGGACGCCCCGGTGGACGACGACCATCCGGTGGCCGCCGTCCTGGCCCTGGAGCCCGGCTCGGCGGCGGCCGAACCGGCGCTGGTGCCCCGGCCGCACGGTCCGGGGCACCTCACTCCCGCTACGCGGTGATGATCGCCGGGTCGCTCACCCCCGGCTGCCCGTTCTCGACGTGCCCCGCGAACCGCCGCAGGAACGCCTTGTCGCCCTCGGCGGTGACGGTCAGGTCGTACCAGCGGTGGCCGGCGGCGAGTTCGACGGTCCGGCACACCTTCGCGCCCGGGCGGACGGTGACGGTGGAGGTCCGGCCGCCGTAGCCGCTGGAGAGCTTCAGGCGGGCCGTGCCGGAGCCCTTGTTGGTGAAGGTCAGCTCGACGTCGTCGCCGGTGTGGCGGGCGGTGACCTCGCAGCCGGCCGCCTTGTTCGAGCCCTTGAAGACGCGCACGAAGCCGTTCGGGCCGTGCACGGTCAGGTCGTAGGAACCTCCGGAGTACGCCGAGTTCCAGGTGTCGGAGAGCGTCTTGCCGGCCTCGGTGGTGTACATCCAGGGACCGTCGGTACGGTTGCCCGAGGTGATGTGGAAGGCGGCGCCGGCCTTCGCGCCGGAGGCGAAGGTCAGGGTGAGCTTCCCGGCCGCCGCGTCGACCGAGGCGTCCACGTGCGGGGCGTACTTCAGCGGCCGGGAGCGGCGCAGTCCGCGCTCCTGCCGGGGCATGCGCGGGTCGGCGGGCGGCGTCGGTTTGTAGTCCGGGTGACGCTCGCGGTCCTGCGGCTCGTACGCGTCGGTGCCGGGCAGCGGGGCCGGGCGCGCGTCCTTGCGGGAGAAGTCGAACGCGGCCGTCAGGTCACCGCAGACGGCCCGGCGCCACGGCGAGATGTTGGGCTCGCGCACGCCGAAGCGGCGCTCCATGAACCGCAGGATCGAGGTGTGGTCGAGGGTCTCGGAGCAGACGTAGCCGCCCTTGCTCCACGGCGAGACGACCAGCATCGGCACCCGGGGGCCGAGGCCGTAGGGGCCGGCCGTCTTCTTGCTGTCGCCCGGGAAGAGGTCGAGGGAGACGTCGACGGTGGACAGTCCGCGGGAGGCGTCCTTGGGCGGCAGTGGCGGCACCACGTGGTCGAAGAAGCCGTCGTTCTCGTCGTACGTGATGAACAGGGCCGTCTTCGACCAGACCTCCGGGTTGGAGGTGAGGGCGTCCAGGACCTGCGCGATGTACCAGGCGCCGTAGTTGGACGGCCAGTTGGAGTGCTCGGAGAAGGCCTCGGGGGCGGCGATCCAGGAGATCTGCGGCAGCTTGCCGGCCTTGACGTCCGCCTTCAGCCGGTCGAAGTAGCCCTCGCCGGCCTTGGCGTTCGTACCGGTGCGGGCCTTGTCGTACCAGGGGTCGCCGGGCTTGGCATCGCGGTACCTGTTGAAGTAGAGCAGGGAGTTGTCGCCGTAGTTGCCGCGGTAGGCGTCCTCGATCCAGCCCCAGGAGCCATGGGCGTCGAGGCCGTCGCCGATGTCCTGGTAGACCTTCCAGGAGATGCCGGCCTGCTCCAGGCGCTCGGGATAGGTCGTCCAGCCGTAGCCGAGTTCGTCGTTGCCGAGGACCGGGCCGCCGCCGGTGCCGTCGTTGCCCGTGTAACCCGACCACATGTAGTAGCGGTTCGGGTCGGTGGAGCCGATGAACGAGCAGTGGTAGGCGTCGCAGACGGTGAAGGAGTCGGCGAGGGCGTAGTGGAACGGGATGTCCTCGCGGGTCAGGTACGCCATGGTCGTGGTGCCCTTGGCGGGCACCCACCGGTCGTACTTGCCGCCGTTGTAGGCCTGGTGGCCGTCGGGCCAGCCGTGCGGCAGGCCCTCCAGGAACTGCATGCCGAGGTCGTCGGCGTCCGGGTGGAACGGCAAAATCTCCTTGCCGTCCTTCTCCTGGTGCCAGACCGGTTTGCCGTTGTCGAGGGTGACCGGGCGGGGGTCGCCGAAGCCGCGGACGCCTCTCAGGGTGCCGAAGTAGTGGTCGAAGGAACGGTTCTCCTGCATGAGGACGACGATGTGCTCGACATCCTCGATCGACCCGGTGCGGTGGTTCGCCGGAAGGGCGGCGGCGCGCTGGATGCTGGCCGACAGCGCACTGAAGGCCGTGGTGGCACCCGCGAGTTGAAGGAAGCGGCGCCGGTTGACTTCGGACATGTAGGACAGACCTCTCATCCTGCTGTGCTGGATGGCCGGAACGTGACGGAATCTGCGCGGAAGGAGTGTTTCAGGGACACCAAACGTCAAGGAAGGGGCGCGTGACACTCGTGTGAAAGTCGCCGGTACGCCAGGTGTGCCGGGGCGTTCCCAGGGGAGGGTGAGGGGCGTGACAGAGACGCAGACGGCTTCCCCGCCGACGAAACGGCCCGTACGCCAGCTCCTCGCCGCCTCCGTGGGCAACGCCGTGGAGTGGTACGACTGGTACGCCTACACGTTTCTGGCCACCTACATCGCCGCCCAGGTCTTCCCGAAGAGCGCGGACAACTCGCTGGTGCCGTTGCTGTCCACGTTCGCGGTGTTCGCGGTCGGCTTCTTCATGCGGCCGGTCGGCGGACTGCTGATGGGCGCGGTCGCGGACCGGCACGGGCGGCGGGCCGCGCTGACGGTCACCATCCTGCTGATGGGCGGCAGCAGCCTGCTCGTCGGGCTGACCCCGACGTACGCGGCGGTGGGCGTGCTGGCGCCGGTCATCCTGGTACTCGCGCGGCTGCTGCAGGGTCTGTCCGTGGGCGGCGAGTTCGCGGCCTCGACGACATTCCTGGTGGAGTCGGCGGGCCCCGGCCGGCGCGGGCTGTTCTCCAGCTTCCAGTACGTGTCGACGACAGTGGGACAGCTCGTCGCCTCCGGCATCGCCGCGCTGCTGGTGGACACGCTGAGCGACGGGCAGATGAACGGCTGGGGCTGGCGGGTCCCGTTCGTCCTCGGGGCCCTGCTGAGCCTGGTCGGCTTCTGGATCCGGCAGGGCGCGCAGGAGACCCGCAGCGCCGAGCAGCAGCAGGCCCCGCGCCCGGGTCTGTTCGAGGCGCTGCGCCGGCACCCGCGCGAGTCGCTGCTCATCGGCGGCATCACGGCGGGCGGCACCATCGCCTACTACACCTGGACGTCGTACCTGCCGACGTACGCCGAACTCAACGCGGGCATCGAGAAGTCGGACGCGCTGCTCGCGGGCACGATCTCACTGGCGTTCTTCGCCCTGCTGCAACCGCTGGGCGGCCTGCTCTCGGACCGCTTCGGCCGCCGCCCCCTGCTGCTCTTCTTCGGCCTGGGCTTCGCACTGCTCGCGGTGCCCCTGCTGCACACCCTGCGTGACTCGTTCGCCGTGCTGCTGCTCGTGCAGTGCGCGGGCATGGTGCTGCTGACCGGGTTCACCTCGATCAGCGCGGCCGTGAACGCGGAGATCTTCCCGCCCCGGGTCCGCGCGGCCGGTATCGGCTTCCCCTACTCGCTGACGGTGGCCCTCTTCGGCGGCACGGCTCCGTACGTGGGCACGCTGTTCAAGGAGGTGGGCCACGCCGGGCTGTTCCCCTGGTACGTCGCGGTGCTCTGCCTGCTGTCGTCGCTGGTGTACCTGCGGCTGCCGGAGACGGCGCACACACCGCTCAAGCGGTGAGCGGGCGGCCGGTCAGGGCCCGGCTCGCGGGCGAGCCCCGTCCACCCCTTCGTCCGCGCGCTCTCCCTCGCGGGTTCCCTCCTGTGGCCCTTCGTGCGGTCCCGCGCCGTCCTGGAAGGCGGTCGGCGGTCCGGGCGCGCCGGTCCCTCCCAGCACGCTGTGCTCCCGGACGGCGGCTCTCTCGGGGTCGATCATGGCGTCGGTCGTCCTGCCCACCTCCGACAGCGTCATCTGGGCGCGGTCGTCGACCAGTCGGGTCACAAGGTGCTGGGCGGCGCCGAAGGCCGCGGCCCAGCCGAGGACCTGCGCCCTGCTGTCGAGGTCGCTGAGCCCGGGGACGAAGGCGCCCCGGATCAGCAGCAGTCCGAGGAAGGCGGACAGGGCGCCGGTGGGGAACTTCAGCACCGCCGACGCCAGGGGCAGCATGTAGGGAGCGTCGGTGCCCCGGATGTGGCGCAGTGAGGCGATGACGGTGAGTGCCGCGCCGGCGAGCCCGGCGATCTCGACGGTGAGGATGTCCCTCGGCTGAGCCAGGCTGCTGGCGGGGGTGCCCACCTCCTCGTCGGGATGCTCCGCCGTGGGACACACGACGTCGACTCCGCCCGTGTCCCCGGGATTGACCTTGGGCGTGAAGCACATGCTCAGCGACTGGGGGAAGAACCAGCCGTAGACGGCGAGGCCGGCCACGCCGAGCAGGACGAGGAACGTCGCGGTCCACAGGATGTTGCGCAGGCTGCGCACCCGGGCCAGCTCGTCGTCCAGCGCGTTGTACGCGGCGTCGAGCGCCCGGACCATGAGGTCACGGTCGCTCGGTGAGATCTCACCGGAGATGATGGAACGGAGCCGCCGGGCCAGGCGGACGCGGCGTGGGTCGTCCGTTTCCAGATGTTCCTTGACCAGCGCCATGACCTCGCTGGCACGTCCGGCGGCTTCCTCGGCGGAGACCAGTTGCAGGAGCATCACCTCCGCGCTGCGTATGTTCGACCAGACGCCCTCACGCGCGGCCGATCCGGACCAGGCACGCCGCCATCCGAAATCCTCGTCGGCAGCCGCTCCGGCCTTTTTCAGATGGCCCCGCATTCCCTCGACGAGCGTCTTGCGGTCTTCGGAGCACGGCTTGACATGTTCGCGTTCCAGCTGGGCTTCGAGATAGGCGATCCGGGTTTTCGCCCGTGCGCGCCAAGCGGTCCGCGATGGCCGTCCCGGAGCGGTTCTGGTCACTCGTAGACGGCCGGTACGTGCAGCCTATTCCACGACTTCCGGCCCGGTATGCCGTCAGCGTCCTGGCCCCTGAATCCGAGTTTCCACTGCCAATTCGCGTACGACTTCCGGTCCGCTTCGCTCCACTGCGAGTCGGGCCCGTCGGCGTACACCCCGCAGTCCTCGTCGATGAGGCGGTAGCCCATGGCCTCGATGACCGGGCTGCTCACGGAGGGCTGGAAGAAGTCGGCCCCTGGGAAGGGTTGGAACTCACCCTCCACTTCTGGGGGAGCCACGCGGATCCGCTGAGCGGGGTAAATGATATCCGGATTCATGATCCAGGGATTCCACTCCAGAAGCTGGTCCAGCGTCACGCGGTGCATCAGCGCGATCTTACTGAGCGTGTCGCCACGTTTCACTGTGTAGAACTCTACTGTCCTTTCCATGCACCCAGAGTAAATGCATTCCCTGTCACGGGAAAGTCGAGAATTCCGTTTCGATTTCACTTTTTGATGTGGAAACGGCTTCCGTGGAAACCTGCTCACAGGCGGACGACGACCAGGGCGATGTCGTCGTCCTGACCACCTCCGGGGACGCCCATCTCGGCCAGCAGTCCGTCGGCGAGTTCCTCCACCGGGAGCGTGCCGGACCGGGCCAGGGCGTCGATCAGCCGGGCCAGGCCGACGTCGATGTCCTCGTCGCGGCGTTCGATGAGGCCGTCGGTGTAGAGCACGAGGGTGTCCCCGCGGATGTAGGACAGGCCGGCCTGGGGGCGGGGGACGTGTTCCGGCCGGGCGCCCAGCGGCGGGTCGGTGGCCTGGTCCAGCAGTTGGCAGCTGCCGTCCGGGCTGAGCAGGATCGGCGGTGGGTGGCCGGCGTTGCTGTAGATGATCAGCCGGCTGCGCGGGTCGATGAGCACCTGGGCCACGGTGGTGGCCAGCGCGCCGTCGACCGCCCTGGCGTACAGGCCCAGCACCTCCAGGGCCTGTGCGGGGCTGGGAACCGCCCGGATGGCGGCGCTCAGGGCGCTGCGCAGCATGCCCATGACGGCGGCGGCCTCCAGGCCGTGGCCGACGACGTCGCCGACGGCGATGGAGTAGCGGTCGGGCGGCAGATCGACCACGTCGTACCAGTCGCCGCACACGTTGAGCGTTCCGTAGGCCGGCAGGTAGCGCACGGCGATCTCCCGGTGCCTGTCCAGGTCGGGCGAGCGGAGCATGACCTCCTGGAGGGTGACGGCGATCTCGCGTTCACGGGCATGCGCCTGGCGCAGTCGCTCGTTCAGCTGTTCCAGATCGTGCGACCGGGCGTACACCTGGGCTGCGATCCCTGTCGCCTGGTTGCTCAGCGGCGGGGTGAGCTCCCGGACGACCGGGGAATGCATCAACTCGGTGACGTCGTCGGCCCGCGCGATGATCCATTTCACGGCGCCGTCCGTCCCCAGGACGGGGCTGGACATCCCGCACCACCAGCGCTCCTCCACCTCGCCCGGCTTGCCGTCGACGGGAATGTCGAATCGCCGCGGTGCCACCGCGTCGGGCGCGTGGGAGTCCAGGACGCGCTGGAGCGAGGCGCCGAAGTCACGCGCTGCCTCCGGCGCGCCGGGGGTGTCCGGAAACGCCTCCAGGATGTACCGCCCGACCAGTTCTTCGCGGTTCCTGCCGGCGACCCGGAGGTAGGCCCGGTTGGCGTGGCAGACCACCAGGTCGGCGTCGAGCACCAGGTACGGATTCGGTGCGGCGTCGAACAGCTCCTCGAAATCCATCTCCGTTGACGTCACGCGTGACCTGCCGATCTCTACAGGCGCGACCGCTGCAACTCCAACCTACGAGCAGCCCGCCGGACGACGCATCGCGCACTGCGGTCCGACCTCCGTCGTGGCGCTCGACTCCTCGCACTCGCTGTCAGGACAGGAGAATACGCGCCACCTGCACGGGTGCGGCCGGCCGCTCGCCCGCCGCCGAGGCCGGGGTGAGCCGACGGGACGGCTCACCCCGAGTCACGGAGACTTCTTCCTCATCGGCATCTGGGCCGGCTTCGCCGGAGCCGTTTGTTCCTGGGCTCCCTCGGCGGCCCGCGCCTCCGACAAGCGCCTCGAGGCCGTATCCCGGCAGCCCGGCCGCACGAGGCCGGCCCGAGCGCAGCCGGTGGAACCGACGACGACGCCAGTGCCGAGCAGATCCGGCCGTTACTGCCCGGCACCACCCGGGTCGCGGTCCTCGTCACCAGCCGGCCCGACCTTCGCGGCCTGACCGCAGGCCACGCCGCCCGCACAACGCCCCTTGACGTGCTCGCCCGGGCCCGGGGCCCGCGCCCTGCCGACCAACACCCTCGGGGCGCAGCGGGTGGGGGCCGAGCCGGAAGCGGGCGAGCGCCTGGCTGACCGTGCGCCCGTCTACCAAACTGTCCGTCACCGGTAATCGCCAGCCCGCCGTCCGTACCGTCTTCGACCACTCCTACGCCGCGCTGGAGCCGGACGCAGCACGCTGTTCGCCCTGCTCGGTCTACACCTCGGCCCGGATTTCGCCGCCGAGGCGGCCGCAACATGCTCGACTCCCCGATCGGCGTCGCGAAGCACCTCCTCGACCGGCTCACCACCGCCGGACGCGTGCAGCACACCGCCTCCGACCGATTCCAGTTCACGACCTGCTGCTGCTACACGCCGCCGCCGACCCGGACCGGGCAACGGCCTGGCGGCGGCTGTGCGACTGCCACTCGCTTCAACGGCGCTTATCCCCTCCGTGCACCGGGTGCCCCGGGACACGGAGGGGAGAAAATCCGAGACAAACCCGGTACCCCCTACCCCAACGCCACGGCCGAATTTCTCGTCGACGGCGGTTCGGGGCCCTTTCGAGATGCCCCCGCTTCTTTGGATAAGCGTCGTGCTCTCTTCCGGACGGGGACTAACGCTTTCGTACTCGAGTTGCGCTTCGAATTAGGCAACCCGCGTTTTCGCACGGGTGCGCCATGCCGACCACGGCGGCCCGTTACGCAGGCCTGTCATTCGGCTGAGCGTACGGGCCGGCCGGCTTTCGGTTCTGGTCATTCGCTCTCGAACTCACCGCCCTCTTCCCGGGGCGGTGACACGCGAATCCGGTCGCCGGGGTGGATGAGGTCCGGATCCTCGATCTGCGGGTTCCACTCCAGAATCTCATCCAGACTCACGCGGTGCATCCGCGCGATCTTGGTGAGATTGTCACCGCGCTTCACTACGTAGAACTTCGTTCTTGTCTTTTCCATGCGTCCAGCCTAAGACAATTCTCCGCGAGAACAAAGTGGAGAATTCCGTTTCGATTTCACTTTTTGATTCGGAAACCGCTTCTGCCGAAGGCGGCTTCCGCCTGGCGGAAGGGCCGTTGCGGTGCCCGGAGGGCCGCCCCGACGATGACAGCACGACCAGAGACGGGAGCCAGTGCCCATGCCCCACATGACCGCGTTCGCCAGGAACCAGTGGTACGTCGCCGCCTACAGTCACGAAGTCGGGCGGGAGTTGCTCGGACGGACGATCCTCGGTGAGACGCTCGTGCTCTACCGGACCGAGGAGGAGGGCACTCCGGTCGTGCTGCACGACCGGTGTGTGCACCGCCGGTACCCGCTGTCCGAGGCCCCGACGCGGCTCGACGGCGACCGGATCGTGTGCGGGTACCACGGGTTCACCTACGACACGTCCGGTACGTGCGTGTACGTGCCGGGGCAGAAACGGGTGCCGCGCACGGCCCGGGTCGCCTCCTACCCGGTCGTCGAGCAGGACTCGCTGATCTGGGTGTGGATCGGTGACCCCGCGCTCGCCGATCCGCAGACCATCCCCCGGGCCCGGCACCTCGACTCCCCCGGCTGGGTCACCGTGCGCGGCATGGAGCCCATCGACTGCGACTACGGCCTGCTCGTCGACAACCTCCTCGACCTGTCCCACGAGACGTATCTGCACGGTGGTTACATCGGCACCCCCGAGGTCGCCGAGACACCGATCAACACCGAGGTCGACGAAGGCGCCGGGATCGTCCGGGTGAGCCGGCACATGGACGACGCCGAGTGCCCGCCGTTCTACGCCAGGTCGACCGGCATCGAGGGCCGGATCACCCGCTGGCAGGACATCGAGTACCACGCGCCCTGTCTGTATCTGCTGCACAGCCGCATCGCCCCGGTCGGGGTACTGCCCGAGGCGGACGGCAGCGACCCGAACGGCTTCCACACCGAGATCACGTACGCGATCACGCCGTCCGGCGACGGCAAGGTGTACGACTTCTGGGCGGTTTCCCGGGACTGGGCGACGGACGACGCCGAGGTCACCGAGTTCCTGCGCGGCAACAACCACACGGTGGTGATGCAGGACGTCACCGCGCTCAACCTGCTGCAGAAGACCCTCGGCACCGAGCGCACCGGCTACCAGGAGCTGAGCATCAACATCGACACCGGTGGTCTGGCCGCCCGCCGCATCCTCGCCCGGCTGGTGGAGCAGGGCGAGAAGCCCGTGGAGAAGGTCCAGTGACCGCTCCGACCGGCGAGATCTACCGCATCGCCTGGCTGCCCGGCACCGACACCCTGCACGGCACGTGCCACTGCGGCCGTGAGCACACCGCGCAGGACCCGGTCGAGATGTGGGAGTGGATGCTCGCCCATCCGCAGGGGCATTGCGTCGACGAGCCGCGAGGGGACAGCTCATGAGCGTGTACGAAGCCGAACTCGTCGTCGAGCGGCGGGAGTTCGCGGCCGATGGCGTGCTCGCCCTCACCCTGCGCCATCCGCTGGGTGAGCCGCTGCCGGCCTGGGAGCCGGGCGCCCACGTCGACGTCCTGCTGGGGCCCGGCCTGGAGCGGCAGTACTCACTGTGCGGCGATCCGGCGAACCGGTCGGCGTGGCGGATCGCGGTGCTGCGCGAGAGCGCCGGGCGGGGCGGCTCGGCCCATGTGCACGAGCAGCTGGGCGAGGGCGCCAAGGTGCGGGTGCGCGGGCCCCGGAACAACTTCGGTCTGGAGCCCGCTGCCCGGTACCGCTTCGTCGCGGGCGGCATCGGCATCACCCCGATCCTGCCGATGCTGGCGGCGGCCGACGCGGCGGGCGCCGAGTGGACGCTGCTGTACGGCGGACGCACCCGCCGGTCCATGGCGTTCGGCGAGGAACTCGGCCGCTACGGGGACCGGGTGACGATCGCACCCGAGGACGAGACGGGCCTGCTGGACCTGCCCTCCGTGCTGGAGGACGTACCCGAGGGCACGCTCGTCTACTGCTGCGGCCCCGGGCCGCTGCTGGACGCGGTCGAGGCCCGGTGCCCGTCCGGGGTGCTGCGCGTCGAGCGGTTCCAGCCGAAGGAGCAGGAGACCGGCGCCGGCACGGAGTTCGAGGTGGAGCTGGCGCGCAGCGGCAGGACGCTCACCGTCGCGCCGGACGTGTCCGTGCTCGACGCCGTGCGCGCCGCCGGGGTCGAGGTGCTGTACTCCTGCACCGAGGGCACCTGCGGCACGTGCGAGACCGACGTCCTCGACGGCGAACCGGACCACCGCGATTCGGTCCTGACGGAGGACGAACGCGCGGCCGGCGAGACCATGCTCATCTGCGTGTCGCGCTGCCGCGGGAAGCGGCTCGTGCTGGACCTGTGAACCGGCCGCCCGATCCGCCGTCCCGGCCCGTCGGCACCGGGGCGGCGATCGGTCTCGTGCGGCCACGGGCGGACAGGCCCGTCAGGGCGCGGCCCACAGCCCCCGGACGTGCCCGAGGTGCCGGGCCATCACGGCCCGTACGGCCGCCTCGTCCCGGGCGAGCAGCGCGTCCAGGATCTCCAGGTGTTCCTCGGCCGACGCCTCCAGCCGGCCCTGCTCGGCCAGCGCCGTCAGCCCGTAGAGCCGGGAGCGGCGTCTCAGGTCGCGCACCACGTCGACGAGATGGCCGTTGCCGGCGAGGGCCAGCAGGCCGAGGTGGAAGCGCAGGTCGGCCTCGACGTAGGCGATGAGGTCGCCGGCCGCGGCGGAGGAGACGATCTCCTCGGCGACCGGGCGGAGCGCCTCCAGGGCCACCGGGTCGGCCGTGCGGGCCAGGTCCGCCGTGGTGGGGATCTCGATCAGCGCCCGGATGTGGGTGTACTCGTCGAGCTGCCGCTCGGACACGGCGGTGACCCGGAAGCCCTTGTTGGGCACGGTGTCGACCAGGCCCTCCTTGGCCAGGTCGAGCATGGCCTCGCGCACGGGCGTGGCGGAGACGCCGAAGCGGGCGGCGAGGCCCGGGGCCGAGTAGATCTCCCCGGGCCGCAGTTCACCGGCGATCAGGGCGGCCCGCAGCGCGTCCGCGACCCGCTCCCGGTGGCTGGGCTTCCTGCTGCCCAGCACGGGCAGGGCGGGGGTGTGCTGCGGGACCATGACGGTCGGGGTTCCTCTCTCGTGCCCTTACGGGGGGTGTCTACAGGACGAAGCCCGCCGGGAACGGGTCCTCGGGGTCCAGCAGGTACTGGGCTGTGCCGGTGATCCAGGCGCGGCCGGTGAAACTGGGCAGCACGGCCGGCTGCCCGACGACCTCGGTCGTGCCGAGCAGTCTGCCCGTGAAGCGGGTGCCGATGAAGGACTCGTTCACGAACTCGGTGTGCAGCGGGAGTTCGCCGCGCGCGTGCAGCTGTGCCATCCGGGCGCTGGTCCCGGTGCCGCAGGGCGAGCGGTCGAACCAGCCGGGGTGGATGGCCATGGCGTGCCGGGAGTGGCGGGCGGTCGAGCCGGGGGCGGCCAGGTACACGTGGTGGAGGCCGTGGATGGACGGGTCCTCCGGGTGGACGGGTGGGTCCTCGGCGTTGACGGCGGCCATGAGGGACAGGCCGGCGGCGAGGATCTCGTCCTTGCGGGACCGGTCGAAGGGCAGGCCGAACCGCTCCAGCGGCAGGATGGCGTAGAAGTTGCCGCCGAAGGCGAGGTCGTACGTCACCGTCCTGCCGTCGGCGAGGGTGGCCTCGCGGTCCAGGCCGAGGGCGAAGGAGGGCACGTTCCGCAGGGTGACCGTTTTGGCGGCCCCGCCCTCGACGGCCACCTCGGCGACGACCGGGCCGGCCGGGGTGTCGAGCCGGATGGTGGTGACCGGCTCGACGACCTCGACCATGCCGGTCTCGACCAGCACGGTCGCCACGCCGATGGTGCCGTGCCCGCACATCGGCAGATAGCCGGAGACCTCGATGTAGACGACGCCCCAGTCGCAGTCGGGCCGGGTCGGCGGCTGGAGGATCGCGCCACTCATGGCGGAGTGGCCGCGCGGCTCGTTCATCAGCAACTGCTTGATGTCGTCGCGGTGTTCGCGGAACCACAGCCGCCGTTCGTTCATGGTGGCGCCGGGGATGGTGCCGATGCCGCCGGTGATCACGCGGGTCGGCATGCCCTCGGTGTGCGAGTCGACGGCGTGCAGGACGAGTTTGCTGCGCATGGTCGGTCCCCAGACTCTTGTGCGGGCTAGGCCCTGTCGTTTGGATCAGGCCGCAGACGCGGGGTCTGGCACGCGCATCTGCCGCGTTGTCGTCGGTCGCCGACTCCCCCACGCTCGGCTGCGCTCGCGCGAGAGGGACCCCCATCGCGTCGACTCCCTCCTCCGCCTTGCAGCTACACGCACCAGACCCCGCTCACCGGCGTTGAACAGCACCGTCGCCTCCCTGCGACCTGATCCAAACGACAGGCCCTAGGCCAGTCCGGCCGCGAGGGCCTTCTCCGTGGCGGCACGGACCGCCGCCTCCTGCCCGGGCAGCAGCGCCGCGCGGGGCGGGCGGCAGGGTCCGCCGTG
Organism: Streptomyces sp. NPDC024017; assembly: GCF_040638895.1. Taxonomy (NCBI): domain Bacteria; kingdom Bacillati; phylum Actinomycetota; class Actinomycetes; order Kitasatosporales; family Streptomycetaceae; genus Streptomyces; species Streptomyces sp. NPDC024017. The sequence goes on along the minus strand of NZ_JBEZYZ010000004.1, from coordinate 377,971 downwards.
GCGGCCGACGAGGTCCATGGACAGCTTGATGGCCTGGACGAACTCCACGCGCGAGTCCCAGCGCAGCAGCGGATGCAGCTGCCGGTACAGGGGCAGCGCGGTGTCCAGGTCGCCGCCGACGGCAGCGCGGTACAGCTCGACGGAGGCCCGGGGCAGCGCGTTCGGGTAGCCCGCCACCCAGCCCTTGGCGCCCGCGACCGCCAGCTCCAGCAGAACGTCGTCCGCGCCGATCAGCAGGTCCAGTTCGGGGGCGAGTTCGGCGATCCGGTAGGCCCGGCGGACATCGCCCGAGAACTCCTTCACCCCCTGGATGTGCCCCTCGCCGTGCAGCCGGGCGAGCAGCTCCGGCACGAGGTCGACCTTGGTGTCGATCGGGTTGTTGTACGCGACGACCGGCAGGCCCGACCTGGCGACCTCGGCGTAGTGGGCGAGGACGGAGCGCTCGTCGGCGCGGTAGGCGTTCGGCGGCAGCAGCATCACCGCGCGGCAGCCGGCCTCGCCGGCCTGCTCGGCCCAGCGCCGGGACTCGGCGGACCCGTACGCGGCGACGCCGGGCATCACGCGCTCCCCGCCGATCGCGGCGACGGCCGTCTCGACGACCCGGGCCCGCTCCTCGGGCGTAAGCACCTGGTACTCGCCGAGGGAGCCGTTCGGCACGACGCCGTCGCAGCCGTTGCGGACCAGCCAGGCGCAGTGCTCGGCGTACTGGTCGTAGTTCACCGAGAGGTCGTCGTTCAGCGGGAGCGCGGTGGCGACGAGGACGCCGCGCCAGGGGCGGTGTTCGGTCATGACGGTCCCTCCTGGGGATGTTGCCGGGCGAGGACGCCGAGCGGCACGGGACGGGCGAACGGGCGCTTGGCCGGGGTGGGTGCGCAGCCGGCGAGACCGGCGATCGCGGTGCCGCACATCCGGCCCTGGCACCAGCCCATTCCGGCCCGGGTGAGCAGCTTCACGGTGCGTTCGTCGCCCGCTCCGAGGTCCAGGGCCTCGCGCACGGCCCCCGCGGTGACCTCCTCGCAGCGGCAGACCACGGTGTCGTCGGTGAGCTGCTCGGGCCAGTGCGCGGGCGGCGCGTAGGCGGAGTCGAGGGCGGCGGCGGATCGCATGAGCTTCGTACGGGCCTTGAGGGCGGCGGGCGCCGGGTCGGGGGTGGTGCCGTGCAGGTGGGCGGCGGCGCAGCAGCCGGCGATGTGCCCCTCGGCGAGGGCGAGTGCGGCGCCGCCGATGCCGGTGGCCTCCCCGGCGGCCCACACGCCGGGCACGTCCGTGCGCTGCTCGGTGTCGACCGCCACGGTCAGCCCGTCGAGGCGGCAGCCGAGGCTCTCGGCGAGGTCGGTGTGCGGGAGCATGCCGTGGCCGACGGCGAGGGTGTCGCAGGGCAGGTGCCGTTCGGTGCCGGGCCGGACGCGCCCGTCGGTGTCGAGGGCGGCGACGGTGACGCCGGTCAGCCGGTCGTCGCCGTGGGCGCGGACGACGGTGTGCCGGGTGAGAACCGGGACGCGGTGGCGCAGCAGCCGGGCCGCGTACGCGGCGCCCTCGGGGAGCTTGCCGGCCAGGGCCGGGCCGTGGCGGGCGAGGCGCCCCGGGCCCGCCGACTCGACGAGCGCGGCGACCTCGACGCCGGCTGCCGCGAGCCCGGTCGCCACGGGCAGCAGCAGCGGCCCGGTCCCGGCCACGACCGCTCGGCGCCCCGGCACCACGAGCCCGCCCTTGAGCATGGCCTGGGCTCCCCCGGCCGTGACGACACCGGGGAGGGTCCAGCCGGGGAAGGGCAGCACCTGCTCGTAGCCGCCGGTGGCCAGGAGGACGGCGCGGGCGGGCACCTCGGCGGGCTGCTCCTGCGCGGGCCCGAGCAGCGCGTGCACGGTGAAGCCCTCCGACGTCCGCTCCACGCACCACACATGGTGTTCCGTCAGGACGTCTGCGGCGCTTGCGGCGAGTCCGTCCCGCAGCCGCTCCCAGGTCCGCCACTGGTGGTGCGGCGCCTCGGGCCGCCCGGCGCCGAGTCCGGCGGCGGGCCGGCGGTAGATCTGCCCGCCCGGTGCGGGTGCGGCGTCGACGAGCGTGACCCGCACGCCGCGCGCGGAGGCGGCCAGGGCCGCGGCGAGCCCGGCCGGTCCGGCGCCGATCACGGCGAGGTCAGTCCGCATGGTGCGCCTCCTCGTGGCCCATGCCGTCCTGGGTGCCGATCGCGTCCCCCGGCCGCACCGGCACCAGGCAGGCCCGTTGGTTGGGGCGGCCGTTGACGGTCACCAGGCAGTCGAAGCAGACGCCGATCCCGCAGAACACCCCGCGCGGACGGCCCTCGCGCCGGGTGGAGCGCCACGACGTCACCCCTGCCGCCCACAGCACGGCGGCGACCGTCTGGCCGGGCAGCGCCCCGACCGGCCGTCCGTCGAACGTGACGGTGAAGGCGGGGCCGGGCCTGGCCCCCGCCGGCTCCAGGGAGTTCACTCGGCCTCCTCGGTGAAGCGGTCGGGCCGGAACGGGCCCAGGTCCAGGTCGGGTGTCCGCCCGGTCAGCACCTGGGCGATCAGATGCCCGGTGCCGGTGGCGAGACCGACACCGGCGCCCTCGTGCCCGCAGGCGTGGAGGAGTCCGGGCGCCCGCGGGTCGGGGCCGATCGCGGGCAGGTGGTCCGGCAGATACGGCCGGAAGCCGGCGTACGTCCGCACGGCCCGGACTTCGTGGAGGAACGGGAAGAGCCCGGTCGCCCCGGCCGCCAGCGCGCGCAGCGCCGGGAGTGACAGCGACCGGTCGAAGCCGACCCGTTCGCGGCTGGCGCCGATGAGGATGGGCCCGGCCGGGGTGCCCTCCACGACCGGGGAGGTCTGCAGCGCCGCCGAGTCGCTCGCGACGTCGGCCACGTAGTCGGCGGCGTACACCTTGTGCCGGATGCGGGGCGGCAGCGGTTCGGTGACCAGGACGAAGCCCCGCCGGGGCAGCACCGGCAGGGACACTCCGGCGCGGGCCGCCACCTCGCCGCCCCAGGTGCCGGCGGCGTTGACGACCGCGGGGGCGTGGACGTCGCCCCGGTCGGTACGCACACCGCGCACCGCACCGCCCGGGCCGCGCAGGACCCCGGTCATCTCCCGGCCGGTGAGCACCCGGGCCTTCGACGCGCGCAGCAGGTGCGCCGCCGCGAGGGCGGGCATCACCTGGGCGTCCTGCGGGTAGTGCATGCCGCCCGCGAGGTGGGGGGTCAGATACGGCTCCAGGTCGGTGAGCCGGTCGGGCGGCACCGGGACGGCCTCGACCCCGGCCGCGCGCTGCCCGGCGGCGAGTTTCTCCAGCCCGGCCAGGGCCCGGTCCGTGCCGGCGACGACGACACCGCCCTTGGCCTCGTATTCGACGGCCCTGCCCAGTCCCTCCCGGGCCAGTCCGGCCCACAGCCGGGCGGACAGCAGGGCCAGTTCGAGCTCCGGTCCGGGTTCCTTGTCGGAGACGAGGAGGTTCCCCTCCCCCGCTCCGGTCGTACCGCCGGCCACCGGCCCCCGGTCCACCACGACGGCGTCCAGGCCCGCCCGGGCCGCGTACAGGGCGGCGGCGGCGCCGACCACTCCGGCACCGACCACCACGACATCGCAGGTCAGCGACTCGCTCACGCCAGTACTATGTCACACACCACATGCTCTGGGAATGGTGCGGACGAGGGTGGGGGAACGCGCGGGAGCGGTCAGTCGGCCGCGGGGACGACCCTCAGGTGGGAGGCGGTACGGCGCGTGCGGCGCTCCCGGGACGCTGCGCGGCGGGCCTCGCGCAGGACGAACGTCACCCGGGCGCAGCCCAGTTCCTCGAGCGTCCTGGACGTCTCGACGACGATCCGGCACTCGGTGGCGCCCCGGCGCGGATCCGGGTGCAGCAGCGGCCGTACGGCACCGTCCTGCTCGACGGCGTCCTCGCCGACCGCGCGGATCCAGTGCGGCAGGCCGTGCCGGTAGGCGGCCTCCATGATCGGGTCCTGGGCGATGTCGCGGCGGATGGCCTGGAGGCCGTGGTCGGGGCCGTGGCTCTCCACGGTCCGTGCGAAGTGCGCGAGCATCGGCAGGCACCAGCTCGCCTCGTGCTCACCGAGCACCGTGGGGGCGTCGGGGTGGAACAGCACGAACCTGAGGAAGTTGTCGCCCGGCATGGCCGTCGGATGCGGGCCGACCTCTCGGAAGAGTGACCGGAAGGCGCCGTTGGTCAGCACCACGTCCCAGCAGTGGTCGACGACGAGGGAGGGGAAGGAGACACCCTCCAGCAGCCCGGCGTAGTCCTCCAGGTAGGCCTGGGCCTCGGGAGTCTCGGGGACGGGCCGCGGTGCCGGCCGCTGCCCTCCTGCCTGATATGCCATCGGGAGGTCACCCCTCTTGCCTGTGCGGCCTTGACGCGGCGCCCCGATCCTGCTGCCCCGAGCTGAGGCGTGTCAACTATCGTGGCATTTCGTGCCTGTTGACGGCTGAAATTGGCCACAGTTGTGGCGAGACCTGGATGTGAGTTCGAACCACCGGCTACGCTCCGGGAAGTTCACGCCGGGGTAGGTCACGGCATCCACGTGTGAGAAGCCTGTGAGATACGTAGGAGATCTGTCGGTGACGGGTGGCTTCGTCGAGGGTCCGGGCGCCACGCCGACGGCCGTGCTACCGGCCGTCGTCTCCCGTGTCGGCGCGCTCGCCGACCGACTCGGCGTGCCGCACGCCGAGGTCTTCGACATCGGCCGGCTGTCCGTCGCCTCCGGAGTCCCGGACCCCGTGGTCAAGGCCCTGCTCAGTGGCCGGCCGGCGGGCGAGCCCGATGTCCAGGCCCGGTTCCTGCAGCGACTGGACCTGTTGCGCCGGACCCGGCTCAAGCCCAACGGCCGCAAGTACACCCAGCAGGAGATCGCCGACGGCGCGGGCATGTCCCGCCAGCAGGCCGGCGCCCTCATCAACGGCGACCGGCGGCCGACCATGGAGCACTGCGACGCCCTCCAGCGGTTCTTCCGGGTGCACGCCGGCTTCCTGACGGCCGAGGACCCGGAGGCGCTCGTGAGCGCCCTCCAGCACACCGAGCAGGAGTTGCTGCAGAAGCTCGCCGACCGCGAGCGGGAGGCGGCCGCGGCGGCGGACGACCCGCTGGAGCGGCTGCTGCAGGACCACGGCGTGCGCGGCATCGCCTGGCGGGCCGCGCAACTGCCCACCGACCAGCACCGCGACAAGGTCGCGGAGTGGCTGGACATGCTCCTGGAGAGCGTCAAGCGGCCCGAGTCGTGACCGTGGGGAGAACTGTGGGCATCGGTAAGGAAATGCGCCGCCTGTGCGGCGAGCTGGTCGCGGAGCTGACCCTCCCCGCGCCGGCACGGCCCGACGAGCTGTACGCCGCCCTGTGCGACGGCATGAGCAGACGCCGCGGCCGCCCCGTCCGCTTCCGTACGGCCGCGTTCCCGCCCGGGACCGCCAGCGGGCTCTGGCTCGACATGGCCGAGCAGGACCTCGTCGTGATCGAGGAACGCACCGCCCCCGATCACCAGTTGGTGATCCTGGGCCACGAGCTGTGGCACATGAAGGCCGGTCACTGCTCCCACCACGTCGAGGGCGCCGCCGTCGCGGCCCGGCTGCTCGACGACGGCGCCGACCTCCAGGCGACCGTGCTGAAGGTCGCCGCGCGCACCCGCTTCGACCTCGACGACGAGAAGGAGGCCGAGAGCTTCGGCCTGCTGCTCGCCAGCAAGTGCCGTGCGTGGCTCGCCGGTTCGTCGTCGCGGGGGCCGGTGCAGCGGGACCATCTGGCGGGGCGGATCGAGGCGTCGCTCGGGTATCGCGGGCCACAGGGCTGACGGGTCGTCCTCAGCGGCGACGTGGTGCGGTCCGCCTCCGCCGAGCGGGCGAACCGGAGGGCGGCGGGGCCGGATTGTCAGTGGTGGGCGGCAAGCTGGAGGGGCGCCACCGCTGTGCGGGGCGTGCGCGCCGCGAGGGCGCGGGAGAGACGACGCCGACACGGGGAGAGCCGACCGATGCCCACCGCCGTTCTGACCGATCGTGAACGCACCGCCGTCCAGGCCTATCTGCGGCTGCTGCACACCGTCCGGGCCGCCTTCGACCTGGAGGGCGGCCCGCCGCTCGTCCCGCCCGCGGTGCTCGCCGAGGCGGAGCAGGCCCTGGAGCGGGCCGGGCTGTCCGGCAACGAGGAGGCGTTCTTCCGGCTCCTGGAGAACTGGTGCCCTGAGACGGGGCCCTGACCCGGAGCGCCGGAGGCGGAGCCTCGCGGAGCGGGGTCAGGCGTGCGGTACCGCGACCGCCGTGGCGACCAGGCCCCGCCCCGCCGTCCAGCGGCCGTCGAAATGGTCGACGCGACGGCCGCCCACCAGCGGCCCGGGGACGAGCAGCGCCGCGCGGAAGGTGCCGTCGGGGGTGAGCTCGATGTCGGCCTCCATGAAGTCCAGCCACTGCCCGGTGAGGGGGAACCACGCCTTGTAGACGGACTCCTTCGCGCTGAACAGCAACCGGTCCCAGTGGATGTCGGGGCGTTCGGCGGCGAGCCTGTGCAGCCGGTCCGCCTCGGCCGGCAGGGACACGGACGGCAGGGTCCCCTCGGGCAGCGGGCCTTGGACCTCGGCGTCGATGCCCAGGGAGGCCAGGTCGGTGGCGCGGACCAGTGCGGCGGCGCAGTAGCCCTCGCAGTGGGTCATGCTCCCGGCCAGGCCGGCCGGCCAGCCGGGGGCGCCGCGCTCCCCGGGCAGGATCGGCTGCGGCGGCACGCCGAGCTTCTCCATGGCGCGGCGGGCGCAGGAGCGCACGACGGCGAACTCCCTGCGCCGCTTGGCGGTCGCCCGTGACAGGAGCGCCGCCTCCTCGGGGTACAGCGGGGTGTCGGCGTCCTCGTGGCCGTACGCCTCCACGGTGACCACAGCCTCCGGCAACAGCTCCTCGATCACCGCTCTTCGCCCTCCCCCGGCAGGATGCGCCGCAGCCGCCCCGGCGGCTGGGACCGCTTGCTCCACTCGCGCGGATAGCCCACCGACACCTCCTCGAAGCGCACGTCCTCGTGCCGGGTGGTGCGGGGGATGTGCAGATGGCCGTAGACCATGGTGTGCACACAGAACCTGCGGTGCCAGTCGGCGGTCAGGTCCGTGCCGCACCACATGGCGAACTCGGGGTGCCACAGCACGTCCATCGGATGCCGGTGCAGCGGGTAGTGGTTGACGGGGATCACCGGCATGTCGCCGGGCAGTTCGGCGAGTCTGCGTTCGGTCTCGGCGACCCGGGCCCGGCACCAGGCCTCCCGGCTCGGGTACGGGTCGGGGTGCAGCAGGTACTCGTCGGCGCACACGATCCCGGTGCCCTGCGCGTACTCCAGGCCCTGCTCCTTGGTGGTGCAGCCGGCCGGCAGGAACGAGTAGTCGTAGAGCAGGAACAGCGGGGCGACGGCCACCGGGCCGCCGGGGCCGTCCCAGACGGGATAGGGGTCCTCGGGTGTCGTCACCCCGAGTTCCCGGCACAGCTCGACCAGGTACTCGTAGCGGGCGACACCGCGCAGGGTGACGGAGTCGCTCGGATGGGTCCACAGCTCATGGTTGCCGGGCACCCAGACGACCTTGCGGAAGCGGCCCGCGAGCGTCTCGAGGGTCCAGCGGATGTCCGCCACGGTCTCGGCGACGTCCCCGGCCACGAGCAGCCAGTCGTCGTCCGTCCCGGGCCGCATGCCCTCGACCAGGGCGCGGTTCTCCGGGTAACCGATGTGCAGATCGCTGATGGCCAGCAGTTGTGCAGCGCCACCGGCCGTCGACGTCACCTCTCGCCCCCTCCGCGCACCCGGACGTCACCAAGAGATCACATCCGTGCGGGCGGGACAAGAGCCGTCCGGGGGCCGTGGCCGGAGAAATCCTTCACACGCGCGTTGCACGACAGGGCTCGCCGAAGCCGTATGATCTGGCCCAACACCACCGCTGAGAACTCCCTTTCACAGGGGCGGTTTGGTGTCCCTCCATTTTCCTGCCCGGGCACGGGCTGCTCAGCCCTGCCCGCGAACCGTGAAAGGCGGCCTGCATGGTCTCTCGCGTACGCGTCTGGCTCAACCGCACGTACGCGGAGAACGTGTTCTTCATGGATCAGCTGCGGAGAAATCCCAGCGACCGGGCCGTCGAGATCCATGCGACCCACGGTGACCCCGACTCGCCGGTCCTGGCCGCCGCCGACACGGCCGAGCTGGAGCCCGAGAACCTCTCCCCCGCCGGGTATGTGGAGTACGCGCTGGACCAGTGCGCGCGGCGCGGCATCGACGTGTTCGTGCCCCGGCTGCACCAGTCTGCGATCGTGGCGCACCGCGCCGAGTTCGAGGCGGCCGGCACGGCGGTGCTGGCGCCGCCGCCCGAGGCCGTGGCCGTCTTCCACGACAAGGTGATCGCCTACGAGGCGGTCCAGGCGATCGGCGTGCCCGTGCCGCCGTGGTGGCGGGCCCGCTCGGAGGACGAACTCGTCGCCGCTGTCGAGGAGTTGGAGGCGGGCGGGCACAAGGCGTGCTTCAAGCCGGCGTCCGGGGCCGGTGGGGTGGGCTTCCGCGTGATCACGCGTACGCCCTTCTCGCTGATGCATCTGAGCGGGTTCCCGAGCCCGTACGTGCCGCTCGACCTGGTGCTGGAGGCGCTGCGGCGGGCCGAGGAGCCGGTCGACTGGCTGGTGATGCCGCGCCTGGAGCAGCCCGAGGTGTCGGTGGACTGCCTGACCGGCCCGGACAACCGGCTCCGGCTTTCGGTGGGCCGCACCAAGAACGGCCGCCGCCGGGGCTTCACCCTGCACGAGCAGTGGCTGGACCCGGCCCGGCGGATCGCCGAGGGCTTCGGTCTGCACTACCTGTCCAACATCCAGTTCCGGATGTTCGGCGACCGGCCGGTCCTCATGGACGTCAACACCCGACCGGCCGGCGGACTGCACCAGCTGTCCCTGTGCGGGGTCAACGCCCCCTGGGCCGCCGTGCAGCTGGCCCTCGGCGAGGACCCGGGCGAGATGGTCCCGCCGTTCCTGGGCCAGGACTACACGGTGGTGTCGGGGCCGCGCCCGCTGCGGCCGGTGTCGCTGCCGCAGCAGCGGGCCGAGGCCGCGGCGGAGCCCCTGCCGACGGTGCCGGTCGACTCCGTCGGGGCGACGGCCCCGCAGAACACGGTCGGGGCCCTGCCGCTCTAGACGGGGTAGCCCCACGCCCGGGCGAGTTCCGTCAGGCGTGGGGGCAGCTCCACGTCCGGGTCGGCGGTGCGGGCCGTCTGGATGCGGCCGGACTTGATGGTGCTGGACCAGTCGCCCAGCTGGGGGCGGAAGGTGCCGTGGTCCTGGCTGCCGTAGTCGAGCATGCCGGGCTCCCAGGGCAGGCCGAGGTGGTCGCAGATGCCGCGGGTGACCTTCTCCGGCTCGGCGGTGAGTTCCTCGTAGGTGATCACGTGGGGGTCGAGGTTCCGGCGGGCCTCCTCCAGCTTCTCGCTGTAGTGGAGGACCTCGGCGCGGACGGCTTCGGGATCGGGGTCGGCACGGCGGTCGGTGAGGGACGCGACGACCGCGCCGGGGTGGCGGAGCAGCAGGATGTAGCGGGCGCCCGGCCAGCATCGGTGCAGCCGGGGCCAGATGAGGGTGTTCGGCGGGGTCTTGTCGACGATGACGTCCTTGCCGCTGCGGGTGAGTTCGAGGTGCAGCACCCGGTCCCACAGCACGTGCTCCAGCTCGTCCTTGTCGAGGTGGAGTGCCCGCATGGCGTCCGCGGTGAACTCGCGGGACAGGTTGACGTGCACGGTGCGCAGGTGCATCTCGTGCGGGGCGCGGATGCGGCTGTGGCTGTTGAGCAGCACGCGCAGCAGGGTCGATCCGGAGCGCACCGACGACAGGACGAAGACCGGTGATTGCACCAGCCGGGAGGCGGGCGGGGCGGTGTAGGGGTCGGTGGCCGGGCGGGGGCCGGGGACGGCGTCGAGGTTCCGGCGCGGGCGGCTGACCGCTTCCCTCACCAGCCTTCCGCGACGCTTCAGTCCCTTGCCGATCGCAGACATGCGCGGGTCTCGCACCGTGACACCTTTCCTTTTCGCCGGGCATTCCGCATCCCAGGGGGAGCGGGCGAACTCAAGGTGTCCGGTGGGCGAACCGGCGTGCTCACGGGCATCCACATACCGCCCGTGAGCAGGCCACTCACCGGTTTCTTAAACTTTCGTCAGAACCGTCCGGCTCCGCGGTACAGCTCCAGTTCTCCTTCCAGTTCGACGGCCAGCACCGTGGCGTGCGGGTCGAGGTCCGCCGTCGCGGGGGGCTCGATCCAGAGGATGCCGGGCGTCTCGTGGAGGCCGCCGGTGATGCGGTGGGGCAGTTCAGTACCGCTGCCCAGGACCGAGACCCGGCGGACCTCGCTGAGCAGGCCACGGACGTTGATCTCGGCGCGCGGGGCGTCGAAGAGGGTCAGGTAGAGGGTGCGGCGGTCCTTGGAGAGGGTGCTCGGGCCGTAGTGGTGGCCCGGCGGGAGTCCGCGTACGGAGCCGTACACGGCCTCGGCGTGCTTGGCGATCCAGTCGCCGAGCCCTTCCAGCCGCTCTGCCTGCTCGTCCGTGATCGTGCCGTCCTCCCGCGGGCCGACACTGAGGAGCAGGTTGCCTCCGCCGCCGATGGTCTCGGCGAAGTAGCGGATCAGCTGGTCGACGGACTTGTGGTTGGGGTCGTGGTGCTGGTGGCCCCAGGAGTCGTTGATCGTGAGGCACAGCTCCCAGGGGCCCTCCGGCGGGATGACGGGGGCGCCCTGCTCGGGGGTGGCGTAGTCGCCCTCGCTCAGCATCCGGGCGTTGAAGACGACATCCGGTACCTCGGAGCGGATGAGAGCGGCGAGTTCGGGGATGCGCCACTGCTCCTCGCTGCGGTCCCACTCGCCGTCGAACCACATCAGGTCGGGCCGGTAACGGCTGGTGAGTTCGCGGATCTGCCCGTCGCGGTAGGCGAGGAACCTCTCCCACGCCTCCAGGTCCTCGAACTCGGCGGCGACCTCGGAGTAGCGGTTGTCCTCCAGCTCCGGCGGCCGGCCGGGCTTGCGGGTGGAGGCGTAGTCGGGGTGGTTCCAGTCGGAGTGGGAGTAGTAGAGGCCGACCTTCAGGCCCTGCTCGCGCAGGGCCTCGGCGTAGCCGGCGATCAGGTCGCGGCCCACGTTCAGGTCGCCGTGGGCGGTGTCCCACAGGGCGACCCCGTCGTGGTGGCGGCTGGTCAGGACGGCGTACCGGGCCCCGGCCCGCGCGAAGAGCCTCGCCCAGTCGCGCGGGTCGTAGCGGGCGGCCGTGAACCGGTCGAGCTGGGACATGTACTGCTCGTGCGGGACGATGTCGTCGTAGAACGACCAGGACTCCTGGACGCCGTCGACGGCGTAGATGCCCCAGTGGACGAAGATGCCGAGCTTGGCGTCCTCGAACCACGGCTGCATGGCCATGCGGTCAGCCCCTGCGCAGGCGGAGGGTGAGGATCTGGAAGGGCCGCAGCGCGACGGCGACGGCGCCGTCGGTGATCTCCGCGTCCTGGAGCGGGCGCTCCAGCAGGTCGGTGATCTGGGCGCCGGCGAGCGGGAATCCGGTGCGCAGGGTGCCGGTGGCGCGGCCGCCGCGGGACTCGTAGAGCCGTACGACGACATCGCCGGAGGCGTCGTCGGCGAGCTTGACCGCCTCCACGGTCACGCCTTCGCCCTCCGCGGAGACGACCGGTTCGGGGGCGCCTGCCGCATCGGCCACCCGGAGGGGCAGGTTGAGGGCGTAGCCCTCGGCGACGGCGTCCTCGATGGTCGCGCCGGGCAGCAGGGCGTAGGTGAAGCGGTGGCGGCCCTGGTCGGCCTCGGGGTCGGGGATGCGCGGGGCGCGGACCAGGCTGAGGCGGACGGTGGTCGTGGTGCCGCCGTCCTCGCGGACCGTGCGGGAGACGTCGTGGCCGTACGTCGAGTCGTTGATGACGGCGACGCCGTAGCCGGGTTCCCCGAGGTGCACCCAGCGGTGGCCGGAGACCTCGAAGCGGGCCGCCTCCCAGCTCGTGTTGGTGTGGGTGGGGCGCTGGACGTGGCCGAACTGGATCTCGGCGGAGGAGTGCGGGGCGCGGATGTCGACCGGGAAGGCCGCCTTGAGGATCTTCTCGGTCTCGTGCCAGTCGATGTCCGTCTCGATGTCGATCCGGGGGCTGCCGGCGCGGACGGTGATCGTCTGGGTGATCGTGGAGCCCTTGCCGAAGGACCGCTCGACGCGGATGGCGCCGACCAGCGGGTCCTGCTCGACGACCGCGACGGACGCGGCGTCCAGGAGGTCCGTGTAGCGGTTCTTGTAGTGCTTGTCGATGTCCCAGGCGTCCCAGTAGTTGGGCAGGTCCGTGTGCAGACGGAGCAGGTTGCCCGGCTCGGCGAGGACCTCGCGGCCGGCGCGCAGGTCGCGGACGGAGGACAGGGTGCCGTCCTCGGCGACCTCCACGCGGACCAGTCCGTTGTCGAGGACCAGGCCGTCCACCGTCACCGGCTGCGGGGGCGCCGTGTCGGCCAGGGGCGCGGAGCCGCTCGCGGGTACCTCCACGTACGCCGGCGCGCCGTCGGCGGTGCGGACCACTTCGGCGCGGTCGTAGGGGCTGGTGTTGAAGACGCGGGTGCCGCCGGCGCCCAGCGCGGCCACCGCCTCGGCGGTCAGCGCGTGCAGCTCGCGGGCGACGCGGGCGTACTCCGCCTCGGCCTCGCGGTGTACCCAGGCGATGGAGGAGCCGGGCAGGATGTCGTGGAACTGGTGCAGCAGCACCGTCTTCCAGAGCCGGTCCAGCTGCTCGTGCGGGTAGGTGTAGCCCGGCGCGTGCAGGGCGGCCGTGGTCGCCCAGAGTTCGGCCTCGCGCAGGAGGTGCTCGGAGCGGCGGTTGCCCTGCTTGGTGCGGGCCTGGGACGTGTACGTGGCGCGGTGCAGCTCCAGGTAGAGCTCGCCGACCCACACGGGCGCGTCCGGGTACTCCTCGCGGGCCTTGGCGAAGAACTCGTCTGGGTGTTCGACGACGACCTTCGCGGAGCCCTCCAGGTCGGCCAGCCGGCGGGCGCGTTCCATGATCTCGCGGGTGGGGCCGCCGCCGCCGTCGCCCCAGCCGAAGGGGGCCAGGGAGCGGGAGGCGCCGCCCTTCTCCTGGTAGTTGCGGACCGCGCGGGACATCTCCTCGCCGCTGAAGCGGGCGTTGTAGGTGTCGACCGGCGGGAAGTGGGTGAAGATGCGGGTGCCGTCGATGCCCTCCCACCAGAAGGTGTGGTGGGGGAACCGGTTGGTCTGGTTCCAGGAGATCTTCTGGGTGAGGAACCACTCGTTGCCGGCGAGCTTGGCGATCTGCGGATAGGCCGCGTTGTAGCCGAAGGAGTCCGGCAGCCAGACGCCCTTGGTCTCGATGCCGAAGTGGTCCATGAAGAACCGCTTGCCGTGGATGAACTGGCGGGCGACGGCCTCGCCGCCGGGCAGGTTGCCGTCGGACTCGACCCACATGCCGCCGACCGGCGCCCACTGGCCGTTCTTGACCGACTCCTGGATGCGGGCCCAGACCTTCGGGTAGTTGTCGCGCACCCATTCGTACTGCTGGGCCTGGGAGCAGGCGAAGATGAAGTCGTCGTACTCGTCGGCGAGCGAGGTGACGTTGGAGAACGTGCGGGACGTCTTGCGCTTCGTCTCGCGGATCGGCCAGAGCCAGGCGGAGTCGATGTGGGCGTGGCCGACGCCGGAGATCGTGTGCGCGCTGGCGTGCGCGGGCTTGGACAGCACCGGCTTGAGCGCCTCCCGGACCGCGGCGGCCGAGCCGGAGACGTCGTCCAGGTCGAGCAGGTCCATGGCCCGGTCGAGGGCGTGCGCGATCTCGTGCCGGCGCGGGTCGTGCTCGCCGAGCTCCAGCATCAGCTCGCGCAGCACCTGCACGTCGAGGTCGAGGTGGAAGACCTCCTCGTCGAGGATGGCGAGGTCGGCGCTGCGGAAGGTGTAGAGCGGCTTGTCGCCCGCGGTCAGCTTGTCGCCGAGGGGCGTGACCTTGGAGAAGTTGTCCGCGAGGATGTCCGGGTTGGAGGCGGCCTCGACCAGGTAGTCGACCGTCTCGCCGCCCTGCGCGGGGTTGGCGATCGCCACGTACTGGTTGAGCGGGTTCACGGCCTTCAGCGGGGTGCCGTCGGTGAGGTGCACGAGGGCCTCGGCCTGGTTGCCGGGCCAGTCGCCGACGAAGCCGAGGTCGATGACGGCCTCGACGCGGCGGCCCGCCCACTCCTCGGGCACCTGCCCGCGCATGCGGAACCAGGTGGTGCCCCAGGGCGGCCCCCACGGGGTGCCCATCGCGAACGGCTCGTAGGAAGCGGCGGCGGCCTCCTCGAACGGGACCGGCTCCCCCGGGGCCTGCCAGGCCTCCACCTCGAAGGGGACGGTGGCCGCGTAGACCGCGGTCTTGATGCGCTGGTCGTGAAGGCGCTGCACGCGCTCCTCGATGCGGCGGCTTTCGTCGTGCATGAGATATCTCCAGGAAGCGGGAAGAGCGAGCAGGCGGGAAGCGGTGGGGGAAAGCGCTTACCGGTCGGCGTTCACCTAAGGTACGCCAGCCCGGGGTGGACATCGGTGTAGCCCTCGACCAGCCTGCGGGCCACATTGACGGAGTCGACGAGCGGGTGCAGGGCGAAGGCCTTCACGGCCGTCGCGCGGGAGCCGGAGCCGGCGGCGGCCAGCACCTCGCGCTCGACCGCCTTGACCGCGCAGACCAGGCCGGTGGCGTGGTCGGGCAGCGGGTCGACGGTCACGGGGTGGGCGCCATTGGCGTCGACGAGGCAGGGGACCTCGATGACGGCCTCCGCGTCCAGGACCGACAGCGTGCGCCGGTTGCGGACGTTGAGGATCAGGGTGGTGCGCTCGTCCCGGGCGATCGCCCGCATGAGCGCGAGGGCCACCTTCTCGTAGCCGCCGGACAGGTCGTCCTCGTCGCGCTCGCCGGCGCCCGCCGTCTCGCGGTTCTCGGCCATGTACGTGGCCTCGCGCTCGGCGCGGGTCCGGTCCCAGGCCTTCAGGGCCGGGGCGTGCGGGTTCTTCATCTCGGCGTAGAAGCGGGCCTGCTGGTCGTGCAGGAACGCGCCGCGGGTCTTCTCGGCCTGCTGGTAGGCGCGGACGGCCTCGCGGTTGAAGTAGTAGTAGTGCAGGTACTCGTTGGGGATCGCGCCCAGGGACCGGAGCCAGTCGGCGCCGAAGAGCTTGCCCTCCTCGAAGGAGCCGAGCAGGTCGGGGTCGGCGAGCAGCCGCGGCAGTTCGTCACGGCCGGCGACGTGCAGGCCGCGGACCCAGCCGAGGTGGTTGAGGCCGACGTAGTCGATCCACGCCTCGCCCGGGTTCTCCACGCCGAGCACACGGGCGATACGGCGGCCGAGACCGACCGGGGAGTCGCAGATGCCGATGACGCGGTCGCCGAGGTGGCGGGACATGGCCTCGGTGACCAGTCCGGCCGGGTTGGTGAAGTTGATGACCCAGGCGTCGGGCGCGAGCCGGGCCACCCGCTGCGCGATGTCGACGGCGACCGGGACGGTGCGCAGGCCGTAGGCGATGCCGCCCGCGCCCACCGTCTCCTGGCCCAGCACGCCCTCGGCGAGGGCCACGCGCTCGTCGTTCGCACGCCCTTCCAGGCCGCCGACGCGGATCGCGGAGAACACGAAGTCGGCGCCGCGCAGGGCCTCGTCGAGGTCCGTGGTGGCGCTCACCTCGGGCGCGTCGGCGACGCCGGCCGCCTGCTCGGCGAGGACGCGTGTCACGGCCGACAGCCGTCCGGCGTCCAGATCGTGCAGCACGACATGGGTCACCCGGCCCTCGGCGTGGTCCTGGAGAAGGGCTCCGTACACCAGCGGCACGCGGAATCCTCCGCCGCCCAGAATCGTCAGCCTCACGCTTGCACCTTTCCCACCACGACGACCTCGACGCCCGCCTCCTGGAAGGAGGCCCGCGTCGCCGCATCGACCGGCTCGTTCGTCACCACCGCGTTCAGTTCCTCGGGACCGCAGACCTTCGCCATCCCGTGCCCCGGGAACTTCGCCGCGTCGGCGAGCAGCACCACCTTCTCGCCGGCCTTGATCATGGCGCGCTTGACCGGCACCTCCACGACCGTCGTGTCCATGACCTGCCCGCCGGGCCGCACCCCGCTGGTGCCGAGGAAGAGCCAGTCGGCGTGCAGCTGGCGCAGGTTGTCCTCGGTGAGGAAGCCGACCAGGGAGCGGTACTCGCGGCGGACCATGCCGCCGAGCAGGACCAGCTCGATGCCCTCGTCGTCGGCGAGTTCCTCGTAGACCACCAGGTTGCTCGTGATCACGGTGAGCCGGCGGCCGTGCAACTGCCGGGCCAGGCGGTAGGCCGTCGTCCCGATGTCCAGCAGCACCGACTGGCCGTCCTCGATCATGGCGGCGGCGCGTTCGGCTATGGCGTCCTTCTCGGACACGCGCACCTCGGCGACCTCGGCGAAGGGCTGGTCGCCCTCCTCCACGACGGCGCCGCCGTGCACGCGCGTGAGCAGTCCGTCTTCTTCCAGTTTGACCAGGTCGCGCCTGATTGTGGCAGGGCTCACGCCCAGTTGCTCCGAGAGGTCGGTCACGGAGGCGGGCCCGCCGGCACGCAGGGCCCGCAGGATGAGTTGGTGTCGTCGTTCAGCCAGCACGGCGGGAACACTACTCGTCATCTTCAATCATTTCCATGCTCAGTTCTGCTCGGGTATTGACCAATCTCTCTGAGCAGCGCACGATTCCGGCCAGAGAAATGACGAGTTTTGACGATCTCCGTCGAAGCCGTGAGCGAGAGGACACATCCGTGGACGGTGACCGGCCCGATGTGCTGCTGACCGGGCTGCTCTTCTACGACCTCGTCCTCACGGGGCTCGGTAAGCCGCCGACACCGGGCGAGGAGATCTGGACCCGGGGCATGGGCTGCGGCCCGGGCGGCATCGCGAACCTCGCCGTGGCCGCCTCCCGCTTCGGCCTCAGCACCTGTCTGGCCACGGTGTTCGGCGACGACTTCTACGGCGAGCACTGCCGGGACGTCCTGTGCGACCAGGAAGGCGTCGACCTCTCGCTCTCCCGCACAGCGGACCACTGGCCGACCCCGGTCACCGTCTCCGTCGCCTACGGCCACGACCGGGCCCTGCTCACCCACGGCCAGGAGCCGCCGTACTCGCAGGACGTGCTGATGGGCGACCCGCCCGACGCGCGGACCGCCCTGGTGCACCTCGAGGCCCGGCCCCGCGAATGGCTCGCCAAGGCCGCCGCGAACGGCACGCAGATCTACGCCGACGTCGGCTGGGACCCCACCCAGGAGTGGTCGGCGGCGCTCCTGGACCAGCTGGCCCTGTGCCACGCCTTCCTCCCGAACGAGACCGAGGCGATGGCCTACACCCGCACCGACAGCGCCGTGGCCGCGCTCGGCATCCTCTCCGAGCTGGTGCCGGTCGCCGTGGTGACACGGGGCGGGGACGGCGCCCTTGCCGTCGACCAGATCACCGGCGAGTACGCCGAGGTCCCGGCCCTGGACACCGACGTCCTGGACGCGACGGGCGCCGGGGACGTCTTCGGCGCGGGTTTCGTCGCGGCATCCCTCGGCGGCTGGCCGCTGGCGGAGCGGCTGCGGTTCGCGGTGCTCGCGGCGGGGCTGTCCGTCCGGCATCACGGCGGTGCCCTCGCGGCCCCCGGCTGGTACGGCGTCGAGCGCTGGTGGCGCTCCCAGACCGACCCCGAGCTGCGCCGCGCCTACGGCTTCCTCGCCGACCGCATCCCGGCCGACGCCGGCCCGCCCGTGCACCATGCCCCCGTCACCCCGCCGGCCCCCCACACCCCCGCCGGTCCGCGCGCCTCCGAAGGGCCGCACTGACCCTCCCACCCCTCTGGCACGTCGAACAGGAACAACAGGAGTGACCCGTGGACCTTTCTCGTAGAGGCTTCCTCCAGGCCGCCGCACTCACCGCGGCCGCCTCCGGTCTGACCGTCGCATGCGGCGGGGGCTCAGGATCGGCCGGCAGCAAGAACGGCAAGAACCTCACCTTGTGGTACTGGGGAGGCGCGCTCAGCGACAAGGTGGTCGCCGAGGCGAAGACGCACTTCAGCGGCCAGGTGAAGCTGACCGCCGCCTCCATAGGCGGCGACTTCAAGCAGAAGCTGACCACCACCCTCGCGGCGGGCGCCTCCGTGCCCGACATCACCGGCATCAAGGGCGAGGACATGGCGTCCTTCCTGCCCAACGCGAACCGCTTCCTCGACCTGAACGACCTGGGCTTCAAGAAGATCGCGTCGCAGTACCTGGACTGGAAGACCAAGCTCGCCCGGACCGAGGACGGCAAGCAGATCGGCTTCCCGATCGACATCGGCCCGACCGCGCTCTTCTACCGCGCGGACATGTTCGACAAGGCCGGACTGCCCACCGACCCCGACAAGGTCGCCGCCCGGGCCGGGAGCTGGGAGGAGTACTTCGCGCTGGGCACCGAGCTGCGCGCGAAGGTGCCGGGCACCTACCTGGTCAACAACATCGGCTCGGTCTTCAACATGGCGGTCGGGCAGGGCACCGAGCGGTTCATCGACAGGGACAACCGCTTCATCGGCGACCAGGACCACATCCGCAAGGCGTGGACGACGGCGGTCCGCCCCTACACCCTCGGCCTCGACGCCAAGATCAACGACAACACCTGGAACGCCGCCGTCGGCAAGAGCCTCAGCACCGAACTCGGTGCGGCCTGGCACGCGCTGGACATCGAGCAGGCGGCCCCGAAGACCAAGGGCAAGTGGCGGGTCTGTGCGATGCCCGGCGGGCCGGCCAACCAGGGCGGCTCCTACCTGGCCCTGCCCAAGCAGTGCCGGAACCCCGAAGAGGCGTTCAAGATCATCAGCTGGATACTCAGCCCGGAGAACGACGCCCGCGGCTTCGCCGACGCCGCGATCTTCCCCGCCGCGCCGGCGGCGTACACCATGCCGGCCATGACGGGTGGCGACCCCTTCTTCGGCGGACAGAAGGTCATCGAGGTGTTCGGCCCGGCCGCCAAGGCCATCCCGGCCGCCTACGAGGCACCCGCCGACGCCGCCGTCATGGCACCTTTCATGACCGAGCTGTCCAGCATCGAGGCCAAGGGCAAGAAGCCCGACGCCGCCTGGAAGGACGCGGTCGCCCAGGCCAAGCAGATCGCCCGGCGACAGGGGGTGAACTGAGGTGTCCTCACCTCCGGTCACCGGTTCCGCCGCGGTGCCCCGGCACCGCGGCGGGCCCGGCCCGGCCCGCTTCCGCCCGCGGCGCACGGCGCCCGCGGGCGCCGTGCGGCCAGAGCGTCGCGGGGTGCTGTCCCACTGGCGGCAGTACCTCGCGGTCTCGCCCTTCTTCCTGATCTTCGGCATTTTCTCGTTCTTCCCGGTCTTCTACTCGCTGTACCTCGCCTTCCAGCGCTGGGACGGCATGGGCACCGTGCAGTTCGTGGGACTGCAGCAGTTCCGGTTCCTCCTGGACGACCCGGTCTTCTGGCTGTCGATCCGCAACACCCTGGTGATCTGGGTGCTGTCCACCGTCCCCACGCTGTTCGGCGCCCTGGTGCTGGCGACGCTGCTGCATTCGGTGCGCCGCTTCAAGGGCTTCTACCGCATCGCCCTCTACGTACCGAACGTCACCTCGATCGTCGCCGTGTCGATCTTCTTCGGCGCGGTGTTCAGCAACAACTTCGGCCTGGTCAACGCGATCCTGGGCACGGTCGGCATCCCACCCGTCCCGTGGCTGAGCAATCCGTGGCTGATCAAACTGGTCATCGCGCTGCTGATGACCTGGATGTGGACCGGCTACAACATGATCATCTACCTGGCCGGTCTCCAGGCCATCCCCGGCCAGATCTACGAGGCGGCCAGGCTGGACGGCGCCGGGCCGATCCGTACGTTCTTCCAGATCACGATGCCGATCATGCGGCCCATCATCCTGTTCACCGTCATCATCTCGACCATCAACGGCCTGCAGAGCTTCAGCGAGCCCCAGGTCCTGTTCGGCAGCAACGCCGCCAACCCGAACCTCGGCGGCCCCGGCCAGGCGGGCCTGACCACGCTCCTGTACTTCTACCAGTCGGCCTTCGTCAACAACGACTACGGCTACGGCGCGGCCATCGTGTGGGCCTTCTTCGTACTGATCATGGTGCTGGTCGTCGTCAACTGGCGTCTGGTCCAGCGCGGGAGGAAGTCATGACCGCAGTGGTCCCCAGGCGGTCCCGGCGCCCCAAGGGCCTGACCGCGCACATCGTCCTCGTCCTGGCGGTCCTGATCTCGGTCTTCCCGTTCGTGTGGACGATCGTCATGGCGACGAACACCACCGAGGACATCTACAAGAGCCCGCCGAAGCTGACGTTCGGTTCGCATCTGCTGGAGAACATCGGGCACGTGCTCGACACCATCGACTTCTTCGGGTCGATGCTGAACACGCTGGTCGTGGCGTCCGTGACCACCGTCCTGGTCCTGTTCGTCGACTCCCTGGCGGCGTTCACCTTCGCCAAGTTCGACTTCCCCGGCCGCAAGGTGCTGTTCGCCATGCTGGTGGGGTTCATGATGCTGCCGCTCCAGCTGGCCGTCCTCCCGCAGTTCATCCTCATGTCCGACATCGGCTGGGTCGGCACCCTCAAGGCGCTGATCCTGCCCGCCCTGGCCAACGCCTTCGGCATCTTCTGGCTGCGCCAGTACATAGAGAACGGCGTGCCGGACGAACTCCTCGACGCCGCGCGCATCGACGGCGCGGGGTTCTTCCGCCAGTACTGGAACATCGTGCTGCCGATGATCAAGCCCGCGTTGTCCTTCCTCGCCATCTACGCCTTCGTCGGCGCCTGGAACGACTACATCTGGCCGCTGGTGGTGCTGAACGACCCCGGCCACCTCACCCTCCAGGTGGCGCTCGCCCAGCTCCACGTCGGCCACACCACCGACTACAGCATGGTCATGGCGGGTGTGCTCATGGCGTCCGTGCCGCTGGTCGTGATCTTCACGATCTTCGCCCGCGGGTTCATCGCGGGCGCCACGGAGGGGGCGGTGCAGGGCAGTTGACGCCCTGAGGGGCCGCGCCCCGTCAGGGGCGCGGGCCGGTATCGACATGCGGCTCCGCCGCGTGGGCGCGACCAGCCACAGGGGACGCGCGGCCGAGAACCGGCCGGCGGTCCCGAGCTCTTGGTACTGGGCGGGCGGGCAGGCCGGTGCAGCAGGCGCCGACGACGAGGGAGGCAGGCAGTGACGGACTTCGACATCGGCACCGGGCACGGCAAGGTGCTCGTCGTCAGCATGGACGGACTGCGCTACGACCGGCTGACCCGCTCCCCCTCCACCGCACCCGTGCTGCACCACCTGATGGCCACGGGTTCCCACGGCACGAGCCTGCTGCCCTACGGCCGAGCCGACGACGACCCCTCGGCCGGCGTGGCCTACACCGACTCCGGGCCCGGCTGGTCGAGCATCCTCACCGGGGTGTGGCCCGACCGGCACGGGATCACCGGCAACGACTTCAAAGGCGCCGACTACGCCCGCTACCCCGACTTCCTGACCCGCGCCGCCACCGTCCGGCCCGGTCTGCGCACGGCGGCCGCCGTGTCCTGGCCGGCCCTGGTCCGCCGCGGCACCCTCGGCCGGGCCATCGGCCGACGTGTGCGCCACAACGGTGAACGGTGGGGATACGAGACCGCGGACCGCCGCGTCGCCCGCACCGCACTGCGCTGGCTCACCAAGTCCGACCCGGACGTCCTGTTCGTGTACTTCGGCGCCACCGACGAGGCCGGCCATGACACGGGCCCCCTCTCCCCCGCCTACGACCGGGCCCTCCTCGCCCAGGACGCCCACCTCGGACGGCTGCTGGAGGCGATCGAGGCCCGGCGCGCGGTTCCGGGGCGCGCCGAGGAGCGCTGGACCGTGCTGGTCACCACCGACCACGGTCACCTCGACTCCGGGGGCCACGGCGGCGACTCGCGTGCCGAGCGGGAGGTCTTCGTCATCCTCGCCGAGCCCGGCGGGCCCGAAGGCACCCGGCTCGTCGCTCCCCGCCTCGTCGACATCGCACCCACCGTCCTGGACCGTCTGGGCATCCCGATCGACCCCGCCTGGGGCCTGCCGGGCCGAGCCCTGCCCCGGCCCACCACACCGACTGCGGAACGGTCATGACCGACGAACTTCCCGACCCCCTGATCGCCCTGCGCCCCTGGCAGGCACCCGAGCTGACCTCGTGGGGCCGGCTGCCGATGAACGCCGTCGACCGGCGCCCCGGAGCCGTGTCGCTCGACGGCGACTGGCGCTTCCAGCTGCTGCCCGCGCCGGACGCCCCGCTCGGGGAGGTCTGGTCGTCGTCGTACGTGCCCGGCGTGTGGACCGTGCAGGGCACGGACGACCTCCCCCAGTACCTCAACGTCCGCATGCCGTTCGCCGAGTTCCCGCCGGACGTGCCCGCGGCCAACCCGACCGGGGTCTACGAGCGTTCCGTGGACGTGCCCGCCGAGTGGGCCGGGCGGCGGATCGTGCTCCAGGTCGGGGCCGCCGAGAGCGTGCTGCTGGTGCACGTGGACGGGCGGCCCGTCGGAATCTCCAAGGACTCGCACCTGGCGGCCGAGTTCGACCTCACGCCGGTGGTGCGCCCCGGAGAGCGGGCCACCGTGCGCCTGACCGTGGTGAAGTGGTCGGACGCCTCGCACATCGAGGACCAGGACCAGTGGTGGCACGGCGGGATCACCCGCTCGGTGCTGCTGTACGCCGTCGACCCGCTGCATCTCGCGGACGTGACCGTGCGGGCCCGGCGGGACGGCGACCTGCTGGTGGAGTGCCGGGTGCGGGACGCGGGCGGGGCGCTGCCCGAGGGCTGGTACGTCAGCGGGGAGCTGGACGGGCGCCTGCTCACCCAGGACGCGGAGTTCGACCGGGCCAACGCCGAGGACGAGCGTGTCTCCGAGTTCCTCGGCGAGGCCCGGCTGCGCGCCGCCGTGCCGGAGGTGCGCACCTGGAACGCCGAGACGCCCGAGCTGTACGGCCTGACCGTCCGCCTCCACCGCGCCGACGGCACGGTCGCCGACACCTCACGGCACCGCGTCGGTTTCCGTGACGTCGAGATCGCCGGCCGGGACCTGCTGGTCAACGGCGAGCGGGTGTTCATCCGGGGCGTCAACCGGCACGACTTCCATCCGCTGACGGGGCGCACGGTGTCGTACGACGACATGCGCGCGGACCTCGTCCTGCTGAAGCGGTTCGGCTTCAACGCGATCCGCACCGCGCACTACCCGAACGACCCGGCCCTGTACGGCCTGGCCGACGAGCTCGGCTTCTACGTGGTCGACGAGGCCGACCTCGAGTCCCACGACCACGCGCACGAGATCGCCGACGACCCGCGCTACCTGAACGCCTTCGTGGACCGGGTCGCGCGGATGGTGCTGCGGGACAAGAACCACCCGTCCGTCATCGTCTGGTCGCTGGGCAACGAGTCCGACTACGGCGCGAACCACGACGCGGCGGCGGGCTGGGTGCGCCGGCACGACCCGACCCGGCCTGTGCAGTACGAGGGCGCCGCCAAGCGCGGCTGGGCGGATCCTGACCTGGCCTCCGACATCGCCTGCCCGATGTACGCCCCGATGGAGGACTGTCTGGCGCACGCCCTGTCGGGCACCCAGACCAAGCCGCTCATCCAGTGCGAGTACTCGCACGCCATGGGCAACAGCAACGGCACGCTGGCGGACCATTGGGCGGCCATCGAGGCCACCCCGGGTCTTCAGGGCGGGTTCATCTGGGAGTTCTGGGACCACGGCATCCTGCAGCGTGTGAACGACGGCAGACCGGCCGGGCGCGGGGGCGCCGGGCTCTATGACAACGGTGTCGCCGCGCCCGGGCATCGCTGGGCGTACGGCGGTGACTTCGGCGAGAGGGACCACGACGGCGCCTTCATCGCCGACGGTGTCGTCTTCCCCGACCGCACCCCCAAGCCGGTGATGTTCGAGCACCGGGAGATCGCCGCGCCGGTGCGGATCGACTGTTTCCGGCACGAGGGTGTCGTCCTGAGCAACCACCAGCACTTCCGGGGCCTGGAGTGGCTGTCCGGCGAGTGGGAGCTGTCCCTCGCCGACGGCGCCACGCTGACGGCGCCCGCCGAACTGCCCGTCCTGCGGCCCGGTGAGACAGCCGCGGTGCCGCTGCCGTTCGCGGTGCCGGAGGACGGTGGCGAGGCGTGGCTGACCCTGCGGGTCACGACGGCCGGGGACGAGCCGTGGGCGCCGCGCGGCACGGTGGTGTGCCTGCCGCAGGTCCGGCTGCGGGCGGCGCACCCGCCGGCGCACGCCCGGGTCCCGGCCGGCACGGTCGAGGTCGACGAGGACGGGCTGCTGGTCCATCCGCTGCTGACGGCCGCGCCCACGCTGTCGCTGTGGCGGGCGCCGACCGACAACGACGAACTGGGCGGCACGGCGGCCCGCTGGCGGGACTGGGGCCTGGAGGCGCCCGCCCGCGAGGTCGTCTCCGTACGGCGGTCCCCGGGCCGGGTCGCCGTGGTGTCCGACTACCTCTGCGCGGGCGGGACCGTCCGGCACGAGCAGGTGCTGACGGCCGTGGAGGGCGGGCTGATCGTCGACGAGAGCGCCGAGTTGCCCGAGGCGCTGCACGACGTGGCCCGGGTGGGGACCGTGTTCGAGACGGTCGCCGGGCTGAACCTGCTGGAGTGGTTCGGGCAGGGGCCCTGGGAGTCGTATCCGGACCGGGCCGCGGGCGCACCCGTCGGCCACCACTGCCTCCCGGTGGACGAGCTGTTCACGCCGTATCTGCGACCGCAGGAGAGCGGTGGGCGGCACGGCGTCCGGCGGTTCACCCTGTCCGCGCCCGACGCCACCGGCCTCGCGGTGCGGCTGGACCGGGCCCGCCAGGTCTCCGTGACCCGGCATCGCGCGGCCGACCTCGCCGCCGTCGCGCACCATGACGAACTGGTGCCGCGGGCCGGGTGCGTGGTGCACATCGACGCGGCGCACCGCGGGCTGGGCACGGCGTCGTGCGGGCCCGACACCTTCGCTTCCTACCTCGTCGCGGCAGGCGTCCATCGCTGGAGCTGGACGCTGCGCGTTCTCTGAGTTCTCCCCCCTCTCGATCACCGTCTCAGTCACCTCATGGAGCACCCGTGTGCACTTCGCATGACCACGACCCGGGCGAGGCGCCCCAGGCCGGTGCCGGAAGACGCAGTTTCCTTCGCGCGACAGCGCTGCTCGGCGCGAGTGCGGCGGCGGTGACCGCGTTGCCGGCCGCCGGCGCCGAGGCGGCGACCTCGACCTGGCGCCCCGACCCGCACAGCCGGCGGTTCACGCTCGCCGTGATGCCGGACACGCAGTACCTCTTCGACGGGCCGAGCATCGACAAGGCGCCGGTCGAGGCCTCGCTGCGCTATCTGCTGGAGCACGGCAGTCAGGAGAACATCGTCTTCCTGTCGCACCTCGGGGACCTCACGCAGAACGGCGCGAAGGAGGAGTTCGCCGCGATCGGCGAGGCGTTCCGGCTGCTGGACCGGCGGGGCGTCGGCTACAGCGTCCTGGCCGGCAACCACGACGTGAAGCCGTCGACGACCGACCAGCGCGGCACCACCCCGTACCTGGATGCCTTCGGGCCGCGGCGGTTCAAGGAGCAGCGGACGTTCGGCGGGGCCTCCCCGGACGGCTACAACTCCTTCCACCTGTTCACCGCGGCCGGCCGGGAGTGGCTGGTGCTGGCGCTGGACTGGCGGCTGTCGCCGCAGGGCTACGCGTGGGCGAAGGACGTCCTGGCGCAGCACCCGAAGACGCCGGTGATCCTCACGACGCACGAACTGGTCGTCGAGGACGACACGCTGTCGGACTACGGGCAGCAGTTGTGGGACCGGCTGATCGAGGACCACGACCAGATCTTCCTCACCCTCAACGGCCACTATTGGCCGGCCGCCCGCGCGACGCGCCGGAACGCCGCCGGGCACGACGTCCATCTGCACCTGACGAACTACCAGAACCGCTACTTCGGCGGCGCGGCGATGATCCGCCTCTACCGCTTCGACCTGGACCGCGACGTCATCGACGTGGAAACGATCTCCCCCTGGATCCTCGGCCGGGCCAAGAAGGGCCTCAACGAGCTGGAGCGGCAGGAGATGGAACTGAGCGGCGACGCCGACCGGTTCTCCGTCGAGATCGACTTCGAGAAGCGCTTCTCGGGCTTCGCACCCGTACCCGCCCGTCCGGCCCGGCCCGTCTCGAAGCTGCTGGTCCCGGGCACGATGGCCTACTGGCGCTTCGAGAGCCCCGCCGACGGCACGGTCCGCGACCTGTCCGGGCGGGGCAACGACCTCTCCCTCGTCACCGTCGGCGGCGGCGCGCTGGGCTGGTCCGCGGACCACCACCCCGACCAGCCGGGCCACGGCAGCCTGGAGTTCCAGGGCTTCAAGTCCCCACTGAAGGGCGCCTACCTGCGCACGGTCGACGACGCTCCGCTCAACCGGGCCACCTTCGAGGACGGTTACACCATCGAGGCGTTCTACCGGCTGCCCGCCGACTGGGACCCGGACCACAACGCCTGGTCGGGCCTGGTCTCCCGCACGGGCACGGGCGGCGCCGCCGGGAAGACCGCCGACGACCCGGACGAGCCGCTGGCCACGCTGTCGCTGTCGAACGACCGTGAACCGCAGTGGGCGATGCGCCCGCTCGACCAGCAGGGCATCGCCACCAACTGGGGTCAGGAGACCCCGCTGGAGACCTGGTGGCACCTCGCGGTCGTCAACGACGGCAGGCACACGACCCTGTACATCGAGGGCTGCCCGGTGGTCCGCAACCCCAAGGCGTCCTCGGTCGGCATCACTTCGGTGGGACTGCCGTGGCTGCTCGGCGGCTACGAGTACGGCGGCGAGATCGACCAGATCCTCCACGGCCGGCTCGGCGATGTCCGGATCGTCGCCCGGGCGCTGCCCGTCACCTCCTTCATGAACCACTGACCTCACAGAACCCGCGAGATCCGTCATGACCGAGCAGCAACTGCCCTCCTGGGCCGATCCGTCCGTCTCCCCCGCCGCCCTCGACCCGCAGGGCGTGTCCCGCCGCGGGCTCCTGCGCCGCGCGGGCCTGTTCGGTGCCGCGTTCGCCCTCGGCCCGGCGGCGACCCCGGCCCTGGCCGCCGGCGGCGGGAGGCTGGGCGGCGAGGATCCCCGCCTCGCCTACCTCGTCGGCGACCACCACATCCACTCCGTCTACAGCCACGACGCCAAGTACACCTTCTCCCAACTGGCCACCGCGGGTGCGAAGTACGGCCTGGACTGGATGGTGTTCACCGAGCACTCCAACGTCGGGCACGCCGACTTCGGCGCCGCGCTGGAGCACGAGGAGATCCTCAGGGCGCGTGCCGAGAACCCGCGTCAGCTGATCTTCCAGGGCCTGGAGTGGTACATCCCGGCGGCCGAGCACTGCACGGTGTTCACCGCGCCCGGCCCGCACGAGGTCGACGTACTGACCCGCTTCGAGAGCGCCTACGACGGCAAGCTCCTCGGCTACGACAAGGGCGGACCCGCCGACGCGGACACCGCCCGCAACGAGGCGCATGCCCTCAAGGCCCTCAAGTGGCTGGCCGAGCAGCGCCGTTCGGGCTACGTCGACGACGTCCTGGTCCTCGCCAACCACCCCATGCGCCTGGGCATCGACTCCCCGCACGAGATGCGCAACTGGCGGGACGCGGCGCCGGAAATCATGATCGGCATGGAGGGTGCTCCCGGTGCCCAGGGCGCGGCCATCCCCGGCTGGCGGGGGGCCACCTCGATCCGCGGCGAGTACGAGAACAAGCCGTCCACGCAGTCCTGGCCCGGCTACCCGGCGGACGCCTACCTGACGTACGGCGGCTTCGACTGGGCGACGGCGACCGTCGGCGGTCTGTGGGACTCGATGCTGGCCGAGGGCCGGCTGTTCTCGGTCACCACCAACTCCGACGCCCACCGGATCGTCTTCGACACCTGGAAGAACGGCGACTGGCAGCCCGGCCGGACCTTCGACAACACCGGCAGGCTGCCCGACCCGGTGAACACGGACACCCCGCAGCCGGGCAGCGACTTCTGGCCCGGCCAGTTCAGCCGTACGCATGTGGGCGTGACCGGCTACGGCTACCGCGCGGTCATGGCGGGGATGCGGGCGGGCCGGGTCTGGCTGGACCACGGGCATCTGCTCGACGGGCTCGACGTCCGCCTGACCCGGGACTGCGAGCGGGGCCGGGGCGTGACGCTCGGCGGCCGGCTCCGGGTGCGCAAGGGCGAGAAGCTCACGCTGAACGTCACGGTGACGACCGCCTCCCGGCCCAACCCGCAGGGCGTGCTGCCCGAGTTGGCGCATGTGGACGTCATCCGCGGCGCGGTGCGCGGGCCGGTCGCCGACCGTGACACCTGGAAGGCCCCGGACACCCGGGTCGTCCGGACGGCGGACGTCTCGGGCCGCGAGGGCACCTACACCCTGCGCATCCCGCTGACCGCCGGCAGGGAGTCCTTCTACGTCCGGCTGCGCGGCAGCGACGGCAACCGGCACGGCACCGGCCTGCTCGGCGCCTCGGTCGACCCGCACGGGCCGGTGCCGCATCCGCCCGGGGACGGTGACCCGTGGGCGGACACGTGGTTCTACTCGAACCCCGTGTTCGTCGACGTCGAGGGTTCCTGACCCCGGGTACCAGCAGGTCACGGAC
Organism: Streptomyces sp. NPDC024017; assembly: GCF_040638895.1. Lineage (NCBI taxonomy): Bacteria > Bacillati > Actinomycetota > Actinomycetes > Kitasatosporales > Streptomycetaceae > Streptomyces > Streptomyces sp. NPDC024017. The sequence goes on along the minus strand of NZ_JBEZYZ010000004.1, from coordinate 349,345 downwards.
TGATCCGCGGAGGTACGGTGGGCCGCGTGACCGGTGAAGAGTCGCTGCGGCCCCAGTCCCTCATGCTGACGTTCCTGGGTGACCAGGTGCTCGGGCGTGACGTGTGCGTGTACTCGGGCAGCGTCATCGACGTGTTCGCCCGCGCCGGGATCGGCGAGCAGGCCACCCGCTCCACGCTGACCCGCATGGCGGGCCGTGACCTGCTGCGCCGCCAGCGCGAGGGCCGTCGTATGTACTTCGGGCTGACCGAGCGCTCGGAGGCGGTGCTGCGCGACGGCGAGCAGCGGATCTGGCAGACGGGTGCCGTCAACCGGCGGTGGGACGGCACCTGGACGCTGCTCGGCTTCTCCCTGCCCGAGTCGTGGCAGCGCCAGCGCCACGATCTGCGCTCCCAGCTGACCTGGAGCGGCTTCGGCGCCCTCTTCAACGGCCTGTGGATCGCCCCCGGAGAGGTCGATGTGTCGGCCCTGGTGGCCGAGCTCGGCCTTTCCGCCCACGTGAAGGTCTTCCGGGCGCACGCGGACACCGGCATGGACATCGGCCAGATGATCGAGGAGACCTGGGAGCTGTCCGACCTGGCCGGGCGCTACGAGGGCTTCGTGCGGCGCTGGCAGCCCTGGGAGGACGAGCTGCCGGACGCCGACGACGCCCTCGTGCTGCGCCTGCGCCTCCAGACGGAGTGGCTGCAGATCGTCCGGTGCGATCCGCGGCTGCCCGTCAAGCACCTGCCGGACGACTGGCCGGCCGAACAGGCCGAGAAGACGTTCCGGGCCGTGCACGAACGGCTCTCACCGCTCGCCCGCGACGCCTCAGAACGCCTTCTGGACCTGGTGCCCGCCCGGCCTCAGGCGTAGAACCGCGACAGGCTCTGCAGCACCGCGGCCGGCTTGCTGCCGCCCTCGATCTCGATGGCGCCCTCGACGGTGATCTGCACGCCGCCCGGCACCTCCTCGACCTCGGCGAGCTTCGCCACCAGCCGGATGCGGGAGCCGACCTTCACGGGGGAGGGGAAACGCACCTTGTTGAGGCCGTAGTTGACCTTCGTCGTCACGCCCTGGACGTCCAGCAGTTCGGTGAACAGGGGGATGAAGAGGGAGAGCGTGAGGTAGCCGTGCGCGATGGGGGCTCCGAAGGGGCCCTCCTTGGCCTTCTCGGGGTCCACGTGGATCCACTGGTGGTCGCCCGTGGCGTCGGCGAAGGTGTCGATGCGCTCCTGCGTCACCTCGATCCACTCGCTGGTGCCGAGGTCGCTGCCGGCGAGCTTCTTGAGTTCGTCGAGGCCGTTGACGGTGATGCTCATGCGGATCCTTACTGGTTGCCGTAGCGCGTACGGACACGGGACTTGAGGAGTTTTCCGGAGGCGGTGCGCGGGAGTCCGTCCGCGACCACCACCGACTTCGGGATCTTGTACTTGGCGAGGCGGCCCGCGAGCGACGCGAGCACCTCGTCGGAGTCGAGGACGGCACCCTCACGGGGCACGACGACCGCGCGCGGCACCTCGCCCCACTTGTCGTCCGGCACCCCGATCACCGCGCACTCGACGATGTCGGGGTGGGCGAGGAGCTGGTCCTCGATCTCGGCGGGGTAGATGTTCTCGCCGCCCGAGATGATCATGTCCTTGATGCGGTCGACGATGTGGACGTAGCCGTCCTCGTCGACCTGGGCGGCGTCCCCGCTGCGGAACCAGCCGTCCGCGAAGGAGGCGGCCGTCTCCTCGGGCAGCCCCCAGTAGCCGGGCATGACGTGCGGGCCGCGCACCACGATCTCGCCCACCTCGCCGGCGTCGACCGGGGACAGGTCGGGCCGGACGACGCGTACGTCGCTGAAGAAGTGGGGCACGCCCGCCGAACCCGCCTTGGCGACGGCGTGTTCGGCGTCGAGGAAGAGCGTGCCGGGAGCGGCCTCGGTCATGCCGTAGCCCTGGAGGAAGGTCAGGCCGCGCTCCTGGTACGCGGCGATCAGCGGGGTGGGGACCGGGGAGCCGCCGCAGGTGAGGATGCGGAGCGACGACAGGTCCGCGTCCGGCCAGCGCGGGTGGCGGGCCACCTGGTCGAACATCGTGGGCACGCCGAACATGAAGGTGATCCGGTGCCGTTCGACGAGGTCGAAGGTGGCGTCCGGGTCGAAGGCCTCGACCAGGACGCAGGTGCCGCCCTTCAGCAGGACGGGGAGCGTCAGCATGTTCAGGCCTGCGGTGTGGAACAGCGGGGCGGAGACCAGGGCTCGCTCGTCGGCGACCAGATCGTGGTCGATGAGGACGTTGATCGCGTTCCAGGTGAGGTTGCCGTGGGTGAGCATGGCGCCCTTGGGGCGGCCGGTCGTGCCCGAGGTGTACATGATGATGCAGGTGTCGTCGGCGCCGACCGGTTCGTCGATCGGCTCCCCGGGCGCCTCGGCGACGGCCGCCTCGTACTCGCCGCCGACCTCCAGATAGACGCGGACGTCCGTGCTGCCGGGCAGGCCCGCGACCAGACCGGCGTAGGACGGGCCGTAGACGAGGGCTCTCGCACCGGAGTCGGCGAGCTGGTAGGCGATCTCGGGGCCGGCGAGGCGGATGTTGAGCGGGACGAAGACCGCGCCGAGCGTGCCGGCCGCGAACAGGGTCTCCAGGTAGGAGGGGTGGTTCGGGCCGAGGTAGGCGATGCGGTCGCCACGGCGCACGCCCCGGGCGCGAAGGGCGTGCGCCAGGCGGGTGGTGCGGTCGTGCAGGCCGGCGTAGGTGCGGGTGGTGTCGCCGTGGATCAGGGCGGTGCGGTGCGGGGTCTTGCGGGCCCGGCGTGCGGGCCATGACCCCAGTCCCTCGTTGCGCATGTCACGCCCCTTACGGTTTCGTCAGCCCGAGCAGGCGGGCCGCGTTCTCCTTGAGGATCTTCGGCCGGACCTCTTCCTTGATCGTCAGCTTGTCGAAGTCGGCGAGCCAGCGGTCGGGGGTGAGGACGGGGAAGTCGGAGCCGAAGAGGACCTTGTCCTTCAGCAGCGTGTTCGCGTACTGCACGAGCTGCGGCGGGAAGTACTTCGGCGACCAGCCGGACAGGTCGATGTGCACGCCCGGCTTGTGCGTGGCGACGGCCAGGGCCTCGTCCTGCCAGGGGAAGGACGGGTGCGCCAGGATGATCTTCAGGTGCGGGAAGTCGGCCGCCACGTCGTCCACGTGGAGCGGGTTGGAGTACTTCAGCCTGATCCCGCCCCCGCCGGGGACTCCGGCGCCGATGCCCGTCTGGCCGGTGTGGAAGAGGGCGATCGCGCCCGTCTCCTCGATCACCTCGTACAGGTCGTACGCCACCGAGCGGTCGTTGGGGAAGAAGCCCTGGATGCTGGGGTGGAACTTGAAGCCCTTCACCCCGTACTCCTCGACCAGGCGGCGGGCCTGCTTGACGCCCGCCTTCCCCCGGAAGGGGTCGATGGAGGCGAAGGGGATGAGGACGTCGGCGTTGGCGGCGGCCGCCTCGGCGACCTCCTCGTTCGGGACGGGCGCCGTGCCGGTGGCGGACTCGGCGTCGACCGTGAAGATCACGGCGGCCATGTTCCGCTCGCGGTAGTAGGCGGCGGTCTCCTCCAGGGTCGGCTTCCGCTTGCCCTCGACCTTGAAGTAGGCGGAGGAGGCGTCGTGCAGGTCGTCGTCCAGCGAGGAGTGTCCCTTGGACGACACCTCCGCGTGGGTATGGACGTCGATCGCGACCAGGTGCTCCAGGTCCATCACGCCTCCGGGGACTTCGGCGCCGGGATGCCGACCGACTGGAGCTCGGCACCGACCGAGGTGGGCCAGGCGTCGGCCAGCGCGCCGGGGGTCCAGCCGCCGTCGGCGTAGGCCGCCCTGATCTCCTGCGGATGCGACCAGAGTGCCACCTTGTCGCCGCCGATGCCGATGGCCTGGCCGGTGACGCCCCGGGCGGCCTCGGAGGCGAGGAACGGGACCAGGGCCGCGCAGTCCTCGGGCGTGCCGAAGCCCTCGCCCTTGCGCAGGAAGTCCGGCAGGGGCTCGCCGTTCTTCATGGCCTCGATGTACGGGGCGAAGGCCGGGATGGTCTCGGTCATCGCGGTGGCGGCGACCGGCACGATCGCGTTGACGGTGATGTTCGCGCGCCCCAGCTCCATGGACCAGGTGCGGGCCATGGCGGCGATGCCGGCCTTGGCGGCGGCGTAGTTCGTCTGGCCGAAGTTGCCGCGCTGGCCGGCCGGGGAACCGACCAGGATCAGCGAGCCGCCCTCGCCCTGCTCGCGCATCCGGACGGCGGCGGCGCGGGCGCAGGTGAAGGTGCCCTTGAGGTGGGTGGTGATCACCGCGTCGAAGTCCTCGTCGGTCATCTTCCACAGCACCTTGTCGCGCAGGATGCCCGCGTTGGTGACGAGGACGTCCAGCCGGCCGAACTCCTCGACCGCGCGGTTCACCAGCCGCTCGGCGGCCTCGGAGGTGCCGACCGGGACGACCTCGGCGACGGCCCTGCCGCCCGCTTCCTCGATGGACTTCACGGCCGCCTCGGCCACGGCCTCGTCGACGTCGTTGACCACCACGGAGGCGCCGTGGGCGGCCAGGGCTTGCGCGTAGGCGAGGCCGAGGCCTCGGCCGCTGCCGGTGACGACGGCGGCCTTGCCGGAGAGATCGATGCTGGGCACGGGTGGGTCCCTTCAACACGGGTTCGACTTCGAGATCGAAGCTAAGAGCAATAATTGTTGACGTCAATAGTTGTTGGCGACCTACGGGTGCGAGATGCTGGAATCTCCAGGAAGCGCCGAGCACAGGGAGCCCGCCATCACTCGCCAGAACGTCACCCCGAAGCCCATCGACGCCCACGAGCCGTGGATGCGCGGGCTGCACGCCGACACGGGCTACCTGCTGTACCGCCTGGGCCTGCGCTCGGGGCAGCTCTTCAACGCCTGCCTCCAGGAGTCGGGCCTGCGCCTGCGTCACTACGCGGTGCTGCGCTTCCTCGCCACCGCCGAGGGCGCCCTCCAGCGCGAGCTGAGCACCCGGCTCGGCTACGACCCGAGCGCGATCGTCGGCCTGGTCGACGACCTGGAGAAGCAGGGCTTCGCCGAGCGCCGCCCCTCCCCCGACGACCGCCGCAGCCGGATCGTCGTCCTGACCGAGAGCGGCCGCGCGTTCCTGCGCGACACCGACGAGGCCGGACTGCGGGTGACCAACGAACTGCTGGGCCCGCTGGAGGAGGCCGAGCGGGAGGCACTGCACGCGCTGCTGCTGCGGATCGCGGAGGACGGCCTGAACTGATGTTGTGCAAATGATTGACGGCTGCACGATAGATGCATAACTTCACGGACCAACCGCGACCCGTCCCCAGGGAGCTCCCCGTGCAGCCATCCCCGTCAGCCGCTCAGCCATCCCCGGATTCCCGGCAGTTGCGCCGTGTCGCCGTCTCCGGCCTGCTCGGCACGACCGTCGAGTTCTACGACTTCCTCGTCTACGGCACGGTCGCCGCGCTCGTCTTCGGCGACCTGTTCTTCCCCCAGGCCGACCCGGCGGTCGGCACCATCGCGGCGTTCGGAACCTTCGCCGCGGGCTATCTCGCCCGCCCGCTCGGCGGCATCGTCTTCGGCCACTTCGGCGACCGGATCGGGCGCAAGTCGATGATGCTGCTGACCATGGTCCTGATGGGCCTGGGCAGCTTCCTCATCGGCCTGCTGCCGACCTACGACGCCATCGGCGTCTGGGCCCCGGTGCTGCTCGTCGCCCTGCGTGTGGTGCAGGGCATCGCGATCGGCGGCGAGTGGGGCGGCGCGATGCTGATGGTCGTCGAGCACGCCGAGCAGACGCAGGGCTCCCGGCGCGGGCTGTGGTCCAGCTTCACCCAGCTCGGCGCCCCGCTCGGTTCCGTGCTGTCGGCCGGTGTGGTCACCCTCGTCGCCGGCCTGCCCGACGACGAGTTCCGCTCCTGGGGCTGGCGGGTGCCGTTCCTGCTCAGCATCGTGCTGCTGGCCGTCGGACTGTTCGTGCGTCTGAAGGTCGCCGAGAGCCCGCTGTTCGCCCAGGTCAAGCGGGAGCCGGTGGACAAGCCGCCGATCGTGGAGCTGCTGCGCCGCCCGAAGCCCGTGCTGCTGGCCGCCTGCGTCGGCATCGGCGCGTTCACCACGCAGTCGCTGCTGACGAGCTTCATGATCTCCTACGCCGTCGACGAGGGGTACACCCGCCCGCAGGTGCTGACCGCGGTCACCGTCGCCTCCTGCGTGGCCCTCGCCGTCCTGCCCGCCGCGTCCGCGCTGTCGGACCGGGTCGGCCGCCGGCCCGTCGTCCTCGCCGGTGCCGTCGCCTCGGCGGCGCTCGCCTTCCCCGTACTGGCCCTGGTCGACTCCGGCTCGCCCGGCCTGCTCATCCTCGCCCTCGCGCTCGGCCACGGTGTCGCCCAGTCCACGATGTACGGGCCGCTCGGCGCCCTGCTCACCGAGATGTTCGGCACCCGCGTCCGCTACACCGGCGCCTCCCTCGGCTACCAGGCGGCCACCCTGGTCGGCGCCGGTTTCTCCCCGCTGATCGCCGGCAGCCTCCTCGCCTCGTACGGGGGCGGGAGCACGCCCGTCTCGCTGCTGCTGTGCGCGGGCGCGGCGATCACCGCCGTCACCGTGTGGCGGCTGCGCGAGACGCACACGGACGCCCTGGACTCCCCCGCCGCCACCCCCACCCTGGAAGGAATCCCGCGTTGAGGATCCGCCTCGCCCTCCTGACCACCTGCCTCTCCGTGGCGACCGCGCTGCCCGCGCAGGCCGCCGGCGCCACCGACACCCACCTGGAGGGCGAGCTCTCCTCCGGCGCGGTCTACGTGATGGACGTACCCGCGTCCTGGAACGGCACGGTGCTGCTGTACAGCCACGGCTACGCCCCGGCCGGATCCCCCAAGCGGGCCCAGAACACGCCGAGCACGGCCGCCCTGGACAAGCTGCTGGCCGAGGGCTACGCCCTGATCGGCTCCTCGTACGCGACGAACGGCTGGGCCGTCACCGAGGCGGTGCCCGACCAGCTCGCCACGCTGGACCTGTTCACCGAGAAGTTCGGACCGGCCCGGCGGACACTCGCCTGGGGCACCTCGTACGGCGGCTTCGTCACCACCATGCTCGCCGAGCGGCACGCCGACCGCTTCGACGGCTCGGTGTCGATGTGCGGGCTGGTGCAGGGCGGCGTCGCCAACTGGAACAGCACCCTGGACCCGGTGTTCGCACTGCGCACACTGCTCGCCCCGGACTCCGGCATCCGGCTCGCCGGGTTCGCGGACCAGGCCGAGGCGGTCGCCGCCGCGAAGAGCCTCACCACGAAGGTCGACGCCGCCCAGCAGACCCCCGAGGGCCGGGCCCGCATCGGCCTCGCCGCCGCCCTGCACAACATCCCCGGCTACAACGACGCCTCGCAGACGAAGCCGGGCCCCACCGACTGGGGGACCCAGCAGTCCAACCAGTTGGCCGCCGTCCGAGGGCTCATCCAGAGGCCCGCCTTCAGCTGGCGGCAGGAGGCCGAGAGCCGGGCGGGCGGCAACCCGTCCTGGAACACGGGCGTCGACTACGGGGCCATGCTCGCCCGCTCCCCGCTGTACAAAGAGGTGACGGAGCTCTACAAGGAGGCGGGCCTGTCCTTGCACACCGACCTCTCGGCTCTGGGCCGGGCACCCCGGATCTCGGCGGACGCGTCGGCCGTGGAGTGGATGCGCGACACCAGCGTGCCCTCCGGCCGGCTCACCGACCCCCAGCTGAACATCCACACGACGGGTGACGCGCTGATCCCGGTGCAGGCCGAGAGTGCCTACCGGCGGGCGGCCACGGCCGGGGGCTCCGCGGGGCTGCTGCGCCAGGCGTACGTCGACGGCCCCGGCCACTGCACCTTCACCACCGGCGAGACGCTGGGCGCCCTGGACGCCCTGGAAGACCGCCTGGACACGGGCCGCTGGGACGTGTCGCCCGGCACCCTGAACTCCCGCGCGCAGCAGGAGGACCCGACGACCGAGCCCCGCTACGTTTCCTACCGCCCGACCGCCTACCCCCGCCCCTACGACCTCGCCCACCCGGGAGACAACCGGCCATGACCGGGCCCACCGCGCCCGACCGGCTGCTGTCCGTGCTCGCGGCCTTCGACCACGAGCACCCGGCCCTGTGCCTGACGGACATCAGCCGGCGGGCCGGGCTGAGCCTGACCACCGCGCACCGGCTGGTGGGCGCGCTCACCGACTGGGGCGCCCTGGAGCGGGACGAGTCCGGGGTCTACCACGTCGGGCTTCGGCTGTGGGAACTCGCCGCACTCGCCCCGCGCGGCCTCGCCCTGCGGCAGATCGCGCTGCCGTACCTGGAGGACCTGTACGAGGCGACCCACGAGAACGTGCAGCTGGCCGTGCGGGACGGGTCCGACGTCGTCTACATCGAGTGGCTCTCGGGCCGGTCGGCGGTCGGCGTGCACATCCGCGTCGGCGCCCGCTGGCCGCTGCACGCCACCGGCGTCGGACTCGCCCTGCTGGCCCACGGCGACCCGGTGTTCCAGAAGGAGTACTGCGCGGGCGAACTCGCGTCCTTCACCCGGTACACGATCACCGAACCGGAGCGGCTGCGCCGGGCGCTGGCCGAAGTGCGCAGGTCGGGGATCGCGGTGAGCGACCGTCAGGTCACGCAGGACGCCCTGTCGGTGGCCGCGCCGGTACGCGGCGCGGACGGCACGGTGACCGCCGCCGTGTCGATCGTGGTGCCCCACGCGGACGCCCAGGTGCCGGTCCTGGGCCCGGCGGTGCGGGTGGCGGCGCGGGGCATCTCGCGGGCGCTGGGGTGGCAGCCCTGAGCGCTGCCGGGGTTCGCCGGGCCGCTCGCCCCTGGGGTCTGTCGTTTGGATCAGGTCGCAGGGAGGCGACGGTGCTGTTCGACGCCGGTGAGCGGGGTCTGGTGCGTGCAGCTGCAAGGCGGAGGAGGGAGTCGACGCGATGGGGGTCCCTCCCGCGCGAGCGCAGCCGAGCGTGGGGGAGTCGGCAACCGACGACAACACGGCAGAGGCGCGTGCCAGGCCCCGCGTCTGCGGCCTGATCCAAACGACAGGCCCTAGGTCAGGCCTCCCGGGCCGGGGTCATGGCCCAGCGGATGGTCCGGGTCAGGGCCCGGCCGGTGGGACGTACCGCGAGGTCCTCGACGACCGGCAGCCGGGGCAGCCACAGCATGCCGCGCGCCCAGGGCGGGAGCAGGGTGACGGCGTTCGCGGCCAGCCCGCCGTAGAAGGGCCGGACGGCAAGGGGCAGGGGAGGCTGGAACAGCAGGAAGCGGGCGGCGGCCCGGGCCTCGGGCGTGGCCCGCAGTTCGGGCCGGTAGGCGGTCAGGCGTTCGGCCAGTTCGCGGCGGTCCCGCGGTGGGTCGACGCCCCCCAGCGCCTCCGCGACGCGCGCGGTGTCGGCGACGTAGGCGTCGTAGCCGGCGGCGTCCAGGAGACGGGCCCCGTAGCGTTCGTGGGCGCGCAGGAAACTGTCCGTCTCGGCGGCGTGCACCCAGCCGAGCAGATGGGGGTCGGCCGCGTGGTACGGCACGCCCCCGGCCGTCGTGCCGCGGATCCGTTCGTGGATGCCGCGCACGTGGTCGACCGCCTGCTGGGCGTCCGCGGCGGTGCCGTACGTCGTCACGGCCAGGAAGGTGCTGGTGCGCTGCAACCGGCCCCACGGGTCGCCGCGGAAGCCGGAGTGCCCGGCGACCGCCGCCATCGCGAGCGGATGCAGCGACTGCAGGAGCAGGGCGGTCAGCCCGCCGATGAACATCGAGGCGTCGCCGTGAACCGTGCGGATCGGCCGGTCCGGCCCGAACCAGCGCGGGCCGGGGGTGTCGTGGATACGGGCACGGGTCGCGGGCCCGCCGGGACCCGCAACGCGGCGGAACAGGGCCTGGCCCAGCTGGTCACGGACTCCGGTCAGCACGGTCGGCCTCCCTTCTCCTGCTGACCAGTGTCCGGCATGGCCGTGCCCGACCGGACCTGCCGGACCGCCGCCGTCAGGGGCCCGGCCCGGCCGCCGCACGGTCCGCCCGGCCCCCGGCGCCGAGCGGGCCGGTGTAGCGCACCGGGCCCATGGCCTCCAGGCGGGGCAGTTCGCGGCGCGCCACGCGCAGCACCACAGGGGGCATGGCCGGGCGTATCGGCTGGGCCAGCCGCAGCCACGCCGGTGCGTAGACGGCCGTACGCCGCCGCTCCATGCCTCTGACCAGGCGGGCGGCGACCACGTCCACGGGGTACACGCGGCGGGCCGGCGGGGGCATGTGCCTGCGCAGTTCCCGCAGCACGGCGTACCGGTCGGCGTCGCGGATCATGTCGGTGTCCGTCCAGTTGAGGTAGGCGATGCCCACCCCGACCCCGCGGTGCGCCACCTCCGCGCGCAGGGCGTGCGCGAAGGCCTCGACCCCCGCTTTGGACGCGCAGTAGGCGCTCATCAGCGGGGCGGCCCCGATCGAGGCCAGGGAGGCGACCTGGAGGAAGTAGCCCGCCGTGTCGAGCAGGTCCGGCAGGAACGCCCGGGCGGTCTGGGCGCTGCCGGTGAGGTTGACGTCGATCACGCGGCGCCAGGCGGCCGGGTCCGAGGCGAGGAACGCGCCGCCCTCGGCGATGCCGGCGTTCGCCACCACGGCCGAGGGTGGGCCGAGGCGCTCCCGCACGGTGGTTGCCGCGGCCTCCAAGGCGGAGAGGTCGGTGACGTCGGCCTCCAGGGCGAGGGCCGGGCCCGGCAGAGAGGCTGCCACGGCGTCCAGGGCGGTCTTCTCATGGCCGACGAGCGCCACTCGGGCGCCGCGCCGGGCGACTTCGCGGGCCAGTGCCGCGCCCACGCCACGGGCGGCTCCGGTGACGACGATCGTGCGCTCGGCGAGCGGGCTGCTGCGCATGGGCTGCCCTTCCTTCCGGTGCCGGACCCGGCCCTGGAGGGCTGGGTTCAGCGTCTGGCTCCGGTGCGGTCGCGGTGGGCGAGGAGCCGCTGGGCGCCGGCGAGGCCGGGTGGGCGGTTGCGGCGCAGGGCGGCCCGGGCGGCATTGGCTCCGGGTGCGCCGTGCACCCCGCCGCCCGGGTGGGCCCCCGAGGAGGCGAGGTACAGGCCCGGTACCGGTGTCTCCGGGCGGCCGGTGCCGGGCAGGGGGCGGAAGACGAGCTGCTGGTGGATCGCGGTGGTGCCGCCGTTGATGGCGCCGCCCGCGAGATTGCCGTCGAGCGCCTCCAGGGTCGGGGGCGCCAGGACGCGGCGGGCGCGGATCAGGGAGCGGAAGCCGGGCGCGAAGCGTTCCACCTGGCGTTCGACGCGGTCGGCCATGAGTTCCTGGTCCTTGGTGTCCCAGCGGCCGGTGATGCCCTCGTCGGCGGCGTCGGCCTGGATCTCGTGGGGGATGTGGGTGTAGGCCCAGGCCGATTCGGTGCCCTGCGGAGAACGGGAGGCGTCGGAGGTGGTCATCTGGCCGAAGATCAGGAACGGCCGGTCCGGGACCTGCCGCATGGCGATCTGCGCGGCGAAGCGCGTCAGCTCGTCCATGCCGTCGGCGAGGTGCACGGTACCGGCCCGGGTCGCCTCCTCCGCCTGCCAGGGCACCGGGCCGTCGAGTGCCCAGTCGACCTTGAAGGTGGCGAAGTCCCACTGGAAGCGCCGCAGGTCGTCCAGGAGCTGCGCGGGCAGGTGCTCGGGGTCGACCAGCTCGCCGTACAGGGCGGGCACCGACACGTCCGCCAGTACCGCCCGGCGGGCCGGCACCGCGTCGCCGGCCGCGGTCCGCACGCCGACGGCCCGCCCGCCGCGGACGACGACGTGCTCGACGCGCTGCCCGCAGCGCACCCGGCCGCCCCGGGTCTGCAGGCGGTGCACCAGGGCCGAGGTCAGCGCGCCGGAGCCGCCGGCCGGGACCGGGAAGCCGTAGGTCTGGCCCAGCATGGCCATCAGCCAGCCGAAGCCGCCGCTGCCCGCCGACTCGGGGGCGAGGTCGGCGTGCAGGGCGTTGCCGGCCAGCAGCAGGCGGCCGCCCTGGCCGCGGAACTCCTCCTCCCCCAGGCGGCGCACCGGCAGGACCAGGGAGCGCGCCATGCGCAGGCCGCCCGCCGCCCGCAGCCGCAGCGCCAGCCGCGCCGTGGCGCGGACGGGCGGGAACGGGGTGAACAGGGCGGCCAGGAGGCCGGGGCCCAGGTTCTGCCACACCTCGTGCAGCCGCTGCCAGGCGGCTCCGTCGCCCGGCTCGAAGGTGTCGAGGGACGCCGCGGTGGTCTCGATGTTCCGGTCCAGGACGGCGCAGCTGCCGTCGGTGAGGGGGTGGGCCAGCACGCTGGGCGCGTGGCTCCAGCGCAGTCCGTGCTCCTCGGGGTGCAGCGCGGCCAGGACGGGCGAGGCGGCCGCGAGGGGGTAGAAGGAGCTGAACAGGTCGTTGACGAAGGCCGGGTCGACGCCCCGGTCGTGGCGCACGGCGCCGCCCGGTTCGGGCTGCTCCTCCAGCACCTCGACGCTCCACCCGGCGTCCGCGAGGACGTTGGCGGCCACCAGGCCGTTGGGCCCTGCGCCGATCACCACCGCGTCAGGCATGGCCGGCTCCGTCCGCGTCGGGTCGCACGGTCACCTGGCCCAGGGCGCGGCGCCGACCTCCCGGGTTCTGCGCCTCGGCCTCGCACAGCCTGGCCAGGCGGGACAGCATGGCCCGGTGGCGCAGCTGGATCAGCGCCTCGAAGCCGACGTTGTGCATGCGCCCGCCCGCGCCCCGCAGGGGATGCTCGTCCACGATCACCAGGCAGTGTTCGCCCCAGGGCCGCAGCTCGATCGCGATGCGTGCCGTGCCGAGCGCACCGGCGGCGGCCTCCAGCTCCAGCCGGGTGCCTTCCTCGCAGTAGCGGACGACCGTCTCGTTGTCGAGCCGTACCGGGCCCAGCCGGACCTGGTAGCTGATCGCCGCGCCCGTGCGCGGCCACTGTCCGCGCACGGGGTGGGACTCGGAGGTTCCCACCACCCACTCCGCGTAGCGGTAGCCGTCGGCGAGGACGTCCCACACGGCGCCGGGGCCGACTCGGATCAGGTGATGACGTACGGCCACGGATGCCTCCAGCTGCCTCGACCGGTAGTCCGTCGTCCACCCCGAGTGCCCAGGAAGCCCTTGTTCAACAGCGCGGCCCCTCGGCAGGAGGGCGGCGGCAGCGCGGCCGCCGAAGCAGTGGTCGAGGGGGCCGCCACGTCCTCTGAGAGCGCTCTCAATGGACCTCACCCCCCACCCCTCTGCCCTACCCGCAACTCCCCGGCCGCCCAGCCCTGTTCAAGCTGTGCACCCATCAACCGCCGTCGTACTTTTCCCGGCTTTACCTCTTGACGCCCCGAGCAGCGTGGAGCACATTGACGGCACTTTGAGAGCGCTCTCACCTCCCGCATCCGATCCGAGAGGCATCCCCACATGAGCGACACCACCGGCACCTCCCCCAGACGGCGCCCCTTCCGGCAGGCGTTCGTCGCCGTCGTCAGCACGCTCGGCCTCGCGGCGGCCGCCTCCACGGTCGCCACTCCGTCCGCGAACGCCTCCGCGCCGACACCCCCGTCGGACTGGACGCAGGTGTTCGTGGACGACTTCAACGGCGCCGCCGGCACCGGCGTCAACACCTCCAATTGGCAGTACGCGACCGGCAAGGGCTACCCGGGCGGCCCCGCCAACTGGGGCACCGGCGAGATCGAGACGATGACGAACAGCACCGACAACGTCTCCCTCGACGGCAACGGCAACCTCCGCATCACGCCCCGGCGGGACGCCGCCGGCAACTGGACCTCCGGCCGGATCGAGACCAACCGCACCGACTTCCAGCCCCCGGCCGGCGGCAAGCTCCGCGTCGAGTCGCGCATCCAGGTGCCGAACGTCACCGGCGCCGCCGCCAAGGGCTACTGGCCGGCGTTCTGGATGCTGGGCGCCCCGTACCGCGGCGACTACTGGAACTGGCCGGCGGTCGGCGAGCTGGACATCATGGAGAACACCCAGGGCATGAACACGGTGTTCGCGACGATGCACTGCGGCACCTCCCCGGGCGGCCCCTGCAACGAGACCAGCGGCATCGGCAGTTCGACCACCTGCCAGGGCACCTCCTGCCAGGCCGGCTTCCACACGTACCGGATGGAGTGGGACCGCTCGACGAGCGTCGAGGAGATCCGCTTCTACCTGGACGGCGTCAACTTCCACACGGTGCGCGCCAACCAGGTCGACGCGACGACCTGGAAGAACGCCACCGACCACGGCTTCTTCGTCATCCTGAACGTCGCGATGGGCGGCGGCTTCCCCGACGCGTTCGGCGGCGGCCCGGACGCCGGGACCCAGCCGGGGCACTCGATGGTCGTCGACTACGTGCAGGTGCTGTCGTCCGGCGGCGGCACCACGCCTCCCCCGACGGGCAACCGCGACGCCTACGGCACCATCCAGGCCGAGTCCTACGACGGCCAGTCCGGCGTGATCACCGAGACGACGGCCGACTCCGGCGGCGGCCAGAACGTCGGCGCGCTGGCCAACGGCGACTGGCTGCACTTCAAGGGCGTGAACTTCGGCTCCTCGGCGGCCCGGCAGTTCAGTGCCCGGGTCGCGAGCGGAGCGGCGGGCGGCGTCAGCGGGCTGGTCGAAGTGCGATTGGACAGTCGCAGCAACGCGCCGGTCGGGAGCTTCGCGGTGGGTGGCACCGGGGGCTGGCAGTCGTGGCGGACCGTCCCGGCGAACATCAGTGCCGTGACGGGAACGCACGACGTGTATCTGACCTTCACCAGCGGTCAGCCGGCGGACTTCGTGAACGTCAACTGGTTCACCTTCGGGCACTGACCCTCTCCGACGGGGGCTCCACGCACGCGTGGGGCCCCTCTTCGCTGTGCCCGGGCGCCCTCAGCGCAGTTCCGCCCGGAAGGCCGCCGGGGTCTGGTCGGTGTGCTGGTGGAAGAACTTGGAGAAGTTCGCGGCGTCGGGGAAGCCGACCGCCACGCCGACCCGGCCGATGGGCAGTTCGGTGTGGGCGAGGAGCCGTTTGGCCTCCAGGACCACGCGCTTGTCGATGAACGCCTTGGGCGTCTCACCGGTCGCGGCGCGCACCGCGCGGACCAGGGTGCGGCGGGAGTAGCCGAGCGCGTCGGCATAGGCGCTGACGCTGTGGTTGGTGGCGAAGTCCCGTTCCACGGCGTCCCGGAAGAGGGTGAAGGTGGAGTCGGACCGCTGCCGCAGGGCCTGGGCCGAACTCGCCGCGAGGTGGGCGAGCCGCAGCAGGAACGCCGTCAGCGCATGACGCAGGACGGCGGTGTGCAGGCTGAGCGGGAGCGTGGCCGTGTCCTCGTACTCGCGCCGCAGCTGTGCCAGCGCGGCTTCCAGACCGGCGAGTTGGGCCGCGTCGGGGCGCAACAGGGGCGGCAGGTCGTAGCGGTACAGGCCGGTTGCCTCCACGGTCGCGCGGGGCAGGAAGCCGGGCTGCATGGTCAGCACGGTTCCGCGGTACTCGCTGGTGCGGGAGAAGCGGTGGACCTGCCCCGGGCGGATCCACAGCAGGTCCCCGGCCATGGCCTCGTACTCGGTGAAGTCGACCATGTGCCGGACCGGGCCCGCGCCGAACAGCATCACGACGTGGAAGTCGATGCGGTGCACGCGCTCCAGCGGCGCGTCGGCATGCCAGGTGCGGCCGGTCCCCATCGGGCCGACCTGCATGCCGACACCGCCGACGCTGAGTTCGACCGGGAAGGGGAACGTTCTGATCCCGTCGCCGCCTTGGATGCTTCTGTCCGCGATGTCCATCAAGTACCCCTCGTCCCGCCCCGCTCGCGTGCCCTGCTGCCGGTGGGTGTCCCACTTTCACCACAGGCTGGCACACCGCGACCTTCCGTCATAAAAGTCAGACTTTTAAATTTGAACGCGTCAGACCAGCCACTTCGCTCCTATCGAGGACTTCTTGAAGATGAGCACGCAGACAGCGGACCGCTTCGAATGGACCGAACTCGACCGGCGTGCCGTCGACACCGCCCGTCTCCTGGCGGCGGATGCCGTCCAGCGGGTCGGCAACGGCCACCCCGGTACCGCGATGAGCCTGGCCCCGGCCGCCTACACGATCTTTCAGAAGGTGATGCGGCACGACCCCGCCGATCCCGAGTGGCCCGGCCGTGACCGCTTCGTCCTGTCCCCCGGACACACCTCGCTGACCCTCTACACGCAGCTCTACCTCGCGGGCTACGAGCTGGAGCTGGACGACCTGAAGGCGTTCCGCACGCACGGCTCCAAGACGCCCGGCCACCCCGAGTACGGGCACACCGCGGGTGTGGAGACCACCACGGGCCCGCTCGGCCAGGGCGTCGCGAACGCCGTCGGCATGGCGATGGCCGCCCGCTACGAGCGCGGCCTGTTCGACCCGGAGGCCCCCGAGGGCGACTCCCCCTTCGACCACACGATCTGGGCGATCGTCTCCGACGGCGACCTCCAGGAGGGCGTCTCCGCCGAGGCCTCCTCGCTCGCCGGCCACCAGAAGCTCGGCAACCTGGTCTTCCTCTACGACGACAACCACATCTCCATCGAGGGCGACACCGCGACCGCGTTCTCCGAGGACGTGCTGAAGCGCTACGAGGCCTACGGCTGGCACGTGCAGCGGATCACGCCCGCCGAGGACGGCGACGTCGACGTGCACGCGCTGTACGCGGCGCTGAGGGCGGCTCAGGCCGAGACCGAGCGCCCCTCGATCATCGCGATGCGCACGATCATCGCCTGGCCCGCCCCGAACGCACGGAACACCGAGGCCTCCCACGGCTCGGCGCTCGGCGAGGCCGAGGTCGCGGCCACCAAGCGCCTCCTCGGCTTCGACCCGGAGCAGTCCTTCGAGGTCGCCGACGAGGTACTGGCCCACACCCGCCTGGCCCTGGACCGGGGCGCCGAGGCGCGCACCGCCTGGGACAAGCGGATCGCCGCCTGGCGGGGCGAGAACCCGGAGCGGGCCGCCACGTTCGACCGTGTCAGCAAGGGCCAGCTGCCCGAGGGCTGGGAGGACGCGCTGCCGGTGTTCGAGCCGGGCAAGGCGGTCGCCACGCGTGCCGCCTCCGGCAAGGTCCTGCAGGCGCTCGGCCCGGTCGTCCCCGAGCTGTGGGGCGGCTCCGCCGACCTGGCCGGCTCCAACAACACCACCATCGACAAGACCAGCTCGTTCCTCCCGAAGGGCAACCCGCTGCCGGAGGCCGACCCGTACGGCCGCACCGTGCACTTCGGCATCCGCGAGTTCTCCATGGCCGCGGAGATGAACGGCATCGCGCTGCACGGCAACACCCGGATCTACGGCGGCACCTTCCTGGTCTTCTCCGACTACATGCGCAACGCCGTGCGGATGTCGGCCCTGATGCAGCTGCCGGTGACGTACGTGTGGACGCACGACTCCATCGGCCTGGGCGAGGACGGCCCGACCCACCAGCCGGTCGAGCACCTCGCCAGTCTCCGCGCCATCCCGGGCCTGAACGTCGTACGTCCCGCCGACGCCAACGAGACCGCGGTCGTCTGGGCCGAGATCCTCAAGCGGCACAGCACCGCCCCGGCCCCGCACGGCCTCGCGCTCACCCGCCAGGGCGTGCCCACGTACGAGCCGGACCCGGACGCGGCGCGCGGTGGTTACGTGAGGTTCGAGGCGGAGGGCGGCGAGCCTCAGGTGATCCTGATCGCCACCGGGTCCGAGGTGCACGTCGCCGCCGGGGCGCGCGATCTCCTCCAGGCCGTCGGCGTGCCCACCCGGGTCGTGTCGATGCCGTCCGTGGAGTGGTTCGAGGAGCAGCCGCGCTCCTACCGCGACAGCGTGCTGCCGCCGTCCGTGAAGGCCCGGGTCGCCGTCGAGGCGGGGATCGGCCTGACCTGGTACCGGTTCGTGGGGGACGCGGGACGCATCGTCTCCCTGGAGCACTTCGGTGCCTCCGCCGACGCCAAGACCCTGTTCGCCGAGTACGGCTTCACCCCCGAGAACGTCGTCGCCGCCGCGCGGGAATCCCTGACCGCCGCCCGTGGCTGATCCGACCGCCCGAAAGAAGATGATCACTGTGACCGAAGCGACCGCGAGCGCGGGAGCACTCAAGCGCCTGTCCGACGAGGGCGTGTCGATCTGGCTCGACGACCTGTCGCGCCGGCGGATCGAGTCCGGCAACCTGGCCGAGCTCGTCGCCACGAGGAACGTCGTCGGCGTCACCACCAACCCGTCCATCTTCCAGGCCGCCATCGGTTCCGGCGCGGGCTACGAGGAGCAGCTCGCCGACCTGGCGGTGCGCGGTGTGACCGTCGACGAGGCCGTCCGGATGATGACGACCGCCGACGTCCGGGCCGCCGCCGACGTCCTGCGGCCGGTGTACGAGGCCACCGGCGGCCGGGACGGCCGGGTCTCCATCGAGGTCGACCCCCGGCTGGCCCACGACACGAGGGCGACCGTCGCCGAGGCCCGGCAGCTGGCCTGGCTGGTGGACCGCCCCAACGTGATGATCAAGATCCCGGCGACGAAGGCGGGCCTGCCGGCGATCACCGAGGTGATCGGAGCGGGTATCAGTGTGAACGTGACACTGATCTTCTCGCTGGAGCGCTACGGCGAGGTCATGGACGCCTACCTCGCCGGCCTGGAGCGGGCGCGGACGGCCGGCCTGGACCTGTCGGGCATTCACTCGGTCGCGTCGTTCTTCGTCTCCCGTGTGGACGCCGAGATCGACAAGCGGCTGACGCTGCTGGGCACGGACGAGGCCCTCGCCCTGAAGGGCAGGGCGGCCCTGGCCAACGCGCGGCTCGCCTACGAGGCGTACGAACAGGTCTTCGCCGGGCCGCGCTGGCAGGCCCTGGAGGACGCCCGCGCGAACCGGCAGCGCCCCCTTTGGGCCTCCACCGGTGTGAAGGACCCCGCCTACAAGGACACCCTGTACGTGGACGAGCTGGTCGCCCCCGGGACGGTCAACACCATGCCGGAGGCCACGCTGAACGCCGTCGCCGACCACGGCGACGTCCAGGGCGACACCGTCACCGGCGGTTACGACCGGGCCCGTGCGGACCTGGCGGCCGTCGAACGGCTCGGCATTGCATACGACGAGGTGGTGCGGCAACTGGAGGACGAGGGCGTGGCCAAGTTCGAGGTGGCCTGGCAGGACCTGCTGGACGCGGTCACCAAGTCCTTGAACAGCAAGGGAGTTGACGCGGAATGAGCGAGGGCATCCCCCAGACGGCCGAGCAGGAGACCAAGGGGACCAAGGAGGAGAAGGAGGCCCTGGCGGCCCAGGAGGCGGCCGGGGTCGAGCAGACCGGGGTGAGCGGCACGGCCGGTGCCGGCCCGCGCCCGGAGTACACCGAGGCCGACTTCGTCAATCCCCTGCGCGATGCGCGCGACCGCCGGCTGCCGAGGATCGCGGGCCCGTCCGGGCTCGTCATCTTCGGCGTGACCGGCGACCTGTCCCGCAAGAAGCTGATGCCGGCCGTGTACGACCTGGCCAACCGGGGTCTGCTGCCGCCGGGCTTCTCCCTGGTGGGCTTCGCCCGCCGGGACTGGGAGGACCAGGACTTCGCGCAGGTGGTGCACGACGCGGTCCGCGAGCACGCGCGGACCCCGTTCCGCGAGGAGGTCTGGCAGCAGCTCGCCGAGGGCATGCGGTTCATCCCCGGCGACTTCGACGACGACACGGCGTTCAAGCAGCTGCGTTCCGCCGTCGAGGAGCTGGACGCCTCCCGGGGCACCAGCGGCAACTACGCCTTCTACCTCTCGGTGCCGCCGAAGTTCTTCCCGAAGGTCGTCCAGCAGCTGAAGAAGCACAAGCTGGCCAGCGCTCCCGAGGGATCCTGGCGCCGGGCGGTCATCGAGAAGCCGTTCGGGCACGACCTGGGGTCGGCCGAGGAGCTCAACGCGATCGTGCACGACGTGTTCGACCCGGAGCAGGTCTTCCGCATCGACCACTACCTCGGCAAGGAGACCGTCCAGAACCTCCTGGCGCTGCGTTTCGCCAACCAGATGTTCGAGCCGATCTGGAACCGGTCGTACGTCGACCACGTGCAGATCACCATGGCCGAGGACATCGGCATCGGCGGCCGGGCCGGCTACTACGACGGCATCGGCGCCGCCCGTGACGTCATCCAGAACCACCTGCTCCAGCTGATGGCGCTCACCGCGATGGAGGAACCGGCCGCCTTCGACGCCGCCTCGCTGCTCACCGAGAAGCTGAAGGTCCTCAAGGCGGTGCGGCTGCCGCAGGACCTCGGGCAGGGCACCGTGCGCGGGCAGTACGCGGCGGCCTGGCAGGGCGGTGCGAAGGTGCGCGGCTATCTGGAGGAGGACGGCATCGACCAGGCCTCCACGACGGACACGTACGCCGCGGTCAGGCTCCAGGTGGACAACCGCCGCTGGGCCGGCGTCCCGTTCTACCTGCGCACCGGCAAGCGGCTGGGCCGCCGGGTGACGGAGATCGCGGTGGTGTTCCAGCGGGCGCCGCACTCCCCCTTCGACTCCACCGCGACCGAGGAGCTCGGCTCCAACGCGATCGTCATCCGCGTCCAGCCGGACGAGGGCATGACGGTCCGCTTCGGCTCCAAGGTGCCGGGTACGTCGATGGAGATCAGGGACGTCACGATGGACTTCGCCTACGGCGAGTCGTTCACCGAGTCGAGCCCCGAGGCGTACGAACGGCTGATCCTTGACGTCCTCCTGGGCGACGCCAACCTGTTCCCCCGTCACCAGGAAGTGGAAGAGTCCTGGAAGATCCTCGACCCGATCGAGCAGTACTGGGCCACGCACGGCCGGCCCGCGCAGTACGCCTCGGGCAGTTGGGGACCCGAGGAAGCCGACGAGATGCTCGCACGAGACGGACGGAGCTGGCGCAGGCCATGAAGATCGACCTGACCGACACCACGGCAAGCAAGATCAACAAGGCGCTGGTGCAGGGGCGCCGCGCCATCGGCACGCCCGCGGTGGGCATGGTCCTGACGATGGTGATCGTCACGGACGAGGAGAACGCCTACGACGCGATCAAGGCGGCCGAGGAGGCCTCGCACGAGCACCCCTCGCGCACCCTGGTGGTCATCAAGCGGCACGCCCGCACCCCGCGCGACCGCCAGTCCTCCCGCCTGGACGCCGAGGTCCGGGTGGGCGCCGACGCGGGCACCGGCGAGACGGTGATCCTGCGGACCTACGGCGAGGTGTCCGACCACGCCGACTCGGTGGTGCTGCCGCTGCTGCTCCCGGACGCCCCGGTGGTGGTCTGGTGGCCGGTGGACGCCCCCGAGGTGCCCTCGAAGGACCCGCTCGGGGCACTGGCCCAGCGGCGGATCACCGACCTGTACGCCGTCGAGAACCCCCTGGAGACGCTCCAGGCCAGGGTCCACTCCTACGCGCCCGGTGACACCGACCTCGCCTGGACCCGGCTGACGCCCTGGCGTTCGATGCTGGCGGCGGCGCTGGACCAGGCCCGGGCGCGGATCGTCTCGGCGGCGGTGGAGGCCGAGGCCGAGAACCCGGCCGCCGAGCTGCTGGCCCGCTGGCTGGAGGCGCGGCTGCACGTCCGGGTCGACCGCGTGGTCACCGCCGGGCCGGTCGTGACGGCCGTGCGCCTGGGCACGCAGAGCGGCGAGATCGTCATCGACCGCCCCGAGGGGCCGCTGGCCACGCTGACCCTGCCGGGCCAGCCGTCGCGCACCCTCGCGCTGAAGGTCCGTGCCACCTCCGAACTCATCGCCGAGGAGCTCCGGCGCCTCGACGCGGACGAGATGTACGCCATCGCCCTGAACGGCGAGGCAACCGAGGAGACCCCTGCTCATGTCTGACTCCCCCTCCGGTTCCCCGAGGCTCGACCGGCGGCCCGAGTGGACCGCCCTGGAGGACCACCGCAAGGACGCCCTGCCGCAGCCGGACCTGCGTGAGCTGTTCGCGGCGGACCCGGGGCGTGCCGAGCGCTACGTCGTGCACGTGGGCGACCTGCGGATCGACTACTCCAAGCACCTGGTCACCGACGAGACGCTGGCCCTGCTCCAGGAGCTGGCCGCCGCGACCGGCGTGTCCGGGCTGCGGGACGCCATGTTCCGCGGCGAGAGGATCAACACCACCGAGAACCGGGCCGTGCTGCACACCGCGCTGCGCGCCCCGCGGGACGCCGTGATCGAGGTCGACGGCGAGAACGTCGTCCCGGGCGTGCACGCCGTGCTCGACAGGATGGCCGCCTTCGCGGACCGGGTGCGCTCGGGTGAGTGGACCGGCCACACCGGCAAGCGCATCCGCAACGTCGTCAACATCGGCATCGGCGGCTCGGACCTGGGCCCGGCGATGGCGTACGAGGCGCTGCGGCCGTTCACCGCGCGGGAGCTGACGTTCCGCTTCGTGTCGAACGTGGACGGCTCGGACCTGCACGAGGCGGTGCGCGACCTGGACCCAGCGGAGACGCTGTTCATCGTCGCGTCCAAGACCTTCACCACGATCGAGACGATCACCAACGCGACCTCGGCGCGCTCCTGGCTGCTGGAGGGCCTGGGGGCTGGGGGCACCTCCCGCTCGAGCGAAGCCGAGAGTGGGGGAGAGAAGGCCGTGGCGAAGCACTTCGTCGCCCTGTCGACCAACGCCGAGAAGGTCTCCGGCTTCGGCATCGACGTCGACAACATGTTCGAGTTCTGGGACTGGGTCGGCGGCCGCTACTCGTACGACTCCGCGATCGGCCTGTCCCTGATGATCGCGATCGGCCCGGACCGCTTCCGGGAGATGCTCGACGGCTTCCGCATCGTCGACGAGCACTTCCGCAACGCCCCCGCGGAGGCCAACGCCCCGCTCATCATGGGCCTGCTGGGCATCTGGTACGGCAACTTCCACGACGCCCAGTCGCACGCGGTGCTGCCCTACAGCCACTACCTGTCCAAGTTCACCGCCTACCTCCAGCAGCTCGACATGGAGTCCAACGGCAAGTCGGTGGACCGCGACGGGAACCCGGTGGACTGGCAGACCGGGCCGGTGGTGTGGGGCACGCCCGGCACCAACGGGCAGCACGCCTACTACCAGTTGATCCACCAGGGCACCAAGCTCATCCCGGCCGACCTGATCGGCTTCGCCCGGCCCGTCGCCGAGCTGAGCGACGAACTGAAGGCGCAGCACGACCTGCTGATGGCCAACCTGTTCGCACAGGGGCAGGCGCTCGCCTTCGGCAAGACCGCCGAGGAGGTGCGCGCGGAGGGCGTGCCCGAGGAGCAGGTGCCGCACCGCACCTTCCGGGGCAACCACCCGACCACGACGATCCTCGCCACCGAACTGACCCCGTCGGTCCTCGGCCAGCTGGTCGCCCTCTACGAGCACAAGGTGTTCGTGCAGGGCGCCGTCTGGAACATCGACTCCTTCGACCAGTGGGGCGTGGAGCTCGGCAAGGTGCTCGCCAAGCGCGTCGAGCCCGCCCTGACCGAGGGCGCCGACGTCCCCGGTCTCGACCCGTCCACGGCCGCGCTGGTGGCCGCCTACCGCACACTTCGGGAAGTGAACTGACATGCAGATCGGTCTTGTGGGTCTCGGCAAGATGGGCGGCAACATGCGCGAGCGCCTGCGCAACGCCGGCCACACCGTCATCGGCTACGACACCAACCCCGAGAAGTCCGACGCCAGCAGCCTGGCCGACCTCGTCAACCAGCTGGAAGCGCCCCGCACGGTCTGGGTCATGGTCCCGGCCGGCGAGGTCACCCAGCACGTCATCGACCAGCTCGCGGGCCTCCTGAAGCCGTACGACACGGTGGTCGACGGCGGCAACTCCCGCTGGACGGACGACGAGAAGCACGCCGAGGAGTTGAGCAAGCGCGGCATCGGCTTCGTCGACGCGGGCGTCTCGGGCGGCGTGTGGGGCCTGAAGAACGGCTACGCCCTGATGGTCGGCGGCGAGAAGGAGTACGTCGACCCGCTGCGGCCGATCTTCGAGGCGCTCAAGCCGGAGGGCCCGTACGGCTTCGTCCACGCGGGCAAGGTGGGCGCCGGGCACTTCGCGAAGATGGTCCACAACGGCATCGAGTACGCGATGATGCAGGCCTACGCCGAGGGCTGGGAGCTGCTGGAGGCCGTGGACTCGGTGGACAACGTCCGCGAGGTGTTCCGCTCCTGGCAGGACGGCACCGTCATCCGCTCCTGGCTGCTGGACCTGGCGGTGGACGCCCTGGACGAGGACGAGCACCTGGAGGAGCTCCGGGGCTATGCCCAGGACTCCGGCGAGGGACGCTGGACCGTGGAAGCCGCGATCGACAACTCCGTACCGCTGCCCGCGATCACCGCCTCCCTCTACTCCCGGTTCGCCTCCCGGCAGGACGACTCGCCGCAGATGAAGATGATCGCGGCGCTGCGCAACCAGTTCGGCGGCCACGCCGTCGAGTCCGCGAAGAAGGCGTAGGACGTGGGTGATCTGCTGCTGGTCCGCCACGGCGAGACGGAGTGGAGCCGGAGCGGACAGCACACCAGCTTCACCGACCTGCCCCTCACCCCGAACGGGGAGGAACAGGCCAAGTCGCTCGCCCCGCTCCTCGCGGACCGCTCCTTCGCACTGGTCCTCACCAGCCCGCTCGCCCGCGCGGTGCGCACCGCCGAACTCGCGGGCCTGACGGGGGCCGTGCGGGACGCGGACCTGCACGAGTGGTACTACGGCGCCTACGAGGGTGTCACCTCCGAGGAGATACACCGCACCCGGCCCGACTGGGACCTGTGGACCGACGGCGGGCCGCCCGGCCCCGACGGCCGGCCCGGCGAGTCCCCCGAGCAGGTCGGCGAACGGGCCGACCGGGTGCTGACCCGGGCGGCGAAGGCGCTGCCCGAGGGCGATGTGATGCTGGTGGCCCACGGCCACTTCCTCCGCGTCCTGACAGCCCGCCGGCTGGGTCTGCCCCCGGCGCGGGGGCAGTTGTTCCGGCTGGAGACCGGGACAGTCAGCCGGCTGTCGACCGAGCACGGCCGGCCCGTGATCGCGGAGTGGAACACCAGGGCGTAACCGGTCCCGGCCGGAGGTGAGTTGACAGCCTCCGGCCGGGCACGTCAGAGTCCCCGCTGATGCAGATCGACAACATGACACCCGCCGAGGAGCGGGTGTGGCGTGCCTTTCCGCGCGGGCAGGACGTGGACTTCCGGGGCCCGGCCGACGAGGACCCGGCGCGGGGCGCGGACTGGGGCCCCGAGCGGACCGTGCGGGCGGCCGTGCTGCGCGCCCTGCTGCTGAGCGCGCCGCAGGAGGACGGGGAGGTCGCCACCCTCAGACTGGCGGGCGCGCGGATCACCGGGGTGCTGAACCTCCAGTACGGCGAGATCGACCACGCCGTGCGCCTCAGTGACTGCTGCTTCGAGGACGTGCCCGTGCTGTACGCGGCGCGGCTGCGCCAGCTGAACCTGCGCGGCTCCGCCCTGCCCGGCCTGGACGCCGCCACCCTGCGCGTGGACAGCGTCCTGCGCCTGTCGGGCTGTCAGTTCGCCGGGCCCGTGCGGCTCGGCGGTGCGCAGATCTCCGGCGCGCTGTTCATGGACGGGGCCGACATCGACGAGCCTCCGGGCGGACAGCCGGCGCTCCAGCTCAACCACGTGACCGTCGGGGACGGACTGTCGGCACACGGCCTGCACACGCGCGGCGAGGTGCGGCTGACGGGTGCGTCGGTCGCCGGCACGATCGACTTCAACGGGGCGCGGCTGCAGGCCGGTACCGGTGAGGTCGCCGTCGACGCGGAGACGCTCACGGTGGAGGGCGACGCCCTGCTGCGCGAAGCGGACGTGCTGGGCTGGATCGGCCTGCGCGGCGCCCGGATCGCGGGCCGTCTCGACCTGTCGCACGCGCGGCTGGCGAACCCGGGCGACGCGGCGCTGCGGGCCAGCAGCTGCACCATCGGGGAACTCTGGCTGCGCAAGGGCCCTCCCATGGAGGGCACCCTCAATCTGCGCCGCGCCCAGGTGGACGTGCTGTTCCTGGAGCCGGAGGTGGTCCCCGAGGAGGTCCTTCTCAACAGTCTCGTCTACACCTCCCTCACCCCGCACGAGCCCGCGGAGCGGCGCCTGGCGATGCTGGAGCGGGACGGCGAGGGCTATGTCCCGCACGCCTACGAGCAGTTGACCGCCGCCTACCGCAGGATCGGCGACGACCCTGCGGCCCGCCTCGTCCAGCTCGCCAAGCAGCGCCGCCGGCGCGGCACCCTGCCCTGGTACGGCCGGCTGTGGGGACACGTGCAGGACGCCACCGTCGGTTACGGCTTCCGCCCCCTGCGGGCCGCGGGCTGGCTGGTGTCGCTGCTCGTGGTCGGCTCCCTCGCCTACGCGCTGCACCACCCCGCGCCGCTGAAGGCGGACGAGGTACCGCAGTTCAACCCGGTGTTCTACACCCTCGATCTGCTGCTGCCGGTCATCTCCTTCGGGCAGGAGGCCGCGTTCGCCCCCACCGGCGGCTACCAGTGGCTCTCCTACGCCCTCGTGCTCACGGGCTGGATCCTCGCCACCACCGTCGTCACCGGCATCACCCGGACCGTCAGCCGCCAGTGAGCGAACGCACCGTGTGCTGCGCGGCCAGCCGCACCGGGGCGTTGGCGGCGCCGTAGCCCCGGTAACCGCCGTCGCGCTGGACCAGTTCGAAGAAGACCCGGCCGACGGTGCGGGTGTAGCAGTGGCGGAAGACGCCGTGCGCGTCACGGTCGTAGAGGATGCCGAGGTCGCGGTAGGTCTCCAGCTCGCCGTCGGCGAACTCGAAGCGGGCGGCGAGGTCGTCGTAGTAGTTCGCCGGGACCGGCAGCAGAGTGCCGCCCGCGTCCCGGAAGCGGCGGGCCGAGGCGACCACGTCGTCCGTGGCCAGGGCGATGTGCTGGGCGTGGACCGTGTCGTCCGTGGGCGCGGCGCCGACGGTGAGGGCGATCCGGACGCTGCCGTCGGGGGTGGTGACGGCGCGGCTGCGCATCAGTCCGTAGGGGTCGGCGACGTCGACGCTCTCCTGTGCGTGCAGGCCGAGCACGCCGCGGTGAAAGAGGGCCGCCTCGTCGAAGTGGTGCCAGGGCTGGGTGAGGGCGAGGTGGTCGATGCCCCGGATGCCCGTTTCCGCCGAGGGCAGCCCCGTGTCCTCGAAGTCGGCACGCCAGTCGGGCAGTTCCGGGCGGCCGGTGGCGCAGAAGAACAGCTCCGTGCCGTCGGGCGCGGCGACCGCGTCGAGCACCGCGTCCTGCGGGGCGCGACGGCGCGGCAGGACGGGCGCGAGCAGTGCCTCGGCGCGCCGGGCGGCTCCGGCCGGATCCGGTGACTCCAGCCCGATCGCGGCGAGCTGGGTGCCGTCGCGGCGGACGGCCGGCCCGGTGTTGACCAGGATCCGGGCGTCGCCCTGCTCCCACAGGCCGACGGGCTTGCCGCGGTGCCGTGCGGTACGGGTGAAGCCCAGGGCCCCGAGCAGGGCGGCGAGGGGTTCGGCGTCGGGCGTGACCAGCTCGGCGAAGGCGACGCCGGTGGGGACCACGGGGACGGGCAGGGGTGCCCTGCCCACCGTCTCCTGGAGGACCAGCAGCGAGCGCCGGGCGTCGACGGCGGTCGGGCCGGCATCGGCCTGCCGGAACACGTCGTTGAAGACCTCCAGGGAGAGCGGGCCGTCGTAGCCGGTGGCCAGCACGTGGCGCACCAGCCCCGCGACGTCGAAGCCGCCCTGCCCGGGGAAGCAGCGGTAGTGGCGGCTCCACTGCAGGACGTCCATGGCGAGCAGCGGGGCGTCGGCGAGCTGGAGGAAGAAGATCTTCTCGCCGGGGATGTCCTCGATGCCCTTGGGGTCCGAGCCGCGCGACAGGATGTGGAAACTGTCCAGGCAGGTGCCGAGCGCCGGGTGGCCGGCCGTCTCGACGATGCGCCAGGCGTGGTCGTACGTGCTGACGTGCCGCCCCCACGCGAGCGCCTCGTAGGCCACCCGGATGCCGGACTCCCGTGCCAGGTCGGCGAGTCGGCCGAGCTGCTCGGCGGCGAGGGCGTCGTCGTCCACCGCCTGCGGGGAGACGCTGGAGCAGACGAGGACCGTGTCGGCGCCGAGCCGGCGCATCAGCTCGAACTTGTGCCGGGCCCGCCGCAGGTTCCGGGCGAACTCCGCCTCGGGGACGGCCTCGATGTCCCGCATCGGCTGGTAGAGGTCGATGCGGAGCCCGAGGTCGGCGCAGCGGGCGCGGATGTCCTCGGGAGCGAGGGGGCTGGCGAGCAGGTCGTTCTCGAAGATCTCCACCCCGTCGAAGCCGGCCCGGGCGGCGGCGTCGAGTTTCTCGGTGAGGGAGCCGCTGAGGGAGACGGTGGCGATGGACGTACGCACGTCGGTACCTCTCTCTAGTTCGAAGCCCCGACGGCCCCGGCCAGTTCGGTCAGGTCCGCCAGCATCCGCGCTGCGTCGGGTTCCCGGCCGGTGAACAGGCGGAACGCGTCGGCGGCCTGGAAAGCGGCCATGCCGCCGCCGTCGAGGGTGGCGCAGCCCAGGGCGCGGGCGGTGCGCAGCAGCTGTGTCTCCAGCGGGCGGTAGACGACCTCGGCCACCCACAGCCCGGAGTGGAGCAGCTCGGCGGGCAACGGCAGGCCGGGGTGGGCGGCCATGCCGGTGGGGGTGGCGTGGACGATGCCGTCGGCGTGCGCGAGCAGCTCGGCCTGCCGGTCCGGGCGGGCGGCGGCCGCGCGGCCCTCCCCGAAGGTCCGGTTCAGGGAGCCGGCCAGGGCCGCGGCCCGCTCGGGCAGGGCGTCGACGACGGTGACCCGTTCGGCGCCGAGGGTGAGCGTGGCGTGGGCGACGGCCGCGCCCGCACCGCCGGCGCCCAGCTGCACGACCCGCTCCAGCGGCGCGTCGGGCAGCCCGCGGGCGAACGACGCGGCGAAGCCGGTGACGTCCGTGTTGTGGCCGACCGCGCGGCCGTCCTCGAACACGACCGTGTTGACGGCGCCCAGTGACTCGGCCTGCGGGGCGAGCGCGTCCAGGTGCTCGATGACGAGCTGCTTGCAGGGGTGCGTGATGTTGAGCCCGTCGAAGCCCAGGTCGCGGGCGGCCCGCAGCAGATCACCCACCGCCTCGGGCGGCACCCCCAGGGTGTCGATGTCGATCAGCCGGTACAGCAGGCGCAGGCCCTGCCGGTCGGCCTCCCGCTCGTGCAGGGCCGGGCTGAGTGACGGGCCGATGCCGGAACCGATCAGTCCGACGAGGTACGACTCCTTGGGCACGCGCGCCTCCCGAGCGGCTCACTAATGTACGAACTAGTACGTTAGCTATATCAGTCGAGCACGAGCTCGGGAAGACCCCTCGGGCGGACGGGCCCCTGCTTCTAGAATCACCGGCACCCGCCCCTTTGCCCGAAGGAACCTGATGACCAGCGTCGAAGAACCGGCACGATCCGGCGAGCGCATCCGTGACGCCGCCCGCACCCGGGCCGAAATTCTCGACGTCGCCACCCAGGAGTTCGCCCGCGCCGGCTACGACGGGGCCCGGGTGGACGAGATCGCCGCCCGTACCCGCACCACGAAGCGGATGATCTACTACTACTTCGGCGGCAAGGAGCAGCTGTTCACAGCCGTGCTGGAGCGCGCGTACGGCGTGATCCGGGAGGCCGAGCAGCAACTCGACGTCGACCATCTGGACCCGGTGGCTGCCATCCGGCGCCTGGCCGAGCTGACCTTCGACCACCACGAGCAGCACCCCGACTTCATCCGCCTGGTCAGCATCGAGAACATTCACGAGGCGCAGCACATCGCCGGCTCCGAGAAGCTCGGGAAGATGGGCTCCCCCGCCCTGGACGTGATCCGCCGGATCCTGGCGTCGGGCCAGGAGTCGGGCCTGTTCACGGCCGACGTCGACGCCGTCGACCTGCACGCCATGATCTCCTCCTTCTGCTTCTTCCGGGTCTCCAACCGGCACACCTTCGGCGCGCTGTTCGGCCGCGACCTGCTCGACGGGGCGCAGCGCGCGCACTACCGCGCGATGCTGGGCGACATGGTGATCGCCTACCTGACGGCGGAGCGCACGGCGCACTGAACGCCCCGCGCACGACCCCTTGACACCGGCGGCGCACCGGCGCAGCATCACTGGCCATCCCCTACTAACTACCCAGTGGGTTAATTAGCCGCGATCCGGCCCGTCCCCTCTGCTTGCCGTTCTTCTCACTCCGCCTATGGTGGAGCCCGCTAAGGAGCCGCCGTGTCCGTCCCCGCCATGCCCCAAGGGGCCGCCGCCCCACCCGGTCAGCCGAAGAAGGCCGCGACCGCCGCCTGGATCGGCAGCGCGCTGGAGTACTACGACTTCTTCATCTACGGCAGCGCCGCCGCGCTGATCTTCCCCGAGGTGTTCTTCGACGAGTCCGACCCGGCCACCGCGACCCTGCTGTCGCTGGCCACGTTCGGCGTCGCGTACGCCGCCCGCCCGGTCGGCGCGCTGGTCCTCGGCCACTTCGGCGACAAGCTCGGCCGCAAGAAGATCATGGTCTTCACGCTGATGCTGATGGGGCTGTCGACGTTCCTCATCGGCTGTCTGCCGACCCGGGACCAGGTCGGCAACCTCGCCCCGGTCCTGCTCGTGCTGTGCCGGGTGCTGCAGGGCATCTCGGCGGCGGGCGAGCAGGCCAGCGCCAACTCCATGACGCTGGAACACGCGCCACCGGACCGGCGCGGCTTCTTCACCAGCTTCACCCTCAGCGGCACCCAGGGCGGCCAGCTGCTGGCCACGCTGGTGTTCATCCCGGTCGCCGCACTGCCCGAGGACCAGTTGCTGTCGTGGGGCTGGCGGCTGCCGTTCTGGCTGAGCGTCGCGGTCGCCGTCGTCGGCTGGGTCATCCGCCGCAAGCTGGACGAGACGCCGGCCTTCGCCCAGCAGGCCGCTCAGGACGGTGTGGCCAAGATGCCGCTCGTGGTCCTGCTCCGCGATCACTGGGCGGACGTGCTGCGGGTGATCGCGGGTGCGCTGGTCGCCTCGGTCAGCACGATCTTCACGGTGTGGGCGCTGGCGTACGCCACGAGCGACGCGGTCGGCATGTCGCGTACGGCCATGCTGTGGGTGGGCGCCCTGGCCAATGTCGTCGCGCTCGCCGCGATCCCGCTCTGGGCGACGCTGTCCGACCGGATCGGGCGCCGCCCGGTGTTCCTGATCGGCGCGGTGGGCAGCGCGGTGACGATGTTCCTGTACCTGTGGGCGGTCTCCACGGGCTCCTACCCGCTGACGTTCCTGACGGGCATCGTCTGCTTCGGCGTGGTCTACAGCGCCGCGAACGGTGTGTGGCCCGCCTTCTACGGCGAGATGTTCGCGACCCGGGTCCGGCTGTCCGGCGTGGCCATCGGCACGCAGATCGGTTTCGCGGCGGCCGGGTTCGCGGTGACGTTCGCGGCGCAGATCGCGGGGCCGGGGGGCGACAACTGGTCGGCGGTGGCGCTGTTCACGGCGGCGCTGTGCGTGCCGCCCGTGATCGCGGCACTGTCGGCGCGGGAGACGCACCGGGTCCCGACCGAGGCGCTGGGTGACCGTGCGGTCCGGGAAGCCGTGTCGCCGGAGAAGGTGACGGCCTGAGGCCATCAGGTGCTGCTGCCGGGCCCTTTACGGGCCCGGCAGCTCGCGCTTCAGCTGGTGGACCAGCCTCGCCGGCACAGGACCAGGCGGTAGCCGTCCGGGGCGTGCCAGTCGGCGTCGGGCCGGCCGAACGCAGCTGACCCCGCTCACCGGCGTCGAGCGGCACCGTCGCCTGCCTGCGACCTGATCCAGCCGACAGGCCCTCGGTGTATTGCCCCCAGAGTTGTTCAGCGGGTCGACACACCCAGGCCCTCGCTCACGTGTTCCTGCGCGATCATGAACCGTTCCTGCACCACGATGGGGTCTGAGGCGGTCCGGGCGGGGTAGGCCGGATCTCACCTCGACGAGCGCGACGGGAGAAGAGCCATGGCACAGCTGCGACAAGAGGTCGATCCGGGTGAGGCCGGGCTGGATCCGCAGGTGCTGGGCCGCCTGGACCGGACCTTCGCCCGGCTGGTCGACGACGGGCGTCTGCCGGGCTTCCTGGTGTCCGTCGCCCGGGCCGGGCGCGTCGCCCACCTCACGACGCACGGACTGCGCGACATCGCGGCCGGGCTCCCGGTCGAGCCCGACACGCTGTGGCGGGTGTACTCCATGACGAAGCCGGTCACCGCGGTCGCCGCACTGCTGCTGGTGGAGGAGGGCCGGCTGTCGCTGGACGACCCGGTCGCCGACCACCTGCCCGCCTTCGCCGACCCGCGGGTCTACGTCGGCGGCTCCGGGGCGGACGTCGAGACCCGCCCCGCCGACGGCCCGATACTCGTCCGGCATCTGATGACCCACACCTCGGGTCTGACCTTCGGCTTCTACCACACCCACCCCGTCGACGCCCTGTACCGCGAGGCCAACCTGGAGTCGTCGGTGCCGCCGGGCGCGAACCTGGCCGAGACCATCGAGGTGTACGCGAGCCTGCCGCTGCAGTTCGAGCCGGGCACCGAGTGGAACTACTCGGTGGCCAGCAACGTCCTGGGCCGGATCATCGAGGTCGTGTCCGGGCAGCCGCTCGACGTGTTCTGCGCCGAGCGGATCTTCGGGCCGCTCGGCATGACGGACGCGGGCTTCCACGTCACGGACGCGCAGGCGCCCCGGCTCTCCGAGATGTACGGGGAGAAGGAGGGCGGCGGCATCGAGCCGATCCCGGGGCTCCCGCTGCGCGGCCGGCCGCGGTTCCTGTCGGGCAGCGGCGGCATGGTGTGCTCGGCCCACGACTACCACCGCTTCATGGAGCTGCTGCGCCGCCGGGGCGAGCTCGACGGCGTGCGGCTGCTCGCCCCGGAGACGGTGGATCTGATGACCCGCAACCACCTGCCCGGCGGCGCCGACCTGCGGGCCTTCGGCAGCCGCCCCGCCCACGACGAGCCCGGCAACGACGGGCTCGGCTTCGGCCTCAACTGCTCCGTGGTGATCGACCCGTCCCGCACCCTGGTGCCGTCCGGGCTCGGCGCGTTCGGCTGGAGCGGGGTGGCCACGACGACGTTCTGGGTCGATCCGGGCCGCGACCTGACGGTGCAGTTCATGACGCAGCTGCGGCCCAGGACCTCCCACACGGTCTTCAAGGATCTCAAGCGGCTGATCCACGAGGCCCTGACGGGCTGATGCCCGCTACTGGTCGACGCGGAGCGTGAACCCGACTCCGTCCCGGGCGAGTTCACTCAGCCAATGCTCGGACCGGGCGGCCGTCTCGGCGGCGCGGTTCAGGCCCGGCGGCAGGGAACCGTCCAGGACGTGGCGGACGCCGAGCGCGAGGGTCCGTGAGACGCAGCGGGCCATCGCGCTCTCCTCGGCATCGCCCACCAGGTCCAGCAGGTAACCGCCCGCCCAGGTGCGTCCGGACTCGGCCCGCACGTCCAGCGACACGGCGAGGACGACCCGGTCGTGGTCGGCGTCCGTGGTGGGGTGGGCGGCGGCCAGTTCCCGCGCAAGGGCGGCGATGCGGTCGTCGTCGCCGGTCCTCAGCTCCTCGAAGACGCCGTCCCAGGCGCGCAGCCAGCCCTCCAGACGCAGGGTGCCGCGAACGAACGTGCGCGGTGTCCAGGTGTCCGGCAGGCCGTACTGCGCGACGAAGGGGACGCTGTCGCGGTTGGGGTAGACCTCGAAGGTCTCCCCGTCGACGACATGCCGCCGGGTGGCCTCCCAGGGCCGCTCGGCGACCGTCTGCACCCCGCCCTCGATGTAACGGGCCGGGGAGCGCAGGGCGTTGAGGACACCCGTGGGTGCCCAGCTGAAGCGGTACGTGAAGTCGTTCGGGACGGCGGGGACACCGCCGCAGTACGACGTGAGGGTGTACGAGGCGGGCGTCTCGTCGCCGATCGCCTCCTGGGCCCGGGCGACCAGGGCGTGGGCGAAGAGGTGGTCGATGCCCGGGTCCAGCCCGGCCTCGGTGAGGACGACGAGCCCGGCCTCCCCGGCCGCGGGCACCTGCTCCAGCACCGCGTCCGACACATAGCTGGAGCACGCGAAGTGCGCCCCCTGCCGTACGCACTCCGCGAGCAGCGGCGCGTGCTCCGGCGCGGGCAGCATCGACACCACGACATCGCCCGGCGCGAGTTCGGCGGCGAGCGCGGACGGCGCGTACGCGCGGGGCTCGGCCCGTCCGGCGAGGCCCAGCCGGCCCAGGGCGTCGGACGCGCGGCTCTCGGTGCGGTGCCAGAGCCGTACGCGCTCGGCGGTGTCGCACAGCGCGGCAAGGCCGCTGCCCGTGGACAGGCCGGCGCCGATCCAGTGGACGGTGCCGCTCGCCGCTGCCGGTTCAGTGGTCAAGGGGCTCCCCCTTGTCGAGGCCGTGCGCGCGGGAGGCGTCACGGAACCGGTCCAGGCAACGTCCCCAGGGCCCGGAGACGCCGAAGTCGAGCAGGTGGGGCAGCAGGGCGGCCGAGAAGTCGGCGCTGGACTCCAGGGGCAGCAGGGAGGGCAGGTTGTCGATCGCGATCAGGTCGAGCGGGGGTTCATCGCGCAGGCGCCGGACGGGCTCGTCCCAGGAGGTGGTGTCGTCGTACACGGGAAGGACGTTGAGCGGAGAACCGACGTCGCAGGTCACGTCGCACAGGGTGCGCAGGCGGCGGTCGGAGGTGTCGAGGTCCTGCTCGCGGAGGAAGGGCGGGACGGGGGTGGTGGCGAGCACCGCGTTCACCATCACGTCGTGCCGCAGCAGGGCGGGGCGGTCCAGGTCCCGGGTCTCGGCGAGGTCCCAGCAGGTCGGGTCGACGCCGGCGGTGGCGAAGGCCGTGCGGGCGCCGCGGCCGCTGCGGCCCAGGGCGCCGATGACGAGGCCGGTGAACTCGGCGTCACCGGCGGCGGGCTTGAGCGTCTCGTCCAGGTCTTCCTTGGTGGTCGGCGCCAGTGGTGCCCGCAGCCGGCCCCGGTGCCGGAGCACGGCCAAGGCCGCGCCCAGATAGCCGGCCCAGAAACCGAAGGCGGCGAGGCGCCGCCCGGTGTCGTCCACCAGGTACTCCAGGTCGAACAGCGCCCCGCCCCCGGCGGCGAACCGGCCCAGCAGCTCCGCCGCTCCCGGCTGGCCCTTGTAGGCGTGGCCGAAGAAGATGTGCCGGTGCGTCAGTTCGGCCGGGTCCTCGGGCAGTTCCTTCAGGCCGAGCACGACGGCGTCCCGCGGCGCCGTCACCCAGGATCCCGCGGGGGCGACGCGGCAGCCGGCCGCCTCGTACTCCTCGATCGGGAAGACCCGCTGCGGGGACTCCTCGACGGTCAGTCGCACTCCGTCCCCGACGAGCCGCCGGGCGTCGTCGGGCACGATCGGAGTGCGTCGCTCGGTCGTTCGGGCCTCGTGGCGCAGCCACAGATGGAGCTCGGTCATACCAGGTGGGCCTCCGGCGTGAGGCGTCGGCCGCTGAGGGCCGACGCTTCTGGGGCGGACGTCCACGAAGCGTACGCGGCCCGCCTGCGGGTCGCGCACGGATTCGCCCAGGTCACGTCGGGGAACCGGAACCGGCCGAGGCGGTCAGGAGGAGCTGACCACCGCGTCCAGGTGGGGCAGATGGTGGTCGAGGCGCTCCCGCTTGGTGCGCAGATAGGTGATGTTGTTCTCGCACGGCGGGATCAGCAGCGGGACCTGCTCGGCGACCTCGATGCCGTGGTCCACCAGCGCCTCGCGCTTGCGCGGGTTGTTGGACATCAGGCGCACGGACCGCACGCCCAGGTCCTCCAGTATTCGCGCGGCGACACCGTAGTCCCGGGCGTCGACGGGCAGACCGAGGGCGAGGTTGGCCTCGACGGTGTCCAGGCCCTCCGCCTGCAGGGCCATCGCGCGCAGCTTGGCGAGCAGGCCGATGCCGCGGCCTTCATGCCCTCTGAGGTAGACGACGACGCCGGCGCCCTCGGCGACGACCGCGCGCAGGGCGGCGTCGAGCTGGTCGCCGCACTCGCAGTGCTGGGAGCCGAAGGCGTCGCCGGTCAGGCACTCCGAGTGCAGCCGGATGAGGACGTCG
Source organism: Streptomyces sp. NPDC024017 (assembly GCF_040638895.1). Classification (NCBI taxonomy): domain Bacteria; kingdom Bacillati; phylum Actinomycetota; class Actinomycetes; order Kitasatosporales; family Streptomycetaceae; genus Streptomyces; species Streptomyces sp. NPDC024017. Next base: position 313,506 of record NZ_JBEZYZ010000004.1, on the reverse strand, counting down.
TCCGTGCCGATCTCTCCGTAGACCAGCGCCACCTGCTCGTCACCGCGGTCATGGTCCAGGTAGCCGACCGCCTGGAATTTCCCGTACACGGTGGGCAAGGGCGCATTCACGACGCGTTCCACGCCGGTCCGCTGCGCCGACTTCTTGCCGAGTACGCCAATTTTTTCTGTCATGATTCTCGAGTTCCTAAGCAGAGACGAAAGGCCGTGACGTTATGAGTGATCTGGTGCCGGCGGACACCACGGAAGACGTACGGACGCGGGGCGCCGATGTCTCACGGCAGGTCGCGGTGCTTCCCGTGGGGAGCTTCGAGCAGCACGGTCCGTACCTCCCGCTGGCGACCGACACGCTCGTCGCCTGTGCCATCGCGCGGGAGATAGCCGGCGCGTACCCGGTGCACCTCCTTCCTCCGGTGACGATCTCGTGCTCGCACGAGCACGCGGCCTGGCCGGGGACCGTCAGCATCTCCTCGGTGACCCTTCATGCGGTGGTACGGGACATTGCGGCTTCGCTGCGCCGGTCCGGGGTCGACACCCTGGTGGTGGTCAACGGGCACGGCGGCAACTACGTGCTGGGCAACGTGGTTCAGGAATCCTCCGCCCGCGGCGAGCGGATGGCGCTCTTCCCGGCCGCGGAGGACTGGGAGGCGGCGCGCGAGCGGGCGGGTGTGGTCACCTCGCTGCTCACCGACATGCATGCGGGGGAAATAGAGACCTCCATCCTTCTGCACGCTCATCCCGAATTTCTCCGACCCGGTTATGAAACTTCCGATTTCGTCGCTGACGACCGGCGTCATCTGCTCACCCTCGGCATGTCCGGCTATACCGATTCGGGTGTCATCGGCCGTCCTTCGCTGGGTTCGGCGGAAAAGGGGAAGGAACTCCTGGCGAGCCTCGCGGATTCCTTCGGGGCGTATTTCTCGATGCTGGCCTCCGACGAGTAGTCAGCCGCGGTCGCGGGGACGGGCTCCGGGTCCGGTACGACGGACCGGGTCCCGCCCCGCAGGCCCGCGTACCAGCGGGCGACGAGCACGATCAGGCCGGGCAGGCTGGCCACGAGGCTGAGCACCCCGTAGACGACCGCGACGGCGAGTCCCCGGCCGGCGCCCAGGCCCGCGGCGCCGAACGCCCAGGCGGTGACGCCTTCCCTGGGTCCCCAGCCGCCCACGTTCAGCGGCAGGCTCATCGCCAGCAGGGCGAGGACCGCGAGGGGCAGCAGGACGGCCACGGGGGCGGCGGTCCCGGCGACCCGGGCGGCGAGTACGAACATCGCGACGTAACCTGCCAGCACCACCACGGAGGAGACAACCACTCCGGGCCCGTTCTGTCGCGACAGCAGAACGTTGCAGGCCTCGGCGAGGACCGCGCGCAGCTTGCGGCCGCGGTGCGGGGGTGCCGTGCGGTTCATGCGCAGGGCGAGGACGACGGCGAGTGCGCCCAGCGCGGTCAGGGCCGCGAGCGGGGCGATGTGGCGGGCCTCGGCCAGCACCGGGGACGGCATGGTCAGCATGACGACGGCCCCGACGGCGAACAACGCGATCTGCCCGGCGGCCCGTTCGAGGACGACCGCCTTCACGCCCCGCCGCAGGTCCCCCTCGCTCTGCCCGTGCCGCACGGCCCGGTGCACGTCGCCGAGGACGCCGCCGGGCAGGGCCGCGTTCAGGAACAGCGCGCGGTAGTAGTCGCCGAGGGCCGGCCCGAACGGCAGCCGGATCCTGAGCCCCCGGGCCACGATCGCCCAACGCCACGCGCTGAACACGGTGGTGACGAGTCCGATGCCGAGCGCGAGCAGCAGCGACACCGCGTCGATCCGCCGCAGCCCGTCCAGGAAGACTCCGGTACCGAGCCGCCAGAACAGCACGCCCAGGATGGCGATTCCGGCGACGGTGCCGAGGTGCGTACGGACCTTGGGGGAGCCCAGCCGGGCCAGGGCCGTGCGGATCGGGCCGGGCGACGGCGGGCCGGCGCCGTCCGGGCCGGTGCCGTGCGAACCGGTGCCCGGCGACGGGGCTTCGGCGGTCCGGGCGGGTCCGGCCGGGTCCGAGGCGACGGGCTCGCTCATCTCACCCACGGCCGGGCTCGGCACGGCCGCGACCGCCCGGACCGCGGTCGCCGCACCGGATACCGCGGGCACCCGGCTGCCGATGCCGCCGGTCGCGCGCGACCGGGGGTGCCCGGTGAGCGTGGTGCGCGGACGCGTTCCCGTCGCCTGGAGGCTCATGACGCTCCGCCCGCCGGGCGGGACAGGGCCAGGAGGTCGACGTGGTGGACGGTGACGCGCAACTCGCCCGCCGCACAGGCCGCCAGCCGGTTGGTCAGGTAGACGTCGGCTTCGGCCCGCAGCTCGGGGCGCTCCTCGACGGCGGCGCCGACCCAGCCGCGCAGCCACTGCTCGGTGAGTGCGGCCTGCTCGGGGCCGAGCCGCCAGGCGCTCGGGTGCAGCCGTACGGTCGCGCCGTGCTCGGAGAACGCCTCGGCCGCCGCCGTGACCGCGTCGGGGCCGAGCAGGCCGTCGCGGCGCTGGTGGTCGTTGAACGCCTGGGCGATCTCCGCGTCCAGCGGGTGGGACGGGGTCAGTTCCACGCGCCCGGCGACGGACAGCGTCAGCAGGGCGGGGCAGCCGGCTCCGGCGCACGCGGCGGCCAGGGTGTCGACCTCCTCGCGCGTGAGGACGTCCAGCAGGGCGGACGCCGTCACCAGGGACGCGCCCTGCAGGGCGTCCGGGGTGAGACGGGCGACGTCGCCGCGCCGCGTCTCCACGGAGACCCGGCTGCCGTCGGCGGCCGAGCGCGGGGAGGAGACGGCGGCGAAGTGCAGCAGGTACGGGTCGCGGTCGTGCAGGATCCAGTGCTGGGTGCCGTCCAGGCGGGGCGCGAGCCAGCGGCCCATCGAGCCGGTGCCGCAGCCCAGGTCGTGGATGACGACGCCCGACTTGCCGGGCAGGTTGGCGAGCCGGATCCGCAGCGGGTCGAGCAGCTCGTGCGCCCGCGCGGCGGCATCGGCCGGCTCCCGCAACTCCAGCCACTCCGGCGCGTACCGGGGCGGATCGTCCGGGTTGGCCTCACGCAGTTTGACGGTGGGCCGCGAGCCGGGCTTGCCGCTGGGGCCGGCGCCGGGGATGACGGCCCCGGGGACCTGGCCCGGACCGAACTCCACGCTGGAGCCCAGATGCGGGATCACGGCCTCGGCGACCTGCCCCGGGCCGGGCTTCCCGCCCGGCATCGCGCTGTCCGTCACACCCGTGACCTCCCTCGGCCCGGGCTGCGCCGGGATCGCCCCGCTCTGCTGGGTCGTCGTCGCCGGGTTCGTCATGCGGCCCTCCGGGGTTCGGTCGGGAGCCGGCGCAGTACCGCCGCCAGGCTCTGTGCGGTCGTCGCCCAGCCGCCGAGGGCGGCGCGGCGGCTGCGGGCGGCGGCCTTCAGGCGGCGTCGTACGTCCGCCTCGCCGAACCAGCCGCGCAGTTCGGCGGCGATGGCGGCGGGGTTCTCCGGCGGGACGAGGATGCCGGGCACCCCGCCGTCGGGCGCGCGGCCGACCGCCTCGGGCAGCCCGCCGACGTCCGTGGCCAGCACCGGGATGCCCCGGGCCAGGGCCTCGGTCACCGCCATGCCGTACGTCTCGGCGTAGGAGGTGAGGACCATCAGGTCGGCGGTGGCGTAGCTGGCGTCGAGCGCGGGGCCGGACTTGGGACCGGCCAGCTCCAGCCGGTCCTCCAGGCCGTGCTTCCTGATGAGGGACCGCAGATGGGTGACGTACTCCGGGTCCTGGGTCAGGGCGCCGACGCACACGCAGCTCCACGGCAGCTCGCGCACCGCGGCCAGCGCCTCCACCAGCCGGTGCTGGCCCTTGCGCGGGGTCACGGCGGCCACGCACAGCAGGCGCGACACACCGTCGGTACCGGGCGCGAGCGGCGCGATGTCGGCGCCGGGGGCCGCGACGTGGACCCGCTCGGGGGGCAGGCCGTGGTGCGAGACCAGGCGGCGGACCGCCCAGTCGCTGGTGCCGATCACCGCCGGCACCGCCCGCAGCACCGTCCGCTCCTTGGCGTCCAGTTCGGCGGCGACCGCAGCGTCCAGTCCCGTCTCGTCACCGAGCGGGAGGTGGACGAGGACGGCCATGCTCAGCCGTTTCGCCTCGGGCACCACGACCTCCGGCACGCCGCAGGCCACCAGCCCGTCGAGCAGGACGGCGGCCCCGTCGGGCAACCCGCTCAGGGTGCGGGCGAGTTCCGTGCGGGCGTCGGCCCCAGGCCGGGGCCAGTCACCGGCCACGGCGTGCTTGGTCACCTGCCAGCCGAAGCCGGGCAGGTCCAGGCACACGCGCCGGTCGTAGGCGTTGCCGCCGCTCGGGGCCGTCGGGTCGTCGACGCCGCCCGGCAGCACGAAGTGCACGGTGCGCAGGGACATGGGGATGATCTCGGCGTTCTTCAGGGAAGCGTGCTGCACGGGAACATAATTCAGCCGCGCCGGCGCCGGACCCATGTGCTCGGGCCGCTCGATGGTCGTGTCGGTCACAGCGCACGCTCGTAACTCGCCCAGGCGATGTGCGACTCGTGCAGCGTGACGGTGAGGCCGGCGATGCCCTTGGCGCCCTCGCCCAGCGCACCCTTGTGGATGCGCTCGGCGAGCCGGTCGGCGATGACCTTGGCGAGGAACTCCGTGGAGGTGTTGACTCCGGCGAAGTCGGGCTCGTTGTCGAGATTGCGGTAGTTCAGCTCGCTGACGACCGCGCCCAGTTCCTGGGTGGCCAGCCCGATGTCGACGACGATGTTGTCCTCGTCCAGCTGCTCGCGCCGGAACGTGGCGTCCACGAGGAACGTGGCCCCGTGCAGGCGCTGGGCCGGTCCGAAGACGTCGCCACGGAAGCTGTGGGCGATCATGATGTGATCGCGGACGGTGATGCTGAACAACGGACGACCCTCCAGGTGCGGCGCGTCTGCTCCCCCGCTCCGGGTGCCGGGGATGCCGAGTAGTACGGCTCGTTACCTTCCCCTGTTCAGCCTTCCGTACGTCTTTTCTCAGGTCAGGCGCTCTTGTCGTGGCGAAGCCGTACCGGATGGAACGAATCGCCGGTCGATGCGTCAATCGCTCTCGTCGTAACGGACGCGGTGGCACAGCGCGGGGACCTCGCCGGAGACGAGCTTGGGCAGCACGTCCGGCAGGTCCTCGAAGCGGGATTCGCCGGTGATGAGGGCGTCGAGCGCGGGGTCGGCGAGCAGATCCAGGGCGACGGCGAGCCGGTCGGCGTAGGTGCGGTTCGGGCGGGCCGGGGAGACGGTGCCGACCTGGCTGCTGCGGATGACGAGCCGCCGGGAGTGGAAGGCCTCACCGAGCGGGAGGCTGACCTGCCGGTCGCCGTACCAGCTGAGTTCGAGGACGGTGCCCTCGGCGGTGAGGAGTTCCAGGGACCTGGCGAGGCCCTGCTCGGTGGCGCTGGCGTGCACGACCAGGTCGCGGTCCCCGTCGGCGTCCTGCGGCGTGGCGAAGCCGACGCCGAGCGCCTCGGCGATCTTCGCCCGGGACGGGTCGGCGTCGACCAGTTGGACGCGGACCCCGGGGAACCGGGCGAGGAGGGCGGCCACCGAGCAGCCGACCATGCCGCCGCCGACCACGGCGATCCGGTCGCCGACCAGGGGCGCGGCGTCCCACAGGGCGTTCACGGCGGTCTCCACGGTCCCGGCGAGCACGGCCCGTTCGGCGGGCACGGTGTCCGGGACGGGGGTGACCGCGGTGGCCGGGACGACGTAGCGCGTCTGGTGCGGGTAGAGGCAGAAGACGGTGCGGCCGATGAGTTCCCGGGGGCCTTCCTCCACCACGCCGACGTTGAGGTAGCCGTACTTCACCGGGCCGGGGAAGTCGCCCTCCTGGAACGGCGCGCGCATGGCCTGGTGCTGGCTGACGGGCACGCCGCCGCGGAAGACGAGCGTCTCGGTGCCGCGGCTCACACCGGAGAAGAGCGTGCGGACCAGCACCTCGCCCTCGCCGGGCGCCGGCAGGGTGACGTCCCGGATCCCGCCTCGCCCAGGCGAGTCGATCCAGAACGCACGTCCGGTGTGCTTCATCGAAGTCCTCCTGAACGATCGGGAAGCTGCTTGCGTACCGAGGGGTGCACAGGCCGCGCACAACGTAGCGGCGTTGATCGACTCTGTCACACGGCCGGAGGGTGTTCGGTGGCCCTGAACAACACTTACGACGCGAGGCTCCAGCAGGAGACCGCCCTGGGGGCGGGCGTGCAGGTCCTGTTGCTGGCCCTGATCGGCACGGCGATCGGGATGGGGCCGGCGGGCTGGCTGACGGGCCTCGCGTTCGCGATCGCCACCTGGGCGGTGCTCTCCCGGGCCCTGCACCGCTCCCGGTTGCGCTCGTTCGGCGCGGCCAACCGGGTCACCCTCGGCCGGGCCACCCTCGTCGGCGGGGTCACCGCCCTGGTCGCCGACTCCTTCCAGAGCTCGCCGCCCGTGTCGCTGTTCGTCGGCCTGACGGCGGTGGCGCTGATCCTCGACGGCGTGGACGGCAAGGTCGCCCGCCGCACCGGCACCTCGACCCCGCTGGGCGCGCGTTTCGACATGGAGGTCGACGCGTTCCTGATCCTGGTGCTGAGCGTGTACGTGTCGATGCAACTGGGCCCGTGGGTGCTGCTGATCGGCGGCATGCGCTACGTCTTCGTCGCCGCGGCCAAGGTGTGGCCCTGGCTGACCGCCGCGCTCCCGCCGAGCACCGCCCGCAAGACCGTCGCCGCGCTCCAGGGTGTGCTTCTGCTGCTGGCGGGTGCCGATCTGCTGCCCCACGCGGCCAACTTCGGCGTCGCGGCCCTGGCCCTGGGCCTGCTGGTCTGGTCGTTCGGGCGTGACGTGCTGTGGCTGTTCCGGACCTCGCGGGTCGAGGAGCCGGTGGCGCCCCGTCAGGTGCGGGAACTCGTCGCGAGCTGACGCCGGCCGGTGCCGGTCAGGTGCCGAAGCGCCCCCGCGCCGTCTCGATGTGCCCGAGGTACTGGTGGGTCCAGCCGCAGATCGCGTCGACCGTGGCGCGCAGGGCCCGGCCCGGCTCGGTGAGCGTGTACTCGACCTTGGGCGGCACGGTCGGGTGCACCTTCCGGTCGACCAGGCCGTTGCGCTCCAGCATTCGCAGGTTCTGCGTGAGCATCTTGTGGCTGACGCCCTCGACCTCGTCGCGCAACTCGCTGAAGCGCAGGGTGCGTTCCCCCAGCGCCTCGATGATCAGAAGCGCCCACTTGTTGGCCACGTCGGAGAAGATCTCCCGCGCCAGGGAGTCCGCCCTGCGCAGGTCGGCGTTCTCGGGCAGGTCCCTCAACTGCTTGGTCACCATCTGGTTCCCCAGTCACTGAAAAGTGCGTTCTTCCAGGTCGGCGTTCACTCTCCTACGGTTCTTGAGTAACCACAAGAGAGCACGAGTGCGTGCTCGACGGAGGGAACCCGAACCATGACCACGCTCGACGTCTACGACCACGGCATTCCGGCCGAGAGCCACTTCGGCTACGCGCAGGCGATCAGGTCCGGCGATCTGATCCACGTCTCCGGGCAGCTCTCGTTCGACGAGGCGGGCGTCTTCCACCCGGAGGACGACGTCGCCGCCCAGCTCGGACAGACCTACGTCAACCTCGACAGGGTCCTGGCCCACTACGGCGCCACCCGCAACCAGATCGTCTCCCAGACGCTGTACCTGGTGGACCTGGTGCGCAACGCCGATGTGGTGGCGAAGGGCAACAGGGCCTACTTCGGCACCCACCGCCCGGTCAGCACGGCCCTCGGCGTCACCGAACTGACCTTCCCCGGGCAGCTCGTCGAGATCGGCTGCGTGATCGACACGAAGCTGCCCGCCTGAGACACCGGTCAGTGCCGCGTTCGTGTCCCCGTGCCCACCAGGGTCCGCTCGTACGGGTCGAGCAGCACGCCCCGGACCTTGGTGGAGACGCCGGCGACGATCTGCTGGTGGGCCAGCGGCACGACCGCGTCCGCGGCGAGGATCGCGGCCTCGGCGGCCATGGCGGCGCCCTGCCGCTCACCGGTGCCGTCGGTCTTGATGGCCTCGGCGACGGCCCGGTCGACCTTCCTGTCGCACAACCGGGCCAGGTTGTAGGCGCCGTCGCAGGTGTAGTCACTGCCGAGGACGCCGACGGGGTCGCCGGTGTCCAGGAGGCTGTTGCGTGCGCCGATGAACGCGTCGAACTTCCCGGCGAGCGCGTCGCTCTCCAGCCGGGAGTACTCGCGCACCTCCAGCTTCACCGTGAAGCCGGCCTTCCGGAGCTGCTGTTGCACGACCTGGGCGACCTCGGGGAGCTCCGGCCGGTTGTCGTAGGTGGCGAGGGTGATCGGCGCACCGTCGGCCCGCGCCGGCTTCGCGCGGCCGACCGGCTTCACCCGCTTGCTCTCGGCCCAGGTGACGGCGGGTCCGAAGATGCCGGCGCCCGGGTCGGCGTACCCCTCGAAGACGCCCTTGACGAGGGCGGAGGAGTCGATCGCCGAGCGGGCGGCGGCGCGCAGCTCCGGGTCCTTGAAGGGCCCGGTCCGCGTGTTGAGCTGCAGGCTGGTGGTCCGGGTGGTGCCGGCTTCTTCCAGGGTGGCCTTGTCGAGCGTGGCGGCCTGGGCGACGGGGATTGCCTCGGCGATGTCGACGTCCCCGGTGCGAACGGCGTTGGCGCGTGCGGTGCCGTCCTTGACGAAGCGCGCGTCGATGCCGGACGCGTGTGCGAGGCCGCCCCAGTAGTCGCCGAAGCGGTCGAGGGTGGCGGAGCCGCCGCCGTTGACCTTGGTGATCTCGAAGGGCCCGGTGGCGGTGCCGACCGGGGTGGGGGTGCCCTTCTTCGCGTACGCCTTCGGGGAGAGGATCGCCAGGCTCGGACCGGCCAGGCGCATGGGCAGGACGGGGTCGGGTGCGGCGGTGGTGATGCGGATGCCGCTGTCGCCGTCGGCCTTCACGCTGAGGGTGACGCCGGCCAGGGCGGCGGGTGCGGGCTCGGCCTTCGTGGCGTGGGTGAGCGCGGAGGCCACGGCGGCGGGGGTGACGTCCGTGCCGTCCTGGAAGGTGGCCTCGCGCAGGGTGAACCGCCAGGTGTGCTCGCCCTCCCGGCGCCAGGACCGGGCGAGCGCGGGGGCCGCGGCGCCGTTGGCGTCCAGGGCGGTCAGCCCTTCGGTGACACCGAGCCGGCTGAGCAGCGTGGCGTCGGCTCCGTACGGCGAGAAGTTCTCCGCGGGCGGGAAGGCGAGGGCGACGCGCAGCCGCGCCCCGGACGGCCCGCCCTCCGACGACGACTCCCCGCCGGGGGAGACGAAGCAGCCGGCCAGACACGGCACGAGGGCGAGGGCGGTGAGGAACCGGAGGCGGCGGCCCTTGATGCTCTGATGACGCACTTGCACAGCATATGCATCAAGCGGAACACGCCGTTCAACCGGGTGATCCATGCCGACGGCGCCACAAATCCCATACGGACTAGGCGATTTGACACCGACGAGGGTCACTCCCTAAACCTGACCACATGACATCCATTTTCAAAAGGGTGGGGCGGCCGTGAGGATCGCGTTCGTCGGCAAGGGTGGCAGCGGCAAGACCACCCTGTCCGCACTCTTCTCCCGCCACCTGGCGCGCTCCGGCGCCCCGGTCCTCGCCATCGACGGCGACATCAACCAGCACTTGGCCGAGGCGCTCGGCGGCGAGGAGGAATCCGCCCCTCCCCTGGGCACCCACGTGCCGGAGGTCAAGAACTTCCTACGGGGCGACAACCCGCGCATCCCCTCCCCCGAAGCGATGATCAAGACGACCCCGCCGGGCCGCGGCTCCCGCCTCGTCCGCCCGCTCGGCGAGGACGAACTGCACGCGCGGCACGTCGGCCGGGCCGGCGGCGTCCCCCTCATGGTGACGGGCGAGTTCGACGAGTCCGATCTGGGCGTGGCCTGCTACCACTCCAAGCTGGGCGCGGTGGAGCTGTACCTCAGCCACCTGCTGGACGGCCCGGGCGAGTACGTCGTGGTCGACATGACAGCGGGGGCGGATGCCTTCGCCTCCGGCCTGTTCACCCGCTTCGACATCACGTTCCTGGTGGCGGAACCCACCCGCAAGGGCGTCTCGGTCTACCGCCAGTACCGCGACCACGCGGAACAGTTCGGCATCCGCATCGCGGTCGTCGGCAACAAGGTCACCTGCGAGGACGACCTGCTCTTCCTCAAGGAACAGGTGGGCGACGACCTCCTGACCCACCTGGCCCACTCCCCCTGGGTCCGCGCGGCCGAGCAGGGCCGCGCAGAGTCCGGGCCGGATGCCCTGGACTCCCTGGAGCCGCACAACCGCCACGCCCTGACGGTCCTGCGCGAGACGGTCGACTCCCAGGTCCGCGACTGGGACCGCCTGCACCGCCACGCGGTCGAGTTCCACCTGCGCAACGTCCGGGCCTGGGCGGATGCCCGCACGGGGGAGGATCTGGCGGCGCAGGTGGATCCGGACTATGTGCCGGGCGGCCCGGCCAACGCCTGATCCCGGAAGGCCGCCAGGGTCGTCACGAACGTCTCCGGCCCGTCCCGCCACGGAAAATGCCCCGCTTCGCTCTGCACGACGAGTTCGGCGTGCGGAAACAGGCCGGCGTACTCCTTCATCACGCGCAGGGGCGCGGCCACGTCGTACTCCCCGGCGAGAACGAGGACCGGCGCTGTGAACGCGGTGAGGGCGGCGCGCTGGGCTTCGGGATCGAAGGCACCCTCCGAGGCATACAGGGCCGCGGCCTCGTCGTTGCGCTGCTGCTGCTCCGCCGCACGGAACACCCGCGCCTCGTCGTCCCACCGGCCGAACCAGAAGGGGGCGACGGCGTCCCAGTCGGGGGGCGCCGCGCGGCCGGAGGTGACGGCCTCCAGAGAGGCGTACGCCGGGGCGAACCACGGTTCGTCCCGGCGCAGGCGGGCCGTCTCCAGCCGGTCCTCGGCGGTGATGGCGAGGCCGACGGCGAAGACGCTGGGCGTGACGAGGGCGAGCCGGTCCACCCGCTCCGGATGGCGGGCCGCGTACAGCACGGCCAGGTTCGCCCCGGCGGAGTGCCCGAGCAGATCGACCCGCTCCAGGCCCAACTCCTCGCGCAGTGCCTCGACATCGCCGACCTGCCGGTCACAGCGGTAGGACGCTGTATCGCTCGGCACCGCGGACCGGCCCGTGCCCCGGAGGTCCAGCCGGATCAGGGTGCGGTGAGCCGTCAGACCGCCCAGGTCCCCCAGGTAGACGGAGTCCTGCATGGGGCCGCCCGGGAGACAGAGCAAGGGCGGGCCTTCTCCGGTCACGTGGTAGGCGAGGACCGTGCCGTCGGGAGCGGTGAAGGTGGGCATGGGCGCGACCTTGTCAGGAGGTGGCGTCCTGGACAACGGGATTTCCGCCGGGCGTCAGTCCCAGCCCACCAAGGCGTTCCCCTACTCGATCCCCGTGGCGTCGAGCAGCCGGACCACGTCCTTGCGCCCGTACCCGAGCAGCCGGGCGCGATCAGCGGCCATCAGCACCAGGTGCGCGACGATCTTCGCCGCGTATCCGTCCTTGTTGTCCGCGTCGAACCACTCGTGGGGCTTCTCGACACCCAGGCTGTTCATCACCAGCCCGTGCTCTCGGCGGACCTCCGCGACGGTACCGGCGACCGCGTCCATGAGCGTCTTCCCCGGCCGCTCGCAATCCAGGGCGAAGTCACCCCAGTCGACCGGCACACACCCCTCCGGTGGACGCGCCCGCAGCCCCGCATACCTCTCGTCCCCGAACCCGGAGGCCTGGAACTCGTCGTGCACCAGAGAGAACCGATGGAACCCGGGCGGAACCGGAGGCGGTGGAGGCGTGTACTCCCACCCGGCGTCCTCGTACAACTGCCGCTTCACCTCTTCTTCTTCGGCATGCGTCACGGCGAAGCCGTTGGCCTCGTTGCGCCCGGTCGTCGTGCCGTCGGGGTTGCGGTGGAAGTGCAGGCCCATGGTGTGCTCCCGTTGCCGTGATGACAATGGACGAGAAGTCCCCGTCACCAGCTCGAACGGCCCGCGTTGTCAGCCCGTGCCCGCTTCTCCGCAGCACCACCTGATCGCGTGAAAACAGGCAGCGTGGGAACTGGCCGACCAAGCGAGATGGCGCTTGTTACGCTCCTCCGGTGAGGATTCCGGACCCCGCAGAGATCCGGGCGCTGCACGAGAAGCACGCGCCCACCGCCGAGGCGTTCACGCTCGTCCACACGCACTGCGAGATCGTCTGGGGAATCGCCGAGCAGTTGCTCTCCGCGCCTCACCTCGCTCACCTCGATGCCGAACTGGTCCGCGCCGGCTGCCTCCTTCACGACATCGGTGTCTACCGCCTCTACGGGGACGACGGACGGCTGGACCACGAGAACTACATCCGGCACGGACTGCTCGGCCACGAGATCCTCGAAGCGGAGGGCTTCCCCGAAACCCTTCGCCGCTTCTGCTCCCACCACACCGGAGTGGGACTCACGCGGCAGGACATCGTGAGCCAAGGTCTGCCCCTCCCTCCCGCCGACTACCTGGCGGTGACGGAGGAGGAGAGGCTGGTGATGTACGCGGACAAGTTCCACACCAAGTCCCAGCCGTCGGCGTTCCTCTCACCTGACGAATACGCCGTCCACATCCGCCGCTTCGGCGAGGACAAGGTGACGGCTTTCGAGGCATTGCGGGGGGAGTTCGGCGAACCGGATCTCAGCGGGTCCGTGCCGGGCTTCGGGACGGAGGAAGACACGACGGCTGCCGCGGTTCTGGGGTAGCAGGCCGGAAGGCCATGGCGGCCGGTTCCGGTGCTCTCACGGCGGCTCGGTGAAGGCTGAACCGCAGTGACTTGAGCCGTGAGCACGGGCCCCTACGGGCGACAACGACTCACCGGACCGACGACCCACAGGACGCCTCGGACCGCTCACACTTGGACTCCCGCTTTGTGCGGCCGAAGAGGTTCGTGAGGTTGCCGGAGAACGGCATGAGACCCGTAGGGTCCTGGGTATGACGGACGATCAGCAACAGGAGCAGGCCGTGGCGGGCGCCTGGGCGAGGATCGAGAAGTGGCTGGAGCAGCACGCTCCGCGCTCCTACCGGATGCTTCCTCCGCCCGCCCTGGAGGCCGACATCCGTGAGGTCGAGCAGGAACTCGACCTCACCGTCCCGCCGGGCCTCAAGGCCTTCTACCGCCTCCGCAACGGCACGGGTCACCCCGGTGACTTCGGCTGGACACCCGAACCCGAGACCGGACTCCCCCCACAAGGGCAGGAGACGGCCTGGCTGTTGCCGAGGAAGCATGGGATTCCTCCCGTGCAGCACCTGTCGTACTGGGATGAAGGCCCTCACACGATCGGTATGCCGGACGACCCCATGGTGCGATACCTGGCGTTCGCCGCGACCGACCGCAGCGGTCTGTACGGGCTGTTCACGGACTGCACGCCAGGGCCGGGGTACGGACGGATCGGCACCTTTGAAGAGGCCGGCATTCCCAAGCTGGGCGTCTGGCCGTCATTCGCCGACTACCTCATCGAAGTCGCCGACGCCCTGTACGAGAACCGGGGCGTGGAGTACGCGGACGGACACCAGGACAGGAAGGTGCCCGGTCTCGTCGATCAGGCGCTGGTGTGGGACGGGCCGGCACATCCGCGGGATCCGGACTGGACGCGCTTCGCATAGCACTGTGGCCGGAGCACCACAGGGTGCTCCGGCCACAGGCTTGGTCAGTCAAGGGTCAGGTCAGCCGACCTTCTTCCACGCGCAGACCGTGTCGGCGTTCTTGCAGTGCTCGAAGCCGGGGTCGCTGATGAAGAACCCGTCCTTGTCGAGCAGCCGCATCTGGGGGACGAACTTGATGCCGAGGTCGCGGAAGGCGCCGGTGTTCTGATCCGTGGGCACGGAGGCACGGCCACACTTCTCGTTCCACTTCGGGCCGGTGTAGCCGTCACGGTTCTCGGCAAGCAGTCCCCACGTGCCGCCGGTCATGGGCTTGGTGTAGAGCTGTGCGCACTCCTTACCGGAAGCGACCTGGTTCGGGCCCTTAGGCATGCCGCCGCTCTGGTACGTACTCGCCGGCGCGTACTCGTCGCACGATCCGTCGGGCGTGGCAGGGTTGGGCTTGAAACCGCTGGCTCCCGTGGGGCAGACGATGCCGCGGCTGTCGTCGTTGGTCCAGTCACCGCCGTCCGGATCGGCATTGTTGCCCGGGCCGAGGTAGGTGACGAGGGAGTCCCACTTCCTGCTGCCGGGGTGGGAGGGGAGCTTCTCCTGCAGCAGCCAGTAGTAGGCACCGGCCGCCGGGTACAGGTTGGTGTCCACCGTCCAGGTGGGCTTGAAGTACGGGAAGACACAACCGGTCTTGATGCTGCCTCCGGCGATGTCGTCACAGCGCGGCGCCAGTTCCCGGACACGGACGTCGCCGCTGGTGCCGAGGCTGGTCTGCGCGTGTGCGTTGCCGGCGTCGACGGAACCGAGGAGGCTCCAGCCGAGGTCGAACTGCTCCTTACCGGTGCCGTTCCAGATCGTCTGGCTCTTCGCCGTCATGGCGTACTGGGCACCGACTTCGCCTATCGCCCAGTGCGGCGTGGTGTTGAGGCCGTCGTTGCTCGACCACTTGACCTGCGAGCTGGTGCAGTCCTTGCAGTTGTCGCCCGGCTGCCAGGTGAGGTGAACGCCCTCGGTCGCGGCGTCGATCTGCGTCGGGATCACGGTGAGCTGCTGGTCGAACTCCGCACGGTCCGTGCCGGTGTCCGACTTCCTGTTGTACAGCTTGATCTGCTGGGACAGGGCGAACGTGGCGGTGCCGAACCGGGGCAGGTCATCGGCGTCGACGAAGATCAGGGTCGCGTAGCCGACGTTCTTGAGGCACGCTTCGCCCCGGTTCATGTAGTCCTTGCCGTCGGGTTTCGCGGCGCACCACGAGACGAGATCGGCGCCCCGAAGAGCTTGTCTCATCGCCCTCTTGGCGACCGCCGCGTCTTCGGGAGTCGGCGCGTCGCGACTGATCTCGATGCACACCTTCCGCCCCTCGGCGTCCGGGGCGGAGCACTTCCGGCCGGTGTCATCGCCGCGCAGCCCCGCGACCGGGCCGGGATCGGTACGCGTGAATTCGACCGGAGTCTGCGCGAGCGAGTCGATGCCGGACGTGGCCTGCGGTGCAGGGAAGGTGACGTACGGCTTCTCGGCCGGGGGCACGTTGATCTTGAAGGTGGAGTACGGGGACCAGTCGCTCTCGTACGCGTTGCTGGTGACGTCGTACCCGGAGGAGCGGACCGCGTAGGTGACGCCGTTCTTGAGCTTGCCGGCCGGAACCTTGACGGAGGCCGGTTTGCCGGCGGTCACCTCGCCGGAGACGAGGACGCCCCACTGGTTCTCGTCGGTCAGCTTGACGACCGTGGCCGTGGGCTTGCCGCTGGAATCGGTGGTGTGGACCTCGAAGGTGGCGGTGGTCTTGTGGCCGCTGGGGGCGGTGACCGTGTTGCGTAAGGTCGGTGTGGTGGTGTCGGTCTGCCACACGTTGTTGGTCTTCGTGAACGGCGGGCCGACTTCGGGGCCGTTGGGAGTGTTCGGCTCGGCGGCCGCGACGGTCCGTGCACCGGGACCGTGAACGGCGGGAGGGCTGTCGGAGCCGACCGCGTGGCTGATGCCGGGGGCACCGGACCCGATGACGATCGCGAGGATCGCACCGACGGTTAAGCGATGTCTTCTTGCAGTAGCGGGTATCAACCTGCGACCTCTCTCTTGGAGAACATCAGTTCGATACCATCAGGCCGTGGTGGCGCGGGCCATGGCCGAGATCACGGTTTGAGCGAGAAGGGAAAGAGATGAGCCACCAGGAATCCCGTACGCGTCGCCTCGAAGGCCGCCATCGCGAACAGGGGGGCGGATACGTCCCGGAGCCATCAAGGTGGTCTCGGCAAGTCACGGAGGCGGACAGCGCTTTGCCTTACACCACGGTCGCCGGCTCCGCTGCGAAGTTGGTGCCGTCGGCATCGACGGGGTCGGTCACGGTCCAGGCACCGGGTGCATCTCCACAGGCGCGGATCAGTAGCAAGCCGACCAGGAAATGCTGCTGCCCGCGGCTGAACGACAGGTCAAGGGTGCGCTGAGCGTGGACACGCAGTCGGCCGTCGCCGTGCTGGTGGGGGCTGGTCTCGCCAGGACGGCGGGATGCGGGAATCACCGCCGTCCTGCCGTCACTCACGATGCGGGACGAAGCGAGGAGAGCCACCATCGAGCTCGGGGTGTCGGACGACCCCGCACCACGCACCGGTCCGCGGCGAGCGCGCTCACGCCTACGCGGCCAGCGCAGGGAACACGACCACCGAGCCGTCCTTGTCGCGGGCGATCTCGATCGCCACGTCCGGCGTGGGGCCGTTGACCATGACGCCGTCGCCCAGCCTGTGGATCTGGTTCGTCGCGCGCATCAAGCGATCGACCTCACCGGTTGTGAAGACGGGTCGCCGACCCTGCGGGCGGGCCAGCTCCAGCCTCGACAGGCGTTGCAGGACACCGGCGATGGCCGACTCCAGTGTGTCGAGGCGCTGCTGATCGGTCTTGAGTGCGCGGGTGAAGTTCTCGAACAGGTTGCCGGAGTCGGTCTGGGCGTGCTCGACGGCCTGCAGGACGATGACCCGCCGCTTCAACGCGATGGCCAGGGAGGCGAGTTCGAGGTGGGCGCGGAACGTGCTGCCGTCCTCGTCGACGCCGGGGAACGCCTTGGTCAGCGTGCCGATCTCGACGGCCTTGCCGTCAGGCAACTCGTCGAGTGCGCTCTGCCACTGGGCGAGGTTACGCTCGGCGGCGGCAAGCGCCTTGCTGATGGCGTGCACCGCCGAGTCCAGTCCCAGCGAGGCACCGAGCTTGCCCTGGTCGAGGAGAACGGCGGTCGCCTTGTCAATGGCGTCACGGCAGCCGTCGAGTTCGCTGCGGTCGTTGTTGAGCTTTTCGTCGTGCAGTTGCTCCAGCAGTTCCGTGATGCGCTCGATGGCCTGCTGGCGCTTGGAGTCGGCGTTCGCGCTCATCCCCACCGCCACGGCCATGAGCACGAGCGGCGCGGCCACGGTGAGCGCCGCGCTGCCGGCGACCGCGACACCGGCTGTCGCACCGGCTCCGCCGACCGCGCCCGCCGCCGCCGCTCTGCCGACCGGCTCGAACGTCGCGCCGGCAGCGATGCGGCCCGTGGCGGCGTTCACGAGTGAACCGTAGATGCCGTCGGCCGACCCCTTCGACGCCATCGGACGGACGACACCCTGAGCGAACTGGGCGGCGACCTTCGCCGGAACCACCATGCGATACAGGCCTTCGCCGGCAGCGGCCGACGTGGCCGGGGCAGAGGAGCCTCGGGCTGTCTGCGTGATGAGCTGCGACAGGTGCTGCGCCAGGGGGCTGGCGGCATCGAGCGGGATGCCCCGGCCGCGGTCGAGCTTGTCGGGCAGCGGATGCGCCTCGAGCGTGGCGATCGGCGAGTCGGCCAAAGCCGCCAGCACACCGCGCAGTTCGGCCAAGCGCTCAGCCGTCATCGGCTCGTCCCCGGCCAATGCGGGCACCCGGACGTCACCGGTCGCCAGCGTCCACACCGGAATCATCGCGTTGCGGTCGTCAGTCATCGTCTCCCCCTTTTTCCGACGACAGCCTACGGCCGACGCCCGACGAGGACGGCATGAACCTCGTGCTTCCAGGCCAGGGGAACCGCCGCCCACGGCACCGCGCGATGCGGGCCCGGCCGTGCTCCTGCTCGTGAGTACCGTCGGGTCAAGCATCGGGCGGTGGGCGGTGGGCGGTGGGCGGCCACAAGCCCGCCTCAGCTGCCGGCCAGCGTCACCGCCACCGCCTGGAACCAGGCACGTAGGAGAAGGGTTCGGATGGGCCGACCTTCATGCCCAGTTCGGCGGCTGCCAAGGCGTAGTCCCCTTCGTCCACGGGCAGTGCGGGCAGCTCGTGGAGTTCGCCCACGAGGGCGTGCGACCAGGTGGGGGTCGGTGGTGGCCAACCATGGGGGCTCGACGGCTCACGGCGCAGAACGACGCGCGCCGCGCGAACGTCGACGAGCCCCCGCCCCGCCAGCAGGTCACCCTCCAGCTGGACCCGGCCCACGGGCTCCTCTCGGGAGGGCCAGGCGGCCTCGACAGTGAGGCGGGCCCGGGTGCCCTGGGCGAGCCAGCGGTGGATGACCTGCTCGTTGGCGGTCACCACCTGCTGGGTGGCCCAGTGGGCGGTCTCCCGGTCGGGGTAGGAGGCGGAACGGGTCAGCACGGGGGCATCCTGCTCAAATGGCCAGGAGCTGCGCTTGTACGGATCAGTAGTCGGAGAAGTTCCAGAACATGCCCACCTCGGTGTCGGAGACGACGATCAGGCCGCAGTCCTCCGAGTAGTCGTTGGTAAGCGCCAGCGGGCTGTAAGCCCAACTCGATGACGTGAAGTCGAGCGTGCCACGGACATGTCCGGGCTTCTTGACGTTGGTGTGATAGGTGGCTTCGTCTCCGTACCGGGCGAGGATCGTGCGTGCCATCGCCCGCAGTTCCTCCTCGCTCTCCGTGAAGCGCTTCAGGTTGGACAGGGTGCAGCAGTCGTCCGTGAGGGCCAGCAGCAGGTTCTCGGCGCTGGCCCGGTCGATCTCGTGGAGACGCGGCGCGATGTACTCCGGAGGGTGGACGGCGAACGGATACGTGGGGTACGTCTCGCGCTCCGGGGTCTGCGCCGTGTCGTCGAGACCGGTCCAGCCCCGGGGATCCGGTACGGCCCGGGCCATCAGCGCGAGAACGTCGAGGATCCAGTCCTCGTGGCGTCGCGGACCCGTGGCGTCGTACGGGAACGCGTCCTCGAAGAGGTGGCGTACTGCGGCTTCCCAGGCAATCTGGTCGACGGACATGTGGCGCTGGCCTTTCTATGCGGGGCGTCAGACCTTGGAGGGCATCGACGTCATGACGGTGAACGGCGGGGTGCGGCTGCTGTCGTACCGGATCCTTGTGTCGATGCCGGTGACGTCGTACGCCTCGGCGTTCAGGCCGCCCTGCTTGTACCCGGACAGCGGGTCGTTCGGGTATCCCGGGCGAGCTGTACGAGGCGGCCGCCCTGGACGGGGCCGGCGTGTGGCAGCAGATCCGCCGCACCTGGGTCTTCATGTTCCAGCACGACAACGGCCTGGTGAACCACGTCCTGCACGACCAGCTGGGCCTCACCGACAAGCTGTTCTGCAGGCCCGCCATGACGATGAGGAAGGCGAACGGCCAGCCCTTCCACACCGACGCCGTCAGCAGTGCGATGAAGCTGTTGTCGCCGATGAGCCAGAAGGACCGGGTCGGGGACGGCGTCACCGCCCACGAGGGCTGGGGCCTGGGCAGCTACTGCTACTACAACGTCGATCCGGGCATCGTGCAGCACCACGGCTTCGCGGCGCCGAACCGGCCCGGGGTGCGCTTCCACGACCTGCTCGTGGTCTCGCTCGGCGGCAACGGGCAGTACGAGCGTGCATCAACGACACGGGGTCGCCGACGTCGGGGACGTCCACGGTGCCGTCGACGGTGGTGTCGTACCCGTGAACGGCCGGCCCCTCCCTTCCGGTCGGGAAGGGAGGGGCCGGTGCCCCGGGCTACCGCACCGGCGTCGCGACCGGCGCCGGCGCGTAGCCGGTGGGCCGGGCCGTGAAAGTGCCGCGGCCCTGGGTGCGGCTGCGCAACCGGGTCGCGTAGCCGAACAGTTCGGCCAGCGGCACGGTGGCGGTGACGACCGCCGCGCCCGCGCGGGTGACCGAGCCGGTCACCCGTCCGCGCCGGGCGGCGAGATCGCCGAGCACACCGCCGACCGCGTCCTCGGGCACGGTGACCGTGACCTCGACGACCGGCTCCAGCAGGACCATCGCGCAGGCGCGCAGGGCCGCGCGGAGACCGAGCCGGCCGGCCGTGCGGAACGCCGTGTCCGAGGAGTCCTTCACATGGGTCGCCCCGTCGGTCAGGGTGACCCGCAGCCCGGTCACCGGATGACCGCCGAGCGGCCCCTCGGCGAGGGCGTCACGGCAGCCCGCCTCGACCGCCCGGACGTACTCCTGCGGCACCCGCCCGCCGACGACGGCCGAGCGGAAGTCGAACCCTCCCTCCGCGTACGGCTCGACGTCCAGGACGACGTGGGCGAACTGCCCCGCCCCGCCGTCCTGTTTGACGTGCCGGAACACCAGGCCGGACACACCCCGGCCGACGGTCTCGCGGTAACTGACCCGGGGGCGTCCGACGTTGACCTCCAGCCCCAGCTCGCGCCGGAGCTTCTCCACCGCCACCTCCAGGTGCAGCTCACCCATGCCCGACAGCACCGTCTGCCCGGTCTCCGGGTCGGTTCGCACGACCAGCGAGGGATCCTCCTCGGTCAGCCGCGCCAGCCCCGACGCCATGCGGTCGGTGTCACCGGCCCGGCGGGACTCGACCGCGACCGACACCACCGGCTCGGGAACACCGGGCGGTTCCAGGACGAGCGGCGCGTCCGGTGCGCACAGGGTCGAGCCGGCGCGGGCGGACTTCAGCCCGACCACGGCGACGATGTCCCCGGCGACGGCCCGGTCCAGCGGGGCGTGCCGGTCGGCCTGGACGCGCAGGATCCGCCCGATCCGCTCGGTGCACCGCGCGCTCGTGTCCCACAGGGTGTCTCCCTTCTCGATCGTGCCGGAGTAGATCCGCAGGTAGGTCAGCCGTCCCGTCGAGGTGGCGTGCACCTTGAACGCGAGGGCGGCCGCCGGCGCGGCGGGGTCGGCGGGCCGCGCCTGCTCCTCGCCCTCGTGCGTGCCGCGGACCGGGGGCACGTCCAGTGGCGACGGCAGATAGGCCACGACCGCGTCGAGCAGTGGCTCGACACCGCGGTTGCGGTACGCGGAGCCGCACAGCACGACCACGCCGTCGCCGTCACGGGTGACCTCGCGCAGCGCCGAGGAGAGAGTCCCCTCGGAGAGCGTGCCCGTGTCGCAGAACTCCTCCAGGGCTCCCGGGTGCAGTTCCGCCACGGCCTCCTCCAGTGTCCGGCGGCGCTCATGGGCTGCGCCCAGCAGGTCGCCTGGCACCGGCACGTCCTCGGCGGTGCCGTCGTCGGCCCACAGCAGCGCGCGCATGCGCACCAGGTCGACGACGCCGGTGAAGGTGTCCTCCACGCCGATGGGCAGCTGGACGACCAGGGGCGCCGGGTGCAGTCGCTCCCGGATCGACGCCACGGCCGCGTCGAGATCGGCCCCGGCGCGGTCCATCTTGTTGACGAACGCGATCCGCGGCACGCCGTGCCGGTCCGCCTGGCGCCACACCGACTCGCTCTGCGGCTCCACGCCGGCCACCGCGTCGAACACGGCCACCGCACCGTCGAGCACCCGCAGCGCACGCTCCACCTCGTCGGCGAAGTCGACGTGCCCGGGGGTGTCGATGAGGTTGATCCGGTGCCCGTCCCAGGCGCAGCTCACCGCCGCGGCGAAGATGGTGATGCCCCGGTCGCGCTCCTGCGGGTCGAAGTCGGTGACGGTGGTGCCGTCGTGGACCTCGCCGCGTTTGTGCGTGGTGCCGGTGGCGAACAGGATCCGTTCGGTGACGGTGGTCTTGCCGGCGTCGACGTGGGCGAGGATGCCGAGGTTGCGGACGACGGCGAGCGGGTTGAGGTGGGTGCGCACGGCCCAGGGCCTTTCGGTGCGATCGGGAATGAGGCAGCGCGATTTCCGGGCGGGAAGGGCAGGGCGGCACACAGCCCTGACCTCACGTCGGAGTGCTTCCGGGTCCGGCGTTCTTCGTCCGGTCAGCCGATGCCGCCGCGCAGCGGGCACCGGGACGACGAAGACACGAGGATCACCTCGTAGCGCGGCAGGGAGGCGGCGACAGCGGTGTGGTCACGCATGGCCGTCTCCCTTCGTTCGTCACATCGGTGCACCGCTCGGGTCGTGGGCGGCGCGGGTATGTGCGTGAGTGTAGGGAGGTCAGCGGGACGGGTGCCAGGGATTATTGCGGAGTCCCGCGGGCGCGGGACGGCCGGGGTCCCGTCGCGTATCGGCCTCCGGGGATTCGGCGGTGGTTGCTGATGGCACCTGCCGAGTCTCGCTTCGCCCCTCTGGTGCCGGAGCGACGCAGGTGCCCCGTCCGGTTCGCCCTCTACTCGCCGTGCCGGTGACTGCGGACGCTGGCCGTATGGGGGCTGTTGATGACGGGCTGCGCCGATTGCGGGTCGGCCGGTACGCGTGTCCGCGCTGTCGGTTGCCGCAGGATCGCGTGGCGACGCTGGAGCACGGATGGGTTCTGCTGGAGCCGGGGGTGGAGGTGCCGGCGCATCTCGTGCCTGCGGGGCACCGGTGGATCCCTCTGTCGGACGGCCGGGTCGCGATGTACGGCGTGTGCCCGCCGGACGGATCGCAGCGCTGCCGGATCGAGCACCGACTGGCGTGCGCGAGGCAGCCGTTGCCCGATCTGTGGCCGTGGCTGACGGCCCTGCGGGAGGAGAACGCCCGGGCGGCGGAGCGGCGGACCGACCCGGAACCGCCCCGGCCGCCGGAGGTGTGGCCGGACGCCGGGTAGGAGCAGCTCACCGTACGACCCGGGCCTCTCGGAAGGCCCGGGTCGTACCACTATTCCGGCGGGGTCGGTGTGTCGTGGGTGCGGTACATCGCCTGGACGTCCAGCTCCAGTTGGACGGTCGGGCCGACCACGGCGATGCCCCGGGCCAGCATGGAACGCCAGTTGAGGGTGTAGTCCTCGCGGTGGAGTTCCGCCGTGGCGAGGGCGGCGCAGCGCAGCTCCTGCCCGTAGCCGCCGTTCACGGTGCCGAGGTACGTCGTGTCCAGGGACACCGAGCGGCTGACGCCGTGCATCGTGAGGGAGCCGTGCAGCGTCCACTTGCTGCCGCCCCGGTAGGCGAAGCGCGCGCTCGTGAAGTCGATGTACGGGAAGCGCTCGACATCGAGGAAGTCGGCGGACCGCAGGTGGTTGTCGCGGGTGGAGTTGCCGGTGGTGATGCTGGAGGCGTCGATACGGACGTGCACGCGGGAGTCGGTCATGTCCGGGGCTATCCGGATGCCGCCCTCGAAGCGTTCGAAGCGGCCGTGGACATGGGCCATGCCGACGTGCTTGGCGATGAACCGGATCGCCGTGTGCGGCGGGTCGAAGAGCCAGGTTCCGGCGGTCGGCAGCTGGAGCGCCTCGGCGGGCTGCAGCCAGACCCGCTCGGTGGCCGTCGGGGTCCCGGGGCCCGTCTCGATCGTCTCGCGGTGCGGCCGCAGGCCCTCCGCCGAGATGAGCAGGCTGTACCGGCCGGGCGGCAGCGCCGCGAGGAAGTAGCCGTACGGGTCGGTCGTGCCGCGCGCGGCGACGCGGTGGGTGTCCAGGGCGGTGACGGTGACGTCCGCGGCCGCCAGGGGCGCGCCCATCGGGTCGACGACCTCGCGGGCGACGGCACCCGCGCCGGTGGGGAGGGGGAGGGCGAGGCCCGCCGCTGCGGCGGAGGAGCTCTTGAGCCACCGGCGCCGGAGCAGTGCGAGGGCCATGGTGGTCACCTTTCTTCGGGTGTGCGGCCGTACGCGCAGCGATTCAGCGCATGCCGACGGCCGCACCTTGCTGCGGTCACACCCCCTTGTCGATCTTGACGGGCCGGGCTCCGGTGCGGGTGTCTCAATACGAGACAGTCAGGACTGCCGCTTGAAGGCGTCCGCATGTTCGGCGGCCCACTGGGCGAAGGTGCGCGCAGGGCGTCCGGTGAGCTTCTCGACGGTGCCGGAGACCGTCCGGCCCACCTCCGGGGTGTCCCCGTAGGCCATGAGCAGGAAGCCGATGACGTCTTCCGGGAGGCCCGCCGCACGCCACTGCGCGAGGGCCTGCTCCTCGGTCAGCTCGACCAGGGTGATCTCCCGGCCGACGGCGTCGGCGATCGTCTTCACCTTGTCGCCGACGGTGAGCACGTCGGGGCCGGTGATCACGTACTCCCGGCCGCCGTGTCCCTCCTCGGTGAGCGCGACCGCGGCGACGGCGCCGATGTCGCCCTCGTGGACCATGGCACTCAGCCGGCCGACGAACGGCTCCCGCACCTCGCCCGAGGCCACGATGCCGTCCGCCCACTCCAGGGCGTTGGCCATGAACTCGACCGGCATGAGCACGGTCCAGTCCACACCGTCGTCGGCGCGCACCGCGTCCTCCAGCGGGGTGGGGCCGCCGCCGTGCAGCACGGTGACGCGGCGGACACCGGCGGAGCGGGCGAGTTCCAGGATCCGGGGGCCGGTCTCCAGCGGGCTGAAGGCAGCGCCGCCGAAGGTGATCAGATGGAGGCCGGTGACCCCCTCCAGGGCCGGGGCCAGGCTGTCCGGCTCGGTCAGGTCGCCCTCGACGACCTCCACACCCGCCGGGAAGGCGGCCTTCGCGGCGTCACGCGTCAGGGCACGCACCTCGTGGCCCCGGTCGAGCAGCTCGGCCACGACCTGACGGCCGACGGTTCCGGTGGCGCCGGTGACAAGAGTCTTCTGCGTCTGGGTCATGCCACGACCCTAGGAAGACTTGCGGTCACCTTCTGTCCGCGGGAACCGGGCGGGTCTGAGCTGTGCTTGCGGTCGTCGACGGGGGTGTCACCGTTGCGGCGGGCTCAGCGCTGTCAGGTCGTCCGGAAGCAGCTCCGGGTGGTACGCCGCCAGAGCCGCGCCGCCGAGCCACCAGCCGCGGTGGACCAGGGCACGGCAGAGGCCGGGGTCGAGGCGGTCGAACACGGTCGGGACGAGGGCGAGATGGCGGCCGTCGAAGGCCGGGTGTTCGGGGAAGGCCGCACGCCAGCGGCGCAGGGCGTCCGGGCCGTCCGCCGGGAAGTCGGTGGAGAGCTGGACGAGAATTCCGCGGCGGGCACCGCGCGGCAGTTCACCGTCCGGGCCCGAGGCCCTCGCGTGCTCGAAGCGTTCGACGACGGCACGGGTCCGCAGTGTGGTGCTCTGCCGGTACAGCAGTGAGTTCGCCCGGGCCAGGTCCCGGACCACCGGGACGCGCCCGTACACGCCGGGGCGCAGCAGACCTCCGGCGTTGAGGACGCACAGGAAGGTGTGCCCGTAGCGGTCCGAGTCGATGGCCTCCAGGCCGGTGTTGTCGTACGTACCGCCGTCGAGCAGGGCCGGCGGCTGGGTGGCGCACGGGAAGGGGGCCCGGTCGAGAACGACGGGCGGGAACGCGCCGGGGACCGCGGCGGAGGCCGACACGGCCCGGCTCAGCCGCAGCCGCGTGCCGGCCGTGGAGGCCAGGCCGATGGTGTAGTCGCCGTACACGTCGCGTTCGAAGGTGAAGCGGGCACCGGTGGTCAGGTTGGCGGCGTTGATGATCCAGCGCACCTGTGGGTCCAGACGCTCCAGTTCGGTCTCCCGCAGGAACCACTCGTCCAGACGCCCGGCCAGGAGGTCCGTACGGGTCGAAGGGCCGAGGGTCCGCCACAGGCCGCCGACGAGAGCGCGCTTGAGGGAGCGGGAGGAGACGCGGTCGACGACCGGCGCGACGACCAGCTCGTCGAAGGCGCGTGTGGTGAAGTTCTCCCGCCGCAGCGCGGGCCAGGCGGTGGCCAGGCAGCCGTTGGCCACCGAACCGCCGGACACGGACGAGGAGTAGCGCAGCCGGGAAAGCAGCCCGGTGCCGGCCAGCAGCCGCACGAAGCCCAGGGCGGCGAGGGTGGCGCGGAACCCGCCGCCGGACAGGGCGAGCGCGACCGGGTGCGCGGTGGCGGGAGGCTCGGCGGGGCGGAGGGCGTCACCGCAGGGACGCGCCGCGAGGCCGGTGCCGGCCGCGGGCGAGTCGACGGCCCACCGCGGACCGGCGGCCGGCGCGGCGCCGGCCGGGGGCGCGGAAGGGGCGGGGGCCTGCCGGGAGGTGGTCATGGCGAGTCTCCGATCGTGATGGGGAGCCCCTGCTCGGCGGGCGCCCGGACGTCGATGCCGAAGGCCCGGCCCTCGCTCAGTCGCGCCAGTTCCTCCTCGGCGAACGGGATGGGGTTGGTCAGGTGGACGACGTAGGCGTCGTCCGGTGCCCGGGACTCGACGAGCCAGCGCAGGGTGTCCTCGCTGGGGTGGTGGTGGCGCACGCCGTCGGCGGAGACGACGTAGTGGTCGGCCTGCACCTGTTCGAAGAAGCTTGCCTCCACGTTGCGGTCACTGCCGTGGTGCGGCAGTTTCAGCAGGTCGACGTGGAGGGGCGCCGAGTCGTCGAGCAGGCCCAGTGCGCGCAGCCCGGACAGGACGCGGTCGCCGCGGGCGTCACCGGTGAGCAGGGCGGTGCGGCCCGCCTGGCGCAGCAGCAGGACGATGCTGGAGAGGTTCGGCACCGACCCGTCGGTGTATCCCGCGGTGATGACGTCGGGATCGCCACGTTGTTTCGCCTTGTGCCACCGCTCCTCCAGTTCCTCCAGCGCTTCCTCGTCCGGCGCGACGACCGTGACGCCCAGGTCGTCGAGGTCGGCCTCCGCGCCCTCGACGAGCGGGCCGCCGAACGGGGTGTTGCCGTCCAGGTGCAGTGCGGTGGCCGCGTTGCGGATGTCGCGGCCCTGCTGGTAGCTCGCCCCGACTGCCGCGTCGGTGGCGGCGCGTTCGAGAAGCGGCCGTACGGAGGCGCTCAGCCCGGGGGCGCGCCGGTCGACGAGTTCCTCCACGGAGTTGAACCACAGGGCGTCCACCGCGTACGGCGGGGCGTCCCCGTCCTGCTGGGCCTGCCTCATGTCGCGGAAGAGCCGGACGAGCCCGCCGGCGTGGTCGTCGTCGACGTGGGAGAGGCACACGACATCGAGGTGCGGCGGGTCCTCGCCGTCCGGTCCGCCGAGTTGGTGCAGCCGGTCCCGGAGCGTGGCCCGGTAGACGCCGCCGGGACCGCCGTCGACGAGCATGACCCGCCGGTGAGGTGAGCCCCAGTGGACCAGGAAGCAGTCGCCGTGGCGGGCGTTGAGGAAATCGAAGGTGAGCATGTCGGCTCCTGGGTGGTGGACCGTTCCGTCAGACGGACTGAATGGCACGCAGCACGTCGACCAGCCCATGGCCCTGGAAGTGGCGTTCGCGTGCCAGGTCGGTCGCCGTGGCGCACAGGATCTCCTTCACGCGTTCCGGGCGGCCGAGCAACTCCCGGTTGCGGGCCAGCAGCATGGCCGCGGCTCCGCTGACATGGGCCGCCGCCTGGCTGGTGCCGTGCATGGCGGCGATGCCCTCGCCGGGGATGGGGCCGTCGATGTCCTCCCCCGGCGCCACCAGGTCGGGCTTGGGCCGCCCGTCGCCGGTGGGCCCCCGGCTGGAGAAGTAGCTGACGCCGTGGCGGTGCGGGTTGCTGCGGTGGGTGGAGCCGACGGTGATGACGGACTCCGCGTTTCCGGGGTCGGAGATGCTGATGTCCCGGTAGTCGGCGCCCGTGGTCCGCGCGGTGCCGGCGAACCCCGCGTTGCCGGCCGCGGTGACGACCACGACGCCCGACCGTGTCAGGCGGTCGCACTCGACGCACACGGGTGTCCACCCGGTGGCGTGGCTGGCGACGTCGTGCGGGACCGACAAGCTGATGTTGACCCCGGCGACGATGAACCGCCCGGCCTTCTCATTGATGTGACGGATCGCCTGCAGCGCGGTGACGATGGAGAACTCGTCGCCCCCTCCGTCGTCGTCGAGGACCCGGAAGTCGTAGAGCCGGATGCGTGGGCAGACGCCGCGGAAGTCCAGCTCCGGCCACCAGCCGCCGATGATGCCGGCGATGTGGGTGCCGTGCTGGTCGCCGGGCGGCGGCCGTGTGGGCTGCTTCGGGGACGGGGTGGTCTCGACGGACGGCAGGGCCGCCGCCCAGTTGACGAGGCCGCCCACGAGCACGTCGGCGGAGAGCTTCTCCCGTACGCCGGTGAAGTCGAAGGAGCGGGCGATACGCGAATCGAGTTGCTGCGGCGTCGAGCCGGTGGTGTCCCAGTCGTGGAAGGCGGGGTGCCGCGGATCGATGCCGCTGTCGACCACGGCCCAGCCGATGGAGGCGGTGTCGACCGAGAAGACCTGCTCCGCCGCGTCGGCTTTGATGGTCCGGCGGGACCGTACGACCGCTCCCGTCGCGGGCCGGTTCGTCGTCACGGACACGACCGGATACTTCTGCCTTCGGTCGGCCACCCGCCCGGTGGGTGCGTGCGGCCGGCGCGCGGGGCCGTTGTCCACGACGACGGCGTCCAGCATGTCGACGAGCACGCCGGTCACCGCCTGTTCCCGCGTCTCGCCCCGGCCCAGATCGGGCCTCGCGTGCCGCACGATGCGGTGCAGCAGCCTCAACAGCCAGGTGACGTGGCGGCCGCGCTCCTGCCTGCGCTCCATGCTGTCGTGGATCTCGCTGGTGGCCGGGGTCCTGACGTGTCCGGCGAGGGCTGCTTCGATGCCTTCGGTCCCGCTGTGCCGAGCGAGTTCGTGGGCGACGCGCACCGCGCCGGCCAGGCTGGTCAGGGGCAGGACGTCGCCGACGAGCTCCTTCAGGGTCAGCTGTGCCGCTACGAAGCTGCCGGCGGCGATCGGACGGCACTTCTCCATCAGCCCGCGGTTCTGGAAACGCTCCAGCACCTGCTCTACGCCGTACTCCTCGCGGATCGCGAGAATCAGGTCCTGCCGTCCCCACTCTCCCGTCCGGGCCACGGCCCCCGAACCGTGGGCGTCACGCCGCGAGGCCGGCGGCTGGGCGAACGCCAGCCACACGTCGAAGTGAACGGGGCAGTGGGTGGCCCACAGGACGGGGACGGGGCCATCCCCGTAGAACACCGCTGAGAGGTCGGCTCGGTCCATGTGGACTCCCGGTGCGCGTGCATGCGGCCCTGCGCAAGGCGGTGGGAGACGGTGACAGCGGCCGGAGGGCCTGTCTTCATCATCCGCCCTGGTCACGGCCGCTGCAACCGCACGGCCGGTCCGTGCCGGCGCCTGCGGTCCGACCGCGTCCAGGACGCCAGCGAATCCTCCGGATCTCGTCCTGAGGAACCCACTGGCGCGGGGCTCCGGCGGCGCGCTGACACCGCATCAGCACGGGCCGTGAGGTCGTGGTCACGGCAGGTGCGGGCGGGTCGGCTGACGTAGCCGCCTATGCCGTCGAGGGCGGCCTTCCCTCGTACGCCGCGAGCAGTACGCCCCGGGCCCCCTCCGCCGTCACCTCGCGCGGGTTGGCGTACGGCTCGCCCGCGGCCCGGGTCGCCGCGGGCGTCACGTCGGCCTCCGTCAGGCCGAGTTCGGCGAGGGAGCGCGGTGCTCCGAGGCGGCCGGCCAGGTCCCACAGGGCGCGGGGCGCGTCGTCGGCCCCGAGGGCACGGCGCAGGACGGTCAACGCCT
The DNA here is from genome assembly GCF_040638895.1 of Streptomyces sp. NPDC024017. Lineage (NCBI taxonomy): Bacteria > Bacillati > Actinomycetota > Actinomycetes > Kitasatosporales > Streptomycetaceae > Streptomyces > Streptomyces sp. NPDC024017. The sequence goes on along the minus strand of NZ_JBEZYZ010000004.1, from coordinate 284,276 downwards.
GCGGGGCGGCGGGGGCGTTGTGGGCGAGGACGTAGGGCAGGACGACGGTGTGGGTCTCGGCGTGGGGCAGGCCGTAGGTGCCGCCGAGGACGTGGCACAGCTTGTGGTGCAGGCCCATCGTGGTCGCGCCGAGGCACGCGCCGCACAGCCACGCCGCGTACAGCGCCCGGCTGCGCGCGTCGAGGTCCTCCGGGTCGGCGGCGAGGAGCGGCAGTGCCTCGGCCATCGCCCGGACGCCCTCCTCGGCCATGACCGAGACCAGCGGGGAGGCGTCCGGGGCGTACAGCGCCTCGACGGCGTGCGCGAGCGCGTTGATCCCGCTGGTGACGGTCAGCGGTAGGGGCAGGGAGAGGGTGAGCCGGGGGTCGTAGACGACGCTGCGGGGCTGCACGGCCGGGTCGCGGCCGGTGCGCTTGCTGCCGTGCTCGGTCAGGCCCCACACCGGGGTCATCTCGGAACCCGAGTAGGTCGACGGCACGGCGATCAGCGGCAGTCCGGTGCGCAGGGCGATCGCCTTGCCGAGCCCGATCGCGGAACCGCCGCCGACCGCGACGCAGCCGTCCGCCCCGGCCGCCCGGACCGCCTCGACGGCCCGGTCGGCGTCCTCGACGGGCACGTGCATCCGCGCCCCGGCGTGCAGCCCGGCGCAGCGGTCGCCGAGCGCGTCCGCGACCGCCCGGGCGACGGGCCCGCCCCGGCTGCCGCACACCACGAGCAGCCGCCGAAGGCCCAGGCGGGCGGCCTCGTCCGGGGTCGCGGTGACGGCCCCGCCGGGCCGGAAGACGACCCGCACGGGCCGGGTCTCGTACGTGAACTCCTCCTGGAACGTCATGCGGTCCGCTCCAGGACGAGGTCGAAGCGGGCGTGCCGGAAGGGGTTCTCGACGCCGAACTCCCGGGCCAGCGAGGGGTCGTCCGTGTCCGCGAAGTCCTGGACCAGGCTCTGCTTCACGGCGAACACCGCGTCGGAGTCGAGGTAGTCGCCGCCGGCCACGAAGATGTGCGTGGTGACGGGGGTGTGGCCCTCGGCCGCTGCGATGAAGTGGATGTGCGCGGGGCGGTAGGGGTGCCGTCCGGTCGCCCGCAGCAACCCGCCCACGGGGCCGTCGGTGGGGATCGGATACGCCGCCGGGACGCAGGTGCGGAACCAGAAGCGGCCCTCGGCGTCGGCGGTGAACAGCCCGCGTCCGTTGCCCGCGGGCTGGAGTCCGGGCTGCTGGACGTCGTAGTAGCCCTTGTCGTCGGCCTGCCAGACATCCACGACGGCGCCGGGCAGCGGGGTCCCGTCCGCGGACCGCACCCGGCCGCTGACCACGCACCTCTCGCCGCCGCCCACCAGGTCGATGTCGTCGCCGAGCGCGCGGACCGGTGACTCGGTCATGTGGAAGGGGCCGAGCACGGTCGACTCGGTGGTCCCGGGCGTGCGATCGCCGCTCAGCGTCTCCACCAGCATGGACAGGCCCAGCACGTCCGACAGCAGGATGAACTCCTGCCGGGTGTCGGTGCAGGACTGGCCGGTCGCCGTCAGGAAGGCGATCGCCCGCTCCCACTCCTCCTGGGTGAGACGGGTCTCGCGCGCGAAGTCGTGCAGATGGCGGACGAGGCCGGTGAGCAGTTCGCGCAGCCGCGGGTCGGCGGTCCCGCGCAGACTGGCGAGGGCCTGCTCGGTGACGCTGGTCCCGGTCGCGTCGGTGGTCATCCCGGCTCCTCGTCGTCGACGTCCGCTTCTTCCATGATGGCGCGCTCAGGCGTGGCCGAGGATCCGCCGCAGCGCGTCCGCCAGCAGTTCTCCGGCGTCCGGTGCGGCGGACGCGTGCCGGAAGGCGACGAACCCGTCCGGACGGACGAGGAGGGCGCCCGCGTCGGAGATCTCGCGCAGGCGCGCCCAGTCGCCGTAGGGGTCCTCGTACTCCTGGCCGGGGCCGATCACCACGGTGGCGACCGGGATGTCCTGAGCCGAGGCGGCCCGCACCCAGTCCTCTCCCCCGATGCCGGTCAGCAGGGTGAAGCGGCCCCGGCCGATCGTGTCGAGGGTGGAGAGCGTGCGGGTGCCGGAGGTGATCCAGGCGTGCGGGAGCCGGGCGCCGGGGCGGGAGGACGGCTGGTGGTGCAGCTCGGGGTCGCGGGCGAAGCCGGGGTCGGGCGTGCCGTCCGGGACGATGGCACCGGAGGTGTAGCGCTGGTTGAGGTCGACGCCGTGCGCGTTGAACTCGTAGACCTTGAAGGCGATCGCCTCGCGCAGCCTGGCCCGCTGCTTCTCGGCGGCCTCGGTGGCGTCCTTGCGGGCGGCGATGTTGGCCCACAGTTGCTCGGGGGTCTGCGGGGAGAGCCCGTCGAGGGCCTCGAAGACCGGGGCGGTCTCGCGGATGGACCGGTTGGCGCGGGTGACGATCTGCCGCCCCACCGGGGCGCGTTCGGCGGTGTAACTGTCGAGCAGCCTGGGGTGGGCGGTGCCGTCGAGGACCAGCTTGAGCTTCCAGGCGAGGTTGTAGGCGTCCTGGATCGAGGTGTTGGAGCCGAGGCCGTTGGACGGCGGGTGCCGGTGCACGGCGTCGCCGGCGCAGAGGACACGGCCGTTCGCGTACGACTCCGCGTACATCTCGTTGACGGTCCACGCCGAGGACGACTTGACGGTCACGGGGATGTCGTCGTCGCCGACGAGCTGCCGGACGACCGACTCGGCGTACTCGGTGGTCAGGTCGGGCGCGCCGGCGTTCACGTCGTAGCCCCAGACGATGAGCCACTCGTTCCAGGGGCGCACGCAACGCACCAGGCCCGCGCCGATGCCGCCGACCGTCGCGCCCGGGGCGAGCACCCAGTAGAGGGTGGACGGGCGGTGGGCGGTGTACTTGCTCAGGTCCGCCTCGAAGACGATGTTGATGCTGCCGGCCACGCCCATCTGGCCGCCCATCGGCAGCCCGGCGTCCGCGGCGACCTTCGACCGTCCGCCGTCGGCGCCGATCAGGTACCTGGCGCGGATCTCGTAGGTGTCCCCGCGCAGCCGGTCGCGGACGGTCGCGGTGACGCCGTCGGCGTCCTGGGTGTGGGAGAGGTACTCGTTCTGGAAGCGGAGCCGGGTGCCGCGGGCGACGGCGGCGTTCACGAGGACCGGTTCCATGAGGTGCTGCGGCATGTCGCACATGCGGGTGGGGCTGGCGAGTTCGTGCTCGGCCTGCACCAGCGGGTCGTTGCCCCAGGAGCGCACCCGGCCCAGTTCCTCGCCCGCCAGGCTGGTGCAGAAGGTCGTGTTGCCCATCAGGTGCTGCGGGGTGGCCTGGGCGACGACGTCCACTTCCACGCCGAGGTCGCGCAGCACCTCCATGGTGCGCTGGTTGGTGATGTGCGCGCGGGGCGTGTCGGCGAGGCTCGCGTAGCGGGTCACCACGATGTTGGGCACGCCGTAGGTGCTCAGGGCGAGCGCGGCCGAGGCACCGGCCGGGCCGCTGCCCACGATCAGGACGTCGGTCTCGACGACGGTGGACACGGGGCGCTCCTGCGGAAGGGGTTGGGGCGGCGGGATGCGGGACGTGCATGATCATGGGGGGCTTCGGACGGGCGCGGGTGTCTCATTACGAGACACCGGAGTGCCGGGCGAAGGGCGGCACCGGCACCCGCAGTTGTTTGCCGTTCAACCGAACCCGTTACGGTGGGCGGTGCCGTGACCACCACAGACCCCTCCCCCGCAGCCACCGCCCGGCCCTCGCTGCGTGTCGCCCGCGAGCGGTTCCTGTCGGGGTGCCCGCTGCCGCAGGGCGTGCCGGAGGAGGTCGTCGCGGCATGGCGGCGGGCACGGTTCTACGGCGTGCCGCACGACCTGGAGGAGTCGCCGGCGGGCCCCCCGATCTCCCGGGAGTCGACGCTGCTCGGTGCCGCCCGGCCGGTCCTCGACCGGATCGTCCCCGCGCTGGGCGTGGGCCGGTCGCTGCTCCTCCTGACCGACGAGCGGCTGCGCGTGGTGTGGTCGGCGGGGAACGTACCCGGGTTCGGCGCGTGCACCGTCCTGTCGGAGCAGGAGGTCGGCCACAACAGCGCGGCCCTCGCCCTGCGCACCCGGAGCCGGGCCGAGGTGCACGGGCCCGAGCACTTCCTCGACCGGTGGCAGGACGTGTCCGCGGTCAGTGTCCCGGTGCTCGGGCCGGAGAGCGGGCAGGTGCTGGGCACCCTGACGGTCGCGTCCCGGCTGTGCGCCGCCGGACCGCCGCATCCGCAGGCGGCCTTCGCCGAGGCGACCGCCGCGGCGGTCGAGACGGAGCTGCGGGCGCGGGCCGGGCGGGGTGAGCGGGTGTTGCTGGATGCCTACGTGCGGGCGGCGCAGGGGCCGGACCGGGCCGTGGCGGCACTCGACGGCCGCAACCGGCTGGTCAGCGACGCGGCACAGCGGTTGCTGACGCCCGAGGTGCTCGGGGCGCTGGAGCGCACGGCGGCCGGCGCGCGGGAAACGGGCTTCGCGGAGCTGCCGGAGGGAGCCGGGTGCACCGCGCGCATCACACCGGTGCGTCTGGACGGCAGGGCCATCGGGATCGTGGCCACCCTGGAAGCCCTCGACGCTTCCGCGCTCCCGGTGCCGGCCCCGTCCCCGCCGGTCGCTCTGACCGGCTCCTCGGTCCCCTGGCGGCACGCCGTCGGGCGGGCCGTCGAACTGGCCCGCTCCCGGGAGCCCCTGCTGCTCACCGGTGAGCGCGGCACGGGCAAGTCCGCGCTGGCACGGGAGTTGTCCGGCACGGGCCCCGTCCAGGTCGCGGACGCGGCCCAGGACGCCGGGCTCGACGATGCCCTGCCCGCGTGGCAGCCCGACCGTCCGCTCCTGCTCCGCCACGCCGAGCGCCTCGCGCAGCCCGGCGTGGCCGCGCTCAACTCCCTGCTCGACCGGCACCCGGACGCCCGGCTGCTGGTCACCTACACGCCCGGCGCGCCGGCCGGCCCCTGCCTCCAGCGCCTGCTGGACAAACTGTCCGCCCGCTCGGTGACCCTGCCGCCGCTGCGGGAACGCACCGACGACATCCGGGACCTCCTGCCGGCCCTCACCCCCCGCCCTGCGCCCGGGCAGCCGCCGCTGACCTGGACCCTGGACGCCCTGCGCGCGCTCGAGCTGTACCCGTGGCCCGGGAACGTCACCGAGCTGGCCCATGTCGTCCGGGCCCTCGCGGAGCACCGGCGGGTGTCCGGGCCGGTCCGCCGGGCGGAACTGCCGGACGCCGTCCGGGAAGGACCGGCCGCGCGCCCGCTCAGCCCGATGGAGCGTGCCGAGCGCGCCGCGATCCTGGAGGCGCTGCGCCGCCACGGCGGCAACAAGGCACGCGCGGCGGCCGCGCTGGGGATCGGCCGGGCGACGCTGTACCGCAAGCTGCGGGGCTACCGGCACTGAGCCCCGGTGATGAACCCCGGTCATGAACCCCGGGAACGCACAGCAGCTCGGGCGGGTCGAGAAGATCTCGACCCGCCCGAGCTGGTCTGTGTCCGAGGGGGGACTTGAACCCCCACGCCCGATAAAGGGCACTAGCACCTCAAGCTAGCGCGTCTGCCATTCCGCCACCCGGACCAGGTGTCTGCCGCCGTGCCAGGGGTGCTCCCCGCGGCGACACGGACAACAATACCAAGCTTTCGGAGTGCCTTTCACCTGCGTTTCCGTCCGCCTGGCGGGGGTCCGGGACCTCGCGCCCCGATACCTCTAGGGTCGCACCATGAGTGACTGGATGGTTACGCAGAGCTCCTCGGCGAGGCGTCGCCCGCGTGCGCTGTCGCCGCTCAGGGAGCATCTGCGGGACACGTTCTGGTTCGCCCCCATGGCCGCGATGGTGAGTGTCTTCGTGGTCTGGGTGGGGGCGCAGCTGCTCGACGCGGCCATCGTCGACGCGCTCCAGAAGGACCGGGACTACGAGACGCTCGACGAGCTGCTGCGGTTCGCGGAGGACGCCAAGGCGGTGGTGAGCGCGGTCGGCTCGGCGATGATGACCTTCATCGGTGTGGTCTTCAGCATCTCGCTGGTGGCCGTGCAGATGGCGAGCGGGCAGTTCACCCCGCGCGTGGTGCGGCTCTTCGTCCGGAGCCGGATCACCAAGGCGACCTTCGCGGTCTTCCTGGCGACCTTCGTGCTGACCCTGCTGGTCCTGACGAGCTTCGACAGTGTCGACGACCCCCGGGCCGTCACCTCGGTGCCTCTGGTGCAGTCGGTCCTCACCCTCTGCATGGTCGCGCTGAGCCTGCTCCTCTTCGTGCTGTACGTGAACGCCACCCTGCGGCTGATGCGGATCAGTCATGTGATCGCGCGGATCGCCACGGAGTCGTTCCGGGTCGCCGCCTCGATGCCCGTACCGGCGGGCGGGCAGGAGGCTCCCGTCCTCGGCACCGAGACGGCGTGGGTGCCGCACGAGGGCCGGGCGGGGGTACTGCGGGACGTGCACATCGCGCGGCTGGTGCGGGTGGCGCGCGCGCACGGGGTCGTGCTGCGGCTGATCCCTCGGATCGGGGACTTCGTCGTACCCGGGATGCCCGTGCTGGCGGTGCACGGTGGTCCGGTCCCGCCGCGCCGGGTGCTGCGCTACGCGATCTCGGTGGGGGTGGAGCGGACCTACCACCAGGATCTCGGTTTCGGGCTGCGGCAGTTGTCCGACATCGCGTTGCGCGCCCTGTCGTCCGCGATCAACGATCCGACGACCGCCGTGCAGGCGCTGGACCGTGTCGTCCAGTTCCTGGCCGCGATGAGCCGTCGGCCGCTGGACGCCGCCCTGCACCGGGACCGGGCCGGTGCGGTGCGGTTGGTGCAGCCCGTGCCCGGCTGGACCGAGCTGGTGGACCTCGGGTTCGCCGAGACACGGGGATGCGCCGCCGGGAGCCCGCAGGTCTCCCGGCGCATGCTGGCCGGCCTGGACGACCTCCTCCTGCTCGCGCCGCCGGAACGCCGCGAGCCGCTGCTGCGCCATCGCGAACTGCTCCGGCAGGCTGTCGGCCTGGCCGCGCCGACCTCGGCGGACCGGGAGTTCGCCCTGCGCCCGGACCGGCAGGGCATCGGCTGAGCGATGTCTTGCCGCGCCCGGGGCCGGTCCGGGGAGCGCCCGGCCCGCCCTACCGGGCGGGCGGACAACGTAGGCGTCCGACGCCGGCACCCACGGGCGGGACCGCGTGGCGAACCGGCGTCGGACGCGCCCCCCTCGTCAGGGCAGCAGCTGGTACTCCGGGAAGTTGCCCGGCAGCCGCTCCCCCTGTGGTCCCCGCGTCACCGAACGCACCAGCAGGTCGCCGCCGACGAACGCGCCGCGCCAGGACGCGCCGAGCCCGCCGAACAGCTCGTGGCGGTCGCCCCGGGAGCGTGGGGTGCCGTGACCGACCTTGAACGCGCGGATGTGCGGGGCGAGCCGGTCGTACGTCGCCCGGTCGTCCGTGGACAGCGTGGCGACCAGTGCGCCGTTGGAGGCGTTCATCGCGGCCAGCAGCTCCGCCTCCGTGTCGACCAGGACGATCGTGTCGACCGGGCCGAACGGCTCCGCGTGGTGCAGCGGAGAGGACGGGGGCGGATTGAGGAGCGTGACCGGCTGGACGTAGGCGGAGGTGTCCTGGCCGGGCAGGAAGCGGGCCTCGTCGGGCCTGCCGCGGTGCAGTGGTACGGCGCCGCGCTCGATCGCCTCGGCGACCTGGTCCTGCAGCTCCTTCGCCTTGGCCGCGTTGATCACCGGCCCGAAGTCCAGCTCCGGGTACGGGTCGTCCCGCTGCTCCACGGCGAGCGGATGCCCGACCCTGAGCGTGCGCACCGCCGGGAGGTACGCCGCCAGGAACGCGTCGAACAGGTGCCGCTGGACGACGAAGCGCGGGTACGCCGTGCAGCGCTGCTTGCCGTAGTCGAAGAGCTTGGGGATCACCGCGGTGAGCGTGTCCCAGTCCGAGTGGTTCCAGATGCCCCAGGTGTTGAGTCCTTCCTGTTCGAGGACGTGTCGTTTGCCGAGGTCGGCGACGGCCGTGGCCACGGCGGCGCCGGTGTCGCGGCCGCCGACGAAGGAGACGCAGCCGATCTCGGGCGCCCGCACCAGCGCCTCGGACAGCTCGCCTCCGCTGCCGCTGACGAGGGTCACGGGAACTCCCTCGCGGGCGGCGAGGGCACAGGCCAGGGTCAGGCAGGCGACACCGCCGTCGGTCGGGGTCTTGGCGATGACCGCGTTGCCTGCCAGTGCCTGGACCAGCAATGCGTGAACGAGCACGCTCATCGGGTAGTTCCAGCTGGCGATGTTGGACACGGGGCCGTCCAGCGGGGTCCGGCCGGCGAGCATCGGTTCGATGCCGTCGACGTACCAGCGGACCCCGTCGATGGCCCGGTCGACGTCCGCCAGGGCGAGCCGCCAGGGCTTGCCGATCTCCCAGACGAGCAGGAGTGCGAGCAGGCTGCGGTGTTCGGTGAGGGCGTCGAGGGTGGCCGCGATCCGGGCCCGGCGCTCCTCCAGGGGAAGGTGCCGCCAGGCGCGGTGCCGGTCGAGTGCGGCGCACACGGCCCGGTGGGCGGTGGCCCCGTCCAGGCGGGGCGGGCCGGCGATCGGGCTGCCGTCGACCGGGCTGACGGCGGGCAGGACCCGGCCGTCCTCCTGCCAGGCGCCGTTCCAGAGGTTGAGGACCCGGTCGTCGCGGAAGGCCTCGGGGGCGACGGCGAGACAGCGCTGCCACGCATCGGGCCAGGACGTGCCGGTCTTGAGGGTGAGGGTGGGTGCCATGGGGTTGCTCCGCTCTCGGTGCACAGTCGGGGGCGGGGAAATGCAGCGTGGGGTGGCCCGGCGGTCGGCCCAGCCGGGTAGTCGGCGTCGACGGCCCGGCAGTCGGCCCGGTGATCGGCGTGAGTGGCCGGCTATCGGCCTTCGAGTCGCGCGAGCACCAGCCTGGCCGTCTCGGTCGGTGTGCTGCCCACGCTCACCCCGGCCGCTTCCAGGGCCTCCTTCTTCGCGGCGGCCGTTCCGGAGGAGCCGGACACGATCGCGCCGGCGTGCCCCATGGTCTTGCCCTCGGGTGCGGTGAATCCGGCGATGTAGCCGACGACCGGCTTGGTGACGTGCTCGCGGACGTACGCCGCCGCGCGTTCCTCCGCGTCGCCGCCGATCTCGCCGATGAGGACGATCAGTTCGGTGTCGGGGTCGTCCTGGAAGGCGGCGAGGCAGTCGATGTGCGTGGTGCCGACGACGGGGTCGCCGCCGATGCCGACACAGGTCGAGAAGCCGATGTCGCGCAGCTCGTACATGAGCTGGTACGTCAGCGTGCCGGACTTGGAGACCAGGCCGATGCGGCCCGGCTTGGTGATGTCGGCCGGGATGATGCCCGCGTTGGACTGGCCGGGGGTGATGAGGCCCGGGCAGTTGGGGCCGACGACGCGGGTGCCCTTGTCCTGGGCGTACGCGGTGAAGGCGACGGAGTCGTGGACGGGGATGCCCTCGGTGATGACGACGGCGAGGCCGATGCCGGCGTCGGCGGCCTCGACGACGGCCGCCTTGGCGAAGGCGGGCGGCACGAAGACGACGGTGACGTCCGCTCCGGTGGCGCGCATCCCGTCGGCGACCGAGCCGAAGACGGGCACGGCCATGGGGGCACCTCCCAGGCCCTTGAGGCACTGGGGGACGTCGAAGTCGACGGTGCGGCCGGCCTTGCGCGGGTTGACGCCGCCGACGACGTTCGTGCCGGCCGCGAGCATCCGCCGCGTGTGCTTCATGCCCTCGCCGCCGGTCATGCCCTGGACGAGGACCTTGCTCTCCTTGGTGAGGTAGATGGCCATGGCGTTCCCTCTCCTCAGGCCGTGGTGGCGAGTTCGGCGGCACGGGCGGCGGCGCCGTCCATGGTGGTGACCTGCTGGACCAGCGGATGCGCGTGCTCGTCGAGGATGGCTCGGCCCCGGGCCGCGTTGTTGCCGTCCAGGCGCACGACGAGCGGCTTGGTCAACCGGACGGCCTCCAGGGCCTGCACGATGCCGTCGGCGACCGCGTCGCAGGCGGTGATGCCGCCGAAGACGTTGACGAAGACGGATGTCACGGCCGGGTCGGAGAGGATGACCGACAGTCCGTCCGCCATCACCTGGGCGCTCGCACCGCCGCCGATGTCGAGGAAGTTGGCCGGTCGCGCGCCGCATCCCGCGACCACGTCGAGCGTCGACATGACGAGGCCGGCGCCGTTGCCGATGATGCCGACCTCGCCGTCGAGCTTGACGTAGTTGAGGCCCTTGGCGGCAGCCGCCGCCTCCAGCGGGTCGTCGTGTTCCGTGTCGTCCGCGCCCCACCGCGCCTGCCGGAAGCGGGCGTTGTCGTCGAGGGTGACCTTGCCGTCGAGGGCGAGGATCCGCCCCTGCCCGGTGCGGACGAGCGGATTCACCTCGACGAGGAGGGCGTCCTCGCGGACCAGGACCTCCCACAGCCGTACGAGGACGTCGACGGTCTGCGGCGGCAGCCCGGCCGCCTCGGCGATCTCGCCGGCCTTCGCCGAGGTGACGCCTTCGGCGGGATCGATCGGGATGCGGGCCACGGCCTCGGGACGGGTGGCGGCGACTTCCTCGATCTCCATGCCGCCTTCGGCCGAGGCGATCGCGAGGAAGCGGCCCGCCGCGCGGTCGAGCACGTAGGACACGTAGAACTCCGTGTCGATGTCCACGGGCTGGGCCAGCATCACCTTGCCGACCCGGTGGCCCTTGATGTCCATGCCCAGGATCTGACGGGCGGTGAGCTCGGCCGCGGCCGGGTCGGCGGCGAGCTTCACCCCGCCTGCCTTGCCGCGGCCACCGGTCTTCACCTGGGCCTTCACCACGACACGGCCACCGAGCCGGCGTGCGATTTCACGGGCCTCCTTGGGTGAGTCCGTCACCTCGGCCCGCGGCACCAAGATGCCGTGTTCTTCGAAGAGTTCCCTTGCCTGGTGTTCGTACAGGTCCATTTCGGCTCCTGACTGCCGTGTCTTCTGGGGAGCGACCCCCAGTCCCCCGAAAGTGCCGCACGCCCCCTGGACACCACCCACCGGATGCGGGATAACAAGCTTCATACAGTATTCGTCGACTGTATGCAATGTACTGCGAGCCGCTCCAACCCCCTACGAAGGGACAGGACTTCGCCATGCCCGACGACACCCAGGACTTGATCTCCGGTGGTCATCTCGTAGCCAAGGCGCTGAAGGCCGAGGGGGTCGACCGCATCTACACGTTGTGCGGCGGCCACATCATCGACATCTACGACGGCTGCGTCGACGAGGGCATCGAGGTCGTCGACGTACGCCACGAGCAGGTCGCCGCCCACGCCGCCGACGGTTACGCGCGCATCACCGGCAAACCCGGCTGCGCGGTGGTCACCGCGGGACCGGGGACGACCGACGCCGTCACCGGTGTCGCCAACGCCTTCCGCGCGGAGTCCCCGATGCTGCTGATCGGCGGTCAGGGAGCCCTCACCCAGCACAAGATGGGGTCCCTCCAGGACCTTCCGCACGTCGACATGATGAACCCCATCACCAAATTCGCGGCGACCGTGCCCGACACGGGCCGCGCCGCGGACATGGTGTCGATGGCGTTCCGCGAGTGCTTCCACGGCGCCCCCGGCCCCTCCTTCCTGGAGATCCCGCGCGACGTGCTGGACGCCAAGGTGCCTGCGGACAAGGCACGTGTGCCGCAGGAAGGCGCCTACCGCGCCTCGACCCGCTCGGCCGGAGACCCGGAGGCCATCGAGAAGCTCGCCGACCTGCTGGTGCACGCCGAGAAGCCGGCGATCCTGCTCGGCAGTCAGGTGTGGACGACCCGGGGCACGGAATCGGCCATCGAGCTGGTGCGCACGCTGAACATCCCGGCGTACATGAACGGCGCCGGCCGCGGCACCCTCCCGCCCGGCGACCCACACCACTTCCAGCTCTCCCGGCGGTACGCCTTCTCCAACGCCGACGTCATCGTCATCGTCGGGACGCCCTTCGACTTCCGCATGGGCTACGGCAAGCGGCTGTCTCCGGACGCGACCGTCGTGCAGATCGACCTCGACTACCGCACCGTCGGCAAGAACCGCGACATCGACCTCGGCATCGTGGGCGACGCCGGCCTGGTGCTGAAGTCGGTGACGGAGGCGGCCTCCGGGCACGCTTCTAATGGATACAGCAACGGCGGTGCGTCCAGGCGCAAGGAGTGGCTGGACGAGCTGCGGGCGGCCGAGCAGACCGCTCTGGAGAAGCGGCTGCCCAACCTGAGGTCCGACGCCTCACCCATCCACCCCTACCGCCTGGTCAGCGAGATCAACGACTTCCTCACCGAGGACTCCGTCTACATCGGCGACGGCGGCGACATCGTCACCTTCTCCGGGCAGGTCGTACAGCCCAAGTCACCCGGGCACTGGATGGACCCGGGCCCGCTCGGCACGCTCGGCGTCGGCGTCCCCTTCGTGCTCGCGGCCAAGCAGGCGCGGCCCGACAAGGAGGTCGTCGCGCTCTTCGGCGACGGCGCGTTCTCCCTCACCGGCTGGGACTTCGAGACGCTCGTCCGCTACGACCTCCCCTTCGTCGGCATCGTCGGCAACAACTCCTCCATGAACCAGATCCGCTACGGCCAGGCCGCCAAGTACGGCAAGGACCGGGACCGGGTCGGCAACACCCTCGGCGACGTCCACTACGACAAGTTCGCCCAGATGCTGGGCGGTTACGGCGAGGAGGTCCGCGACCCCGCCGACATCGGCCCGGCCCTCAGGCGAGCCCGCGAGTCCGGCAAGCCGTCGCTGATCAACGTCTGGGTCGACCCCGACGCATACGCCCCCGGAACCATGAACCAGACCATGTACAAGTGAGGTGCCCCCCGATGACAGCTACCTCCACCAAGGCCCTCGAAGGCATCCGCGTCCTGGACATGACCCACGTCCAGTCCGGGCCGTCGGCGACCCAGTTGCTCGCCTGGCTCGGCGCGGACGTCGTCAAGCTGGAGGCGCCGACCGGCGACATCACGCGCAAGCAGCTGCGTGACCTGCCGGACGTCGACTCCCTTTACTTCACGATGCTCAACTGCAACAAGCGGAGCATCACCCTCAACACCAAGACCGAGCGCGGCAAGGAGATCCTCACCGAGCTGATCCGGCGCTCCGACGTCATGGTCGAGAACTTCGGCCCGGGCGCGGTGGACCGGATGGGCTTCACCTGGGACCGCATCCAGGAGATCAATCCACGGATCGTCTATGCCTCCATCAAGGGGTTCGGCGAGGGCCCGTACACCAACTTCAAGGCGTACGAGGTCGTCGCGCAGGCCATGGGCGGGTCGATGTCGACCACCGGCTTCGAGGACGGGCCGCCGCTGGCGACGGGGGCCCAGATCGGGGACTCGGGGACGGGTGTGCACGCCGTGGCGGGCATCCTCGCCGCGCTCTACCAACGGGAGCGCACCGGGCGCGGGCAGCGGGTCAACGTGGCCATGCAGCACGCCGTACTCAACCTGTGCCGGGTGAAGCTGCGGGATCAGCAGCGTCTGGCACACGGGCCGCTCGCTGAATATCCCAACGACGACTTCGGCGACGAGGTTCCCAGGTCCGGGAACGCGTCCGGCGGCGGCCAGCCCGGATGGGCGGTCAAGTGCGCGCCGGGCGGCCCGAACGACTACGTGTACGTCATCGTGCAGCCCGTCGGCTGGCAGCCCATCAGCGAGCTCATCGGCCGGCCCGAGCTGGCCGCCGACCCCGAGTGGGCGACGCCCGAGGCGCGGCTGCCCAAGCTCGGCAAGATGTTCCAGCTGATCGAGGAGTGGTCCTCGACGCTGCCCAAGTGGGAGGTGCTGGAGCGGCTCAACGCGCACAACATCCCGTGCGGGCCGATCCTGTCCACCCGGGAGATCATCGAGGACCGTTCGCTCGTCGCCAACGAGATGGTCGTCACCGTCCCGCACCCCGAGCGCGGCGACTTCGTGACCGTCGGCAGCCCCCTCAAGCTGTCCGACTCCCCCGTCGAGGTGACCAGTTCACCCCTGCTCGGCCAGCACAACGAAGAGGTCTACGTCGGCGAACTCGGCCTCGGCGACGAGGAAGTGCGCCTGCTCAAGTCGAACGGAGTGATCTGACGTGATGGCGGAAGACCGGGTCCTGCGGGTGCGGTCCCTCCTGGAGTCCGTGCGGGCCGAGGGACGGACCGCGCTGACCGCGCCCGAGGGCAAGGTGATCGCCGACGCGTACGGGATCGCCGTACCGGGCGAGGAACTGGCGACGGACGTCGACGAGGCCGTGGCGTTCGCGGCGCGTTTCGGCGGGCCCGTCGTGATGAAGATCGTCTCGCCCGACATCCTGCACAAGACCGACGCCGGCGGAGTGATCGTCGGGGTCGAGGGCGCGACCGACGTGCGGGCCGCGTTCCACACCATCATCGACAACGCGCGTGCGTACGACGCCGATGCCCGCATCTCGGGCGTGCAGGTGCAGGAGCTGCTGCCCAAGGGGCAGGAGGTCATCGTCGGCGCGGTCACGGACCCGACGTTCGGGAAGGTGGTCGCCTTCGGTCTCGGCGGGGTGCTGGTCGAGGTCCTGAAGGACGTCACCTTCCGGCTCGCGCCGGTGGACGCCGACGAGGCGCTGTCGATGCTGGACTCGATCCGCTCGGCGGAGATCCTGCGCGGGGTGCGCGGCCAGGCGGGCGTGGACCGGTGGGCCGTCGCCGAGCAGATCCGCCGGGTGTCCCAACTCGTCGCGGACTTCCCCGAGATCGCCGAGGTGGACCTCAACCCGGTGATCGCGACGGCGGAGGGGGCCGTCGCGGCCGACATCCGGGTGATCCTCGCCGAGTCGCAACCGGCGCCGCGCCGGAAGTACTCGCGCGACGAGATCCTCACCTCGATGCGCCGGCTGATGCAGCCGAGCTCGGTCGCCGTGATCGGCGCCTCCAACGAGCAGGGCAAGATCGGCAATTCGGTGATGCGCAACCTCGTCGACGGAGGGTTCGCCGGGGAGATCCATCCGGTGAATCCCAAGGCCGATGACATTCTGGGCCGCAAGGCGTACAAGAGTGTCACGGACGTTCCCGGTGAGGTGGATGTGGCGGTCTTCGCGATCCCCGCAAAGTTCGTGGCCTCGGCCCTGGAGGAGGTGGGACGCAAGAAGATCCCCAACGCCGTGCTGATCCCCTCCGGGTTCGCGGAGACCGGCGAGCACGAACTCCAGGCGGAGATCGTGGCGATCGCCGAACGCCACGGCGTACGGCTGCTGGGGCCGAACATCTACGGCTACTACTCGACCTGGCAGGACCTGTGTGCCACGTTCTGCACGCCGTACGACGTCAAGGGCGGGGTGGCGCTGACCTCGCAGTCGGGCGGCATCGGGATGGCCATCCTGGGCTTCGCGCGCACCACCAAGACGGGTGTGTCGGCGATCGTCGGACTCGGCAACAAGTCGGACCTGGACGAGGACGACCTGCTGACCTGGTTCGGTGAGGACCCGCACACCGACTGCATCGCGATGCACCTGGAGGACCTCAAGGACGGCCGCGCCTTCGTGGAGGCGGCGCGGGCGACCGTGCCGAAGAAGCCGGTGGTCGTGCTGAAGGCCGGGCGGACGGCGGCGGGTGCCAAGGCGGCCGGTTCGCACACCGGTGCCCTGGCCGGTGACGACGCCGTGTACGACGACATCCTGCGGCAGGCCGGGGTGATCCGGGCGCCGGGACTGAACGACATGCTGGAGTACGCGCGCGCGTTGCCGGTGCTGCCCGCACCCAAGGGCGACAACGTCGTGATCATCACGGGCGCCGGCGGCAGTGGTGTGCTGCTCTCCGACGCGGTGACGGACAACGGCCTGTCGCTGATGGAGATCCCGCCGGACCTGGACGAGGCGTTCCGGAAGTTCATCCCGCCCTTCGGGGCCGCGGGCAACCCGGTGGACATCACAGGGGGCGAGCCGCCGTCGACGTACGAGGCGACGATCCGGCTGGGTCTGGAGGACGAGCGCATCCACGCGCTGGTCCTCGGCTACTGGCACACCATCGTCACTCCTCCCATGGTCTTCGCGGAGCTCACCGCGCGTGTGGTGGCCGAGTTCCGGGAGCGCGGGATCGAGAAGCCCGTGGTGGCGTCGCTCGCGGGGGACGTGGAGGTCGAGGAGGCCTGCCAGTACCTCTTCGAGCGCGGGGTCGTGGCGTACCCGTACACGACCGAGAAGCCGGTGGCCGTGCTCGGCGCGAAGTACCGCTGGGCACGGGAGGCGGGACGGCTGGGGGGCGGGACATGAGGTGAGTGAGCGGGGGGTCGGCCGACGGTGCGCGTCGGCCGGCCCCGGGACCCGCACGCGCACGAAAGGCATGGGACAGGGGGCGCTGGCCAGATCTTTCGACGCAAGGGGTGCGACACGACATGACAACGACCGATCTGCCCACCACGGTTCCCTACCGGGAGGTCACCGACGCGAACGGTCGCGTCTACCGCCTCGGTGAGACCGACATCGACATCATGGGGCGCAAGCGCAAATGGATGGTGATCCTGCCCTGGATCGGCATGATGGGCATCTCCTCCGCCGAGTACGCGTTCGCGTCCGCCGAGGACACCCTGCACACGGCACACAGCTGGAACAGCATGCACATCTTCTGGATGATGACCGTCTGGGTCTTCTTCCAGGCCGCGGTGGCCTTCCCCGCGGGCAAGCTGCGTGAGAGCGGGAAACTGCCGGCCCGCTGGGCCATGATGCTCGGCGCCACCGGCACGCTGCTGGGCTACCTGTCCCTCGCCTTCGCGCCGCACGTGGTCTTCGCCTACATCGGCTTCAGCATGTTCAGCGGCATGGGCGCGGGCATGGTGTACGCCACTTGCGTCAACATGGTCGGCAAGTGGTACCCGGAGCGCAAGGGCGGCAAGACCGGCTTCGTCAACGGCGGTTTCGCCTACGGATCGGTGCCCTTCGTCTTCCTCTTCAACGGCTACATGGACCTGACGAACTTCCGCTGGGTGCTGGTCTCGGTGGGTGTGTTCCTGGCCGGAATGGTCGCCTGCTCCGGCTACTTCTTCAAAGACCCGCCGAAGAACTGGTGGCCCTCCACGATCGACCCGCTGAACCCGCCGGACGACCCGCGCGCGGCCCGCTCGCTGCGGATGAACCCGCCGGCGGTGCGCCAGTACTCCCCCAAGGAGGCGTGGAAGACCGGCCGGGTGGCCGTGATGTGGTTCTGCCTGGCCTGTACGTCCGGCGTGAACATCTTCGGTATCGCCTTCCAGGTGGAGATCGGCGAGGAGGCCGGATTCGCGGGCGGGATCGTCGCCACGGCCATGTCGCTGAAGGCCATCGTCAACGGCACCGGCCGCGGTGTCATCGGCTGGCTCTCCGACCTGTACGGCCGCAAGCGGTGCCTGCTCGTCGTGTGCGTGATCCTCGGCCTGTCCCAGTACGGCATCCTCTGGTCGGCGAACGCCGAGAACCTTCCGCTGTTCCTGGTCTTCTCCTCGATCTCCGGCTTCGGCGGCGGCGCCATCTTCCCGATGTTCGCGGCACTCACCGCCGACTACTTCGGTGAGAACAACAACGCGTCCAACTACGGCATGGTCTATAGCGCCAAGCTCGTCTCCGGCCTGGGCGCCGGCATGGGTGCCGTGGTCGTCGGTGCCTGGGGGCACTCCGGTGCCTTCATCCTGGCCGGCTCCATCTCCCTCTTCGCCGGCTGCGTGGCGGTGTTCCTGACCCCGCCGGGACGTGACAGGAAGACGGGCCGCATCTCCCCCAACCCGCAACCGCTCGGCGAGGACACGACCTGACATGACGTCGGATCCGACCGCGGCACGCGGACCGTTAGCACCGTCCGCCGTGCACCGTCCCCATCGTCGAACGACCGACCGCCACCCCCGCGTCCACCGCCTCGGCGGGACGGGCTGGGACGTCCCGGGCCGGACGCGGCCCGTGGGCTGACCGTCCCCACGTGAGGAGGCCCTTCCCCCAACTGGGGAAGGGCCTCCTCACGTTTCCGGGATCGTCAGCACTTCTCCCGCAAGGAGTGCAGGTGCGCGCTGGAGCGGCGCGCGAACGTGAAGGACTCGGCGGGGTTGTCGTGCTCGGCCTGCCAGTGGTGGGCCATGCGGTGGCCGCGCAGCCGGGTCACCGCGGAGATGAACCGCTGGTAGTCGATGTCGCCGTCGCCGACGTCGGTCATGCGGTAGCCGTACGGGTTCGACGGGTCGCTCTCGCCGTCCTTCACGTGGAAGAGCGGGTACCGGTCGGGCTGCCGCAGGACGTAGTTCAGCGGCTCGAACGGCGCGGGCGTGCCGTCGGGCCGCTTGGAGAAGCGGAACTGGCCGACGTACGCCCAGTAGATGTCCATCTCCAGGTACACGAGGTCGGGGTCGGTCTCCTTGAGCAGGATGTCGTAGAGGCGGACCTTGGGGTTGTCGGTGGCGAAGGAGAACTCCTCGGAGTGGTTGTGCTGGTAGAACTTCATGCCCCGGGCCTTCGCCGCCGCTCCGTATGTGTTGAAGTCCTCGGCGGCGCGTTTCCAGGCGTCGACGGTCGAGCCGTAGCGGAACGGGCCGGCGGCCGTGCCGATGTGCTTGAGGCCGAGGGCCTGGGCGTCGTCGAGGACCTTGGTGAGGTTCTGGGCGAAGGTGTAGGCGTTCGGGTCGTCGGAGTAGTAGCCGACGTGGCTGCCGATCGGGTTGAGGCCGTGGTTGCGGGCCAGCCGCTTGAGCTGGGCGAGCGTGATGGGGCCGGCCGAGCCCTGGGTGTATCCGGCGAACTCGACCTCGTCGTAGCCGTACCTCTCCAGCTCGGCGAAGACGGGGCCGAAGCCGAGGGTGGAGACCTTGTCGCGCAGGCTGTAGAGCTGGATGCCGAGGCGGCCGGGCGGCAGGACGGGGCGGCCGCGGCCCTTGGCGCCGGACGCGGTGGCGGCCGCGGCGTTGCCGGTGGCGGCGGTGGCGGGGGCCGCGGCGCCGAGCAGGGCGGCTGCGGTGGCACCGGCGGCCACGCCCAGCATGCCTCGTCTGCTGAGGCGGTGGGTGAGTTCGGGGTCGGGCTGGGAGAAGCGGCTCATGCGTGGAACTCCTCGTGATCGCGGGGCGTTGTCAGTGGTGAGTGCTTCACTTGTGACCAGTCGGGTACTGAGGGTCATGACCTCAGGTGAGACCGGCGAGTCGGAGCAGCAGTGACTTCACATCGGTGGCCGCGACGCGGTCGCCGACAGCGCGGGGGGTGGAGCAGATGAGGAGCGGACCGTCGTCGTCGCTCGCCGGAAGGCGGCCGTGGCTGCCGCGAATAGGCGAGGGGTCCAGGGGCACGACCGCCATGCGGTAGCGCATGCCGAGTTTCTTGCGCGCCAGTGCGGTGGCCGCCTTGACCTTGACGTACGGGTCGAGGGGATCCATGAAGAGTTCGACCGGGTCGTAGCCGGGTTTGCGGTGGATCTCGACGAGTTGCGCGAAGTCGGGCGCGCGGTCGTCGTCGAGCCAGTAGTAGTACGTGAACCAGGCGTCCGGTTCCGCCACGGCGACGAGTTCGCCCGCGCGCGGATGGTCGAGATGGTGGGTCTTCTTGCCCTCGTCGTCCAGGAGTTGGGCGATGCCGGGCAGGCCGTCGAGGGCGGCCCGGGTGGCATCGAGGTCCTCGGGGCGGCGCACATAGACGTGGGCGATCTGGTGGTCGGCCACCGCGAAGGCACGGGACGCCATCGGGTCGAGGTACTCCATGCCGTCCTGTGTGTGCACCTCCAGCAGGCCGGCCCGGCGCAGGGCGCGGTTGATGTCGACATGCCGGTTCACCCGGGTGATGCCGTACTCGGACAGGGCGACGACGGTACGGCCCTCGGCGCGGGCGTCGTCCAGCAGCGGGGCGAGGGCGGTGTCCAGGTCGGCGGCCGCCTTGAGGGAGCGCGGGTCGTCGGGGCCGAAGCGCTGCAGGTCGTAGTCGAGATGGGGGAGGTAGCAGAGCGTCAGGTCGGGGTGCCGGGTGCGGATGATGTGGCGGGTCGCGTCGATGATCCACCGGCTGGAGACGAGGTCGGCTCCGGGGCCCCAGAAGTGGAACAGGGGGAACGTGCCGAGTCTGTCGGTGAGTTCGTCGTGCAGGGCGGCCGGCCGGGTGTAGCAGTCGGGTTCCTTGCGGCCGTCGGCGTAGTAGACCGGGCGGGGGGTGACGGTGATGTCGGTGTCGGCGCCCATGGCGTACCACCAGCAGATGTTCGCGACGGTGTAGCCGGGGTGGGCGCGGCGGGCGGCGTCCCAGAGCTTGTCACCGGCCACGAGCCCGTTGTGCTGGCGCCACAGGAGGACGTCGCCGAGTTCACGGAAGTACCAGCCGTTGCCGACGATGCCGTGCTCCGAGGGCATGGTGCCGGTGAGGAACGTGGACTGGGCGGCGCAGGTGACGGCGGGCAGCACGGTGCCCAGCGGTGCGCGGGAGCCGGACTGGCCGAGCGCCTTGAGGTGGGGCATGTGGTCGAGGAGACGGGGGGTGAGGCCGACGACGTCGAGGACGAGGAGCGGGGTGGGGCGGTCCGTGGCGGCCGGGTCGGGGTGCTCGGGGGTGCCGGTGCTCATGGCAGCTCCTTCAGGCCGAGGTCCGTCAGCAGGTCGCGGGCGAGGGTGAGTTCGGCGGCGATGCCCTCGGCGAGCTGGGTGCGGCCCTTGGGGCGCAGGTCGGGCGGGAGGGCCTGCCAGGTGTAGGTCTCGACCTCCAGGTGGCGGGTGAGCGGGGCCGGGCCGCCGACGAGCCGGGTCAGTGCGGATTGCAGGACCGGGAGGGTGGAGGTGAGGGGTGCGGCGGGGGCCGCGTGCAGGGGGACGTGGAAGTGGGCGCGCCAGGGTGAGGCGTCCGGCAGGGCGTGTCCGGCGAGGGCCTCGTCGAGGTCGTCGGTGGCGCGCAGGCCGGCGGCGGTCGCCGTACGGGTCTGGTGCAGGAAGCGGGGTTCGGCGAAGGCGGCGAGGGCTTCGCGTACCTCGGGGAGATGGGGGTGCTCGGCATGCAGGGCGGCGGAGAGCTGCGATTTGACGACGGGGACGCGGGCCGCGGCGAGCGCGTCCAGGGCGGTGTGCGGATCTTCGAAGGAGGTGGCGAGATGGCAGGTGTCGACGCAGATGCCGATGCGGTCGTGGCCGATCGCGGTGAGCGGGGCGATGGCGTCGCGGGTGGTCTCGACGACGCAGCCGGGTTCAGGTTCCAGTCCGATGCGGATGGAGCGGCCGGTCAGTTCCTCGAGGGCGTCGAGGCGTTCGGCGAGGGCGCGCAGCGCGGTGCGTGCGGTCTCCGCGCGTTCGTCGTCGTAGGCGGTGCGCCAGGCGAGGGGCAGGGTGGAGATGGTCCCGCCGGTGACGTCGTCGGGGAGGAGCCCGGCGAGGACGCGGGCCAGGGCGGTGGTGTGGTCGAGACGCTCCGGGTCGGCCCAGTCCGGCTTGTATACGCGGTACTTGACCTCCTCGGCGCCGAAGCCCTCATAGGGGAAGCCGTTGAGGGTGACGACCTCGAGGCCGCGCCGGTCGAGCTCGGTGCGCAGCTTGCGCAGCGCGGAGGGGTCGGTGACGAGGGCGTGGGCGGCGTCCTTGGCCAGCCACAGCCCGATGCCGAGGCGGTCGCGGCCCAGGCGGCGTCGGACGGGTTCGCAGTGGTCGCGGAGCTGGGCGAGGACGCCGTCGAGGGTTTCGGCGGGGTGGACGTTGGTGCAGTAGGCGAGGTGGACGGTGGAGCCGTCGGGGTGGCGGAAGCGCATGGTTCACGCCTCCGCGGCGGGGACGCGGGCCGGCCTGCCGGGGCCGTTGTCCGGCTCGTGCGGGTCCTTCGGGGCGCCGCGGAGGATGGAGTTGCCCTCGTGAGTGGTCTCCGTGCCGGTGACGTCGAGGTTCAGGCGGCCGCTGAGCCCGTAGAAGGCGACGGGGTTGCGCCACAGCACCTGGTCGACGTCGTCCGCGTCGAAGCCCTCGGCCAGCATCAGGTCGCCGACCTTGCGGGTCTTGAGGGGGTCGCTCTTTCCCCAGTCCGCGGCGGAGTTCACCAGGACCTGCTCGGTCCCGTAGGCGCGCAGGATCGCGATCATGCGCTCCTCGTCCATCTTGGTGTCCGGATAGACGGAGAAGCCCAGCCAGCAGCCGCTGTCCCTGGCCTCCTTGACGGTGGTCTCGTTGAGGTGGTCGACCAGGACCCGGTCCGGGGCCAGTGCGGACTCCCGGACGACGTCGAGGGTGCGGTGCAGCCCGGCGAGCTTGTCGCGGTGCGGGGTGTGCACGAGGGCGGGCAGGCCGTGGTCGGCGGCCAGCTGGAGCTGCGCGGCGAGGGCGGTGTCCTCGGCGGGGGTCATCGAGTCGTAGCCGATCTCCCCGACCGCCACGACGTTGTCCTTGACGAGATACCGCGGCAGCTCGTCGAGGACGGGCAGGCAGCGCGGGTCGTTCGCCTCCTTGGGGTTGAGGGCGATCGTGCAGTGGTGGGCGATGCCGTACTGGGCGGCGCGGAAGGGCTCCCAGCCGAGGAGGGAGTCGAAGTAGTCACGGAAGGAGGCGGGCGAGGTGCGCGGCTGGCCGAGCCAGAAGGACGGCTCGACGACGGCGCGGACACCGGCGGCATACATGGCCTCGTAGTCGTCGGTGGTCCGGGACGTCATGTGGATGTGGGGATCGAAGATGCGCATCAGGACTCCTTGCCGTGGGGGTGGTCCGTGCCGGGGGCCGGGGTGACGGACTCGGTCAGGTCCAGGACGCGGTACAGGTCCTCGGGGACGGCGCGGCCGGCGGCGGTGCGTTCGGCGGCGTAGTCGCCCAGCATCCGGGCGAGTTCGCCGTCGCCGGCTGCGCGCCGGGGCAGGTCCGCCACGTGGTCGACGGGGACGCCGGTGAACAGGCACTTCAGCACGGCGTGGCGCCAGTGGTGGGCGGTCAGGTGCCGGGCGGCGTAGGGGCCGACGGCGGCGCTGAGGAGCCGGGTGTCGTTGGTGCGCAGGGCGTCCTCGATCAGCGGGAGGGCGCCCGGGCCGGACACGAGGTGGGGCAGGGCGTGCAGAACGGCTCGGCGCTCGTCGGCCGTGCCCTGGAAGTACACCCGGGTGAGGGCGTCGATGCCGGCGCGGGCCGCGTCGAGGATGAGGACACGTGCGGCGTCGGCGTGCGCGGGACCGCAGCGTCGGCCGGCTTCGGCGAGGCGCAGCTCCCATACGGAGATCGGCCCGTGGAGGCCGGGGTGGGCGGCGGCCTCGTCGAGGGCGTGGTCGAGCCAGGTGCGGGCGGCTGGTTCGAGGTGGGTGGAGAGGTGGTGGCGCAGGTCTGTGAGGGAGGGGTGGGTGGTGGTGGCGGTGCCCGGGGTGGGTCGGCCGGTGTGGGTTCTGGTGCTCGGGGCGTCCTGGGCGCTCTCGGTTCTCGCCGCGGGCGTGGCGCGGGGGTGGGTCATCTGCTGCTCCCTTCAGGGGTGGCGGAGGGAGCGCCGTGGGGTGGCGCGGCCTGCTGGAGGGCCGGAGCGGGGCCGGGCGGCATGGTGGCCGCGGTCCGCTCGGCGTGGCGGAGGAACGGGAGGGAGTGCGCGGCGAAGTGAGGGCCGGCGTGGGAGTGGCGGGGCAGTTCGACGACGGTCAGGCCCTGGTAGCCGGTGGCGGCGAGGGCCGCCAGGACCGGCGGGAAGTCGATCTCCCCGTCCCCGAAGGGGAGGTGCTCGTGGACGCCGCGCCGCATGTCCTCGATCTGGACGTGCCGCAGCCAGGGGGCGGCGGCCCGTACGCAGTCGGCCGGAGAAAGGGGTTCGAGGCACTGGCAGTGGCCGATGTCCAGGGTGAGGCCGAGGGGTTCGGGGTCGCCGAGGGCGCTGCGGAGGCGGTGGAAGTCGGCCAGGGTGGCGAGGAGATGCCCCGGCTCGGGCTCGACGGCGAGCGGGATGCCCGCGGAGTCAGCGGCCTCCAGGACGGGGGCCAGGGTCTCGGCGAGGCGTTTCCACGCGGTGTCCGTGTCGGTGCCCTCCGGGACGACACCGCTGAAGCAGTGGACCGCGTGGGCGCCGAGGTCGGCGGCCACCCGGACGGCCCGGACGAGGAGGTCGGCGCGGCGGGCTCGGTCGTCGGGGTCGGGGTCCAGCAGGGACGGGCCGTGCTTGCGGCGCGGGTCGAGCACATAGCGGGCCCCTGTCTCGATGGTGACGCCCAGCCCGAGCGCGTCCAGCCGGTGCGCGACCCGGCGGGTGCGGGCGGCGAGGTCGGGGGCGAGCGGGTCGAGATGCATGTGGTCGAGGGTCAGTCCGACGCCGTCGTAGCCGAGGTCGGTGAGGAGGGAGAGGGCGTCGTCGAGCCGGAGATCGGCGAGACCGTTGGTGCCGTAGCCGAAGCGGAGGGAAGGGAGGGCGCCGGGCTGGGCCCTGTTGGGGTGGGGCGAGGCGGCGACCTGGGAGCCGGGGACTCGTGAGACCACGGCACCGCTCGCGGGCCGGGCGCCGGTGCCGGCAGACGCGGTGGCCACCCGGGCACCGGGCGCTCGTGAGACCGCCGCACCGCTCGCAGGCCGGGCACCGGTGCCGGCAGACGCGGTGGCCACCCGGGCACCAGGCGCTCGTGAGACCGCCGCACCGCTCGCAGGCCGGGCACCGGTGCCGGCAGACGCGGTGGCCACCCGAGCACCGGGCGCTCGTGAGACCGCCGCACCGCTCGCGGGCCGGGCGCCGGTGCCGTCCGGCGAGGCAGCCACCTGGGTGCCAGGTGTTCGTGACGCCGCCGCACCGTTCTCGGGGGTCCGGGCTTCGGGGCTCATGTGACGCTCACCTTCTTCGCGGACCGGGCTCCGAGCGGCGCGAGGGCGGCGATGAGGAGTGCGGTGGCCGTGCCCCGGGAGCGGGCGGCGAGGGTGGCCTGGAGGGGGATGGTGGCGCGGATGCCGGCGCCGACGGCACGTTGGGTGAGAGGGGGTGAGGGGTTCAGGGTGGCGTGGAAGTAGGGGCGGGTGGTCGTCACGGCGTAGGCGGCCGCGAGGGCGGTGGTGAGCAGGGCGCCGGACTCCTGCTCGGGGCGCCGGGCAGCTCGGGGGACCGTCCGCCCGAGGGCGGTCGTCTGCCGGTGGCCTCTCATCGGCCCCGCGGAGGGGCGCGTCACCAGTCGGGCCAGCAGGGCCGTCGTCGCGAGGGCCGCCAGGGGTGGCAGGGGTGAGCCGCCCTGGGCCTCCTGGCGGGAGACCGTCGTGACGGCCAGGGTGTGGGTGCCGAGGAGGGCGGCGGAGGGCAGGGCCTCGCGCATACGGCCGGTGGTGGCAGCGGCTCCCAGGAGCAGGTCGAGGCCCCGGGCCGCGCCCATGGCCACGGGTCCGGCGGGCGTGCGCTTCAGGCCGAGGTCGTACGCCCAGACGGTGGCCGCCAGGGGTGCGGCGACGGCCAGGGCCGGGCGGCCCGCACCCACGGCCAGGGCCAGTCCGGCGCCGGTGAGGGCGCAGGCCGCCGTGAGTGCGGCGGCCGGCCGGATGCGGCCGGAGGGCAGGGGGCGGTGCGGGCGTTCGACGGCGTCCACGTCGCGGTCCGCCCAGTCGTTGAGGGCCATGCCGGCCTCGTACAGGCAGAGGGAGGAGCCGATGGCGAGCAGGGTGCGGGAGTTGGGTGACGAGCCGGTCGCGGCAGTACCGGCCAGGGCGTCCCCCGGGACACTGAACAGGGCGGGCAGGCGCAGGAGTTCGGCCCAGGCGCGGCTCCGGTGAGGGCGGTCGGTGCAGGGGCCGGGGACCGGGTCGCCGGCGGTGTCCGCGTCGGCTGCGGGCGTGCCGCCGGGGCCTCCGCAAGGGCTGTTGCGCAGCGTCACGGGGCTTCCCCCGTCTCCTCGGAGTCCCTCACCGGCCGCGGGCCACGGCCCGTTCCGTCGGCCCGCGCAAGGCTCCGCCCGAACCGGACCAGTTCCTCGTACTGCTCGGACAGCCCCGGGGGCCCGTCCCCCACCGGATCCTTGAAGTAGAAGCCGAGTGCGCCGAGCGGGCCGGACAGCCCTGCCTCGTGGGCGCGGGCGGTCAGCCGGGCCAGGTCCAGCACGAGGGGTGCCGCGAGCGCCGAGTCGCAGCCCTGCCAGATGGTCTGGAGGATCATGCGGGTGCCGAGGAAACCGTCGAAGGCGATGTGGTCCCAGGCGGTCTTCCAGTCGCCGAGGGCCGGGACGTCGTCGATGTGCACCTCGCCCTCGGGGACGGTGCCGAGGGTGTCGGCGAGGACGCGTTCCTTGCCGGCGTTCTTCGCCGCCGCTGCGGCCGGGTCGGCGAGGGCCGCGCCGTCGCCGCCGCCCAGCAGGTTCGTGCCGGACCAGGCCCGGACCCTCAGCGCCCGCTGCGCGAACATCGGGCCCAGCACGGCACGCAGCAGGGTCTGTCCGGTCTTGCCGTCCCGGCCGGCGTGGGGCAGGCCGCTCCGTTCGGCCTCGCGGGCGGCGACGGGGTGGTGCATGCCCTCGGACGGGGTGAAGTTGACGTAGGGGCAGCCCGCGCGCAGGGCCGCCAGTGCGTACAGGGTGCTGGCCGGCAGCGGGGCGCCGGGGCCCTGGGAGGCGGGCTCGGTGGAGGCGACGTTCACCACTACGGCTCGCTCCAGTTCGTGGCGTCGGACGAAGTCGCGTATGTCGTCGGCGAAGGCCGTGATCAGCTCGGCCTCGCTTCTGGTGTCCCCGGGAGCGGGGCCGCCGGGCCTGATCTCACGGTCCGCGGCGGCGAGTTCGGCGGCGACGGCGGGGGCGACGCCGGGTGGGAGGACCCCGCCGGCGGTCAGGGTCTCGGCGCGTTTGGGCAGGGGGCAGTCGAGGGTGTCGTGGCCGCCGAAGACGAGGTCGGACAGGGCGGGCAGGCCGCTGTCGGTGAACGCCGGCGTTTCGGACACCATGCCGGTGGGCGGGTGCAGTCCCGCGGTGACGGCGGCGCACCCCGTGACGACGGTGGTGGCGACGGAGCCTCGGGCTCCGATCAGCCACACCCCCACACGCGGTCGGGAGAGGGACGCGGACATGGGCAGCCTCCTGATCGTGCGCGAGCCCTGGGGGGGTACGGAGACGGCGGGCGGGGGTCCGGCGTCCCCCGCCCGCCGCCGTTCAGTCGCCCTTGACGGGCAGTTCCTTCAACTGGATGTTGCGGAAGGAGACCTGGTCGTCGGCGCCATGGTTCTGGAGGCCGATGTAGCCGTCGGTCAGGCTCCGCTGGGGGTCCTTGTTGGTGAAGTCGTTGATCTTGACTCCGTTGAGGAACACCTGGAGGCGTTCGCCCTGGACCTTGATCTCGTAGGAGTTCCACTGGCCGGGCGGCCGCAGAACCTGGTCACGGGCCTTGATGTCGGCCGACTTGAACGAGTAGACGGAGCCCGTGGTGCGGTCGGGTGCGTCCGTGGCGTCGATCTGGATCTCGTAGCCCTTGTTCACCGCGGACCAGGGGTCGTCGGAGGCGGGGAAGCCCACGAAGATCCCGGAGTTGTCGTCGCCCTGCATCTTCCAGTCGAGCTTGAGGGAGTACGACTTCAGCTCCTTGGCCTGGTACCAGAGCAGGCCCATGCCGCCCTCGGACTCCATCACGCCGTCCTTGACGGCGAACTTGCCGGGGCCGGCCTGCTTCCAGCCGTCCAGGGTCTGGCCGTTGAAGATCTTCCGGTAGTCCTTGCTCGGCTTGCAGTCCGCCTTCACCTGGCCGGTGGCGTACTGCAGGCCGCCGAGCAGATGGGCGCGGAAGGCCTCGTCGGCGTAGGACTCCTTGGTGTGGCCGCCGCCGGTGTAGAAGGAGCGGCCGCCGCCGTAGCTCTGGCACCAGGCGATCGGGTGGTCGCCCTTCATGGTGCCGCCCTGGTAGGTGGTCTCGTCCAGGGTGGCGAGGACCTTGGCCTGCTCGCGCGGGTTGGTGCGGTAGTTGTACCACTCGTCGGTGCGCTCCCAGGCGTCGTCCAGGTGCGCGGTCGACGGGTGGTCGTGGTCCTCGACGCGGACGGTGGCCTTCTGGATGGCCGGGTGCGAGTCGAAGTACGCGCCGACGAGGCCGCCGTAGAACGCCCAGTCGTACTCGGTGTCGGCAGCCGCGTGGATGCCCATGTATCCACCGCCGCCCGCCACGTAGTTCTCGAACGCCTTCTGCTGCTCGGCGTTGAGGACGTCACCCGTGGTGGACAGGAAGGCCACCGCGTCGTACTTGGCGAGGTTGGCCGTGGTGAACTGCTTGGTCTCCTCGGTCGCGTCGACGGTGATGCCGGCCGGGCCGCCGAGCTCCTTCAGGGCGGTGATGCCCGCCGGGATGGAGTCGTGCCGGAAGCCGGCGGTCTTGGAGAAGACCAGGACCTTCTTGCCGCCCTTGAACGGCTCCTTGGAGAACTCGAAGTCGTCCGCGTCGAACAGCGCGCCCTCGCCGCCCTTGAAGACCAGGTAGATGTCCGTGGTCTTCTTCGGCAGTGACCGCAGGGGCACGTCGACGTTCTGGAACGTCTCCCAGCTGCCGGTCGGCGGGATGTAGGCGGAGCCGTGCAGCGGTCCGTCGGGCGAGCCGGTGCGCAGCTCGATGAAGCCGCCGGCGCCGCCGGAGGAGGCCCGCACGGTCATCTTCTTCTGCCCGTCGAACCGGTAGGGGGTGAAGGAGATCCAGTCGCCGTCGTTGATGTCACCGACGGTCTTGCCGCCGTTGGCGCCGGTCTTGTCGATGACCGCCACGCCCGACTGGGTGGTGAAGTGCTCGCCCTGGCGGTGCAGCGGCTGGAGCACGGTGCGGGCGGTGCCGGTCAGGGCCTCCTGACCGTTGGCGCCGCCGTCGGTGTAGCCGGCGCCGACGACGCCGTAGATGTTGGCGTTGGGGTCGTGGCCGCCGTCGCCGGGGGGCGGTGTCAGGGTGCCCTCGCAGCCCATCTCGCTGGTCAGCTCGTGGGCGTGGGAGTCGTGGCCGAGGCTGTAGACGACCTTGACCTTGGAGCAGTCGACCGTCTCCTCGGGGTCCGTGACGGTCACCTTGAACGGGACGGGCTTGCCGAATTCGGCCAGGGCGCCGTTGCCCGGGATGTCGATCTTCACCTTGGGCTCGGTGTTGCCGACCACGATCCGGACGCTGGCGTTGCCGGTGTTGCCCTCGGGGTCCTTGGCGGTGAGGGTGGCGCTGTAGGTGCCGATCTTCTTGTACCGGTGGGTGGGGTTGAGGCCCTCGCCCTTGGTGCCGTCGCCGAAGTCCCAGCTGTAGGTGAGGTTCGGGGAGTCGGCGTCCTTGGCGGAGCCGGTGAACGTGACCTTCAGGCCGGCCGCGCCGGACGTCTTGTCGGCGCTCACCTCGGCGATCGGCGAGAAGCCGTCCTCGGCGTTCTCGATCCGGTACAGCGCGGAGTTCTCGTCGCCCTGGAACCAGGACACGCCGTAGTCGAGGACGTACAGCGCTCCGTCGGGGCCGAACTCCATGTCCATGATCTGGGTGCCGGTCCACGGGAAGTCGTTGATCTTCGCTACGGAGCCGTCCGCGTTCTGCTCGATGCGCTTGATCCAGCGGCGGCCGAACTCACCGGCGAAGAAGTCTCCGTCGTACGCCTCGGGGAACTTCACGCTGGAGTCGAGCTCGGGGTCGTAGCGGTAGACCGGGCCGGCCATCGGGGACTCGGAGCCGTAGCCGAACTCGGGGACGGAGCCGTTGTCGTACGGGATCCAGGCGGCCTGCGCGGGCGGCAGGTCGACCAGGCCCGTGTTGTACGGCGAGGTGTTCTTCGGGGCGTTGCAGTCGAAGGGCTCGCCGGACTCCTTGGTGGCGAAGTCGTAGTCGACGTAGGCGTCGTTGTCGCCGGTGCAGAAGGGCCAGCCGAAGTTGGCCGGCTTGGTCACCTTGGCGAACTCGACCTGTCCGCCCGGGCCGCGCTTGGGGTCGGCGGCGCCGGCGTCGGGGCCGTAGTCGCCGACGTAGACGGTGCCGGTCTTGTCGTCGACGCTCATCCGGAACGGGTTGCGGAAGCCCATCGCGTAGATCTCGGGGCGGGTCTTCTCGGTGCCCGGGGCGAAGAGGTTGCCCTGCGGGACGGTGTACGAGCCGTCCTCGGCGACCTTGATGCGCAGGATCTTGCCGCGCAGGTCGTTGGTGTTGCCGGCGCTGCGGCGGGCGTCGAAGGCCGGGTTGCGGCCCTCGCGTTCGTCGATCGGGGTGTAGCCGTCGGAGGCGAAGGGGTTGGTGTCGTCCCCGGTCGACAGGTAGAGGTTGCCGTCCGCGTCGAAGTCGATGTCGCCGCCGACGTGGCAGCAGATGCCCCGGGAGGCCGCGACGTCCAGGACCTTCTTCTCACTGGACATGTTCAGCGTGCCGTTGGCGTTCAGCACGAAGCGGGAGAGGCGGTTGACGCCGTCGAACTTCTTGAAGTCCTCGGCGGTCCCGGTCTCCGGGGCGTCGCCCGCGGGGGTGTCGAGCGGCGGGGCGTAGTAGAGGTAGATCGCCCGGTTGTTCTTGAAGTCCGGGTCGATACCGACGCCCTGGAGGCCTTCCTCGTCGTGGGTGTAGACGGGGATCTTGCCGGCGACCTTGGTGACGCCGCCTTGGTCGGTGAGGCGCAGCGTGCCGTCGCGCGCGGTGTGCAGGACGCTGCGGTCCGGGAGCACGGCGAGCGACATCGGCTCGCCCGTCTCGGGCTCTCCCTTGGCGAGCGGCACCTGCTGGAACTGGCCCTCGGCGGCTGCCGGTTCGTCGTGCTCCGGGTGGCCGGGGTGGGCTCCGGCGACGGTGGCCGGGGTGCCGACGGCGAGGAGCAGGCCGGTGAACAGGGCGACGGTGGTGCGAAGCCTGGGCCGCCTGGGGGTGCGAATGCTTCTGAGTCTGGTTCTGTGCACGAAGTCCCTCCGGGAACGGGGTGGGCCGTACGGGGTGGGTGCGAAGCGTGCGGTGCGGGCGCCGGGGTGCGCCGTCACCCCGGAGGTGCATGTGTCCTGAACACATCAAGGACGGTAACCGTGTCCGTGCGGGGCGAACACCCCTTGCGTCAGGATCGGCAGGGCTTTCTCCTACTTCAGGACAAAGCAGGATCCGAGCAGGTCGGAGGGGGGACCGGCGGTGGTGCCGGTCCCCGTCCCCGACCTGCGCCGGGTACGTGATTCAGCTGTTGAACGCGGCGTCGAAGGACGCGCTGGGCGGCTCGAAATCGAAGGCCTTCAGCCGGGTCAGGGCCTCGGGGGCCCCCTGGAGCCGGTCCATGCCGGCGTCCTCCCACTCGACCGAGATCGGCCCCTGGTAGTCGATGGAGCGCAGCATCCGGAAGACGTCCTCCCAGGGGACGTCGCCGTGCCCGGCGGAGACGAAGTCCCAGCCGCGCCGCGGGTCGCCCCAGGGCAGATGGGAGCCGAGCCGGCCGTTGCGTCCGTCGAGGCGCTTGCGGGCCTCCTTGCAGTCGACGTGGTAGATCCTGTCGCGGAAGTCCCAGAGGAAGCCGACCGGGTCGAGGTCCTGCCACACGAAGTGGCTGGGGTCGAAGTTGAGGCCGAAGGCGGGGCGCCTGCCGACGGCGTCGAGGGCCCTCTGGGTGGTCCAGTAGTCGTAGGCGATCTCGCTGGGGTGGACCTCGTGCGCGAACCGCACGCCCTCGGCGTCGAAGACGTCCAGGATCGGGTTCCAGCGGTCGGCGAAGTCCTGGTAGCCGCGCTCGATCATCGCGTCGGGGACGGGCGGGAACATGGCGACCAGGTGCCAGATGGCGGAGCCGGTGAACCCGATGACGGTGTCGACGCCGAAGGCGGCCGCGGCCCGCGCGGTGTCCTTGATCTCGGCGGCGGCCCGCTGCCGTACGCCTTCCGCGTCGCCGTCGCCCCAGATCCGGTCGGGCAGGATCGCCTGGTGGCGTTCGTCGATGATGGCGTCGCAGACGGCCTGGCCGGCCAGGTGGTTGGAGATGGCCCAGCACTTCAGGCCGTACTTGTCGAGCAGCGCCCGGCGGCCGTCGAGGTACCCGGGGTCGGAGAGCGCCTTGTCGACTTCGAAGTGGTCGCCCCAGCAGGCGAGTTCCAGGCCGTCGTAGCCGAAGTCGCGGGCCAGGCGGCAGACCTCCTCCAGGGGCAGGTCCGCCCACTGGCCGGTGAACAGGGTGAAGGTGCGCGGCATCCTCGTGGCCTCCTCAGACCGCGATCGGCGTGTAGACGGAGTTCTTCTCGGCGCTCTCCTCGACCGCCGCGAGCACGCGCTGCACCTGCAGCCCGTCGGCGAAGGAGGGTTCGGGGCGGCGGCCCTCGGCGATGGCGTGGACGAGGTCGCGGGCCTGGTGGACGAAGGTGTGCTCGTAGCCGAGGCCGTGGCCCGGCGGCCACCAGGCGTCCAGGTAGGGGTGGTCGGGTTCGGTGACGAGGATGCGGCGGAAGCCCGCTTCGGCGCCGGGCTCCGTACCGTCGTGGAAGGACAGCTCGTTGAGCCGTTCCAGGTCGAAGGCGAGGGAGCCGCGCTCCCCGTTGAGTTCGATGCGCAGGGCGTTCTTGCGGCCGGTGGCGTAGCGGGTCGCCTCGAAGGAGGCGAGGGCGCCGGAGGGGAAGCGGGCCGTGAACAGGGCGGCGTCGTCGACGGTGACCTGGCCGGAGCCGGCGGACGTGACGGCGGACAGTCCGCTCGTCGCGCCGGTGGGCAGGGGCCGTTCCCGTACGAAGGTCTCCGTCAGCGCGGAGACGCCCGCCAGCGTCTCCCCCACCAGGTACTGCGCGAGGTCGACTATGTGCGCGCCCAGGTCGCCGAGCGAGCCCGAGCCGGCCTGCTCCCTGCGCAGCCGCCAGGTCAGCGGGAACTGGGGGTCGACCAGCCAGTCCTGGAGGTACGTCACGCGCACGTGCCGCAGCCTGCCCAGGCGGCCCTCGGCGACCATGCGGCGGGCCAGGGCGGTGGCGGGCACCCGGCGGTAGTTGAAGCCGACCATCGCCACCTGGCCCCGTGCGTGGGCCTCTTCGGCCGCCAGCGCCATCGAGGTGGCTTCCTCGACGGTGTTGGCGAGGGGTTTCTCGCACAGGACGTGCTTGCCGGCGGCCAGGGCGGCCAGGGCGATCTCGGCGTGGCTGTCGCCGGGGGTGCAGATGTCGACGAGGTCGACGTCGTCCCGTTCGACGAGGGCCCGCCAGTCGGTCTCGGTGTCGGCCCAGCCGTGCCGGTCGGCCGCCGCGCGGGCGGCGGCGGCGTTCCGGCCGCAGATCACGGCCTGCACGGGGTTCAGCGGCAGGTCGAAGACGCGGCCCGCGGTGCGCCAGCCCTGGGAGTGGGCGGCGCCCATGAAGGCGTAGCCCACCATCCCCACGCGCAGGGGTGGCTTGCCTTTCTCGGTCCCTTCCGACGGCTGCTGCGGCTGTCCCATTCGGGTGTCCTCCTCGTCCTGGTCGGGGTGGCGCACGTGGGGGGTGCGGGGTGGATCACTTGAAGCCGGTGGACATGTACTGGTCGACGTTGGTCTTGTCGACGACGGCCGAGTAGAGCGTGAGCGACGACGGGATCTCGAACTCGGCCAGGCCGCCGATGCCCTTGCTCTGGCCGAGGGCGCGGGCGAGGTCGATCGCGGAGGCGGCCATGGTCGGCGGGTACAGCACGGTCGCCTTGAGTACGCCGTCGTCCTGCTTGATGGCCTGGAACGCGGAGAGCGCGCCGGCCCCGCCGACCATCAGGAAGTCGTCGCGTCCGGCCTGCTCAATGGCGCGCAGCGCGCCCACGCCCTGGTCGTCGTCGTGGTTCCACAGGGCGTCGAACTTCGACTGGGCCTGGAGCAGTTGGGCCATCTTGGCCTGCCCGGACTCGACGGTGAACTCGGCGGCCTGCCGGGCGACCTTCTTGATGTTGGGGTAGTTCTTCAGGGCGTCGTCGAAGCCCTGGGTGCGCTGCTTGGTGAGCTCCAGGTTGTCCAGGCCCGCCAGTTCGATGACGCGGGCGCCGGACTTGCCCTTGAGCTTCTCGCCGATGTAGTGCCCGGCGTTGAGGCCCATGCCGTAGTTGTCACCGCCGATCCAGCAGCGGTAGGCCTGCGGTGTGTTGAAGATCCGGTCGAGGTTGACGACCGGGATGCCGGCGCGCATCGCCTTCAGGCCGACCTGGGTGAGGGCCTTGCCGTCGGCGGGCAGCACGACCAGGACGTCGACCTTCTTGTTGATGAGGGTCTCGATCTGGCCGATCTGCTGGGCGGTGTCGTTGGAGCCCTCGGTGATCTCCAGGGTGACGTCGGAGTACTTCTCGGCGCGGCTCTTGGCGTTGTCGTTGATGGCGTTGAGCCAGCCGTGGTCGGCCTGCGGTCCGGCGAAGCCGATGGTGACCTGCTTGCCGGGCTTGTCGTCGGCGGCCGGCTGGTCGTTGCCGGCCGGTTCGTCCTTGGAGTCGGACGGCTCGTTGCTCGTGCACCCCGTGAGGAGGGCACCGGCGGAGACGGCGGCGGCCCCGAAGAGCAGTCCTCTGCGGCTCGTGATCTCGGTCATGGCGGGTGAACCCTTTCCTCAGGTCGTGCTCGCGGTACGGCGCTGGACCAGCACGGCGGCGACGATGATCGCGCCCTTGGCGATCTGCTGGACGTCGCTCTGCAGGTTGTTCAGGGCGAAGATGTTGGTGATCGTGGTGAAGATCAGGACGCCGAGGACGGAGCCGGTGATGGTGCCGCGGCCGCCGGTGAGGAGGGTGCCGCCGATGATCGCGGCGGCGATGGCGTCGAGTTCGTAGAGGTTGCCGTTGGTGTTCTGGCCGGAGCCGGCCAGGACGATCAGCAGGAAGGCGGCGATGCCGCAGCACAGCCCGGACAGCAGGTAGAGGTAGAGCCGCTGGCGGCGGACGTCGATGCCGGCGAGCCGGGCGGCCTCCGGGTTGCCGCCGACGGCGACCGTGCGGCGTCCGAAGGTGGTGCGGTTGAGCACCAGCCAGCCGATGACCGTGACGACGGCGAACACCATGACCAGGGGCGGGATGCCGAGGACGTAGGCGTCGCGCTCACCCAGGTCCAGGACGGAGGGCACGGTGACGATCTGTGTCCGGCCGTCGGTGATCTGCAGGGCGAGGCCGCGGGCGGAGGCCAGCATGGCGAGGGTGGCGATGAACGGCACCATGGCGCCGTAGGCGATGAGCACCCCGTTGACCAGGCCGCAGCCGACTCCGACGAGGACCGCCGTGAAGAGGATGCCGGCGAAGCCGTACTCCTGGGTGGCGACGGTGGTGGCCCACACGGAGGCGAGGGCGACGATCGCGCCGACCGACAGGTCGATGCCGCCCGAGACGATGACGAAGGTCATCCCCACGGTGACGACACCGATCACGGACGCCTGGGTGAGGACGAGTTGCAGGTTGCGGGTGTCGAGGAACTCGTCGGGCTTGGTGACGCCGCCGATGAGGATCAGCACGGCGAGCACGCCGAGCAGGGACAGGGTGCGGACGTCGGCGCGGAACAGCAGGCCGCGCCAGGCGGGGGGCTGGGCCTGGGGCACCTTGTCGGTGCTGCTGTCCCGCGGCGGGGAGACGGGCTGCGTCATGACGCCGGGCTTCCTTCCATGACCAGGTCGAGTACGCGGTGTTCGTCGAGCTCGCGCGCGGGTGCCGTGTGGACGACACGGCCCTCGCGCAGCACCAGCACGCGGTCGGCGAGGCCGAGCACCTCGGGCACCTCGCTGGAGACCAGCAGGACGGCGAGGCCCTCGTCCGCCAGCCGGCGGATGACCGCGTAGAGCTCGGCGCGGGCGCCGACGTCGACGCCGCGGGTGGGTTCGTCGAGCAGCAGCACCCGGCAGCCGCGCAGCAGCCAGCGGGCGAGGACGGCCTTCTGCTGGTTGCCGCCGGACAGGGTGCGCACAGGCACGGACGGGTTGTCCGGCCGGAGTGACAGTTCGCGGGTCGCGGCCCGGGCGGCACCGAGTTCGGCGCGCCGGTCGATCCAGCCGCCGCGCGAGAAGCGGGACATGGAGGAGACCGACACATTGCGGGTGACGGACTCCAGCATCAACAGGGCCTGCGCCTTGCGTTCCTCGGGGGCGAGCCCGAGCCCGGCCCGGACGGCCGCCCGGACACTTCCCGGCTTCAAGGCCCGCCCCTCGACCAGCACCTGACCGGTCGTCGGTTTGCGTGCCCCGTAGACGGTTTCCAGGATCTCGGAGCGGCCCGAGCCGACGAGACCCGCGAGGCCGACGATCTCGCCCGGCCCGACCTCCAGATCGAAGGGCTCGAACTCGCCTTGCCGGGAGAGGCCTTGGACCTTCAGGACGGGTTCGCCGGGCGGAGGGGAGAGAGGCCGGTCGGGGAAGACGTACTCGACGTTGCGGCCCGTCATCAGGGCGACGACCTCGCGGGTCGGCGTCGACTTCGCCGGGAGCCCGTTCGCCACGGCGCGTCCGTCCTTCAGCACCGTCACCCGGTCGCCGATGCGGCGGATCTCCTCCAGGCGGTGCGAGATGTAGACGACGGCGACTCCGGCGGCGGTGAGGTCGCCGACGATACGGAAGAGGTTGTCGACCTCGTCCGGGTCGAGGGCGGCGGACGGCTCGTCCATCACGATGAGCCGCACGTCGTGGGAGAGCGCCCGCGCCATGGACACGATCTGCTGCTGCGCCGCCGACAGCTCCCCCACGAGCCGGGCCGGATCGACCTCTGCATGCCCAAGTCGCTTGAGCAGAGCGGCTGTTGACGCCTTGGCCGCCTTTCCGCGTACGACGAACCCGGCGGCGGTCGGCTCATGCCCCAGGTGGACGTTCTCGGCGACCGACAGGTGCTCCACCAGGTCGAGTTCCTGGTAGATGGTGGCGATGCCGAGGCGCATGGCGGCGATCGGCGAGCGGAGCGTCACTTCCTCGCCACGCCAGCGGAGGCGGCCGGTGTCGGGCTGGTGGGCGCCGGCCAGCACCTTGATGAGGGTGGACTTGCCGGCCCCGTTCTGGCCGAGCAGGCAGTGCACCTCACCGGCCTGGACGTCGAGGTCCACGCCGTCGAGGGCCCGGACTCCGGGGAAGGACTTGGTGATGCCGGACATGCTGAGCAGCGGTGGTTCTGGTGCCATGCGATTCCCCTTGGCGGGCGGGCCGGTGTCAGGGCGCTTGTCGGGCAGGCGTGTTCAGGGCAGGGCAGAGCAGGGCTCGGTACGCGGAGCGTGGCGCTGACGTGCTGACGTGCTGGAGTGGCGAAGGGCTGAAGTGCGCTTACGCGGGTGAGAACAGGTGGTCGCTGATGAGCCGGGCCGCGCCGATGACTCCGGCGGTGGGTCCCAACTCCCCGAGGACGATCGGCAGATTGCCGGTCGCCAGCGGCAGCGACTGACGGTAGACCTGGGTGCGGATCGCGGCGAGCAGGGTGTGGCCGAGGCCGGTCACCCCGCCGCCGATCACCACCAGGCCCGGATTGAAGAAGCTGACCAGGCCGGCGATGACCTGGCCGGTGCGGTTGCCGCCCTCGCGGATCAGATCGAGGGCGGTGGCGTCACCCGCGGAGGCCGCGGCGGCGACGTCGACGGCGGTGAGGCCGCCGTTCGTCTCCAGCCGCGAGGCCAGTTCGACGGAAAGCCCCTGCTGGGCGGCTTCCACGGCGTCGCGGGCGAGGGCCGCCCCGCTGAAGTGGGCCTCCAGGCAGCCCCGATTGCCGCAGGCGCAGGGGCGACCGTCGGGGACGGCCTGGATGTGCCCGATGTCGCCGGCGCTGCCCGTCGTACCGCGGTAGACCTCACCGCCGACGACGATGCCGCAGCCGATGCCGGTGCCGATCTTGACGCAGAGGAAGTCGGCGACGGTGCGGGCGACGCCCGCGTGCTGCTCCCCCATCGCCATGAGGTTCACGTCGTTGTCGACCATGACCGGGCAGCCGAGTTCCTGGCTGAGCGCCTCCCGCACGGGGAAGCCGTCCCAGCCGGGCATGATCGGCGGTGCCACCGGGATGCCCTCGGGGAAGCGGACCGGGCCCGGGACGCCGATGCCGGCACCGTCGAACCCTTCCGCGAGCCCGGAGGCCCTCAGTTTCGCGGCCATGGCGAGGACCTGCTCGAAGACCGCGACCGGGCCTTCGCGCACGTCCATGGGCTGGTTGAGGTGCCCGAGGGTCTCCAGCTCGGCGTTCGTGACGGCGACGTCGACCGAGGTCGCGCCGATGTCGACGCCGAGGAAGCGCAGCTCGGGGTTGAGCCGGATGTTGTGGGAGCGGCGGCCACCGCGCGAGGCGGCGAGTCCGTCGGCCACGACCAGCCCCGTCTCCAGCAGCCGGTCCACCTCCACGGCGAGCTTGGACCGCGAGAGGTCGACCTGGTCGCCCAGCTGGGCACGGGAGTTGGGTCCGCCGTCGCGCAACAGCTTGAGCAGTCGGGCCTGGTGGGCGTTTCCGGGTCGTGCGGTCATGCGTCTCACGAGCCCCTCCCCGCCTCGATCGGCCTGTGCGCGCCGGTTTTCCGCCACCTCGGTGGCTTGCTTTCGGAGGGAACGTAGCAGCGGCTGCCGGGAGTGGGAAGAAGTCGCGCAGGAATTGCCCTCGACTTTTTCCACTCACAGGACAAAGGCGAGGGCCCGGCCCTACCTGACAGGTGATCGACTGCGGGAAGGGGCTGAGGCAGGCTGGCCTCAGTCCACGGCGACACGGCCGGGCGCGGTCTGCGCGTTCCTCAACCTGCCACCCAGCGCGAGCACTTCGACGATCGAGTCGAAGACGAGCATCTTCGACGAACCCCGGGCCGCTCCCTCAACGCCGCGCCCACGGACCTGCGCACATCGCCGCGCCCACAGACCTGCGCGCATAGCCGCCGCGCCCACGGACCCGCGCGACGAGGCCGGCATCCTGGTGGGCCGGACGACGCAGACCCAGGCGGTACTGACGGCCGACTGAGGCCGTGGGTCGTGTCCGGACCTAGGAACGCGCCCGCGCGTGGTACGAGCGGCGCGTGTGCTCCGTGTGTGCGCGCATCAGCTGCGTGGCGCGCTGTTCGTCCCGGTCGGCGACCGCGGCGATCAGTTCGCGGTGCTCGATCCAGGACTGGTGGCCGCGCCGGCGGGCCACGGGCGTGTAGTACCAGCGCACGCGCCGGTCGACCTGGGCGGCGAGTTCGGCGAGGACCGCGTTGCCGGCGAGCTCCATGATCTTGGCGTGGAACCGGGCGTTCATGGCGACGGCCCCGTCCACGTCGTCGGCCTCGACGGCCTTCTCGCCCTCCGCGCACAGCGCTTCCAGGTCGGCGATGCCCGCGCTGTTCGCGTTGGCCGCCGCGAGCCGGGCCGCCTCGGCCTCCAGGAGCGTGCGGACCGTGAGGAGCTGGTCGGCCTCCTCCTCCGTCGGCTCGTGCACGAACGCGCCCTGGGCGGGCCGCAGATCGACCCACCCCTCGGTGTTGAGCCGCTGCAACGCCTCGCGCACGGGCTGCCGGGAGACCCCGAGATGCCCGGCGAGTTCGCTCTCGACGAGATGCTGGCCGGGCTGCAGCGCACGGGTGGTGATGAGTTCGAGCAGCGCCTCGTAGACACGGTCGCGCAGCGGACCCGGGCGTTCCAGCTTGGGTACCGCCCCTTGGGGCAGGCCTGTCGACAGCATCGCGGTCCCCCTCCTCGGCAGGGCCGTGCAGAGCGCGGCGCGAGCCGGTATCGCCGCAGAGTCAGTATTGATTGTCTTTCGTCTACAGTCTACGGCGCACAAGAGCCAGGCTTTCGGGGAGTTGACCGCGTCACACCGCCCTGCCGCTCACGGGCAGCGCACGACCTGCCCCGCGTACGACAGGTTCCCGCCGAAGCCGAACAGCAGCACCGGGTCGCCCGTGACGACCGCCCCCTTCTCGACCAGCTTCGAGAAGGCCAGCGGGATGCTCGCGGCCGAGGTGTTGCCGGACTCGGTGACATCGCGCGCGACGACCGCGTTGACGGCGCCGATCTTCTCCGCGAGGGGTTCGATGATGCGCAGGTTCGCCTGGTGCAGCACGACTCCGGCGAGATCGGCGGGCTCGAGACCGGCCCGCTCGCAGGCCCGGCGCGCGATGGGCGGCAGCTGCGTGGTGGCCCAGCGGTAGACGCTCTGCCCCTCCTGGGCGAAGCGCGGCGGGGTGCCCTCGATGCGCACCGCGTTGCCCATCTCGGGCACCGAGCCCCACAGCACCGGCCCGATGGCCGGCTCGCCCGCGGCCTCCACCACCGCGGCCCCCGCCCCGTCACCGACGAGCACGCAGGTGCTGCGGTCGCTCCAGTCGGTCACCTCGGACATCTTGTCGGCCCCGATGACCAGCACCCGGCTCGCGCCCCCCGCGCGGACGGCGTGGTCGGCGGTGGCCAGGGCGTGGGTGAAGCCGGCGCACACGACGTTGAGGTCCATGGTGGCGGCCTGCGGGATGCCCAGGCGGGCCGCGACCCGAGCGGCCGTGTTGGGCGAGCGGTCGACCGCGGTGGAGGTGGCGACCAGCACCAGATCGATGTCCGCCGGGGTCAGCCCGGCCGCCGCGAGGGCCTTGGCGGCGGCGTGGGCGGCCAGCTCGTCGACCGGCTCGTCGGGCCCGGCGATGTGGCGCGTGCGGATGCCCACCCGGCTCCTGATCCACTCGTCACTGGTGTCCACCAGGCCCGCCAGGTCCTCGTTGGTGAGTACCTTGGCGGGCTGGTAGTGGCCGACGGCGGCGATGCGCGAGCCGTTCATTGGGTGGGTCCCCCTCGTTGCCTTGGGTAGCGGATCCACCAGTCTGATCAGTGACTCACGGGTACGACGGCAGCCAAGGCGACAGGAAACCGGCGCCGGGGTTGTCAGCTTCGGTCAGCAGCCTGGACGCCCGGGCACCTGTCGAACGCCCACCCCCGGCGCGCGGGCGGCCCTACCCGGTGAACAGCTGCGTCGCCTTCCGGACGAGCTCGTACAGCCCGTAGGCGAGCGGTACGCCCACCCATACCCAGGCGAGGGCGATCAGCCACCGCCGGTCCGGGCTAGGCGGACTCTGACTGCTGTCGCCGGCCATGGGCGGCCTCCTTCGGTGCGGGGATGTGGTGGCGGGGGTCGACGGGCCGGACCAGTTCGTTGGCGACGAACCCGACGACGAGCAGCCCGATCATGATGACGAACGACAGCCCGTACAGGGACGCGCCGTGCCGGCCCGCCTCCTCCTGCCGGTCGGCGATCCAGTTCACGATCAGCGGGCCGAGCACCCCGGCGGTGGACCAGGCGGTGAGCAGCCGTCCATGGATGGCGCCGACCTGGTACGTACCGAACAAATCCTTCAAATAGGCCGGAACCGTGGCGAAACCGCCGCCGTAGAAGGAGAGGATGACCAGCGCGCACAGGATGAACAGCGGTTTGGAGGAGTCTCCGAACAGGGCGATGAGCGCGTACATCAGCGCGCCTGCACCCAGGTAGACGCGGTAGATGTTCTTGCGGCCGATGAGGTCGGACGTCGACGACCAGCCGATGCGCCCGGCCATGTTCGCCGCCGACAGCAGCGCGACGAAGCCCGCGGCGGCCGTCACCGACACCGGGGTGGAGGTGTCGGCGAAGAAGTCCGTGATCATCGGCGCGGCCTTCTCCAGGATGCCGATGCCGGCGGTGACGTTCATGCAGAGCACGACCCACAGGAGCCAGAACTGCGGGGTGCGGACGGCCTGGTTCGCGGAGACCTGCGGGCCGGTGGGGGCTTGTCGCGCAGTTCCCGGCGCCCCTGAGGCATGACGCGGAACCCGGACCAGCAGCACACCCAGCAGCATGAAGACGGCGTACGACAGGCCGTGCACGAGGAAGGCGAGGGCGATGCCGGAGCTGTCGCCGCCGAACGACTCCAGCATCTGGGCCGACCACGGCGAGGCGATGAGCGCGCCACCGCCGAAGCCCATGATGGCGATTCCGGTGGCCATGCCGGGCCGGTCCGGGAACCACTTGATCAGCGTGGAGACGGGCGAGATGTAGCCGATGCCGAGGCCGATGCCGCCGACGAAGCCGTAGCCGAACACGATCAGCCAGTACTGCTCCAGGGACGCGCCCAGCGCGGAGAGCAGGAAGCCGGAGGAGAAGCAGATCAGGGCGACGGTCATCGCCCAGCGCGGGCCGTTGCGTTCCACGAGCGTGCCGCCGAACGCGGCGGACAGGCCCAGCATGACGATGCCCAGCTGGAAGGGCAGCGCGCTCTGCGTGCCACTGAGTCCGAGCGCGGACTCCAGGGGCGGCTTGAACACGCTCCAGGCGTAGGCCTGGCCGATGGAGAGATGTACGGAGAGAGCGGCGGGCGGAACGAGCCAGCGGCTCCAGCCCGGGGGCGCGACTGGGGGACTCATGAACCCCGGACGGTAGGGATCCGCACGGGAGTTGAGAAGGCGGCGCGTCGACCGTATGCGGTGAACGGTATCCGGCATGCGCCGAACGGTCGGCGCACGGACCCTTGCCGCCCCAACCTCCATACTGTAGACAATATTTCGTCGACACAAGCCGCCCGCGAGCCATACGCGACCCGTGGGCGGCCGGACGGCAGCCACCTCCGCGGTATCCCTCAAACCGAACGGAGTGTTCCCGTGAAAGTCGCAGTTCTCGGCGCCGGTGCCATCGGCGCCTACGTCGGCGCCGCGCTCCACCGCGCGGGCGCCGAGGTGCATCTCATCGCCCGTGGACCGCATCTGGCGGCCATGAGGCAGCACGGAGTACGGGTGCGCAGCCCCCGCGGCGACTTCACCGCGCACCCCCACGCCACCGACGACCCGGCCGAAGTGGGCCCGGTCGACCATGTCTTCCTGGGCCTGAAGGCCAACGCGTACGCGGCGTGCGGGCCGCTCATCGCGCCCCTGCTGCACGGGACGACCTCGGTCGTCGCGGCCCAGAACGGCATCCCCTGGTGGTACTTCCACCGGCACGGCGGCCCGTACGACGGCCATCGCGTCGAGAGTGTCGACCCGGACGGCGCGGTCAGTGCGGTGCTCGCGCCCGAACGGGCCATCGGCTGTGTCGTCTACGCGGCGACCGAACTCGAAGGTCCGGGAGTCGTAAGGCACTTGGAGGGCACGAGGTTCTCCATCGGCGAGCCCGACCGCAGCCGCTCCGCCCGCTGTCTCGACTTCAGCGAGGCCATGCAGGCCGGCGGTCTGAAGTGCCCGGTCGAACCGGACCTGCGCAGCGACATCTGGGTCAAGCTGCTCGGCAACATCTCCTTCAACCCGATCAGCGCGCTGGCCCGCGCGACCATGCGGCAGATGTGCCTGCACGGCGGCACCCGCAAGGTCATCGAGATCATGATGACCGAGACGCTGGCGGTCGCCGAGGCCCTCGGCTGCGAGGTCGGCGTCTCCATCGAGCGCCGGCTCGCCGGTGCCGAGCGGGTCGGCGACCACCGCACCTCCACGCTCCAGGATCTGGAGCGCGGCAAGCCGCTCGAACTCGACGTGCTGCTCGCGGCCGTGGTCGAGCTGGCGGAGATCACCGGCGTGGAGGTGCCCACCCTGCGCACCGTGCACGCCATCTCGGACCTGCTCGCGCTGAGGAGCGCCGCATGAGGAAACGCGACCGGACCCCCAAGACCTACACCCGGCTCACCCACCCGTTCGTCCGTGACTCCCGCGACGAGCCGTTCCGGCAGGCCACCTGGGAGGAGGCCCTGGACCGGGCCGCCCGGGGCCTCGGGCGCAACCGCGACGCCTTCGGCATGTTCAGCTGCGCCCGCGCCACCAACGAGATGAACTACGTGGCCCAGAAGTTCGCCCGGGTCGTCATGGGCACCAACAACGTCGACTCCTGCAACCGCACCTGTCACGCCCCGAGCGTGGCGGGCCTGTCGGCGGCGTTCGGCTCGGGTGGCGGGACGTCGTCGTACGAGGAGATCGAGCACACCGACGTCATCGTGATGTGGGGCTCCAACGCCCGGTTCGCGCACCCGATCTTCTTCCAGCACGTGCTGAAGGGGATCAGGAACGGCGCCCGGATGTACGCGGTCGATCCGCGCCGGACCTCGACCGCCGAGTGGGCGGAGAGCTGGATGGGGCTGAACGTCGGCACGGACATCCCGATGGCGCACGCGATCGGCCGCGAGATCATCCACGCGGGGCTCGCGAACGAGGCGTTCATCGAGCGGGCGACCAGCGGCTTCGAGGAGTACAAGGCCCTGGTCGAGCCGTGGACGCTGTCGCTCGCCGAGAAGGTGACGGGCGTACCGGCGGCGGCGATCCGCGAGCTGGCGCACGCCTACGCCCGTGCCGAGCGGGCCCAGTTGTGCTGGACGCTGGGCATCACCGAGCACCACAACGGCACCGACAACGTCCGCGCCCTGATCAACCTGTCCCTGCTCACCGGGCACGTCGGCCGCTACGGCTCCGGCCTGCAACCCCTGCGCGGGCAGAACAACGTGCAGGGCGGCGGCGACATGGGCGCGATCCCCAACCGGCTGCCCGGGTTTCAGGACATCCTCGACCCGGACACCCGGCTGAAGTTCGAGTCGGCCTGGGACACCGTGATCCAGCCGCACTATGGCCTGAACCTCACGGAGATGTTCGAGGCCATGGAGGACGGCTCGCTCAAGGCCGTCTACTGCATCGGCGAGAACCCCGCGCAGTCCGAGGCCGACAGCGAGCAGGCCGTACGGCGGCTGAAGGCCCTGGACTTCCTGGTCGTGCAGGACATCTTCCTCACGAAGACCGCCGAACTCGCGGACGTCGTCCTGCCCGCCACGGCCGGCTGGGCGGAGACCGACGGCACGACCACGAACAGCGAGCGGCGGGTCCAGCGCGTCCGCAAGGCCGTCACCCCGCCCGGCGAGGCCCGCGAGGACATCGACATCATCTGCGACCTCGCGGCCCGCCTCGGCCACGACTGGAAGTACGCCGACGCCGAGACCGTCTGGAACGAGCTCCGTTCCGTCTCGCCCGACCACTACGGCATGACGTACGAGCGCCTGGAGGAGCACCAGGGCATCCAGTGGCCCTGCCCGAGCGCGGACGGGATCGAACCCACCTATCTGCACGGCCGGTTGTGGGAGACCGACCCCGAAAGGCGCGGCCCGCTCGCTCCGTTCGGGATCGTGCAGCACGACCCGCCCGTGGACCTCACCGACGAGCGGTACCCGATCCGGCTCACCACCGGTCGGCGGCTCGACTCGTACAACACCGGCGTACAGAGCGGCAGTTACGCCTCGCCGCTGCGGCGCGGGGAGTTCATCGAG
The DNA here is from genome assembly GCF_040638895.1 of Streptomyces sp. NPDC024017. Lineage (NCBI taxonomy): Bacteria > Bacillati > Actinomycetota > Actinomycetes > Kitasatosporales > Streptomycetaceae > Streptomyces > Streptomyces sp. NPDC024017. The sequence continues at coordinate 239,440 of NZ_JBEZYZ010000004.1, read as the reverse complement.
CTGAGCCCGGAGGACGCCGAGCGCTACGGGGTCGTGGTCGGCGAGCACGTCCAGGTGACCTCGCGGCGCGGGTCGGTGACCGCGCCCGTGTGGGTGGACACCGCGCTGCGGCCGGGGCTCGCCTTCATGACCATGCACTTCCCGGACGAGGTGGACACCAACCAGCTGACGATCGAGGCGAACTGCCCGATCGCGGGGACGGCGGAGTTCAAGGCGTCGGCGATCCGGGTCGAGAAGCTGCCCATCGCGACCATCGTGGGGTGAACGCAAGTGGACCTGCACTTCGGTGACAGCAAACCGACGGACGAGGAACGGGCGGCCGTCGACGCCCTCCTCGGGCCTCCCGAGTCCTCCTGGGAGGGCGCCGACCGCTCCGATGCGGATCTGCGGTGGGCGCGTGGCGGGCGCGAGGCCAGGGACCGCCGCGACCTGCTGCTGCCGGGGCTGCACGCGATCAACGACCGGGTCGGCTGGATCAGCGACGGCGCCCTCGACTACCTGTGCCGGCGGCTGACGGTGCCGCCGGCGGAGGCGTACGGGGTCGCCACCTTCTACGCCATGTTCTCGGTCGAGCCGCGGCCGGCGACCGTGCTCCACGTGTGCACGGACCTGGCGTGCGCGGCGGCCGGGGCGCCTCAGCTGTGCGCCGGGATCGAGGAGCGGCTGGGCCTCGGCAGCGGCGTGAGCGTCGAGCGCAGCCCGTGCCTGGGCCTGTGCGAACGGGCCCCGGCCGCGCTCGCGATCAAGGCCGGGGATCCCGTCCGTACGGCGATCTCGGCGCCGGCGACCGTCCAGGGCGCCGTGCTCGCGGCGAGCTCGCCCGGCTCCGCGCCCGAGGAGCCACCGGCCGCGCTGGCGGTGCCCCAGGCGGGGCAGGACGGGCTGATGCTGCTGCACCGCGTCGGCGTGGTCGACCCGTCGTCCCTCGACGACTACCGCGCCCACGGGGGCTACACCGCCCTGCGCCGGGCCTTCGAGCTGGGTCCCGCCGGGGTGATCCGCGAGGTCACCGACTCGGGCCTGGTCGGGCGCGGCGGCGCCGCCTTCCCCACCGGCCGCAAGTGGCAGGCCACGGCGTCCCAGCCCGACCAGCCGCACTACCTCGTCTGCAACGCCGACGAGTCGGAGCCGGGCACCTTCAAGGACCGGGTGCTCATGGAGGGCGACCCGTACGCGCTGATCGAGGCCATGACGATCGCCGGGTACGCGACCGGCGCCCACAAGGGTTACCTGTACCTGCGCGGCGAGTACCCGCGCGCCCTGCGCCTGCTGGAGCAGGCGATCGCGCAGGCCCGTGCGCGCGGACTGCTCGGCGACGACGTCCTCGGGCAGGGCTACGCCTTCGACATCGAGATCCGGCGCGGCGCGGGTGCCTACATCTGCGGTGAGGAGACGGCCCTGTTCAACTCCATCGAGGGCTACCGCGGCGAGCCCCGCTCGAAGCCGCCGTTCCCCGTGGAGAAGGGCCTGTTCGGCAAGCCGACGGTCGAGAACAACGTCGAGACGCTGGTCAACGTCCTGCCGATCCTGACCATGGGCGCCCCGGCGTACGCGGCGATCGGCACCGGGCGCTCCACCGGGCCGAAACTGTTCTGCGTGTCCGGGAGTGTGGAGCGGCCCGGCGTCTACGAGGTGCCGTTCGGCGCGACGCTGGGCGACGTGCTCACGCTGGCCGGGGTGCGCGAAGGACTGCGGGCGGTGCTGCTCGGCGGGGCGGCAGGCGGTTTCGTACGGGCCGACGAGCTGGACGTGCCGCTCACCTTCGAGGGGACGCGGGAGGCGGGCACGACACTCGGCTCGGGGGTCGTCATGGCCTTCGACCACAGCGTGCCCCTGCCCCGGCTGCTGCTGCGCATCGCGGAGTTCTTCCGGGACGAGTCGTGCGGGCAGTGCGTGCCCTGCCGCGTCGGGACGGTGCGGCAGGAGGAGGCGCTGCACCGGATCGTGGAGCGCACCGGTGCCGACGCCGCCGGCGACATCGCGCTGCTGCGGGAGGTCGGCCGGGCCATGCGGGACGCCTCGATCTGCGGTCTCGGGCAGACCGCGTGGAACGCCGTGGAATCCGCCATCGACCGTCTGGGGGCGTACGAATGACCGTCACACCGCTGGGGATCCCGCGCCGCATGCTGGAGTTCACCATCGACGGCGAGGAGGCCCGGGTCCCCGAGGGCTCGACGATCCTCGACGCCTGCCGGGCGGCCGGGAAGGACATCCCGACCCTGTGCGAGGGCGACACCCTGCGCCCCAAGAACGCCTGCCGGGTCTGTGTCGTCGAGGTCGAGGGGGCCAGGACGCTCGTCCCGGCCTGCTCCCGCAAGGCCGAGCCGGGCATGGAGGTCCGCACGGACACCGAGCGCGCCCGGCACAGCCGCAAGGTCGTCCTCGAACTGCTCACCTCCTCGGTCGACCTGTCGACGACGCCGAAGGTCGCCGGGTGGCTGAAGGAGTACGAGGCGAAGCCGGACCGCTTCGGCCCGGACGCGGCGCGGCTGAACGAGGAGCCGAGGGTCGACAACGACCTGTACGTGCGCGACTACGACAAGTGCATCCTCTGCTACAAGTGCGTCGACGCCTGCGGCGACCAGTGGCAGAACACCTTCGCGATCTCGGTCGCCGGGCGCGGCTTCGACGCCCGGATCGCCGTGGAGCACGACGCGCCGCTGACCGACTCGGCGTGCGTGTACTGCGGGAACTGCATCGAGGTGTGCCCCACGGGCGCGCTGTCCTTCAAGTCCGAGTTCGACATGCGCGCGGCCGGTACGTGGGACGAGGAGCGGCAGACGGAGACGACCACGGTGTGCGCGTACTGCGGAGTGGGCTGCAACCTGACGCTGCACGTGCAGGACAATGAGATCGTGAAGGTCACCTCGCCGCACGACAACCCGGTGACCCACGGCAACCTCTGCATCAAGGGCCGTTTCGGCTACCAGCACGTACAGAACCGGGACTGATCAGGACATGGGACGAGTCACGGAACGACGCAAGGTGATCCGCATCCGGGACGGGGTGGTCTCCAGCCGCCCGGACACGCTCGTCGCGGAGGAACCCCTGGAGATCCGGCTCAACGGCAAGCCCCTGGCGATCACCATGCGCACCCCGGGCGACGACTTCGCGCTGGCGGCGGGCTTCCTGGTGAGCGAGGGGGTGCTGGCCGGGCAGCAGGACCTGCAGAACATCGTCTACTGCGCCGGGGCGACGGCCGACGGCTCGAACACGTACAACGTGGTCGACGTGAAGACGGCCCCGGGCGTGGTGATCCCCGACATCACGCTGGAGCGCAACGTCTACACCACGTCCTCCTGCGGCCTGTGCGGCAAGGCGTCGCTGGACGCGGTGCGCACCACGGCCCGGTGGCCCATCGCCGACACTCCCCCGGTCCGGATCGGCCCCGAGCTGCTCGCGAGCCTGCCCGACCGGCTGCGCGCGGCCCAGCGGGTCTTCGACCGGACCGGGGGCCTGCACGCGGCGGCCCTGTTCTCGGAAGGCGGCGAGCTGCTGGACGTCCGGGAGGACGTGGGCCGGCACAACGCGGTCGACAAGCTGGTCGGCCGCGCCCTGCAGAACGGGGAGCTGCCGCTGTCCCGGGCGATCCTGCTCGTCTCGGGCCGGGCCTCCTTCGAGCTGGCGCAGAAGGCCGTGATGGCCGGCATCCCCGTCCTGGCGGCCGTGTCGGCGCCGTCCTCGCTGGCGGTGGACCTGGCCGCCGAGACGGGCCTGACGCTGGTGGGCTTCCTGCGGGGCAGCTCCATGAACGTGTACGCGGGTGAGGACCGCATCGCCCTGCGGGCCGCGGCCGCCCAGGGCTGAGCAGGTTCCTCCGCGACACGGCGGCGGGGCCCCGACCGGCGGGGAGCGCCCCCTGCGCCGCCGGGGCCCCGTCTCGGCCCTCTTCCGCGGCTTCAGCCGGCCGTGCCGGATACTCGGCGGGTTCAGCCGGCCGTGCCGGATATCCGTCGCAGCATCCCGGTGAACTGTTCCCGCTCGGCCGCCGAGAGCGGCGCGAGCAGTTCGTCGTTGGCCGCGCGGGCCGCCTTCTCGCAGCGCTTCAGCAGCCGGGCTCCCCGCTCGGTGAGGGACACCGCGTTCTTGCGGCGGTCCCTCGGGTCCGGCTCGCGTACCACCAGGCCGGCCGACTGGAGGTCGTTGAGGACGCCGACCAGGTCCTTCGGGTCCAGGCCGACCCCGCGGCCGAGGTCGGCCTGGGCGACGGGACCGAGGTCGCGGACGGCGGACAGCACCACGTGATGCCACATCCGCATGTCCTCCTCGGCCAGCGCCTCGGCCACCAGGGCCCGGCCACGGGCGGCGGCGCGGCCGAGCAGCCAGCTGGGCAGGGAGCGGATCGCGGGGAGGGGGGCTTCCGACATGGCCGCAGCCTAACCAAGAAATCATTGGTCCTTCCTATGATCCTCCTATACCGTTGGGCTCCCCAACGAGTTCGTTGGGATCACCAACGACCCCGGAGGTGCGATGCGCCGCGTCCGCTACGAATCCCGAGGCGGCCCCCTGTTCGTGGAGGAGACACCGCTCCCCGAGCCCGGCCCGGGAGAGCTGCTCGTGCGCGCGGAGGCGATCGGCGTCACGCTCCCGGCCGTGCGCAAGGTCACCGAGGCGGCCGAGCCCGGCCCGCTCGGTGGTGAGATCGCCGGTGAGGTCGTGGCGGTCGGCGAGGGCGTCACCCGCTTCGGCTCCGGCGACCGGGTGACCGGACTCTGCTTCGGCCACGGCTACGCCGACTTCGCGCTGCTGCACGAGGCCATGGCCTCCCCGGTCCCGGCGGACGCGAGCGCCGTCGACGCGGTCGCCCTGGTCCGCAGCGGCCTGGTCGCCCTCGGCGCCCTGGAGGCGGCCCGTCCCGAGCCGGGCGAGTCGGCCCTGGTGACCGCGGCCGCGAGCGGGGTCGGCCATCTGGCCGTGCAGCTGGCCAGGACGCGCGGCGCCGGACGGGTCGTGGGAGCCGTCTCCGACCCGGCCAAAGCCGATTTCGTCCGGGGCCTCGGCGCCGACCACCACGTCATCACCTACGGCGACGACAGCTGGGGCACCCCGGTCGACTACGCCCTGGACGCGGTCGGCGGCGAACTGCTCACCCCGGCCCTCGCCGCACTCGCCCCGGGGGGACGGCTGGTGGCGTACAGCTCGGGCGGCGGCACCGTCCAGGCGTACGACCTGCTCGTGGGCGCCAAGTCGGTGATCGGGTTCCAGATGGCCCGTATCGCCCGCGGGAAGCCGGAGTTGTACGAGCAGTGGCGCGAGGAACTGTGGCGGCTGTTCGCGGCGGGCGAGCTCAGGCCCGTCGTCCACGGGGAGTTCGCCCTGGAGGACGCGGCCAAGGCGCACGGGGAGATCGAGGGGCGGTCCAACCTGGGCAAGGTCGTACTGATCCCCTGACGCACGCTTCTTGTGGGGGGTCTGAAAACCCAAGTACCGTCTGTGGCCCACACATTGGACGTGGAATGTCCGAATGACCGGATGTCCGCTCCACGCCCCGGTGGTCCAGCCGACAGACGCATGAAGGGCAGGTCGCACCATGCCGTCAAGTCTTCGCGCACGTCTGAGATCCACCCTGACAGCCGCTGCCGCCGCCGGGGCGCTGCTCGCGCCCACCGCCGCGGCGTACAGCCAACCCGGCACGGCCTTACCGGAGTTCGAACAGCAGGTGCTCTTCAAGGCGTCCCAGGACCCGGGCTACGCCTGCTTCCGGATCCCGGCGATCGTGCGCACCGCCGGCGGCACACTGCTCGCCTTCGCCGAGGGCCGCGTCCTCAACTGCGGTGACGCGGCCGACATCGACATCGTCCTCAAGCGCTCCACCGACGGCGGCCGCACCTGGGGGCCGCTCCAGGTCGTCACCGAGGGCGCCGGCGACACGCACGGCAACCCGGCGCCCGTCGTCGACCGCAGGACCGGCCGGATCCTGCTGGCCGAGACGTACAACACCGGTCGTACGGACGCCGGCAACTGCACCGTCCCCTGCGACCGCACCCCGCACCTGCAGTACAGCGACGACGACGGCCGCACCTGGTCGAAGCCGCGCGATCTGAGCGACGAGATCCTGCCCGAGCACTGGAACTCCTGGTACGCGACCGGCCCCGTGCACGGCATCCAGCTGACCCGCGGCAAGCACGCCGGGCGGCTCGTGTTCGGCGTCAACACCGAGACGTGGAACGGCAGCCGGGTCTCCGCCAACCACGCCGCGCTCGTCGTCAGCGACGACGGCGGCGACTCCTGGCGGGTCGGCGCCACGGACACCTGGCCCATAGCGCAGGACGGCACGTTCCGGCAGAAGCCCTCCGAGGTGACGCTCACCGAACGCGCGGACGGCGCCCTCCTCGTCAGCGGCCGTGAGCAGGACGGCACCGACCTGGGCCACCGCTCCCAGACCCTCAGCCGGGACGGCGGCGACAGCTTCGCCACGCCCTTCCGCGACCTGCCGGACCTGTACACCCCGCAGGTCCAGGGCGCGACCCTGCGCCTCGGCGGCCGGATGCTGCTGTCCGCTCCGGCCGACCCCGACCGCCGCCGGACGATGATGGTCCGCTCCTCCTACGACGGCGGGCACACCTGGGAGAGCGTGGACCGGGGCACGGTCGTCACCACGGACTGGTCCGGCTACTCCGACATGGTGGCCGTCAACGGCACGACGGTGGGCCTGCTGTACGAGGGCGGCGCGGTCGACGCGCGCGACGAGATCCGCTTCGCCCGCTTCACCGAGGACTGGCTGAAGCCGCGCCGGGGCGCCGACCCGACCACTCGCGACGCGGCGGTGGGCGCCAGGCCGGCGGCCGTGCTCGGCGGCGCCGTGCGGACGGCCGGTGTCCGCGGCGGCGCGCTGTCCTTCGACGGCACCGACGACGCCGTACGGCTGCCCTACCGGTCCCGGCTGCCGCTCGGCGAAGGGGACTTCACGGCCTCGCTGCACTTCCGCTACACGGCCACGACCGGCGAGCAGCCCTTGCTGTGGATGGGCGGCATCGGCAGCACCCAGCCGCAGATCTGGCTGCGCGGGGAACCGGCGAGCGACCGGGTCCGGGGACTGATCACCACCAGGTCGGGCGCGACGACCGTCAGGTCGGCCTCGGTCTGGACCGACGGTGCCCACAACGACGGCCGCTGGCACCACTTGGCCCTGCGCCGCGGCGGCGGGCAGCTGACGCTCTTCCTCGACGGCAAGGCGCTCAGCACCGACGATGTGCCGGGCTCGGTCAGCCGCAACTCCCCGTTCGGCGTGCACATCGGCCAGCGCATGGACAGCCGGGCGTTCCTCACCGGCGCGATCGACGACGTCCGCGTGTGGAACCGGGCCCTGAGCGACGAGGAGTTGACCTCCGGCGCCTCGGGCGCGGCCTCCCGGGGCACGGTGCTGTGGCTGCCCATGGACCAGGTGCGCGGCAGCAACTAACGTCACGGAACGTGCCCGACGACTCAGGAGCAGCACGAGCACGACAGCGCACGGGAACCGGGATCGGCCTGCTGCTGGCCCTGGTTCTCGGCGCCGCGCTGCTCATCGCCCTGCCGGACGACGACGGTTCGGACGACGACCGGACCTGTCAGGCGCTCACGGTCGGCTCCTGGAAGGCGGACGAGGGCCTCACCGCCGAGTTCGCCCGCTACGGCGACGACGCGAGCCGCACGGACGACTGGACCGGCGGCGACGGCACCCACTCGGTGCGGCTGCCGGACGGCCGGGTGCTGTGGCTGTTCTCGGACACCTACCTGGGCCGGGTGTACGGTCCGCCCAATCCGCACGGCGAGTCCTACGCCTGGCGGGACGCCACCACGCCGCTGGTGCGCAACTCGGCCGTGCTGATGCGCGACGGCCGGCTCGACACCACCCTGCCCGCCCCGCTGTTCGCCGACCCGGCACCGAACCAGTGGCGCTGGCCGGTCGCCGCCCGCGTCGAACCCCGCTCCCCCGGCTCCTCGGAGCAGGTCGTCCGGGTCCTGCTGTGGGTGCGCACGGCGGGGCAGGCCCCCTGGATCTACGGCGTGCCCACCGCCACCGAGGTCGCCACCCTGTCGCTGCCCGGCCTGCGCCTGGAGTCGATCGTCAAGGTGCTCGACCAGCAGTTGGTCCCCGACCCGTCCCGGCGTGTGCTGTTCGGCACGACGCTGGTCGAGGAGGACGGCTGGACCTATGTGTACGGCGGCGACGACGGCCGGGCGGCCTCCCGCCCCGCCTCGCACGCGTACGCGGCCCGCGTACCGGAGGGCAGGCTCGCGGATCCGGCGGCCTGGCAGTACTGGAGCGGCTCGGCATGGGTGCCCGGGGCCCGTCCCCGGCCGGTGCTCGGGGACGGGCGGCGCAAGGGCGTGGGCAGCGCGTTCTCGGTCGTCCGGACCGGCGGCACGTACGCGCTGTTCACGATGGCCGCCGGCCCGAAGGGGCTGACCACCGTGGCGTCCTACTGGGCCTGCTCACCCGCCGGGCCGTGGCACGGGCCGGCCAAGGAGTTCAGCCCGCCGCTGCCGCAGGGGCAGGTGGCCGCCTACAACCCGCAGGCGCATCCGGTGCTGAGCGGCGACGGGCGGCTCGTCCTGAGCTACGACGTCAACTGGCTGGAGACCACGGGCGCCGCCGCCCAGCTCAGCCGGAACGTGTCCCTGTACCGACCGCGGTTCGTGACGCTGCGGCTCGCTCCGGCGCGCTGACCTCCGGCGCCGGGTCCTGCGCGCGCCGCTTGGCGATCACGGCGCACACGATCAGCTGCATCTGGTGGAAGAGCATCAGCGGCAGCACGGCGAGCGCCGCCTGCGCGCCGAACAGGACACTGGCCATGGGCAGCCCGGCGGCCAGGGACTTCTTCGAGCCCGCGAACTGGATCGCGATCCGGTCCGCGCGGCCGAAGCGAAGCGCCTTGCCGCCGTACCAGGTCAGCAGGAGCATCACGGCGAGGATCACCGCCTCCACGGCGAACAGCCCGCCCAGCCGGGCGGGGCTGACCTGGTGCCAGATGCCCTGCACCATGCCCGCGCTGAACGCGGTGTAGACGACGAGCAGGATCGACCCGCGGTCCACGAGTCCGAGGACCTTCTTGTGGCGTGCGACGAAGCCGCCGATCCAGCGGCGCAGCAACTGCCCGGCGAGGAACGGCACGAGCAGTTGCAGCACGATCTTCAGCAGCGAGTCGGCGGAGAAGCCGCCGCTGCTGCCGAGCAGCGAGGCCGCGAGCAGCGGGGTGGCGATGATGCCGACGAGGGAGGAGAAGGAGCCCGCGCAGATCGCGGCGGGCACGTTGCCGCGGGCCATCGAGGTGAAGGCGATCGACGACTGGACGGTCGACGGGACGAGCGTGAGGAAGAGCAGGCCCTGGTAGAGCGGGTGCGTCAGGATCACCGGCACCAGCCCGCGGGCCGCGAGCCCGAGCAGCGGGAAGACGAGGAAGGTGCAGGCCAGGACCGTGACGTGGAGCCTCCAGTGCCGCAGGCCGTCGAGCGCCTCACGGGTGGACAGCCTGGCGCCGTACAGGAAGAAGAGGAGAGCGACCGCGGCCGTGGAGGCACCGGAGGCGACATCGGCGGCCGACCCGCGCGCCGGGAACAGTGCGGCGAGGCCCACCGTCCCGAGAAGCAGCAGGATGTAGGGGTCGATCGGCATCCAACTCGGCCAGTGCAGGCGTTTCACGGTGCTCCACTTGCTTGTACTTCGGTCGGTCCGGGGCCGCAACGGCCCCCTTCCATCCTGCTCCCCGGCTCGGCGATCGGGAATCCCGTATACGGCTCTCACTGTCATCGCGATCCGCGATAACGTGGAGCCATGTACGACCCGTCCCATCTGCGCACGTTCCTGTCGGTGGCGCAGACGCTGAGCTTCACGCAGGCCGCGCGGCGGCTCGGGCTGCGGCAGTCGACGGTCAGCCAGCACGTGCGACGACTGGAGGACGCCGCCGGGCGGACGCTGTTCACCCGGGACACGCACTCGGTGGAGCTGACCGAGGACGGCGAGGCCATGCTCGGCTTCGCGCGCCGGATCCTGGAGGTGCACGAGCAGGCGGCGGCCTTCTTCGCGGGCACGCGGTTGCGCGGCCGGCTGCGCTTCGGCGCCTCGGAGGACTTCGTGCTGACCCGGCTGCCCGAGATCCTCGAGGGCTTCCGGCACGAGCACCCGGAGGTCGACCTGGAGCTGACGGTCGAGCTGTCGGGCACGCTGCACGAGCAGCTGGCCGCCGGGAAGCTGGACCTCGTCCTGGCCAAGCGCCGGCCCGAGGACCCGCGGGGCGAGCTGGTCCGGCACGACCGGCTGGTGTGGATCGGCGCGGAACGCCTGCGGCTCGACCCGGACCGACCGGTGCCGCTCATCGTCTACCCGCCGCCGGGCATCACCCGCGCGCTCGCCCTGGAGGCCCTGGAGCGGCAGGGCCGCGAGTGGCGCGTGGTGTGCACCAGCGGCAGTCTCAACGGCCTCGTCGCGGCGGCCCGGGCCGGCCTCGGCGTGATGGCCCACTCCCGCGGCCTCATCCCGCCGGGACTGGTCCGGGTCCCGGACCGGGCGGGGCTGCCGGAACTGGGGCAGGTCGACTTCGTCCTGGTGCACGGCCGGCGCCGGCCGTCCGCCCAGGGCGCGGCGGACGCCCTGGCGGCAGCGATCCTGGCGGGCGGGGACCGGCTGCACCGCAGCGCGCGCAAGGGGCTGTGACCTGCCCGATCGGTCGCGTTCGACGGAAGCGGAGTGACAGAATCCGCCGCCGCCCCGCTGACAGAAGTGACCCCGTTCGAAGGCGCATCGCACCGCAGCTGGACTCGTACAGATTCGGTGGAGATTACGGCACCGAAACTTACTCAACCGTCAGGATTGTGTCCGACCCTTCCCCATGTGAGCGCTTTTTCCCTCGCTGACCAGCGCATACAAGAGCGGTGCTCGCCTTCGTACCCCCTCCCGCCCCCTGGCCGGGTGGGGTAGCTTTCACGGCGCTGTGCGGGGCGTCACTCGACAGGAGCGCTGAGGAGCGGGGAGCGGGGTTTGCGCGAGTTCACCAACCCTCCGTTGGCGTTGGCACCTCCGGTGGGCGGTCTGGCCGACGTGGTCTTCGAGCATGCCCAGGAAGACCCGCTGCACATCGCGCTGGGCCGCAAGGACGAGTCCGGCCAGTGGCGGGACGTCACCAGCGCCGAGTTCCGTGACGAGGTGCTCGCCCTGGCCAAAGGCCTGCTGGCGAGCGGCATCCGGTTCGGCGACCGGGTCGCGATCATGTCCCGTACGCGCTACGAGTGGACCCTGTTCGACTACGCGCTGTGGACGATCGGCGCCCAGGTCGTTCCGGTCTATCCGACGTCCTCGGCCGAGCAGTGCTTCTGGATGCTGTACGACGCCGAGGTGACGGCCGCGGTCGTGGAGCACGAGGACCACGCGATGACGATCGCCACCGTCATCGACCGGCTGCCCCAGCTGCGCCGGCTGTGGCAGCTCGACTCCGGCGCCGTGCACGAGCTGTACGACGCGGGCGCGCACCTCGACGACGAGATGGTGCACCGCCACCGGCAGGCCGTCACACCCGACTCGGTCGCCACGATCATCTACACCTCGGGCACCACCGGCCGCCCCAAGGGCTGTGTCCTCACGCACGGCAACTTCATGTACGAGGCGGACACCGTCATCGAGCGCTGGGAGCCGGTGTTCCACTCCAAGCGCGGCGACGAGGCGGCGACCCTGCTGTTCCTGCCGCTCGCGCACGTGTTCGGGCGCATGGTCCAGGTCGCCGGGATCCGCGGCAAGGTGAAGTTCGGCCATCAGCCGCAGCTGAACGCGGCGGCCCTGCTGCCGGATCTGGCCGCGTTCAAGCCGACGTTCTTCCTGGCCGTGCCGTACATCTTCGAGAAGGTGTTCAACGCGGCCCGCCGCAAGGCCGAGAAGGAGGGCCGCTCCGGCCCCTTCGAGAAGGCCGTCGACATCGCGATCAAGTACGCGGACGCGATGGAGGCCAAGGCCTGGGGCATCGGCCCCGGCCCGTCGGCGGGCCTGCGCATGCAGCACCAGCTGTTCGACAAACTCGTCTACGGCAAGATCCGCGCCGCGATGGGCGGCCGCATCAAGCACGCCATGTCCGGCGGCTCGGCGATGGACCGCCGGCTCGGGCTGTTCTTCGCCGGGGCGGGCGTGCACATCTACGAGGGCTACGGCCTGACGGAGTCCACGGCCGCCGCGACCGCCAACCCGCCCGGGCGCACCCGGTTCGGCACGGTCGGGCAGCCCATCCCCGGCATGACCGTGCACATCGCGGACGACGGCGAGATCTGGCTGCACGGCGAGAACGTGTTCCAGGGGTACCTCAACAACCAGAAGGCCACCGACGCGACCCTGCACGACGGCTGGCTCGCCACCGGCGACCTCGGCGCGCTGGACGAGGACGGCTTCCTCACCATCACCGGCCGCAAGAAGGAGATCCTGGTCACTTCGGGCGGCAAGAGCGTTTCGCCCGGGGTACTGGAGGAACGCGTCCGGGACCATCCGCTGGTCAACCAGTGCATCCTCGTGGGCAACGACCGCCCGTACATCGCCGCCCTGGTCACCCTCGACCAGGAGGCCGTGGAGCACTGGCTGGCCATGCGGGCCAAGCCGCAGATGACCCCGGCGGAGCTGGTGCGCGACGCGGATCTGGAGACGGAGGTGCGCCGCGCGGTGGTCGCCGCCAACACCCTCGTATCGCAGGCCGAGTCGATCCGCACCTTCCGCATACTGGCCCAGCCGTTCACGGAGGAGCACGGGTTGCTGACCCCGTCGCTGAAGCTGAAGCGGAAGGCCATCGAGAAGGCCTACGAGAACGAGGTCGAGGCGCTCTACCGGGCGTGACGTGCGCCTCACGGGGCAGGTGTGGCTTCGGAATTCTCCCGTCAGGAATGCATCACCGCCCGTGATCGTTGACGATGGGAGTACACCTGACCACTTACCGAAGGATCGAGAGCTCGTGAGCAAGGTCCCCCCGATCATCCTGAACAACGGCGTCGAGATGCCCCAGCTGGGCTTCGGCGTCTGGCAGGTGCCGGACGACGAGGCCGAGACGGCCGTCGCGGCGGCGCTGGAGGCCGGGTACCGCAGCATCGACACAGCGGCGATCTACGGCAACGAGGAGGGCACCGGCAAGGCCATCGCCGCCGCCGGTCTGCCCCGCGAGGAGCTCTTCGTCACCACGAAGCTCTGGAACGCCGACCAGGGGTACGACTCCACGCTGCGCGCCTTCGACACGTCGCTGGAGAAGCTCGGCCTGGACTACGTCGACCTGTACCTGATCCACTGGCCGACGCCGGAGCGGGGTCTGTACGTCGACACCTACAAGGCGTTCGAGAAGCTGCACGCCGACGGCCGGATCCGGGCCATCGGTGTCTCCAACTTCCTTCCCGAGCACCTTCAGAAGCTGATCGGTGAGACGTCGGTCGTCCCGGCGGTGAACCAGATCGAGTTGCACCCGCACCTCCAGCAGAGCGCCGCCCGCGAGTACCACGCGGAGCAGGGCATCGCCACGGAGGCCTGGTCGCCGCTCGGCCAGGGCAAGGGTCTGCTGGAGGTCCCGGCGATCGTGGCCATCGCCCGGAAGCACGACCGCACCCCGGCCCAGGTCGTGCTGCGCTGGCACCTCCAGCTGGGCAACGTGGTGATCCCGAAGTCCGTGACGCCGTCGCGGATCAAGGAGAACATCGAGGTGTTCGACTTCAGCCTCGACGACGAGGACCTCGCGGCGATCAGCGCCCTGAACGAGGACCGGCGCCTCGGCCCGGACCCGGCGGAGTTCAACGGAGCCTGAGCCGTACCGGCGGCGCCCGGGTCCGGACTCCCTCACAGGGCCGGAGCACCGACAGCGCCCCGGCCCGGAGCCCCTTCGTGGGGCCCGGGCCGGGGCGCTGTCGTTTCCGCCGTCTCAGACCGGCTGGCCCACCGGCCGTATGACGACGGTGTTGACATCGACACCGGCCGGCTGGCGAATCGCCCAGACCACCGAGTCGGCGATCTGCCCGGCCGTGAGGAGATGGCCGGGCGGCAGGCTGCCGTAGGAGTCCCAGAAGGGGGTCTCCGTCCGGCCCGGCGCGACCAGGGTGACGCCCACGCCCCACTCGGTCACCTGCCGCCGGGTGTTCTCGGCGAGCCCGGTCACGGCCCACTTCGTCGCCCCATAGAGGTTGCCCGGTCCGTGCACGAACCCGGCGACGCTGCCGACCAGCACGATCCGGCCGCGGGTCTCCTTCAGCGCGTCGATGGACGCCCGGATCAGCAGTGCGGGCCCGAGGACGTTGGTCAGCACCATGTCCCGCCAGCCGTCCGGGTCCCCCTCGGCGACCGTGTCGTGGGTGGCGGAACCGGCGTTGGCCACGACGGTGTCCAGCCGTCCGAACGCCTTGAGGGTGCTGTCCACCGCCGAGCGGACGTCGTCGTACACGGCGGTGTCACCGACGAGCGTCAGCAGCCCTTCGGGACGTCCGAGTTCCTCGGCGAAGGCGCGCAGCCGCTCCTCCCCCCGCCCGGTAACGGCCACCCGGTGCCCGGCGTCCAGCAGTTGCCGGGCGACCGCGGCGCCGATCCCGCTGCCCCCGCCGGTGATGAGCGCGACCTGAGAGTCGGACATGGATTCCCCCTGTGATGTGGGCCGGTGTGCGATGCCGGGGAGTCCATCAGTTGAAGCGCTCTCGAAGTCAAGGGGCTTGGAGCTAGGCGGGCCGGACCGCCGTGTGCACGGTGTGGGCCGCCAGCACGAACACGTCCTGGCGGTGGTGCACGCTCGCCCGGTCGCCGGGGTCGAGGAGGCGGTCGAGAGTGGTGCGGTCGTCGTGGTCGAGGCCCTCCGCGAGGGTGTCGCGGAAGCGGGTGAGGGAGTCGACGACGTGGGCACGGGCGCGGTCCGGGGCCGGGGCGGGAAGGTCCAGGAGGAAGCTGTGCGTCCGGGTGTGCTTCAGGCCCGCGGCGGACAGCAGGGCGGGCCAGTTCTCCGGCTCTGCGACATGGCCCTGGAGGTCCTGCCGCATCTTCGTGAACCACTCCTCCTGCAGCGCGTCCATGCGCGCCTGGAGCCCGGGGCGGCCGATGCCGATGTCGCGGGGCAGGAACCGTGCGGGCAGCCCGCCCTCCATGAGGGCCAGGGTGCCGCCGGGCGCCAGCCGGTCCGCGAACGCGGCGAGCCCGGCCCGCTGGTCGCCGAGGTGATGCAGGGTGCGGCTCGCCCACAGCAGATCGGCCGGGTAGTCCAACTCGCTCAGGACGTCCGGGAGTTCACCGGCGATCGTGCCGAAACGGTCGGCCACCCCCTGCCGCTGTGCCCGTGCCCGGGCCCGTTCCAGCAGCGGCTCGGAGCCGTCCACGGCGACGATCCGCGCGCCCGGGAACGTCTCGGCGAACAGGCACGACACGACGCCGGGTCCGCTGCCCGCGTCGACGATCAGGCCCGGTTCGGTCACCTCCTTCGCCAGCCAGGCCAGGGCCCGCTCGTACAGCGACGTGAACAGCTCCGCCTCGGACTCCAGCATCGGGGCCATCGCCGCCCAGTCGATGTCGGTGTGGTCGTGGTGGGCGTGGCCCTGCCGGTGAACGGGGTCGTGGTCGTGGTCGTGCGCCATGGTGGTCAGCCTCTCGCTCGGATGCGGTCAGCGTGCGCCGACGCACCGGGCGGAGGCCACTGCTGTTGCCGGTCCCGCAAAATCCGCCGGGGCCCGGGGCCCCGGCGGATCAGCGGTTCAGCAGGAGCGGGTCACGACAGCGGCGGGTACGCGTTCTGCATCAGCTGCCGGAACTGGGCGGAGAACCAGTGACCGGACAGCGGCGCGTCCGGCAGGGCACCGGACATGTTGTTGTTGTTGCGCGGGTTGCCCGTGTAGGTCGGGTCGCACATGCGGTCGAAGCCCTTGCCCTCGTCGTTCGGGATGGCCTTGCTCGCCCCGTCGGACTCGCCCGGCGGCTTCATCCACACGTACGCGTCGATCCCCGCCGCCGGGGCGGCCTGCGGGCGCTCGCCGAGACCGGCTCCGGACTGGTTGCACCAGTTGCCGGTGTTGAAACGGCGGTCGTAGCGCCCGCCGTCGACGTATGTGTCGACGCTGGTCGTCGCGCCCGGTCCGGTGGGCCGTGCGGTGCCGCCCCAACCATTGCGGGAGGTGTCGATCAGCATGCCGATGCCCGAGTTGAAGCCCGTCGAGACCAGCTGGTTGCGGAAGGCCTGGGCATAGGACAGCTCGTCGACGTAGCGGTTCCAGTCGACCCACTTCGACTCGCGGACGGACTTCCCGGCCACGGTGTCGTTGATGGTGAAGTTGTTCTCCTTCAGGGCGCTGTAGTTCGCCGTGTTGGTGATGAAGCCGTGGACGTCGTTCACCGTGGCGCCCTCGGCGGTCGCCGCCTCCTTCATGATGGTGGCGGTGGGGCCGAAGTTGTCGTCCCAGCCGATCCAGCCGTGGTGCCCGGCGTCGACGTAGTTGTAGACGTTGGGCACGTCGCCGAGCTTGTTCAGCGCGTAGCCGACACCCTTGACGTAGTTGCCGTTGGCCTTCATCACGTCGCACTGCGGGACGGCCGTCGGGCGGCTGCCGGTGTTGGTGACGAGATTCGGCAGCGAGTCGATCTCGACCGTGGTGACGATCCGCAGCGAGGAGTACTTCGAATCGGCGAGGATCGCCTTGATCGGGTCGATGTACTCCGTCTTGTACCGGTCGATCTCCGTCGGGCCGAGCTCGCCGTTGGAGGCGAGGGCGGAGCAGTCCCGGCCGGGCAGGTTGTAGATGACGAGCTGGACGACGAGTTCGCCGGAGCCCTTCTGGCGCAGTGCCTCGTCGAGGTGGGCACGCAGGCCCATCTTGCCGCCCGCGCCGTTGATGGCCGCGGTCCGGTCCAGCCAGACACCCGTGGGCTGGTTGGCGACGCGGCTGCCGCCCGGCTCGGCGGCGGCCTTGGCGGACCACTCCGGGTTCACGTACACCTTCGCGCCCTCGTAGGGGTTGTTCACCCGGTTGGACGGGCCGCCCGGGTCCGGCGGATCCGTGGGGCCGCCGGGGCCGCCGCCGTCGACGTTGCAGGTCACGCCGTCGAGGGTGAAGGTGGCCGGGATCGCGTTGCTGCCGCTGTAGCTGCCCTGGAAGCCGAAGCTGACCGAACCGCCGGTCGCCAGCTGGGCGTTGTAGCTCTCGTTGGCCGCGGTGACGGCGGCACCGCTCTGGCTCAGCTTGGCGTTCCAGCCGCTGGTGACCTTCTGGTTCCCGGCGTACGACCACTTCAGCGACCACGACGACTTGGCGGCGCTGTTGTTGGTGACGGTCACGGCGGCGGTGAAGCCGGTGCTCCACTCGTTCTGGATCTTGTAGTCGACGGTGCAGGGGACGGCGGCGATGCCGGCGCCGCCCGGGTCGACGGCGAACGCGGTGCCGGTCGCGCCGGCTACCAGGGCCATGGCGGCCAGTAACGCGGTTCTCGTACGGCTCATGAGTGGGGGTCCCTCTTCCGTTGGGTTCCTTGCGATTTCCGCGGAGCGTGGGGGGTTCTTCGGGTGCCGTGAGGCTTTCGCGGGCATGCCGGAGCCGGTGCGGCGCCGTACGGGGCCGACGCGGGGCAGCAACCGTCCGCCGCACGCGGCGTCTCGCGCCGGCGGCGGCTCAAAGTACTGAACGCGGGGGGTGTCGCATGAGCGACTCCTTGCAGGTCGGGCGTGCCGTGACGGACGCGTCGACTGATGGAACCGCTCCCACTGGTGTCAAGGAAGGTAGCGCCAAGTGACGGTAAAGAACAGGGGAGTTGCTGACTTTTGCTCAACGCGGGGCGTCGAATCTTTTCGACTCTTCAAGGACCTTGACCGGTACCTGACGTGTCCGCACTATGGGAGCGCTCCCACTGGTTCAAGCCTTGACTTCTCCGAGCCGCAAGGAGGAACCAGCACCATGCATCCCCCACCCCGGAGACGCGGAGCGGTACGGCGGTTGTGGACCGCCGCCCTCGCAGCTCTCGCGCTTCCGTTGACGATGCTCTCCTCGGGGTCGACTCCCGCGCAGGCAGCGCCACTTCAGTGCAGTGTCGACTACAAGACGAACGACTGGGGCTCCGGTTTCACGGTGGACCTGACCCTCACCAACCGCGGCACGGACGCCATCGACGGCTGGACGCTGACCTACGCCTACTCCGGCAACCAGAAGCTGGGCAACGGCTGGAACGGCACCTGGTCGCAGTCCGGCCAGAACATCACCGTGAAGAACGCCGCCCACAACGCACGGGTCGCCGCGGGGGCCGCCGTCTCCACCGGCGCCCAGTTCTCCTACAGCGGCGGCAACACCGCACCGACGTCCTTCTCGGTCAACGGCACACCGTGCACCGGCGCGCACCAGCCGCCGATCACCGTGCTGACCAGCCCGACCGCCGGCGCCGTCTACACCCAGGGCCAGGCGGTGCCGCTGGCGGCCACCGCCGCCGCCGCGGACAACGCCACGATCAGCAAGGTGGAGTTCTACGACGACACCAAGCTGCTGGGCACGGACACGAGCGCGCCCTACACGCTCTCCGGCTCCGACTTGGCCGTGGGCAGTCATTCGCTGGTGGCGAAGGCGCACGACAGCATGGGCGCCTCCGCCGACTCCACCCCGGTCGGCATCACCGTCGCCTCCGGTCCCACCGTCGTCGCCTCGCCGCTCCAACTGGGCGTCCAGTCGGGCAAGTCGGGCACCTACGAGGTGAAGCTGTCCAAGCAGCCGTCCGCGAACGTGACGGTGACCTCGGCCCGCGCGAGCGGCAACTCGGGGCTGTCGGTCTCGGCCGGCGCCTCGCTGACCTTCACCCCGCAGAACTGGAACACCGCACAGAAGGTGACCGTCACGGCCGCGGGCTCCGGTACCGGTTCCGCCGTGTTCGAGTCGACGGCCGCGGGCCACGCGAAGGCCTCGGTCACCGTCACCCAGCTGGCGGCGGCGAAGGTGTACGACGCCCGCTTCCTGGAGCTCTACGGGAAGATCACCAACCCGGCGAACGGCTACTTCTCCCCCGAGGGCATTCCCTACCACTCGGTCGAGACGCTGATCGTCGAGGCGCCGGACCACGGTCACGAGACCACCTCGGAGGCGTACAGCTACCTCCTGTGGCTCCAGGCCATGTACGGCAAGGTGACCGGTGACTGGTCCAAGTTCAACGGCGCGTGGGATCTCATGGAGAAGTACATGATCCCCACCAAGGCCGACCAGCCGACCAACTCCTTCTACAACGCCTCCAAGCCGGCGACCTACGCGCCCGAGCTGGACACACCCGGCGAGTACCCGGCCAAGCTCGACACCGGTGTCTCGGTCGGCCGGGACCCGATCGCGGCCGAGCTGAAGAGCGCGTACGGCACGGACGACGTCTACGGCATGCACTGGCTCCAGGACGTCGACAACGTCTACGGCTACGGCAACTCGCCCGGCAAGTGCGAGGCGGGACCGTCGGACACCGGCCCGTCGTACATCAACACCTTCCAGCGCGGCCCGCAGGAGTCGGTGTGGGAGACGGTGCCGCAGCCGACCTGCGACGCCTTCAAGTACGGCGGCAAGAACGGCTATCTGGACCTGTTCACCGGTGACGCCTCCTACGCCAAGCAGTGGAAGTTCACCAACGCGCCGGACGCCGACGCACGGGCCGTGCAGGCCGCCTACTGGGCGGATCTGTGGGCGAAGGAGCAGGGCAAGGGCTCCGACGTCTCCGCGACGGTCGGCAAGGCCGCCAAGATGGGCGACTACCTGCGCTACTCGATGTTCGACAAGTACTTCAAGAAGGTCGGCAACTGCGTCGGGCCCTCGACCTGCCCCGCGGGCACCGGCAAGGACGCCTCGTTCTACCTGATGTCCTGGTACTACGCCTGGGGCGGCGCCACCGACACCTCGGCCGGCTGGTCCTGGCGCATCGGCTCCAGCCACGCCCACGGCGGCTACCAGAACCCGCTCGCCGCTTACGCGCTGAGCAGCTACGCCCCGCTGAAGCCCAAGTCGGCGACGGGCGCGGCGGACTGGGCCAAGTCCATGGACCGGCAGCTGGAGTTCTACCGCTGGCTGCAGTCCGACGAGGGTGCCATCGCCGGCGGCGCGACCAACAGCTGGGCGGGCCGGTACGCGACCCCGCCCGCCGGGAAGTCGACGTTCTACGGCATGTACTACGACGAGAAGCCGGTCTACCACGACCCGCCGTCCAACCAGTGGTTCGGCTTCCAGGCGTGGTCCATGGAGCGGGTCGCCGAGCTGTACCAGCAGACGGGGAACGCGCAGGCCAAGACGGTCCTCGACAAGTGGGTCGACTGGGCGCTGTCCAAGACCACGTTCAACCCGGACGGCACGTACCGCATCCCGTCGACGCTCCAGTGGTCGGGCCAGCCCGACACCTGGAACGCCTCCAGCCCCGGCTCCAACAGCGGGCTGCACGTCACCGTCGCCGACTACACCAACGACGTCGGTGTGGCGGCCGCGTACGCCAAGACCCTGACGTACTACGCCGACCGCTCCGGTGACACGGAGGCCGCGGCGGCGGCGAAGAAGCTGCTGGACGGTATGTGGGCGAACCACCAGGACGACATCGGGGTTTCCGTCCCGGAGAACCGCGCGGACTACAACCGGTTCGACGACCCCGTGTCGATCCCGAGTGGCTGGACGGGCACGATGCCGAACGGTGACGCGATCAACTCGTCGTCGACGTTCGACTCGATCCGGTCCTTCTACGAGGACGATCCCGCCTGGTCGAAGATCGAGAGTTACCTCGCGGGCGGTGCGGTGCCGTCCTTCACGTACCACCGGTTCTGGGCTCAGGCGGACATCGCCTTGGCCATGGGCTCGTACGCGGAGCTTCTCGAATAGCCCCCGCCGGGCGCTCCGCCGAGAAGTAGGTGCGTCCGAAGCTCCGCGTACCCGGCCCTGCACCTGACGCGGGGCCACGGTCGGGCGGCTCCACCCGCACGGGAGCCGCCCGGCCCTCGCACGTTCCCCTCACGGAAGGACCCCACCGTGCGAAGAACCCGTATCCTCACGGCCGTGCTGGCGCTCGCGGCCGGCCTGCTGTCGGGCGCCCCCACCGCCCTGGCCGCCGATCCCGCGGGGACGAAGCTCGCCGCGGACACGTACACCTGGAAGAACGCCCGGATCGACGGGGGCGGGTTCGTACCCGGCATCGTCTTCAACCGCTCCGAGAAGAACCTGGCCTACGCCCGCACGGACATCGGCGGTGCCTACCGCTGGCAGGAGTCCTCCAAGACCTGGACGCCGCTGCTGGACTCGGTCGGGTGGGAGGACTGGGGGCACACGGGCGTGGTCAGCATGGCGTCCGACTCCGTCGATCCGAACCGGGTGTACGCGGCGGTCGGGACGTACACGAACAGCTGGGATCCGAAGAACGGTGCGGTCATGCGCTCCTCCGACCGGGGCGCGAGCTGGCGGAAGGCCGACCTGCCGTTCAAGCTGGGCGGGAACATGCCGGGGCGGGGCATGGGCGAGCGGCTGGCCGTCGACCCGAACCGGAACAGCGTGCTGTACCTGGGCGCGCCCAGCGGCAAGGGGCTGTGGCGGTCGACGGACTCGGGCGTGACCTGGTCGCAGGTCGCGAACTTCCCCAACGTGGGCAACTACGTGGCGGATCCGAGCGACACGTCCGGCTACTCGAGCGACAACCAGGGCATCGTCTGGGTGACCTTCGACGAGTCCACGGGTGCGGCCGGCAACGCCACGAAGACGATCTACGTCGGGGTCGCCGACAAGGACAACGCGGTGTACCGGTCGACGGACGCGGGCGCGACCTGGCAGCGGCTGGCCGGGCAGCCCACCGGCTACCTGGCCCACAAGGGCGTCCTGGACGCGAAGAACGGCTACCTCTACCTCGCCTACAGCGACAAGGGCGGCCCGTACGACGGCGGGAAGGGCCAGTTGTGGCGGTACGCGACCGGGACCGGGGCGTGGACGAACATCAGCCCGGTGGCGGAGGCGGACACCTTCTACGGCTTCAGCGGGCTGACGGTGGACCGGCAGAAGCCGGGCACGGTCATGGCGACCGCGTACAGCGCCTGGTGGCCGGACACGCAGATCTTCCGCTCCACGGACAGCGGTGGGACCTGGACCAGGGCGTGGGACTCCACGTCGTACCCCAACCGCGAGAACCGCTACACGATGGACGTCTCGTCCTCGCCGTGGCTGACCTGGGGCGCCAACCCGCGGCCGCCCGAGCAGACGCCGAAGCTGGGGTGGATGACGGAAGCCCTGGAGATCGACCCGTTCAACTCCAACCGCATGATGTACGGGACGGGTGCGACGATCTACGGCACCGAGAACCTCACGAACTGGGACAGCGGAAGCAAGTTCGCCATCAAACCGATGGTGCAGGGCCTGGAGGAGACGGCGGTCAACGACCTCGCCTCTCCCCCGTCCGGCGCCCCGCTGCTGAGCGCGCTCGGTGACATCGGCGGCTTCCGGCACACGGACCTGACGAAGGTGCCGTCGATGATGTTCACCCAGCCGAACTTCACGACGACCACGAGCCTGGACTTCGCCGAGTCGAACCCGAACACGGTGGTACGGGTGGGCAACCTCGACTCGGGGCCGCACATCGCGTTCTCGACGGACAACGGCGCCAACTGGTTCGCCGGGACCGACCCCTCGGGTGTGAGCGGCGGCGGCACGGTCGCGTCGGCGGCCGACGGCAGCCGGTTCGTGTGGAGCCCCGAGGGGGCGGGCGTGCACCACGCGACCGGCTTCGGCACGTCGTGGCAGGCCTCCTCCGGGATTCCCGCGGGGGCGATCGTCGAGTCGGACCGGGTCGACCCGAAGACCTTCTACGGCTTCAAGTCCGGCGCGTTCTACGTCAGTACGGACGGCGGGGCGACCTTCGCCAAGTCCCCGGCCGGCGAACTGCCGAGCGGTGACAGCGTCCGCTTCAAGGCGCTGCCCGGCGGGAAGGGCGATGTGTGGCTGGCGGGCGGCGCGTCGGACGGCGCGTACGGGCTGTGGCACTCCACGGACGGCGGGGCGAGCTTCACCAAACTCCCGAACGTGGAGCAGGCCGACACCATCGGCTTCGGCAAGGCGGCACCCGGCTCCTCCTACCAGACCCTCTACACCAGTGCGAAGATCGGCGGCGTCCGCGGCATCTTCCGCTCCACGGACAAGGGCGCGAACTGGACCCGCGTCAACGACGGAACACACCAGTGGGGCTGGACGGGCGCGGCGATCACCGGCGACCCGCGGGTGTACGGCCGTGTCTACGTCTCCACGAACGGCCGCGGCGTCATCTACGGCGACAGCTCCGGCGGCGGCACCACGGATCCGGGGCCGGGCCCCGACCCGTCGCCGACGGGCGCCTGCAAGGTGGCGTACAAGGTGACCAGCCAGTGGTCGGGCGGCTTCCAGGCGGACGTCCAGCTCACCAACACCGGCACGACCGCCTGGAACGGCTGGTCACTGGGCTGGACCTTCCCCGACGGCCAGAAGCTGACCCAGGCGTGGAACGCCGAGGCGACACAGTCGGGTTCGGCGGTGACGGCGAAGAACGTCGGCTGGAACGCGAACGTGGCGGCGGGTTCGTCGGTGAGCTTCGGCTTCACGGCGAACCGGTCGGACACGAACACGAAACCGGCCGTGTTCAAGCTGGGTGAGCAGACCTGCACGGCTGCCTGACCGGGCGGTTCGAGGGCGTGTACCGGAAACGGTGTGCGCCCTCGGGCTCAGCCGGAGGCGCGCGGGTCGCCGTACCGCTCGACCAGTTCGGCCGCCGTCCGGGCGATCCTGTCGCGCAGTTCGAGGGGTTCCAGCACCTCGACACCGCTGCCCATGCGCAGGAACTCGGCGTGGGCGTGGTCGACGGACTCGATGGAGACGGTGACCCGTGTCCAGCCGTCCTCCTCCACGTGTGCGTCGGTCGGCGCCGACCCGGTGAGTGTCACGCCCGGAGCCAGCCGGACCACGGCCCGGTCGGCTCGCAGGCGGTGGTGGAAGTCGCGCTGGTACGCCGCCCAGTACCCGGCCAGGTCGAAGTCGTCGGGTCGGGTGAACTCCTCGTCGGTGGCGGCGAGTCGGAGGATCTGGTCGACCCGGTAGGTGCGGGGGCCCGGGCCGGCGACGACGTACCAGCGGCCCGCCTTGAGGACGAGTCCGTACGGTTCCAGGCGGCGCTCCACGTCGGTGGGCTCACGCCAGCGGCGGTACCGGACGTGCAGGGCGCGGCAGTTCCAGACGGCGTCGGCCACTGCCGGGAGGTGCGGCGTCTCGTCGGCGTCGGCGTACCAGCCGGGCGCGTCGAGGTGGAAGCGGCCGCTGATCCGGTCGGCGTGCGGGCGCAGTTCGGACGGCAGGGCGGCCCGGACCTTGAGCTGCGCGGCGGCGAGGACGGAGCCGAGGCCCAGTTGGGCGGCCGGACCGGGGGCGCCGGCGAGGAAGAGGGCCTCGGCCTCGTCGGCGGTGAGGCCGGTGAGGCGGGTGCGGTAGCCGTCGAGCAGGCGGTAGCCGCCGGCGTGGCCCGCGTCGCCGTACAGCGGGACGCCGGCCGCGCTCAGGGCCTCGATGTCACGGTACACCGTGCGCACCGACACCTCCAGCTCCTCGGCGAGCCGGGCGGCGGTCATCCGGCCGCGGGTCTGGAGCAGCAGGAGGATGGAGACGAGTCGGCTGGACTTCACTGACACAGGATGTCAGTGAAGCGGGCCTAGCGTCCCGGCATGGGCTTCACCGAGAAACTGCTGACCGTGCTCCCGCCCGTCGAGGTGGCCGGGCGGCACGTCAAGCGCTACCACGTCACCACCGACCCGGCGGGCATCGAGCCCGGCGTCGAGCAGGCGGCGTACGCGATCCTGCCGGAGCTGCTGCCGGAGCCGGACGGCACTCCCCCGGCGACCTTCGTCGTCCTGCACCGGGGAGGCGACGACGGGGCCTATCTGAACGCGTACAGCTGGGTGTGGAACAACGTCCTGCACTTCAAGGGCGCGGCGGCGGGCCAGCCGGTACTGGGCTGCCCGGACCGCGACCCGGCCCACTTCATCACTCCCGAGCGGCCGTGGATCGGCTGTGTCTGGGAGCTGCCGCCGATCCTGCACGAGCGGGACGCCTGGGTACGGCACCTGCTCGCCCCCGAAGTCCCGGACCTGAAGGCCTACTTGGCCGACTCCCTGCCCGAAGGAACCACAGGAGACCGCACATGAGCAGCCCGCACGACTTCGACTTCTTCCACGGCGCGTGGGACGTGCGCCACCGGCGCCGCACCGACTTCCTCGACCCTGACAGCGACTGGACGGAGTTCCCGGGGACCAGCCGGTGCCTGCCGTTGTTCGACGGCACCGCGAACCTCGACGAGGTCGACATGCCGCGGCTGTCGGCCAAGGGCGCGACCCTGCGGCTCTTCGACCCGGCGACCGAGCGGTGGTCACTGAACTGGGCCTCCAGCATCAGCGGCACCCTGTTCCCGCCGGTCTTCGGCCGGTTCGAGGACGGACGCGGCGCGTTCTACGGCGACGACACGCACGACGGCAAGGAGGTGCGGGTCCGGTTCGTCTGGTCGGGCATCTCCGCCACGTCGGCCCGCTGGGAGCAGGCGTTCTCCGTCGACGGCGGGGACACCTGGCTGACCAACTGGATCATGGAGTTCACCCGGCCTTCCGGAACGCCAGCAGGCTGAACACGGGGTCGGGGCGCGGCCGGTCCTGGTCGGGGAGCCGCGCCAGCCGGGTGGCGAACCCGTCGGCGAGCGGGTGGCCCGGCGGCAGGGTGACGAACCAGCCCCGGCGCAGGTCGGCGATGGTGCGGCGAGGGCTGCGGCCTTGGCCGTGACCGGTGAAACGGGCCTGCCCGGTCCGGACCAGGCCGTGGGCGGCGGCGCAGGACTCGACGTCCGCCGCCGCGTCCCGGACCGGGCTGGGCGGCCGGGAGGACAGCACGACATCGATGTCACTTCCCACGTTGTGGGAGGCGGCCTTGTCGACCGTGGTGACGTAGACCCCGCCGGGCCGCAGCACCCGGGCGCACTCGCCGACGATGGTCCGCACCTCGGCGGGTCCGGCGGCCAGGTGCAGCAGCCACACGCTGCACACGGCGTCGAACTGTCCGTCCCGGAAGGGCAGCCGGCGGCTGTCGGCGCGCACGACGGCGCCGGGGAGCCGGGTGGAGGCCTGCCGGGCCATCGCGGGGGCGAGGTCGACGCCGGTCACCCGCATGCCGTCGACCGCGGCCGCGAGCCGGCGGGTCACGATGCCGGTGCCGCACGCGACGTCGAGCAGACTGCGCGGGTCCGGCGGCAGGAGGCTCAGCACGGCTTGTGCGGCGGCGGCCGCCCGGGGCTCGCCGCCGCGCGAGGCGTCGTACCGCTCCGCTTCCTTGTCGTAGTCGAGCACCCGGTCAGTGTGCCCCGTGCCCGGGGGCGAGGTCCTCCACCCTGCGGGCGAGCTCGAAGTCCTTCTCGGTGACGGCGCCGCCCGCGCTGTGCGTGTGCACGGCCAGGGAGACGGTGTTGTAGCCGAGTGTCAGGTCGGAGTGGTGGTTCAGTTCCTCCTGGACCTGGGCGATGTGCACGACCATCGCCGTCGCCGCGAAGTGCGAGCCGAGCCGGTAGGAGCGGATGAGGCGGTCCCTGTCGAGCGACCAGCCCGGCAGCTCGGCCAGCCGGTCCTCGACCTCCTTCTGCGACAGCGGTTCGACGGGCATGGGCCGCGCTCCTTCCCTGGCTGCTGTGTCCTCCCAGCCTGCCACAGCGGGGCGGCCGAGGCCCTGGTCAGGAGGGTGCGTCTGTCCGGCACGGCCGGTTCTCGACTACGGTCCCGGCATGACCACTCACCCCTCCACCACCGAGCGGGGCGTAGGCCCGCTGCTGCGGGCCTGGCGGGAGCAGCGGCGGGTCAGCCAGCTGGAGCTGGCCCTGCGCGCGGACTCCTCATCCCGGCACATCAGCTTCATCGAGACCGGCCGCTCCCGGCCCAGCGAGGAGATGGTGCTGCGGCTGGCCGAGCACCTGGACGTCCCCGTGCGGGAGCGCAACGCGCTGCTGCTGGCGGCCGGATACGCCCCCCGCTACCCGGAGACCCCGCTGGACGACCCGGCGCTGGGCGCGCTGCGGGAGGGCATCGAGCGGCTGATCAGCGGTTACGAGCCGTATCCGGCGCTGGTGGTGGACGCGCTGTACAACGTGGTGGCGGCCAACCGGGGGATCATGACGCTGGTCGACGGCGTCTCCGAGGCGCTGCTGGAACCGCCGCTGAACGCGATGCGGCTGGCCCTGCACCCTCAGGGCCTCGCGCCCCGCATCCGCAATCTGCACGCCTGGCGGGGTCATCTGCTGGAGCAGATGGAGCGGCAGATCGCGCTGCACCGCTCGGAGCCGCTGCGGGCGCTGTACGAGGAGGTGGCGGCCTATCCGGCGCCCGACGCGGATCCGGCGGACGAGCCGTCGGAGCCGGTGCCGTACTTCGCGCTGCCGCTGCGGATCGAGCACGAGGGGCGGACCCTGTCGTTCATCTCGTCGATCTCCACGTTCAACACGCCGATGGACGTGACGGTCGCCGAGCTGGCCATCGAGACACTGCTCCCGGCCGACCCGGCGACGGCCAAGTACCTTCAGACGCTCATGTCCTGACGGGCCCTCAGGGCCGTGTGCTGGAGGACGGCGAACCCGGCCACGACCAGGGCCTGGAGCACCGTCCACACGGCGCCCGGCGCGCTCGGCGTGAGCCACAGCGCCAGGGCCGCGAGGCTCACCGCCGCCCAGGCGAGGTTGCCTTCGACGACGGCCCGCACGCCGAGCGCGGGCGGCTGCCTGCGGGCGGCCAGCAGACCCACGCCGACCGCGTAGACGGCGAGGAACGCCCCCAGGGCCTGCAACAGGGTCGAACCGACGCCGAGGAACCGTCCGAGCGGGCCGGAGAACGCCAGGTAGGCGAGCGCGTTGCCGCCGGTCACGACGGCGTCCAGGGCGAGGAAGCGGCGCAGCATCGACTGCGGCTCGGAGGTCCGGGCGAGTGCGGCGAGCTGGATCGCGGACATGGGGGATCACCCTCCGTCAGGTCGTGGTGCGGCGGCTGGGGCCGGGTCCCGGGCCGGAGTGCGCCGGCCCGGGACCCGGTGCGTTCACGATCCCGTTCCGGCGGCGTCCGGTCGATTACCCGCGGGGTAATGCCGGAGCCGCTCCTCCGTTTCCGGCGATCTTCTCGGTGCGAACCCTGTGATGCCGCCGACCGGACGTGACAGACTGATCGCAGGCTTGGGCGCGTTGGGGAGGCGTGGCGTGAGTGAACGGCGGGCCGCACCCACCGTGGGCCAGGTGGTCCTGGGCAAGCGGTTGCAGGAGCTGCGCGAGGCCGCGGGCCTCAGTCGTGACGAGGCCGCCAAGGTGCTGCGCGTCGCCCCCGCGACGGTCCGGCGGATGGAGACCGCCGACGTCGCGCTGAAGATCCCCTATGTGCAGCTCCTGCTGACGGCGTACGGGGTGGCCGAGGACGAGGTGACCACGTTCGTCGACCTGGCCGAGGAGGCGAACCGGCCGGGCTGGTGGCAGCGGTTCCACGACGTGCTGCCGGAGTGGTTCAGCCTGTACGTGAGCCTGGAGGGCGCCGCCCGTATCATCCGGTCGTACGAGCCGCACTTCGTGCCGGGGCTGCTGCAGACCGAGGGGTACGCGCGGGCCGTGCTGCAGGCCGGCACCATCGCGAACGCCGGGCCCAAGGCCGTGGACCGGCATGTGTCGCTGCGCATGGAGCGGCAGCGCCTCCTGGACCGCCCGAACCCGCCGCACCTGTGGGTGATCATGGACGAGACGGTGCTGCGCCGCCCGGTGAGCGTCGACGGCCGGGTGATGCGCGACCAGCTGGACAAGCTGCTGGAGTACGCCGCACGCGACCGGGTCACACTCCAGATCGCCGAGTTCGCGGACGGCCCCCATCCGGGGACGTACGCGCCGTTCTCGCTGTTCCGCTTCGCCGAGCCGGAACTGCCCGACATGGTCTTCACCGAGTATCTGACCGGAGCGCTGTACCTGGACTCCCGCAAGGAGGTCTCGACGCATCTGGAGGTGCTGGACCACATGACGGCCGGGGCGGGCTCCGCGCAGCGCACGGACGAGCTGCTGCGGGAGTACCGGGAGCGGTACTGAGCCCCTCGCCCCGCCCTGACGTCATGGCACGGGTTCTGACCCGTACGGGCCCCGTCGGCAGGTGTGCTCCCCGGCGCGCCCCTAGCGTCGGGATGACGGGGCAGGCAAGGGAGCGCACGCGAAGGAGGTCCGATGCCCGGATTCGAGGTGCTGTACCAGGCGGCCGCGCTCTGCCTGATGTACCCCGACGACGACTTCCGCGCCCGGCTGCCGCTGCTGCGCGAAGCCGCCCCGCAGCTACGGGAGTTCGCCGACCACGCGGCCGTCACCCCGCCGATGGAGCTGGCCGCGCACTACGTCGAGGTGTTCGAGGCCGGGCCGGAGCACAGCCTGTATCTGAGCGCCTGGCGCGAGGCCGCCCCGGCGCCCTCCGAGGAGCTCTACCGCGCGCACGGCCTGGAGACCACCGGCGAGGAGCCTCCGGACTTCCTGCCCGCGGTCCTGGAGTTCGCGTCCCGCACCGGCAGCGACGGGCTGCTGGCGGAGCACCGGGACGGCCTGGACCAGCTACGGTCCAAGCTCACCGACTTCGGCACCCCGTACGCGACGGTTCTGGACGCGGTGTGCGCGACGCTGCCGCCCGCGCACACCGGTTCCTGACCTGGCCCGGTTACGGGATGCGGCCGTCGGGCAGAGCGCCGGCGAAGGCGCGCACCTCGTCCACGTCGCCGTGCAGGTGCTCGCCCCAGCCGTCGCCCGTCCGGGCCCGGCCGATCTGGAGGGGGCCGGAGGCGCGCCAGCCGTTCGGGAGGTCCGCTGTCGCGTCGGCGCCGGTCTGGCCGTCGACGTAGAGCTTCACCTTGTCGGTCGCGTCGTCGTAGACCACGGCGACGCGGTGGCCGATGCCGTCGCGGCCGTCCGACCTCGCGAACCGGGCCACCACGGTCTCGGGGGCGCCCCGCTCGTCCTTGTGCGGCATCACCAGCTGCCAGGCGTGCTGCTCGGGCTGGTACCGCACCTTGAAGGCGTCGGTGTGCTCGCCGGGCAGCGACAGCACGGTCATGGGGAGCTCGGGCTCCCTGTCCGCCAGTTGCACGACCACGCCGACGGTGAAGCTGTCCGAGGTGTCGACCACGGGCCCCTCGGCGATCGCGTGACCGGTCTTGCCGTCGAGTGCCAGGTGGCCGTCGCCGACAAGAGGCTGCGGCGCGGGCGTGCAGTCCGGGTCCAGCCACCACTCGCACGAGCCGTCCGGGACGCGGTAGATCGTCGCACCGGGTCCCAGCTTCAGGGGCGCGCCACCGTTCAGGTCGGGGCTGGCGCCGTCCGGGGCCGTCTCCAGGGACCAGTGCCCGCGCATGGACGGCTCGCGGTGCGCCAGTTCGGCAGCCTCGTCGGGCACGACCACCCGGTCGTGGACCCTGACGCCGCCCAGTTCGCCGTGCCAGCGGTCGTGGTAGCCGTTTCCGTCGCGGACCCGGCCGATCTGGAAGGCGCCGGCGGTGGCGGTGGGCGTGGCCTCGGCCCTGGTGCCGACCTCATGGCCGTTGACGTACAGCTGCGCCTCGCCCGTCTCGGCGTCGTACACGCCCAGCAGGTGGGCCCATTCGCCGGTCTCCGGAGCACCGCCCGACACGGTTGCGCCGCCGACGGTGAACGACCAGTGCGGAGTCTCGCCCCGGGCGTTCAGACCGAGGGCGAACGCGGCCGACTCCCCCGCGTCCTGGCCGGTGACGGTCATGTTCCGGTCGGTCTCGGCCGGGCGTGCCCAGGCGCTGACCGCGAAGCTCTTGCGGGGGTCGGCGACGGCCGGGGCGTCCGGGGTGAGGTAGCCGTGGCTGCTGCCGTCCAGTGTCGCCGTCGCGGTGAGCTTCGTGCGCGCGGGGGCGGGGGCGCCGAAGGTGACGCCGGAGCCGGCGGCCGCGTCGGTGCCCGCCTCGGCGTCGGCGGACGTGGCCCCCTTCGCGTCGGCCAGGGGCCAGTGGGCCACGGGCGCGCGGCCGGACTTCACCATGAAGTCGTACGACGACTGGCCGCTGCTGCGTCCGGCACGGTCGATGGCCCGGACGGTCAGGCTCTCGGGGCCCGAGTCGAGGGGCAGGAACGGGATGGTCACCGGCCCGCCGGGCCGCTCGGGGCGGACGGTTCCGTAGGGGCCGCCGATGAAGCCGTAGGTGTAGGACACTACGTCGTCGGAGGGCGAGTCCATGGTGAAGTGGCCGTAGACGCCCACTCCGTCGACCCAGAAGACGTTCTCCGGGTACTCGGGCGAGGAGATGGCCGCCTTCTCCGGGTTCTCGTCGTCGTAGACGAACTCGCAGACGGAGCCGTCCCCCTCGGAGCTCCAGGGGGAGGTCGCCTTGCCGTCGTTCGCGCGGACCCGCCAGGAGACGACGGTGTTCGGCGGGACGGAGCCCTCCGGCATGTGCCACCGCTGCGGATCGCCGGAGTGTCCTTCGAGCGTCGTGCGCGTGAGGCGCTGTTCCACCCCGTCGGGGTCCGTCCACCACGCCTCGAACTCGCCCTTGACCAGGTTGGCCTCGGCAGGGTGGTTGTCCTCCTCCGGGTCGTACAGGACCGCGCTCAGGACGGGCGGCCCCGAGACGTACGTCCTCTCGTCGCCCGCCGCGCACTCCTTGTGCCCCGTCTCCAGATCCTGGACGAGCGGCTGCTTCGGCGGCAGGTTGTCCGCGGCCTGTGCCACGCCGGTGCCGGTCGTCATCACGGCCGCCACCGCACACCCCACCGCCAGCAGTCTGTGTCCGCCGGATCTCTTCAGTGCGTCCAACTGTCCCTCCCCTGTGAACTTCCCTCGGCCCGCTGGTCACACGAGCCGCTGGAGGTTAACAGGGGGCACTGACTTCGCAGTAAGGGTTTTCCCTTTCCCTCGCGGGGAGTTGGGCTAGGCGGCGCCGCCCTTCTCGTCCCGCCCGTTCTTCTCCTCGTCCACGATCTCCGCGTCGACCACGCCCTCCTCGTCCTGGGGGGTGCCGGAGGGTTCCTCGGTGGGGGTCTGCTGGGCCTGGGCGTACATCGCCTGGCCCATCTTCTGGCTGACGGAGGCGAGTTTCTCGACGCCGGCGCGCAGGGCGGCGGTGTCCGCCTGCTGTTGCAGTTGCTCCTTCACCTCGGCGGCGGCCGACTCGACCTCGGTCTTCGTGTCGGCCGGGATCCGGTCGCCGTTCTCGCGGAGGAAGTTCTCGGTCTGGTAGACGAGTTGTTCGGCCTGGTTGCGGGTCTCGGCGGCCTCGCGGCGGCCCCGGTCCTCCTCGGCGTACTGCTCGGCCTCGCGCATCATGCGGTCGATGTCGTCCTTGGGCAGGGCGGAGCCGCCGGTGACGGTCATCTTCTGCTCGCGGCCGGTCGCCATGTCCTTGGCGGAGACGTGCATGATGCCGTTGGCGTCGATGTCGAACGCCACCTCGATCTGCGGCACACCGCGCGGCGCCGGCGGCAGGCCCGTCAGGTCGAAGACGCCGAGCTTCTTGTTGTACGCGGCGATCTCCCGTTCTCCCTGGTAGACCTGGATGCCGACCGAGGGCTGATTGTCGGCCGCCGTCGTGAAGATCTCCGAACGCCGGGTCGGGATGGTGGTGTTGCGCTCGATGAGCTTCGTCATGATGCCGCCCTTGGTCTCGATGCCCAGGGACAGCGGGGTGACGTCGAGCAGCAGCACGTCCTTGACGTCGCCGCGGATGACGCCCGCCTGGAGCGCCGCGCCCACGGCCACGACCTCGTCGGGGTTGACGCCCTTGTGCGGCTCCTTGCCGGTGAGCTCCTTGACCAGGTCGGTCACGGCGGGCATCCGGGTCGAGCCGCCGACGAGGATCACGTGGTCGATCACCGAGAGCTGCACACCGGCGTCCTGGACCGCCTGGTGGAAGGGCGCCTTGCAGCGGTCCAGCAGATCGGCGGTGAGCTCCTGGAACTGGGCCCGGGTCAGCTTCTCGTCGAGATGCAGGGGCCCTTCGGCGGAGGCCGTGATGTAGGGCAGGTTGATCGTCGTCTCGGTCGAGCTGGACAGCTCGATCTTGGCCCTCTCGGCGCCCTCGCGCAGCCGCTGCACCGCCATCTTGTCGGTGCCGAGGTCGACGCCGTTCTGGCCCTTGAAGCGCTTGATCAGGTACTCGACGATCCGCTGGTCCCAGTCGTCGCCGCCGAGGTGCGTGTCGCCGTTGGTGGCCTTCACCTCGATGACGCCCTCGCCCATCTCCAGCAGCGACACGTCGAAGGTGCCGCCGCCGAGGTCGAAGACGAGCACCGTCTGGTCGTTCTCCTTGTCCAGGCCGTAGGCGAGGGCCGCGGCCGTCGGCTCGTTGATGATCCGCAGGACCTTCAGGCCCGCGACCTCACCGGCCTCCTTGGTCGCCTGGCGCTGGGAGTCGTCGAAATAGGCGGGGACGGTGATCACCGCGTCGGTGACGTCCTCGCCGAGGTAGGACTCCGCGTCCCGCTTCAGCTTCTGCAGCACCCGCGCGGACAGCTCCTGCGCCCGGTAGCGGGTGCCGTCCACGTCGCCCTCGCCGGGGAAGCGCCAGTGCGCGTCGCCCATGTACCGCTTGACCGAGCGGGCGGTGCGCTCCACGTTCGTCACGGCCTGCCGTTTGGCCACCTCCCCGACCAGCACCTCGCCGTTCTTGGCGAACGCCACGACCGAGGGGGTGGTTCTGGCCCCCTCGGCGTTGGCGATGACGGTGGGCTCACCGCCTTCCAGTACGGCGACCACCGAGTTCGTGGTTCCGAGGTCGATTCCGACCGCACGTCCCATCGCTGTCCCCTTCCGCCAGGGCGACGACTCTCCACAATCCAGCACAAAACTTGAGTGCGCCGTTGTCAATGCCGCGATGGGGTGATCGGCCCGCGCAGCGCCACGGCGCGCCGGGGCCGGTCGGTGACGAGCACGTCGACGCGCGGGTGGGCGAGGAAGGCCCGCATGAGGGTGTCGTTGTTGACGGTCCAGACCATGGTGAACAGGCCGTGCCGGGTCGCCTCGCGCAGCACGTTGGTCCTGGCCAGCCGCTGGTGCACGGCGACGCCGTGCGCCCCGCAGGCCCGGATCCGGCGGGCCGGGAACAGCTCGCTCAGCCGGGTCCCGGGCAGCCGGGCCAGGGCCAGCTCCCTGCGGTCGCGCCCGAGGGACAAGGCGGTGCGCACGCCGGGAAAGCCCCGGGTGACCGCGGCGACGGAACAGTCCTCCAGTGTGGTCACCACGAGCCCGTCCGCGCCGAGCAGGGCGACCGCCCGATCGATCACCTCCTGCTCGTAGCCGCCCTCCTTGAGGTCGAGGTGCGCCACGAGTTTCCCGGCGATCAGCGCCATGACCTCGTCCACCACGGGCACGGCGTATCCGGCCCGCTCGCACAGCTCGGCATGCGTGAGCGCCGACAGCGGCGGCCCGGCGGGGCCGACCCGGGGGTCGTGGTAGACGACGAGCACCCCGTCCCCGGTGCGGCGGATGTCGAACTCGACGTACTCCGCGCCGGACTCGATCGCGTCCTCGTACGCCTCCCAGGTGGCGGGGCCGGCGCGCTCGGAGCCGCCCCGGTGCGCGGAGACGGCGGGGTGTGGCGTCATGGTCGTCGGTTCCCTGAGGGCGAGCGGGGAGGCGGGACGGGTACGAAGTCGTCGTCGGACGCGGGCAACGGCGAGCCGGAGCGGGTGCTGACCCGTCTGAGCAGGAACCAGTTGATCGCCACGAGGAGGACGAAGGGCAGCCAGGCCGGCGCGCAGGCCGTGCCGTAGGCGCGCACGTCGAGGATGGAGCGGCGGTCGACGAGGGCGCCGAGGGCGGTGTTCCGGGGGCGGAGCCGTCCGGAGAGGCTGGACAGCAACAGGACGCGGGTCCGGTCACGGGTGGCGGAGTCGAGCACCGTCGCGTTCGGGGACGTTCCCGGCAGCATCGCGTTCCCTCCGGCCCGGCGGTTCGAGGCGTCTGGTTCCTACCCCGGCCGGGGGTGGTGAACCGACGACGACGCGCGGGCCGCCCGTGGTGGGCGGGCCCGCGCGACGGGGTGATGCGGCAGGTCAGGCGAGCTTGGCGGTCAGCGTGATGGGCGTGGCCTTGAGGGCCTGGCTGACCGGGCAGCCGACCTTGGCCTCGTCGGCGGCGGCCTGGAAGGCCTCCTCGTCGATGCCGGGGACGGTGCCCTCGACGGTGAGGTGGATGCCGGTGATGCCCTCGCCGGGCTGGAAGGTGACGTCGGCCGAGGTGATGAGCTTGGTGGGCGGCGTCCCGGCCTTGTTCAGGATGTTGGAGAAGGCCATGGAGAAGCAGCTGGAGTGGGCGGCCGCGATCAGCTCCTCGGGGCTGGTCTTGCCGTTCGCCTCCTGGGCGCGCGAGGCCCACGTGACCGGCTGCTCGCCGATGGCACCGGAGGAGTCGAAGGTGACGACACCGTTGCCCTCGAGCAGGTTGCCTTCCCAGACGGTGTGTGCGGAGCGCGTGGTAGCCACGAGTTCTTCCTTTCGCGTACGGACTCGCGTGCGGGCCCGTCGCCGGGCCCCGTGTCCCCCATCCGATCACACTACGGCTCAACTCACGCGAAAGACCTCCCCTCTCGCGGTGAACGGCAGCCGCGCTCCCTGCGGAATCAGGTACGCGTGCTCGCGCCGCACGCGCAGGACGTCGCACCAGCCGTCGGTGATGATCAGGACGGGCGCGCCGGGCGGGAAGTCGTCGGCGCGGTGCAGCAGGTCGATGCCGGGTTGCAGGACGGTGCCGCCGCGGCCGTGGACGCGGACCCGGTCGGCGATCTCGGTCACGGGCAGGTAGCCGGCGTCGTGCGGGGCGGCGTCGCAGAACACGACCCGGGCCGCCGGCACGTCCCGCGCCCCGGCGTAGGAGGCGATGGCGCCCAGGGCCTTGCCGAGCAGGACGCGGTTCATGGAACCGGAGGTGTCCAGGACGACTCCGAAGGTGCAGCGGGCGATCTCCTCGGGCGGGAAGTACCGTCCGGCACGCGGAATATCGGGGGTGGCCGCCTGGCGCCGCGAGGGGCGGGCGTAGGAGCGGACGGGCTCGGGGCGGGGCACGAACTCGTCGAACCAGCGGGCCAGTCGGGCGTCCCAGGGCAGCGGCGGATGGCTGAGCGCGCGGATCTCCTCGACCAGACCGCCGGGCAGGAAACCGCGCTCCTGCCGCTGGTGCAGGTCGAGGCCCTGGGCGAGGCCGCGGCGGTAGAAGGCGTCGAGGTCGACGTAGTCGCGGGGCGAGCCCAGCGGGCCGCCGAGGATGTCCCCGACCCCCTTGCCGCGCAGGGTGGCCAGCCGGCGTTTGCGGCGCAGGTCGCCGGCGATGCGGTCGTAGACCTCCTCGGCGGACAGGCCCGCGAGCTCAGGGTCGTACAGCAGCCCGTCGGGCATGGCGCCGACCTGCATCTCCCTCAGCCAGCCATTGATGACGTAGTCGCAGGCCACGTTGAAGAGGTACGGATCGCGGGTGCCGCAGCGGTCGCCGTGGCGCAGGGCGGCGTGCAGCATCTCGTGGGCGAGGACGAACCGCCACTCCTCGTCGTCGAACCCGCGCAGCGGGTTGATGTAGATCTCGGCCGCCGCGGCATCGACCGCCGCGATGGCGATGCCGTGGGCGCGGGCGAGTTCGGCGTCGGCGACGAGCTTGATGCCGGACGCGATGCCGCCGAGCAGCGGGTAGGAGGAGATGAACCAGCTCAGGGCCCGCTGCCAGGGGCGCAGCCGGGGCGCCTCGCCGTCCAGGCTGTCGCGGCGGCCGCCCGCCATGTCCATCGCGGCGGACACGGTCCGGGTCAGGGCGGTGGCGAAGGCCAGCTGCCAGTCGGGCGGCTGGGACCAGCCCACCCAGCTCACCAGCAGCTGGTCGGGCTCGTCACCGGCCGTGCCGCAGCGCCCGTACACGGCGGGCAGTCCGTCGCGGCGCCAGCGGGCGGCGAGCTGCTCCTCGTCGCCGTCCGGGTAGGAGGCGGGCAGATGCTCGGGGGTCTCGCCGATGCTGAATCCGAGCAGGAAGCGGTTGACGACGACGCAGCGGGCGGCGAGGTCGTAGCGGTCGGGCTGGACGCGTTCGCCCTTGACCGCCGGGACGTGCCCGAAACCGAGGTGGAGGACGGCGTGGGCGAGCGCCCAGGCCCAGGCGGCGGGCTCGGCGAGGCGCAGGGGGTGGACGTGCAGATCGCCGTCGGAGTCGACGGTCACGAGCCCGTCGCGGGGCGCGAAGCGGCACTCCTCGTGGCGGCAGACGTCGAACTCCACCGCTGCGAGGGCGGGGTTGGCCCTCATCAGCCGCATCCCCTCGGCGAAGGCCTCGCCCGCGAGGTCCCGCTTCTTCTTCTTGGCGGGGCTCCGGCTCACCGGCGGGCCTCCACCAGCCGGGGCATGTCCCGCGCCGCCTCGACGAGGAACCAGGAGGGCAGCACGGGGTTGCCGTCGCTGTCGGAGGCGATGACGGTCTGGGCGACCTCGACGGAGATCTCGGCGAGCTGCACCAGCAGGGACTTGGCGCGGTAGGCGGTCTGCCGGCCGTTCGCGGACATGTGGTCCTTGCTCACGGGCAGTTCCTTGACCAGGCGGCCGCGGAAGGACTCGGCGAGGTAGTAGAGCAGGTCGCGGTCCTCCGGCCGGTTCGGCCAGCGGGCGTCGCCCCTGACGATGGCCTCGATGCCGTACCGGCTGCGGACGACCTTGACGTAGCCGCAGAAGGCGGTCGCGTGAGCCGGGGTCAGCGTGCCGTGCGCGAGGACCTTCAGGGTCTCCTCGTCGAGGTCCCGGCCGAAGGAGTGCAGGGCGTCGGAGAGCATGTGCCAGGAGCGGGGCGTGGAGAACGGCTCCTCGCTCTTCGGCGGCTTGGACCACAGGTGGTCGGGCCGGTCGGTGAGGTGGTCCACGATCCAGGGGTGGATGCCGTTGCTCCCGGCCCAGGTCAGCCAGTCCTTCGCGGAGGCCTCCAGGTGCACGTGCGCGAGGCGGTTGACGAGCGCGGAGGCGATGGGCCGGGCGAGGGCGTTGTCGGTGGCGCGGTTCCCGGCGCCGATGACGATCGAGCCCTTCGGCAGCTCGTAGTTGCCGATCCGGCGGTCCAGGATCAGCGAGTAGAACGCCTTCTGCACATCCGGTGTGGCCGCGTTGAGCTCGTCCAGGAAGAGGCAGTACGGCTCGTCCCGGGCGATCGTCTCCGGCGGGCAGAACACCGAGCGGCCGTCGCGGATCTGCGGGACGCCGATGAGGTCCTCGGGGGCGAGCTGGGTGCCCAGCAGGCTCACGCACTCCAGGCCCAGCGACTCGGCGAAGTTCCGTACCAGGGAGGACTTTCCGATGCCGGGAGCGCCCCAGATGAAGACCGGCCGGACGGTGGCCAGGCCGAGCAGCAGGTCGGGAATGCGGGCGGGCGTGACGGTGACGGCTGCCTGCAAAGCAGCAACTCCTCAAGGGGTGTTCGAGAGGGACGCGCAGGTGTGCGGTGTCCGGCACGAACAGTGTGGGCGTACGGCCCTGCGGGCGCAGCCGATTTTCAGGCGGCGCGCTCCTCCTCGGTGGCCTCCAGCGGCACCTGCGGTCCGTTCGACTCGCGCAGCCAGCGCCGCAGCACCCGGTGCACGTGCTCGGCGCCGACGAGTTCCTCGCCCTCGCCGACCGGTGCGGAGACGCCGAGCGGGGACAGCAGGAAGGGTCTGCCCTGGGCACCGCCGAGGCCCCCGTGGGAGCCGATCTGCTCCTCGAAGGCGAGGACTTCGCCGTCGGCCGGGTCGTGGAAGGAGTTGACCATGATGTCGGCGGTGTGCGGGAAGGAGTGCGTACGGCGTACCGCGTCGGCGGCGCCCGGCCCGAACGGGGCGAGCGGGCCCGGGTTGTCGTCGAGGTCGGCCAGTGGGATCTCGGCGCCGTACGCGCCGAGGACGACACCGCCGTGCTCGTCGCTGCGGACCAGCAGGAAGCCTATGCCGGGGTGGTTGGCGAGGGTCGGCAGCAGCGCGGGGTGGCTGGCGTCGATCTCCTCCTTGCTCATCCGGTGCGTGATGTGGGGGAAGGAGACCAGACCGAGGTTGCCGGAGGCCAGCACGATCGGTTCCGAGTCACGCGCGGGGCGGTGCTGCTCGCCGCCCTCCTCGACCGGGAAGCGCAGCGCGGCGCGCACGGCGGCGCGGGCCTCCGCCCCGCTGCGGGTGCGCTCCGCCCTGCGCGGTACGGGCA
The DNA here is from genome assembly GCF_040638895.1 of Streptomyces sp. NPDC024017. Classification (NCBI taxonomy): domain Bacteria; kingdom Bacillati; phylum Actinomycetota; class Actinomycetes; order Kitasatosporales; family Streptomycetaceae; genus Streptomyces; species Streptomyces sp. NPDC024017. The sequence continues at coordinate 200,328 of NZ_JBEZYZ010000004.1, read as the reverse complement.
TGCCGCAGCCGGCCCGCACCAGGTCTTCGAGGGTGAGGCCGTAGCGGGAGCGGAAGGTCTCGCCCGGGCTCTGGCCGTGGTCGGACAGCACGACGATCCGGTACGGGCGCGGGGCGTGCTCGGCGACGTTCTCGATCAGGGCGAGCGAGCGGTCGAGGCGTTCGAGGACCTTCTGCGCGTCGCGGCTCGCCGGGCCGGAGTGGTGGGCGACCTCGTCGTAGGCCACCAGGTCGGCGAAGACGGCCGTGCGGCCGACGAGCATGTCGCCCGTCACCGCGGCGACGACGACGTCCCGCTCGACGACCGTCGCGAAGGCCCGGATGAGGGGATAGAGGCCGCCGCGGGCGACACGGGGGCGTTGCTTGCGCAGGCGCGCCCGGGTGGACTGGCCGATCTCCCGGCCCACCTCGGCGATGAAGGAGAGCGCGGTCCGTACGGCGTTGGCCGGGTCGGAGAAGTAGGCGAAGTAGCCGTCGCGGGAGCGGTTCTCGCGGCTGCGGCGGCGGGCGGCGATGGACAGCACGAGGGCCTGCTGGTCGGCGCCGCCGCTGAACAGGTTGCCGCGGCTGGCGCCGTCGACGGTGAGCAGCCCGCCGTGCCCCGCGTACTCGACGGCGCGGCGCTGGAGTTCGACAGCGCTGGTGGGGCGGTTGCAGACGACCACCTCGCCGGTGTCCTTCTCGTACCAGCGGAAGGCGGGGACGTCGTGGTTGCTGCCGTGCAGGATGCCGAGCTGGCTGGCGCCGGTCTGGCTGGACCAGTCGGTGCGCCAGGGGGTGAGCCGGTGACTGGGGCGGCCGCCGTCGCCTATGTCGAGCCAGCGGGCGACGGTGGGCATCAGGCCCTTGCCGACCGCGTCGAGCAGGGTGTCGTGGCCGACGCCGTCGAGCTGCACGAAGACCGTGCCGGGGGCGGCGGGGCAGGACGGTCCGGACCGGCGGCGGCGGCGGTCGGAGAGGCGGTACAGCCTGCGGCGGTAGGCGTCGTCGTCCCGCACGGCCAGGGCGGCGCCGGTCGCGGACGCCACGGCGGACATCACGGCGGCGACCACGACGGCGGTCTCCGGCGCGGCGGTGCCGCGCTCGGCCGGGTTGAGGTGCAGGGCGAGCAGCAGCAGGGCGCCGTTGAGGAAGAACACCAGCAGCCCCAGCACGAGCGCCGGGACGAGGAGCAGCAGCCGGACGAGCAGCGGCCACACCACGGCCGACAGCAGACCGAAGGCGCCGGCACCGAAGGCGGCCGTGACGGCGATGTCGGTCGCGCTGTCGCCGTTCTCCGAGCGGAGCCGGAAGTCCGGGAGGATCCCGGCGAGCACGAGCATGGTGACGGTGGAGACCGCCCACACGGCGACGCTCCGTCCCACCTGACTGGCGACCCGCCGCCACCGCACGCCCCGCACGCCCCGCCACCTCACGTCCCTGGCCCGCAGCCGTCGCGGGCCCTCCCCCACAGTGTCTCAACGCCCGGTCGGGCCTTTTCGTCCCCAGGTCACACCCGTGTTCGTCCCCAGGTCACACCCGTGAGCGACGACTGTCAGCGACCGTCGTAGCCGGCCGTCGGCATCGACAGCCGCCGGTGTACGCAGGCCTTCATCGCCGCGTCGTACGCAGGCTCCGCATGCCCCGCCGTCTCGACGCGTACACCGCGCCGGGCGCACTCGGCGGTGAACTCCTCGACGGAGGCGAGCGCGCTCTCCAGGACCCGCCGGCTGGGCGCGACGAACAGGTCGAGTCCGGGCCGGACGCCGTCCCACAGCGCGCCGTGGTCCGGCCGCAGCCCCCGGACCAGTAACTCGCGGCTGACCACGTAGCCCCGCTCGGCGGCCCAGCGGGCGCACATCGCGTGCTGACTGCGGGAATCGACCAGGAACGGGTCGTCGTCCAGTTCCTCGAGCGGCGTCAGACTCGCGATCGCCGTGACCCGCACCGGCACCATGGCGTCCCCCCTCACCTCCGGTTTCGCCGCCGACCCTACTCCTGCACGTAGGCTTCGGGGGAGTCGCGCGAAGGAGGCAAAGAAGTGCCGGTGGAGATCACCTGGTGGGGTCACGCCACTTGCACCGTCGAGGACTCGAACGTGCGCGTGCTCACGGATCCCCTGTTCGCACGCCGGCTCGCGCACCTGCGGCGCCGGCGCGGAGCGCTGCCGCCCCCGGGCGCCCCGCACGCGGACGTGGCCCTGGTGTCGCATCTGCACGCCGACCATCTGCACGTGCCGTCGCTGATGCGGCTCGCTCCGGGCACGCGCCTGCTCGTGCCCCGGGGCGCGCGCCGGGCCGTGCCGAGTCTGCGCCGGCTCGCGCACCTGCGGGTGAGCGAGGTGGCCCCCGGGGACGAGATCCCGGTCGGCGACATCGTCGTACGGGCCGTGCCCGCGCGGCACGACGGGCGGCGGATGCCGTTCGGACCGCACCGCTCCCCCGCTCTCGGCTACGTCATAGCCGGCGAGGCCCGGACGTACTTCGCCGGGGACACGGGGCTGTTCGACGACATGGCCGAGGAGGTCGGGCCGGTCGAGGTGGCGCTGCTGCCGGTGGGCGGCTGGGGGCCGTACCTGGGCGAGGGGCACCTGGACGCGGGCCGGGCGGCGCAGGCGCTGGCACGGCTGGCGCCGCGCAGTGCGGTGCCGGTGCACTACGGCACGTACTGGCCGATCGGCATGGACGCCGTGCGCCCCCACGAGTTCCACGCGCCGGGGGACGAGTTCGCCCGACTGGCGGCCCGGCACGCTCCGGCCGTGACGGTGCACCGGCTCGGGCACGGGGAGAGCGTGCGCCTGGAGGTGGCTCGGTGAGCTGGTCCGCGCTCGTGGCGCCGAACGGTGTGCACCTGCTCGCGGCGTCGGCCGTCACGCCGGTGTCGCTGGTTCCGGAGTCCACGCAGCAGGCGATCGGGTATCCGACGCTCTTTCTGCTGGTGCTGGCCGGGGCGCTGGTGCCGGTGATTCCGACGGGGGCGCTGGTGAGTTCGGCGGCGGTGGTCGCCGTGCACCAGACGGCGCCGTTCGCGCTGGCGATGGTGTTCGTGACGGCGTCACTGGCGGCGTTCCTGGGCGATGCGGCGCTGTACTGGCTCGGGCGGCGCGGGCTGAAGTCGAAGAACGGGTCGCGGTGGCTGGAGGCGCTCCGGTCGCGGGCACCGGAGGACCGGCTGGAACAGGCGCAGGAGAAGCTCGCCGCACACGGAGTCGCGGTGCTGGTGCTGTCCCGGCTGGTGCCGGCGGGGCGCATTCCGGTGATGCTGGCCTGTCTGCTGGCGGAATGGCCGATGCGGAGGTTCTCCCGGGGGAACCTGCCGGCGTGTCTGGCCTGGGCCGTGACGTATCAGTTGATCGGCATCCTCGGGGGGTCGCTGTTCGCCGAGCCGTGGGAGGGCGTGGTGGCGGCGATCGCGCTGACCGTGCTGATCAGCGCGGTGCCGGCCGTGGTGCGCCGGGTGCGCAGTTCCGCGCGCTCCGCGCGCTCCTGAGGTCAGTCCCCGGACAGCACGCGTGAGGCGCCCACCGGCATGTCCCAGAGGTTCTCGCGGGGCAGGCCCGCCTTCTGCCATGCCGCTCGCACGCGCGTCAGGGGCTCCATGACCGGTTCCGCCGACAGGACGAACGTCGCCCAGTGCATGGGGGCCATCCGGCTCGCGCCCAGGTCCTGGGCCGCACGGACCGCTTCCTCCGGGTCGCAGTGGACGTCACGGAGCCACCAGCGCGGGTCGTAGGCGCCGATGGGCAGCAGGGCCAGGTCGATGCCGGGGTAGCGACGGCCGATGCGGGAGAACCAGTGGCCGTAGCCCGTGTCGCCGGCGAAGTAGACGCGTTGGCCGTCCTGGTCGGTGAGGACCCAGCCGCCCCACAGGCTGTGGCAGGTGTCGGTGAGGCTGCGCTTGGACCAGTGGTGGGACGGGACGAAGTCGAAGCGGACGCCGTCCAGTTCGGCCGCCTCCCACCAGTCGAGTTCCGTCACGCGCGTGAAGCGGCGGCGGTGGAACCAGCGGGCGAGCCCGGCCGGGACGAACACCGGGGTGTCGCGCGGGAGGCGGCGGAGCGTGGGCGCGTCCAGGTGGTCGTAGTGGTTGTGGCTGATGACGACGGCGTCGACGCGCGGCAGGTCCTCCCAGGGGACGCCCACGGGGGTGATGCGGGCCGGGGTGCCGAGGATGCGGCGGGACCACACCGGGTCGGTGAGGACGGTCAGTCCGCCGATGCGCAGCACCCAACTGGCGTGTCCCGCCCACGTGACCGCGACGGTGCGGGCGTCGACGCGGGGCAGCGGGGCCGGGGCGTAGGGCAGCCGGGAGATGTCCGCGAGGCCTTCCGGGCCCGGTCTCACCGCCCCCTCGCGGGCGAAGCGGGCCATGGCCTTCAGGCCCGGGAGCGGCGCGGTCAGCCGGTCGTGGAAGGTGCGCGGCCACACCCGCCGCTCGGCCAGCGGCCGGGGTTCGGCCAGGGGCGGATACGGGGGTGCGAGGGGTGACGGGAGCGCGGGCTCGTCGGAGTCCCGGGTGGTCGTGCTGGTGGTCGACTCGGACTGCTGCGTCATCGAGGAGGCTCCCATCGCTGAGCGTCGTCGCGGAGATCGTCGAAGACCGACTTCAGTCGGATCAACGCGCGTTGCACCTGCGGCAGTTCCAACGGCGTGGGTGAGGTGAGGCATTCCGCGCGTTCCGTGTCGGAGCCGGCCACCAGTGCGCCGGTGGAAAGCCGCACGCGCGGGGCTTCGAGGTCGTCGCCGAAGCGGTGCCCGCCCGGGGCGGGCATGCCGAGGCGTGCGGTGAGGTAGTCCTCCAGTTCCTGTGCGTCGCCGACTCCGTGCGCGGCCAGCGCGGGGCCCAGCGGGGCCAGGTCCACGTACAGGTGGCGGCCGGACCGTGGGGGCCGGGCGAGGGCGCCCGCGGCGATGACGGCGGAGTGCGCCTCGGCGGCCAGGAGCGCGTGCAGGCGCACGGCGGCCGCCGTGCGCGTCGTGACGGCTTCCGGCTCGCCCAGGGCGTACGCGGCCGCCGCGGCGATGGGAGCGGCGACGCGGGCGTCGAGGGCGGTGAGGACGTCGAGCACGCGCGCGTGGAGGTCCTCGCCGTCCTCCCCGGCCGGGAAGCGGGCCACGGCGGCCGGCCAGCCGGGCGGGAGCAGGGCCCCGGCCAGGTCGGTGACGACGGTGACCCGGTCGGGCACCATCTCGGCGGGGCTGAGCAGCACGGTGTCACGCGGTTCGTGCAGGGTGTCGCGCCAGGTCTCATCGCTGACCAGCTGCAGGCCCTCCCCCTGCGCGGCCTCGATGGTCTCGTGCAGCAGTTCGGGAGGGGCGACGGTCGCCGTGGGGTCGTCGGCGACGGACAGCACGAGCAGGCGCGGGTCGCCGCCCTCGGCACGCACCCGGCGCACGGTCTCCAGCAGGGCGTACGGGTCGGGAACACCGCCGCTCTCCGGCGGGGTGGGCACATGGAAGGCGGGGCGTCCCAGCAGGCGTGCGTACGGCGCCCACCAGGCGGCGCAGGGCCTCGGCACGAGGACGTCGCCGCCGAGGGCGGCGGTCAGTGCCAGGAGCAGGGCGGGTGAGCCGGGGGCGGCGGCCACCCGGTCCGGGTCGCAGTGCAGTCCGCGCCGGTCCCAGTAGCCGCAGGCGGCTTCGCGCAGTGCCCGGCCGCCGCCGACCGGCTCGTGGTCGCCCCGGGACGCCGCGGCGGCGAGCACCGCGGACAGCTCCGGCAGGACGGGCAGCCCGTCCTCGGGGAGCGGCGGCCCGAACCGGACGGGGCCGTGACCTTCCGGGGCCGTCCGCCGCATCCGTACCTCCGCAGTGCCAGTGCCTGGTGCCGCCGTGCTGTGCCACCCACGCCACTGAGTACCCAGGGGGCCACCGCCCCATGGGCGCCCGGCCGGGTTGTGACGGTCACAGCATGAGCGGGGCCGGGCCGGGGAAACCGGGTCCTTCCGGGTCGGTGGGGCGGGTCAGCGGTAGGGGTCGCTCTCCCGGTTGCGCAGCCGGTGCACGGCGGCACCGAACGCGCCCGCGATCAGCAGCCCGCCCGCGACCAGGGCCGGCACGGAGTCGGTGAAGGCGCCGCCGTCACCGGCCCGCACCCCGCGCTGGACCGTCGCCGTGCCGCACTCGGAGTGGTGCGGTTCGCGGTGGTGCGAGGGCTCGGGGCAGGGCTTGTGGGTGGGCTTGTGGGTGGGTTGGTGCGTGGGCTGGTGCGACGGCTTGTGGGGCCCGGAGCCGTGGGTCACGGTGAACGTCGCGCTCCACGGCTTGCCCTCGCCGCCGGGTGCGGCCGGACAGGTGCCGTCGACGGTCCACGCCGAGTCCTCCCCCGAGGCGTCCGGATCGCCCTCGAAGTTCTCCGCGGAGGCGATGAGGGCCGTGCCGCGGTAGGCGGGTCCGGACACCTCGTCGTCGTTGCCGGTGACCCGTTGCAGCGGCACCGTGCCCTCGTCGAAGGCCTGCGAGGTGGCGTCGACGGTGTCGGGCGGCGACCCGCCGGTCGGATCACAGCTGACCGAGACGGTGAGCGTGCCTCCGGGCTGGACGCTGGCGGGACTGACCTCGGCGGCCGGTTCGGCGAAGACGGCCGGCGCGAAGCCCACCAGGGCTGAGCCGGCCAGGACGGCGACGGACAAGGCGTGCAGGCTGCGGCGCATCGAGGGGACTCCTTCGGTAGTCATACCCCTCTGCCATGACAGCCCGCCCCCGGCAGCCCCGCGCGAAACCGGACCCCATTAGCGGGACAGCGCCCGCCAACCGGGTGACGGCGGAGCCGGCCCGCCTCAGGCCACGTCCCGCATCACCTGCTCCCGCACCCGCCCGCAGCACCTGCTGATCAGCCGGGACACGTGCATCTGCGAGATCCCCAGCTCCTCGGCGATCCGGCTCTGCGTCATGTCCCCGAAGAACCGCATGTACAGAATCGCCCGCTCCCGCTCGGGCAGCGCCGCCAGCCGGGCCTTCACGGACTCACGGTCGACGACCGCGTCCAGCGCCGGGTCGTAGGACCCCAGCGCGTCGCTCAGGGAGTACCCGTCCTCGCTGCCGGGCAGCTCCGCGTCCAGGGACAGCGCCGTGAAGCTCTCCAGCGCCTCCAGGCCGGCCCGGACGTCCTCCTCGCTCATGTTCGCGTGCTCGGCGATCTCGGCCACGGTGGGCCGGCGCCCGGAGATGGTCTGGGACAGGTCCTGGCTGGCGAAACGCACACGGTTGCGCAGGTCCTGGACGCGGCGGGGTACGTGAAGGGTCCACATGTGGTCCCGGAAGTGGCGCTTGATCTCGCCGGTGATGGTGGGCACGGCGTAGCTCTCGAAGGCGTTGCCGCGCTCGGGGTCGTACCGGTCGACGGCCTTGACCAGGCCGAGGGCCGCGACCTGGCGCAGGTCGTCGAAGCTCTCGCCGCGGCTGCGGAAGCGTCCGGCGAGGCGGTCCGCCATGGGCAGCCAGGCCTCGACGATCTCGTCGCGGAGCGCGTCGCGCTCCGGACCGGCGGGCATCGAGGTGAGCCCGCGGAAGGCCTCGGCGGTGTCGGGGGCGTCGTCGTGGGGGTGCCGTTTCGTGCTGGATCGGGTCTGCATGATGCGTCGCAATTCCCTTGAAAGTGCTTTGGGTTGGACGGGTCTCCGCGGGAGCGCATCCGCTGCGGGACAGGGCGCCGGTGGCGGCTCGCTGGGCCGCTCCCACGGACGTGCCTCCTGTCCGAAGCACTGAGGTGCGCCTGCCCCGGGCCCCCACCCGCAAACCCGGAGAGGTTTTCCGCCGTCGCGCAGGGTGACTCGTACCGCTGGGTCTGTCCCCATACGTCCGGGAGGTCGTACATGAGCACCAAGGTCGCCGACCATGTCCTGCAGAGGCTGCGCGAGTGGGGAGTGGAGCAGGTCTTCGGCTATCCCGGCGACGGCATCAACGGCCTGCTCGCCGCGTGGGGCAGGGCCGGGAACGAGCCGCGTTTCGTGCAGTCGCGGCATGAGGAGATGTCCGCGTTCCAAGCGGTCGGCTACGCAAAGTTCAGCGGCCGTATCGGGGTGTGCGCCGCGACGTCGGGTCCGGGCGCGATCCATCTGCTGAACGGCCTGTACGACGCCAAGCTGGACCATGTGCCGGTGCTGGCGATCGTCGGCCAGACGGACCGCACCGCGATGGGCGGCTCCTATCAGCAGGAAGTCGACCTGCACACGCTGTACAAGGACGTCGCCTCCGAGTTCGTGGAGACGGTGACGGTGCCGGAGCAGCTGCCGAACGTGCTGGACCGGGCGATCCGCACCGCGTACGCGCGCCGCTGCCCGACCGCGGTCATCATCCCCGGCGATGTGCAGGAGCTCGACTACGCGCCGCCGACGCACGAGTTCAAGATGGTGCCCTCCAGCCTGGACCGCAGCTCGTGGACGGCGGTGCCGTCCGACGACTCGGTGCGGCGGGCCGCCGAGATCCTCAACTCCGGTGACAAGGTGGCGATCCTGGTCGGCCAGGGCGCGGCCGGCGCGCGGGCCGAGGTGGAGCGGATCGCCGAGCTGCTCGGCGCGGGCGTCGCCAAGGCGCTGCTCGGCAAGGACGTCCTCAGTGACGAACTGCCGTACGTCACCGGCTCGATCGGCCTGCTGGGCACCCGCCCGTCGTACGAGCTGATGCGGGACTGCGACACGCTGCTGACCATCGGGTCGTCGTTCCCGTACAGCCAGTTCCTGCCGGAGTTCGGCAAGGCGCGGGGTGTGCAGATCGACATCGATCCGCACATGGTCGGGATGCGCTACCCGTACGAGGTGAACCTGGTCGGTGACGCGAGGGCCACCCTGGAGCGGCTGATCCCGCTGATCGAGGAGGGGCGCGGGCGCGAGTGGTACGACACCGTGTGCGACAACGTGACGCGCTGGCGTGAGGTCATGGAGCGCCGGGCGGGGCTCGACGCCGATCCGATCAACCCGGAGTACGTGGCCCACGCGCTGGACCGGGTGTTGCCGGACGACGCGATCGTCACGTCCGACTCGGGCTCCGCGGCGAACTGGTACGCGCGGCACCTGACCATGAAGCCCGGCATGCGCGGCTCGCTCTCCGGCACGCTGGCGACGATGGGCTGCGGGGTGCCGTATGTGATCGGCGCGAAGTTCGCGCACCCGGACCGGCCCGCGATCGCGCTGGTCGGGGACGGGGCGATGCAGATGAACGGAATGGCGGAGCTGATCACGGCGGCCAAGTACCGGCATCTGTGGGAGGACCCGCGGCTGGTGATCGCGGTGTTCAACAACCACGATCTGAATCAGGTCACGTGGGAGATGCGGGCCATGGAGGGCGCGCCGTCGTTCCTGCCCTCGCAGGAGCTTCCGGACGTGCAGTACGCCGCGTTCGCCCGTTCCCTCGGTCTGACCGGCATCCGGGTGGAGAAGCCGGAGGACGTCGAGGCGGCCTGGCGGGCCGCGCTGGAGGCGGACGGCCCGGCGGTGGTCGAGTTCCTGACCGATCCGGCCGTCCCGCCGATCCCGCCGCACGCGACCTGGGACCAGATGGAGGCGACCGCCGCGTCGATCCTGAAGGGCGACGCGGACCGGGGATCGATGGTCAAGCGGGGCTTCAAGGCGAAGGTGCAGGAGTTCCTGCCGGGGCGGGAGAAGAAGTGACCGCCGCGGAAGCGGGGGGTGCGCCGGCCGGTTCGCGCCGGTCGGCGTCCTCCTGCGGCAGCAGCAGTTCCTCGTAGCGGCCAAGCACCAGCACCACTCCGAGCATGAGCAGCGGGATGAGCACAGCGAGCATCGCCATGACGGGTCCTTCCCCAGAAGTGTGTGGGGGGGTGCAGTGCGGGTCTCCCGCAGGGCATGGCGCAAACCAGTAGGGACGGCGGCGATCGGGCTCGCGGAACCTGTGTCGCCTTCCGGTGTTCGGGTACGCGGTGCGGGCCCCCGAACGTCTGGAGGGAGACATGCAGCGAGGCAGCAACCGGCTGAGCGTCCACCGGGACGACGAGATGAAGCACGAACTGCAGGGTCTGCTCAGGTCAGGGCACCCCACGCGCAGTGAGGAGTGGCACGACCCGGAGCCGGCCGCCGAGGACGACCCCGAGGTCGCTCACGGGCCGGTGACGCCGAGCCGTGCGCCGACGTCCCTGGAGTCGGTGCGACTGGAGCTGGCCCGGATCCTGGGCCGCAGGGCGTTCCCCGCGACCGCGCGTGAGCTGGCCCGCGAGCTGCGCGGCCACCAGGCGCCCGACGCACTCGTCGAGGCCCTGGAGGGACGGCCGCGCCAGGAGCGCTACGGCACCGTCCAGGAGCTGGCCGAGACCCTGACCCGGACCCGAGAGACCGGGCCGGAGGAGTACGCGTAGGAACCGCGTCGGGGGCATCGCGGCAGACCGCGGTGCCCCCGCCGACCTGGGAACGGAGGGAAGGCTCCCGTGGTGGCCGAGTACGTCAAGGACGTGATGACAGCGGGTGTGGTCGCCGTGCGCCCGGACGCCTCGCTCGTCGAGGCGGCGCAGTTGATGCGTACGCAGAACATCGGCGATGTGGTGGTGGCCGAGGGGCAGGACGTGATCGGTGTGCTCACCGACCGTGACATCACCGTGCGGGCCGTCGCCGACGGCGCCGACCCGATGACGGTCAGCGCGCAGACGGTGTGCACCCGCAATCCGGTGACGGTGACGCCGGACGACCGGGTGGCGACCGCGGTGACGCTGATGCGCGAGCACGCGGTGCGCCGGCTGCCGGTGGTGGAGAACGGACTGCCGGTCGGGGTCGTGAGCCTCGGTGACGTGGCCGAGGCCGAGGACCCCGCGTCGGCGCTCGCCGACATCAGCCGGGCCGAGCCCGACGCCCGGGGTGGTGCATGAGCACGGACCAGGCGAAGCGGATCAGCGCCACCGGCGCCACCGTGGACGTCGGTGACGCCACGACCCGGTACCTGCTCTACGGGCTGCTGCCCAGCTGGTTCGTGCCCGGCGTGGCCGACTGGGTGATGCACCGGCGGACCCGCATCGAGGACACCGCGGGCACCAAGGAGTCCTTGATCCACTCGTTGATGATGGCCGAGGTCGGCATCCCGATCGCGCTGACACTGCGCTACGAGGTCAATCCGCTGCTGCTGAGCGTGCAGCTGGGCGGAGCCGCGGTGCACGAGGCGACGGCGCTGTGGGACGTCCGTACGGCCGTCGACAGCGAGCGCGACGTCAAGCCGATCGAGCAGCACATCCACAGCTTTCTCGAATCGCTGCCGTTCGGGGCGCTGGCCGCCCTGATGTGCCTGCACGCCGACCAGGTGAAGTCGCTGCTGCGCGGCGGCGGGGGCGATCCCGACGCGTGGCGCCTGGTGCCGCGCCGGCGGCCCCTGTCGCGCGGCTACCTGGCGGGCATCGCCGCCGCGATCGGCACATGCGTGCTGCTTCCGTACGGCGAGGAACTGCTGCGGTGCGTACGCGCGAGCCGCAGGCGCAGGAAGAACGAGAAGAACGAGAAGAACGAGAAGTACGAGAACGACGCGAGGAGCGACGCGGCGCACTGGAGCGCCGCCCGCTCCGGGAAAGGACGTTGAACATCATGCGTATCGCGTTTCTGGTCGCTCCCGAGGGCGTCGAGCAGGTCGAGCTGACCGATCCGTGGCAGGCCGCGAAGGACGCGGGCCATGAGCCCGTGCTGGTGTCGACGCAGCAGGGCGAGATCCAGGCCTTCAACCACCTCGACAAGGCGGACACGTTCCCCGTGGACGAGGTCGTGGGCGACACCTCGCCGGACTCGTTCGGTGCTCTCGTGCTGCCGGGCGGCGTCGCCAACCCGGACTTCCTGCGGATGGACGACAAGGCCGTCGCGTTCGTCCGGGACTTCTTCGAGCACGGCCGGCCCGTGGCGGCGATCTGCCACGCGCCGTGGACGCTGGTCGAGGCGGACGTCGTACGCGGCCGGGAGCTCACGTCCTGGCCGAGCCTGCAGACGGACATCCGCAACGCGGGCGGCACCTGGGTCGACAAGCAGGTCAAGGTCTGCGACCACGGGGCGAACAAGCTGATCACCAGCCGCAAGCCGGACGACCTGAAGGCGTTCTGCGAGACCTTCCTCGACGTCTTCGCCGAGGAGGCCGCCTGATGGCCTCTCCCGCCGACCGCAAGCAGGAACAGCGCGAGGCGTCCAAGGCGGACGATCCGGCCGGCGGGCCGCTCACCACCGACCAGGGCGTCGAGGTGGACCACACCGACGACTCCCTGGCGGCGGGCGAGCGCGGTCCGACCCTGATGGAGGACTTCCACTTCCGGGAGAAGCTCACCCGCTTCGACCACGAGCGGATCCCGGAGCGGGTGGTGCACGCGCGGGGCGCGGGCGCGTACGGGTATTTCGAACCGTACGAGTCCTGCGCGGAGTTCACCCGCGCGGCGTTCCTCCAGGATCCGTCCGTGCGGACACCCGTGTTCGTGCGGTTCTCGACCGTGCAGGGCCCGAAGGGTTCGGCGGACACCGTGCGGGACGTGCGCGGCTTCGCGACCAAGTTCTACACGTCGGAGGGCAACTACGACCTGGTCGGGAACAACTTCCCGGTCTTCTTCATCCAGGACGGCATCAAGTTCCCGGACTTCGTGCACGCGGTGAAGCCCGAGCCGCACAACGACATCCCGACGGGCGCGTCCGCGCACGACAGCCTGTGGGACTTCGTGTCGCTCCAGCCCGAGACGCTGCACGCGATCATGTGGCTGATGTCGGACCGGGCGATCCCGCGCAGCTACCGCATGATGCAGGGCTTCGGCGTGCACACCTTCCGGTTCGTGAACGCCGAGGGCCGCGGCACGTTCGTGAAGTTCCACTGGAAGCCGAAGCTGGGCGTGCACTCGCTGGTGTGGGACGAGGCCCAGGAGTGCCAGGGCCGGGATCCGGACTTCAACCGGCGTGACCTGTGGGACGCGATCGAGGCGGGCGAGTACCCGGAGTGGGAGCTGGGTGTGCAACTCGTGCCGGAGGAGGACGAGTTCGCCTTCGACTTCGATCTGCTCGACCCGACGAAGATCATCCCGGAGGAGCAGGTGCCGGTGCGGCCGATCGGCCGGATGGTGCTGGACCGCAACCCGGAGAACTTCTTCGCGGAGACCGAGCAGGTCGCCTTCCACACGGCCAATGTGGTGCCCGGCATCGACTTCACCAACGACCCGCTGCTCCAGGCCCGGAACTTCTCCTACCTGGACACCCAGCTGATCCGGCTCGGCGGGCCCAACTTCTCGCAGCTGCCGGTGAACCGGCCGGTGGCGCCGGTGCGCAACAACCAGCGGGACGGCTACCACCAGAGCGCGATCCACTCCGGGACGAACTACTCCCCGAACTCGCTCGGCGGCGGCTGCCCGGCCCACGCCGGGGCCGGCGGCAGCGCCTACACCCATTACGCCGAACGGGTGGACGGGCACAAGATCCGGCGCCGCAGCCCCAGCTTCCAGGACCACTACAGCCAGACCGCGATGTTCTGGAACAGCATGACGGACTGGGAGCGGCAGCACATCGTGGAGGCGTTCCGGTTCGAGCTCGGCAAGGTCGGCGCGATGACCGTGCGGGCCCGTACGGTGGAGCACCTGGCCAAGGTCGACGGGGAGCTGGCCGCGCGGGTGGCGCGGGGCATCGGGATCCCCGAGCCGTCCGGTGCTGGGGCCCCGTACAAGCAGGCCTCCCCCGCCCTCAGTCTCGAGTCGCTGCGCGGGGACGGTTCGATCCGGACCCGGCAGATCGCGGTGCTCGTCAGCGACGGGGTGGACGCCGGGCAGGTCACCTCCGTGCGGGAGCGGCTGGCCGCCGAGGGGGCGATCGTCGAGGCGCTGGCCGCGACGGACGGCACGATCACCGGTGCCGACGGTGAGACCTACGCGGTCGACCGTGCGCTGCCGACCGTGGCGTCCGTGCTGTACGACGCCGTGCTGCTGCCCGGCGGGCCCGTCGGCACCCCGCCGGCGGCGGCCGACCCGGACATGCTGCGGTTCGTGCGGGACGCCTACCGGCACGGCAAGCCGGTCGGCGCGCTCGGCTCGGGCGTGGGGATCCTGGCGGCGCTGGAGCCCGAGGGGCTCGGGCTGTCGACGGAGTTCCATCGGGTGGTCGCGGACCAGGGCGTCGTGACGGACACGTCGCCGGGGCCGGCGAGCGAGGAGTTTCTGGACGCGTTCGTGACGGCCGTCGCCGGGCATCGCCACTGGGGGCGGCCGGCGGTACGGCGCTGAGCTGCGGGGCCGGGCCGGTCGCTGCCGGTCCGGTCCGTGCGGCGCGGGTGCGCGTCGGTGCTGTTCGGGTCGCGTCCTTCGAGGGGCTCAGGTGCCGGGGGCCGTGGGAGTCGCCGACTCCCCGCTCCCCCGCTCCCGGGCCCCTTCGCGTGTGCGGCCCGCGGACACCAGGCGGCCCGGGTTGCGGCGCAGGTACTCGCCCTCGAGCTGCGCCATGCGCTCGTTGTGGGCGCGCAGCGCGTCGTTCGAGCCGTAGAGCAGCGTGTCGTGGCGCGTGCGGTGGATGGTCTCCAGCTCTTTCATGAGCTGCTGGTCGTCCAGCCGGTCAGGGTCCACTCCGGTCATCGTGTCGCCCCGCTCGTCGTGTTCGTTCATGCGGTCCGGGTACCCGCCCCCGGAGCAACTGAGCACTACCCCCGAGCGGCATCCGGGAGGAATCATGGATCTCGCCTTTCTGCACCCACTGTACGAACACCCCGGGCCTTGGGCCTCCGTGTACGTCGACACCTCACGGCACTCGGAGGGCACTCCCCACGAGCGGGAGCTGACGGCCCAGGCGATGGCCAGGGAGCTGGCCGCGCAGGGGGCGGACGAGGCGACCTGCCGGGCCGTGCAGAGCGCGATCGAGGAGTTGCGGCACTCCTCCGAGCCGCACGGCCGGGCCCTGTTCGCGCGGGCCGGCGAAGTCGTTCTCGACCCGCCGCTGGTCCGTCCCCCGCAGGGCGGTGACTGGGCCGAATGGGCGCCGCTGCCGCGGGTCGCGCCGCTGCTGGAGCTGGCCGGGGAGGACCCGGTGTGCGTGGTGGCGTACGTCGACCGCAAGGGCGCGGACTTCGAGCTGCGCAACGCGCTGGGCCGGGAGGACGCCGGGAGCGTCACCGGGCGGCAGTGGCCGGTGCACCGGACGAGTTCCGCGGACTGGTCCGAGCGGCATTTCCAGCTGCGGGTGGAGAACACCTGGGAGCACAACGCCGCGGAGATCGCCGACGCGCTCGCCGTGTGCCAGGAGGAGACCAAGGCGGACCTGCTGATTCTCGTCGGCGACGACCGGGAGCGGCGGTCCGTGCACGAGCGGCTGCCCAAGCGGCTGCACGGCATGGTGGTCGAGGCGCCGCACGGCACCGGCAGCCGGCTGCTCGACGAGGACGTCGAGCGGGCCCGGGCCGAGCACGTGGGGCGGCAGGCCGAGGCGGAGCTGGAGCGGTTCCGTGCCGCCCGGACCGCGGACGACGAGGGCCGGGCCGGGGCCGTCGAAGGCGTGCCCGCGCTGGTCGAGGCGGCGCGGGAGCACCGCATCGACGAGCTGCTGATCAGGGTGGACGGGCCCGACTCGCACCGTGAGGTGTGGATCGGGGAGGACCCCGACCAGCTCGCGGTGCGCCGGACGGACCTGAAGGTCCTGGGCGAGCAGCACTCGTGGCCGGCCCGGGCGGATGACGCGCTCATCCGTTCCGCGGTGGCCACGGACGCGCCGGCGCTGTCGGTTTCCGAGCGGGAGGTTCCCGTCGGCGGCCTGGGGGCGCTGCTGCGCTGGAAGTGACCGGGAGCGGGCCCTAGCGGGCCCGCTCCACCCTTCGTTCGTCCCAGACCGGGTCCGGGGTCTCCCGGACCCGGCCGTCGCTGCCGAAGACCAGGAAACGGTCGAAGGAGCGGGCGAACCAGCGGTCGTGGGTGACCGCGAGTACGGTCCCGTCGAAGGCCTCCAGACCCTCCTGGAGCGCCTCGGCGGACTCCAGGTCCAGGTTGTCGGTCGGCTCGTCCAGCAGCAGCGCCGTCACGCCTTGGAGCTCCAGCAGGAGGATCTGGAAGCGGGCCTGCTGGCCGCCGGAGAGACGCTCGAAGGTCTGCTCCGCCTGCTGGGTCAGCTCGTAGCGGCGCAGGCGTGACATCGCGGCGCCGCGGTCCTGTGCGTGCTCCTTCCACAGGATGTCGAGGAGCGTGCGGCCCTCCAGCTCCGGATGCGCGTGCGTCTGCGCGAAGTGACCGGGCACGACCCGGGCGCCCAGCTTCCAGTCCCCCGTGTGCGCGACGCCGTCGCCGGCGAGGAGGCGCAGGAAGTGGGACTTGCCGGAGCCGTTGGAGCCGAGGACGGCGACGCGCTCGCCGTAGAAGACCTCCAGGTCGAAGGGCTTCATCAGACCGGTGAGCTCCAGGTTCGCGCAGGTGACCGCCCGGACGCCGGTGCGGCCGCCCTTGATCCGCATCTTGATGTCCTGCTCGCGCGGCGGCTCCGGGGGCGGGCCGACCTCCTCGAACTTGCGCAGGCGGGTCTGGGCGGCCTGGTAGCGGGAGGCCATCTCATGGCTGACCGCCGCGGCCTGACGCAGGTTCAGGACGAGCTTCTTCAGCTGCGCGTGCTTCTCGTCCCACCGCTTGCGCAACTCCTCGAAGCGGGCGAAGCGTTCACGCCGGGCGTCGTGGAAGGTGGCGAAGCCGCCGCCGTGCACCCAGGCGTCGGCACCGGCGGGCCCGGGCTCCAGGGAGACGATCTTCTCGGCGGCGCGGGCGAGGAGTTCGCGGTCGTGGGAGACGAACAGGACCGTCTTGCGGGTCTCCTTGAGCCGTTCCTCCAGCCAGCGTTTGCCGGGGACGTCGAGGTAGTTGTCGGGCTCGTCGAGAAGCAGCACCTCGTCGGTGCCGCGCAGCAGGGCCTCCAGGACGAGACGCTTCTGCTCGCCGCCGGAGAGGGTGCGGACCTCCCGGAACTGCGCCTTGTCGTACGGCACCCCGAGCGCGGCCGTCGTGCACATGTCCCACAGCGTCTCGGACTCGTAGCCGCGGGCCTCGGCCCAGTCGGCGAGGGCCTGCGCGTACGCCAGCTGGGCGGCCTCGTCGTCGACGGTCATGATCGCGTGCTCGGCGGCGTCCACCGCGCAGGCCGCCTCGCGGATGCGGGGCGTCGCGACGGACACGAGCAGGTCCCGGACGGTCGTCTCGTCGCGTACGGATCCCACGAACTGCCGCATGACCCCGAGCCCGCCACCGACGACGACGGACCCGCCGTGCGGCTTGACCTCACCGGCGAGCATCCGGAGCAGGGTGGTCTTCCCGGCGCCGTTGGGCCCCACGAGGGCCACCACGGCCCCCTCCCCCACCCGGAACGAGACGTCACCCAGCAGCGCCCTTCCATCGGGCAGGTAGTACTCCAGATGCGCGGCTTCGAGGTGTCCCATGTGCGCGATTCTGTGGGGGCGCGGGGGTCCGGGGCAAACGGGTTTCGGATCTGCGGGTGCCGGTCAGACCCGTTCCAGCGGCCGGTGGGGCTCGCTGGGGAGCTCCGCCTCGATCGCGTCGCCGGGCCGCACCACGCCGCCCTCGCGCACCACGCTCATGATCCCGGCCTTGCGCACGATGTTCCCCGCCTCGTCGCGTCCGACGACCTGCTTCAGCAGCCCGTCCTGGAAGAGGTCGATCTGCAGGCAGGGGTTGCGCAGCCCGGTGACCTCCAGGACCGCGCTGTCGCCGATGCGCAGCAGCGTGCCGGTCGGCAGTCCGAGCAGGTCGATGCCCCGGGTGGTGATGTTCTCGCCGAGTTCGCCGGGCGCCACCTCGAACCCGTCCTCGCCGACCTCGGCGAAGAGCTCCTCGTGGATGAGATGGACCTGGCGCAGGTTCGGCTGGGTGGGGTCCTGCGCGACGCGAGAGCGGTGCTTGACCGTCACCCCGGCGTGCACGTCGCCCTCCACCCCGAGCCCGGTGAGCAGCGTGATGCTGTCCCGGTTCGGCTTGATGAACGAGTACTCCCCGTTGCTGCTGACCGCCGTCACGTGCCCGCTCATCTCTCGGTTCCCCCTGTTTCGGTGATGATGATCAGACACGAGCCTGCCCCCGGACCGCCGGTGTGTCCACCCCCTCCGGGTAACCCGCCCCGCCTGACGATCTCCCCGAAGCGCTGACCGTGTACCGGCCGATCGCGGGCTACTGACACTCCGTCAGTCCACATGGCAGGATACGGGTCTCAATATGCGGCGCTGCTGCGTACGGTGATCTCACGCCGACCCGACCGGAAGGGGTGGGATCCGCCATGCCGGAACCCCGGGAGACCGCCGTCTACACCCACGGGCACCACGAGTCCGTACTGCGCTCGCACACCTGGAGGACCGCCGCCAACTCGGCCGCGTACCTGCTGCCTTCGCTCAAGCCCCACATGAGGATCCTGGACATCGGCTGCGGACCTGGCACGATCACCGCCGACCTGGCGGAGCTCGTGCCCGACGGGCAGGTCACCGGCGTCGACCGGGTGCCGGACATCCTGGAACAGGCTCGCGCCACGGCGGCCGCCAGGGGGCTGGCCAACATCGACTTCGCGGTCGCCGACGTGCACGCCCTGGACTACCCGGACGACACCTTCTGCGTGGTCCACGCCCACCAGGTGCTCCAGCACGTGGGCGACCCGGTGCGGGCGCTGCGCGAGATGAAGCGGGTCGTCAAGCCCGGCGGGATCGTCGCCGTGCGGGACGCGGACTACGCGGCCATGACCTGGTATCCGGTGTCCGAGGGACTCGACACCTGGCTGGACCTCTACCGCCGGGTCGCCCGGGCCAACGGCGGTGAGCCGGACGCGGGGCGCCGGCTCAAGGCCTGGGCGCTGGAGGCCGGGCTCAGGGACATCACGGCGAGCTCCGGCACCTGGACCTTCGCCACGCCGCAGGAGCGGGCCTGGTGGAGCGGACTGTGGGCCGACCGCACCCTGGCGTCCGCCTACGCGGACCGGGCCCTGGAGGGCGGCCACGCCGACGAGGCGCGACTGCGCGGCGTGGCCGAGGCCTGGCGGGAATGGGGCACGCGGGAGGACGGGTGGTTCAGCGTGCTGCACGGCGAAATTCTCTGCCGCAAGGACGCCTGAAACACCATTTACGGGACACTATAAAAGCAGGAGGTTCGAATTATGGTTCCCATCCTGCTGGTGCTGCTTCTGGTGTTGATTCTGTTCGGCGCCGGATTTGCAGTAGAGATTCTCTGGTGGATCGCACTCGCGGTTCTCGTCCTGTGGCTGCTGGGATTCTTCGTCCGCGGCACGTCGGCATCCGGCGGCAGGGGCCGTTGGTACAGGTGGTAAAAACGCACGCGTTTCCCCGGGCCTGGGTCAGGGCCCGGGGAAACGAATGAGAGTCAGTCCCGCGGAAGCAGCGGTCCGAGCGGCCCGAGGTCCAGATTGAGGTCCTCGGGCCGCAGTCCGTAGCGCTCGCGCAGTTCCGTCATCCGCTCGTCGAGCAGCATGAGCGTGAGCCCGATCCGCTCCTCCTGGTCCTCGCTCAGATCCCCCACGTCGAACCGGCGCAGCGCCTGGCGCTCCATGAGCTGGCGCAGCAGCTCCACCACCGTCAACACGAGTTTGACCAGGTCGCGCTCGACGGTGTCGGGCTCCAGATCCATCCGGTTGCGGTGCGGCCGGGAATTGTCGGGGGTGGTCACAGCAACTCCTCGAACGGTGAGGGCACCTGGGCGTTCACCGAGCTGATGAGCGCGTTGAGGTCGATACGGACGAGGTCGACGTCGGCGATCCGCAGCGTGATGTCCCCCGTGATCACGACTCCGCCGGCGAGCAGCCGGTCGAGCAGGTCCACGAGAGCGATCTCACGGCGTTCCACTACGGTCACGTATTCTCCCCGTCCTTCATGTGGCCTCCCCGGCGAACGAATAGGCCGCCCAGGGGCCGGTGAGTTCCACGCGCATTCCGGGCAGCTCATCCTTGGTGCGGTCCACCAGTTCCACGAATTCCTCGGAATGCGCCCGCGGTACGAGATAGGCGGCGTTCAGGACGTTCCGCCCCGTCGCCTTGGAAAGCGCGGGATTCTGCGGCGGGTGCAGCCGGGAATCCTCCGCGAAGGCGGAAAGCTCCTCGTGCAGCCTGGTCGAGAAACTCTCCGCCTTCTGCCACGTCTCCTCGTGCGACCGGGTCTGCATCCGCCGCTGCCGCAGGTAGTCCCGGCCCGACGCGGGCTTCTGCGCGGGCCGGGGGCTCTCCTGCGGTTCGGACTCGGCGTACACCTTGACGCCCCACTCGACGCGGCCCTCCAGCCGCTCGAGGGTCTGCCGGAAGCTCTCCTCGCGCGCCTCCATCATGGTCCGCACGCCGCTGTCGTCGTGGAAGACGGTGCCGAGCCGCAGCGGCAGCGGGGTCGTGACGGTGGTGAGCGCGTCGATCACGCCCTGGTGGGCTCGGGCGGTCTCGGCGAGCCAGTCCAGGTCCTCCAGATGGGCGTGGAGCGGTTCCTCCGCGAAGTCCCGCTCCGGTACGTGGCTCACCACGGCGACCAGGCCGTGGTGGGTCAGCGTTCTGGGCGGGTCACCCGCCACGCCCGACAGTTGGGCCTGGAGCGGTGTACCGAAGGGGCGGCAGACGGCGTAGACGTACCGCAGTCCGGTCACGGTGCCTCCTTCTTCTCCGCGCGGCCGGGCTCCAGTTCCTCCAGCCGGGCCAGCCTCTCGCGCAACTCGGCGTTCTCACGGGTCAGTTCGTCGCGCCGGGCGCGCGAGGACAGGGCCGGGTCGGTCTCCCACCAGTCGATGCCCATCTCCTTCGCCTTGTCGACCGACGCGACGATCAACCGCAGTTTGATGGTGAGGAGTTCTATGTCGAGCAGGTTGATGCGGATGTCGCCCGCGATCACGATGCCCTTGTCCAGCACTCGTTCGAGGATGTCGGCGAGGTTGGCGCCGCTCCCCTGGCCGTAGGGTTCGGGCATCCTGCTGGGCGTCGTCATCGCCGGCTCCCCGCCTCGACTTCCTCTTCCTCGTCCTCGTACTCAGCCTCGGGCTCCTCCTCGTCCTCGGGCTCCTCGTCCTCGGCCTCCTCGTCGTACTCGGCCTCGGAGTCATCCTCGTACTCGCCCTCGGGCTCCTCTTCACCCTCCTCTTCCGTCTCCTCCTCGTCGTACTCGTCCTCGGGCTCCTCGCCCTCGGGGCTCTCCTCCTCGGACTCCGACTCCTCCTCGGCGACGGCGTCCTCGTGGCTGCGGACGACCTCGCCGTCGCGGATCTCGCCGCGCCAGCCGTCCTCCGCCTCACCCTTGATCGTGATGAAGCGGACGAAGTTCTTCAGGTCGAGCCGGGCCCGGCGGCCCTGGGCGCGCCAGATGTTGCCGGTCTTCTCGAAGAAGCCGGAGGGGTAGTACTCGATGACCAGCAGGACGCGGGTCAGGCCTTCGGTGAGTTCGTGGAAGGAGACGACGCCCTTTGTGGTGCCCTTGGCGCCCTCGGAGGTCCAGGCGATGCGGTCGTCGGGGACCTGCTCGGTGGTCTTGGCCTTCCAGCTGCGGTTGGACCACCAGATCTTCGCCTGCCAGTCGGAGTGGGTGTCGTCGTCGCGGCTCGCGCTCTTGACGCCCTTGGCAAAGGTGCTGAAATCCTGGTACTTCGTCCACTGGTCGTACGCCGTGCGCAGCGGTACGCCGACATCGATGTGCTCGATGATGACGGTGGGCTTGTTGCCGGAACGGCCCTTGCCCTTGCCCTTGCCGCCCAGGCCCTTGAAGGCACCTGTGACCTTGTCCTTGAGGCGCGAGCCGCCCATCTCCAGCGCGGAGCGCAGCGGCCCCTTGCCCTCGGCGATCTTGCGGCCGCCTTCGAGGGCGAGCTTGGCGAAGCCGGGGCTGTTGCCCTCGGCGATGTCGTTCAGCTTTCCGGTGGTCTCGCCGAGCTTGTGGCCCACGCCGGTCAGCATGCGGGTGGCCTGAGCGGCGAGGTACTCCTGCAGTTCGGCCTTCAGCCGGTCGGCGGCCTCGCTGTGGGCCAGGTCCGTGAGCGGGTTCTTCGTCGCTCCGTTGGCGGCGGACTTCGCCGAGCCGAGAGTGTCACTCATCCCTCACCGCCTCCCTTCTGCAGCCGGGACCGAGCGCTGCCGCCCCGGCCCCCGGAGGTCGCCTTCTTGGCGGACGTGGTCTTCTTCGCCGCCGCCTTGCGGCCCGCCGTCTTCTTCGCGGGAGCCTTCTTCGCGGGGGCCTTCTTGGCGGGAGCCTTCTTCGCCGCCTTCTTCGCCGGCGCCTTCTTGGCGGGGGCCTTCTTGGCGGGGGCCTTCTTGGCGGGGGCCTTCTTCGCCTCCGGCTCCTCGTCCTCTTCTTCCTCGTCCTCCTCCTCGTCGGCACCGGAGTCCTCGGGCTCCTCGTCCTCCTCGGGCTCCTCGTCCTCGTCGAGTCCGGAGTCCTCGGGCTCCTCGTCCTCGTCCTCGGCCTCGTCGTCCTGACCGCCGGGCACCACGCCGTTCAGCTGGTCGCGCACCTGGGCGGTCCGGCCGTGCAGCCGGTCGGCGAGGGCGTCGATCTGCCGCTCGACCATGGCGCCGGAAGCGGCCTTGCCGACACCGCGCAGGTCCTGCCGCAGCTGGTCGCCGATCTCCTTGAACTGCGGGTTGTTCCGCAGCTGCTGCTGGAGCAGGTCCGCGACCATGCGCGGGCTCAGGTTCAGCTTCTTCCCGGCGACCAGGCCGCCGACGGCCATCGCCATCTTCAGCTTCTTGGTCCGGCCCAGGAGGTATCCGGCTCCTATGGCGAGACCCAGTCCCGTTCGGTTCATGGTGTTGTCCCGTTGCCTGTTCCCGCGCTCCCGCGCGAAGCGATCTCCAACCGGTCGAGGAGGTCGTCCTCAAGACGGTCGAACTCCTCCTCCGTGATCTCTCCGGCCTCCATCTGCTCCTCAAGGCGGGCCAGTTCGGCCCGGATCGTGGCAGGGTCGTAGTAGATCCGCTCGGCCTCCTGGACCACCTGTCTGATGGCCCAGGCGCTGCCGCGTACCGGTGCGAACGGCAGCAGCAGCACCTCAGAGATCAGGCCCACGTCGTCACCCCGCTCCGGTGTCCGTTCCGCTCGCCACGGTGCCCGCGGGCTCGGCCGGGCCGGGCTCGACGAAGCTGTACGGCGGCAGCGGGCCGTTGACCCGCACCTCCAGGTGCGGCATGTCCTTGCGGACCTGCTCGACCGCGGCGAGGAACGACTCGGCCGCATCCCGGTCCACCAGGAACGACACGTTGGCCAGCCAGCCGGTGGACTCCGGGCCCACGCTCACGTCGTCGGCGGCCGACTCCAGGGCGCGATGCACGGCGGCGCCGTCGTCGGCCTCCTTGGCCTTGACCGCGGCCGCGACCATCTCGCCGAGCCGGATCTTGTCGTCGTAACTGCCGCCACCCGCCTGCCGGTTGGCCTCCGCGAGGCTCCGGATGTCGGGGCTCTCGGCCATCACCTGATGCAGCACGGCCTCTTCGACGTGGTTGGCCTTGACGTTGTACTCGACCCGGTTGTCCAGGGCCCGCAGCCGCTCCTTGTAGTGCTCGGCGCGCTCGGCGAGCACTCCGGTGATGGAGTCGTCGTCCGGGGCGACGCTGCCGAACCGCATGGGCAGCACGCAGCCGGCCGCACCCGCCTCGCTGAGCACGTTCTGGTGGGCGAGCAGCTCCTTGCGCTTGGGCCGCAGCCCGTCGGGCGCCTCGCTGACGACGGCCGCCAGGTCACCCTCACGCAGGATGCGCACCGGGCGGGGCGGGTCGCCGACGCCGCTCATGCCCTCGGGGAGGCCAGGGTGCGAACTCGAGGCGATGCCGTAGACGTAAGTGCTCACTCCTGCTCCTCCTTACGGCGGGACGACGTGCTCTTGCGGGCTCGCGGACGCGACTCGGTCTCACGCTCGGAGCCTTCGGTCCGCGCCTGCTTGAAGGCGTCGGAAATGGTCTCGGCGGCGCCGGACAGCGCCCCCTTCGACTTGCCGCGGGCGCCGGACTCGGTCATCTCCCCGACCAGGTCGGGCAGGCCCGGGTCCTTGCGCGGACCGGCCTCCAGGTCGAGCCGGTTGCACGCCTCGGCGAAGCGCAGATAGGTGTCGACGCTGGCGACGACGACGCGTACGTCGATCTTGAGGATCTCGATGCCGACCAGGGAGACGCGCACGAATGCGTCGATGACGAGCCCCCTGTCCAGGACGAGCTCAAGCACGTCGTAGAGACCGCTGCTGCCGCCTCCGCCGCCGGACTGCTGTGCCGGTACGACTGTCATGCCGGGTGTTCCTCCTCGTGTGTGGGTGCGGGTCGGGTCCGGGGGCCTCAGCGGCCGCCCCTGCGGGCGTCGGACCGACCGCGTTCATAGCGGCGGACGCGCCGGTATCCCGTGAGTTGCCCGTCGGGGTCGAGCTCCACCTGGTAGCTCGCCATCAGGCTCATCGTGTCGGGTACGCGCTCGAGTTCGAGGACTTCGACCTCCAGCGCCCAGCCCTCCTCCGTCTGCTCGAAGGACGACACGGACTCGGCTTCCATGCCGGTGAGCTCCGCGAGCTGTCCGCGCGCCTGACGCAGCACCTCCATCGGGCTCGGCCGCTTCCGGGCCGTCCGGTCGTCGTTCGATTTGCTCGAATTCTGAGAGTCCTGTGACTTCTGTGAACTCTGTGACTCTTGCGTGTTTTTTGTGTTCGACATGGCCACCTCCCCCTCCGTGTGGCCGCAAGCGTGTTCGCCAAACCTCTACGGATGCATGCATCTGCCACTCGGACAGGCGAAGGCGGGCCGCTTCAGCCGCGCAGGGCGATCAGCCGCCGCCGCGCCGGACCCAGCGCCCGGCCGCGGTTCAGCAGGCCTGACCAGGGGTTCGTGCGGGCCTGCTCGACGGCGTCGGCGATGGTCCAGCGGCGGGCGCCGAGCTCCGGGTCGTCCAGCTGGGCCCAGGTGATGGGGGTGGCCACCGGCGCACCCGGGCGAGGCCGGACCGTGTAGGGCGCGACGGCGGTCTGGGCGTAGGCGTTGCGCTGGATGTCGAGGTAGAGCCGCTCGCCGCGCTCCTTCTTGCGGGCGGCAGTGGTGAGACGGTCGGGGTGCGCCTCGGCGAGGGTGTCGGCGACGTCCCGGGCGAAGGCACGTACCTCGTCGAAGTCGTGCCGGCCGTTCAGCGGCACGATCACATGCAGCCCGCGCGAGCCGGTGGTCATCAGCGCCGACGGCAGCTCCAGTTCGTCGAGCAGCTCCCCGAGCAGCCGGGCGGCCTCGCGCACGGCCCCGAAGTCGTCTCCCGACGGGTCGAGGTCGAAGACCAGCCGGTCGGGGTGGTCGACGCTGTCGGCACGGGACAGCCAGCGGTGCAGGGTGATGCTCGCCTGGTCGGCCAGGTAGAGGAGGGTCGCCGTGTCGTCACAGACGGCGTGGCAGACGGTGCCGCCCTCCTTGGCCAGCTCGACGCGCCTGATCCACTCCGGGTAGTGGTCCGGGGTGTTCTTCTGCATGAACGTCGGCCCGTCGATGCCGTCGGGGTGCCGCTCCAGCATCAGCGGGCGGCCGCGCAGGTGCGGCAGCATGAAGGGCGCGACGGCCCGGTAGAAGTCCACCAGATCGGCCTTGGTGTACTCCTTGGCGTCGCCGCCGCCGGGGAAGAGCACCTTGTCCGGCCGGTGCACCTCCACCGTGCGGCGGCCCGCCCGCACCCTGCGCGTGCCGTCGCCGCCGCTCACCGCACGACCGCCTCCTCTACCAGCAGCCGCCCGGCCGCCGCGATGGACTCCGCGTCGATGCCCGAGGCGCGCAGCTGCTCCTCCGGGGACGCGGAGCCCGGCATGCTCCGTACGCCGAGCCGCACCAGACGCGGTACGGGGCGCCCGTCGGTGAAGGCGTCGAGGACCGCGTCCCCGATACCGCCCTCGGGGTGGTGGTCCTCCACGGTCACCAGGCAGCCGGTCTCCTCGGCGGCCCGGTGCAGGGTGGCCCGGTCGACGGGCTTCACGGAGTACAGGTCGATCACCCGCACCGGGATGCCCTCCTGCTCCAGGGCCTCGGCGGCGGCCAGCGCCTCGTGCACGGTGACTCCCGCCGCGACGAGGGTCAGCCGGTCCTGGCCGGAGGAGCGCAGGACCTTGCTGCCGCCGACCGGGAACTCCTCGTCGGGGCCGTAGATCACCGGGCTCTCGCCGCGCGAGGTGCGCAGGTAGCGGACGCCCTCCAGGCCGGCCATCGCGCCGACGAGCCGAGCGGTCTGGTTGGCGTCGCACGGGTACAGCACGGTCGAGCCGTGCACCGCCCGCATCATCGCCAGGTCCTCCAGACCCATCTGGCTGGGCCCGTCCTGGCCGATGGCGACACCCGCGTGCGAGCCGACGAGGTTGATGCCGGAGCCGCTGACGGACGCCATCCGGACGAAGTCGTAGGCCCGGGTCAGGAACGCCGCGAACGTGGCGGCGTACGGCACCCAGCCGCGGGACGCGAGGCCGACGGCCGAGGCGACCAGCTGCTGCTCGGCGATGTAGCACTCGAAGTAGCGGTCGGGGTGCTCCTTGGCGAAGAACTCGGCGCGGGTGGAGTCGCCGACCTCGCCGTCCAGGGCGACGATGTCGCCGCGGCCGGTGCCGAGGGCGGCGAGCGCCTCACCGAAGGCGTTGCGGGTGGCGACCTCTTCGCCCTTGTCCCACCTGGGGAGTTCGAAGTTCCCGGTGTGGACGGAGTGCAGCATGCGGGCGGCGGGCGGCTCCTGCACCCGGACGCGGATGTCACGCGGGCCGCCGAGTTCGGCGATCGCCTCCTCGGCCTCCGGCAGCGGCTTGCCGTGCAGGCCCTCGCGGTCCTGGACGCCCTCGACGCCCTTGCCCTTGAGGGTGCGGGCGAGGATCGCGGTGGGCTGGCCCTTGGTGGACGCGGCCTCTCCGTAGGCGCGGTCGACGGCGTCCACGTCGTGGCCGTCGACCTCGATGGTGTGCCAGTCGAAGGCCTGGAAACGGCGGGCGTAGGCGTCCAGGTCGTGGCCGTGCCGGGTGGGGCCGCGCTGGCCGAGCCGGTTGACGTCGACGATCACGGTGAGGTTGTCCAGGTGCTCGTACCCGGCGTGCTCGGCGGCCTCCCACACGGATCCCTCGGCCAGCTCGCTGTCACCGCACAGCACCCAGGTGCGGTAGCCGCTGCGGTCGAGCCGCTTGCCGGCCAGCGCGATGCCGACCCCGACGGGCAGGCCCTGCCCGAGCGAGCCGGTGGCCGTCTCGACCCACGGCAGGCGCTGCGGGGTGGGGTGCCCTTCGAGGCGGCTGCCCAGCTTGCGGAAGGTGAGCAGTTCCTCGTCGTCGATGGCGCCGGCCGCCTTGTACGCCGAGTACAGCAGCGGGGAGGCATGGCCCTTGGAGAGGACGAAGCGGTCGTTGGCCGGGTGGGCGGGGCGGTCGAAGTCGTAGTGGAGGTGGTTCGCCAGCAGGACGGCCATCAGGTCGGCCGCGGACATCGAGGACGTCGGGTGCCCGGAGCCCGCCGCGGCGGCGGCGCGGACACTGTCCACCCGCAGCTGCTGTCCGAGGTCGGTGAGTTCACCGGTGTTCATGAGTCTCCTTTCGCGGAGTCGTCCGGGAGGTCGGTTCGCTTGACGGGGCCGGGGGCGGGATGAGGGGTCGGGGGTGATTGGCCGGGCCGGGACGCGGGCTGGTTCTTCGCGGGTTCACCGCCCGGCTGGTTCTTCGCGGGCTCGCCACCGGGCTGGTTCTTCGCGGGCTCGCCACCGGGCTGATTCCTGGCGGGCTCGCCACCGGGCTGGTTCCTGGCGGGCTCACCACCGGGCTGGTTCCTGGCGGGCTCACCACTCGGCTGATTCCTCGCCGCTTCACCGCCCGGCTGACTCCGCGCAGGCTCGCCACCCGGCTGACCGCTGGCCGGTTCGCCACCCGGCTGACCGCTGGCGGGCTCGCCACCCGGCTGGTTCCTCGCCGCTTCACCGCCCGGCTGACTCCGGGCAGGCTCGCCACCCGGCTGGTTTCTGTCCGGTTCCGCGGCAGCTCCCGCAGCCGGGCGCCCCTTCGCCGTCTCGGACTCGGACCGCAGCTCCCCGTGCCCGGAGGGGGGCCGGCCCTCGACCGGGCGGCCCTTCGCCGTCTCTGACTCGGACCGCGGTACCGCGGCCCCGGATCCGGGCCGTACCTGCGTCGCCCCGGATCCGGGCTGCCCCTTCGCGGGCTCTTCGTGGGGCCGGGCCGGGCCCTGCCCTCCGGTGCCGGGGCCTCCGTCGTCCGTGTCGGCCGCGAGCGCCGCCCCCGGCCCGGACCGGGCGCTCGCCTCCTGCCGCTGCCCGGGGCCACCCGGCACCCGGGCCACCTCGGGCGACGACGTGTCCAGCGGCACCGACCAGGACCGCACGAGCCCCAACTGCACGGCCTGGCGCGGCAGTACGGCGTCCAGCAGCCAGTCGGCGGCGACCCGGACGCGGTTGCCGGGCATCGCGGCGAGGTGGTAGCCCCGCGTCACCACGCCCGCCGGTACGCCGGACAGGGGCACGCCGAGCGGGTTGGCGGCGGCCTTCGCCCCGCCCAGGTCGACGACGAAACCCAGGTCGCGATGGCGGTAGGGCTTGCGCGCACCGCCGAGACCGAGCGACGCGGCGACGTTCTCCGCCGCGACCTTGCCGTGCCGCCAGGCGTGCTGCGCGGTCATCGGCGTATAGCTCCCCGGGTTCTCCAGATCGGGTACCGCGGCCACGTCCCCGCACGCGAACAGCTCCGGCCTGCCCGGCACCTGCAGGTGCGGGTCGACGAGCAGCCGCCCCTTCTCCATCGGCAGCCCGAGGGACTCGACCAGCGGGTCCGGACGTACGCCCACGCACCACACCAGCGTCCGGGTCTCGACGAACTCGCCGTCGGTCAGCACGACGCCGTCATGCGTGGCCTCCTTCACGGAGGTCCCCATCCGCACGTCCACGCCCCGCTGCCGCAGCACCCGGTCGGCGGTGGTGGACAGCTTCTCGTCCATCTCCGGCAGCACCCGCGGCGCCACGTCCAGCAGCATCCAGCGCGGTCGCATGCCCTGCCGCAGCGGATGCTTGCGCACCTGCGCGTCGGTGAACATCTGCCCGTGCGCGGCGACCTCGGTGCCCGTGTACCCGGCGCCGACCACCACGAAGGTGCACCGCGCGGCACAGGTCTCGGGATCGTCCGCGGAGGCCGCGAGCTCCACCTGCCGGGTCACGTGATCACGCAGGTACAGCGCCTCGGGCAGCCCCCGGAAACCGTGCGCGTGCTCGGCGACACCGGGGATGGGCAGCAGCTTGTTGACGCTGCCCGCGGCGAGCACCAGCCGGTCGTAGGCGAGGGTGCCGCCCTCGCCCTCGGGGCCGGTGTAGTGCAGCGTGCGGTCGTCGAGGTCGATGCGGTCGGCCTCGCCCAGCACCAGCCGTACGTCCGGCAGCGAGTCCGAGAGGGAGACCGTGACCCGGCGCGGCTCCAGGATGCCGGCGGCGACCTGGGGCAGCAGGGGAAGGTACAGGAAGTAATCGGTGGGGTTCAGCAGGGTGATGTGCGCCCGGCCCCGGGTGAGCCGGGACAGGGTGCGGGCCGTGCGGTACCCGGCGAAGCCGGCACCGACGATCACGATGCGGGGTCGACTCACGGTCGCTCGCCTCCGGCGCTGTCGCGTAGCTCGGGAGCCTTCCGCGTCCCCCTGGCCAGGGCACCCAAACGTCGGCCGGGTCCCGCTCGCCCGGACGCCGCCGGTTTCCGGCCCCGCGCCCGGGTACCCGGTGCGGGATACGGACCGCCGACGTCGCGGAGGCTCCCCTCATGCCCGAGTACGGCTACTTCCTCTCGTGCGAGCAGTACGGACCCGCCGAGCTGATCGAGCAGGCACGGATGGCCGAGCAGGCCGGATTCCAGGCGCTGTGGATCTCGGACCACTACCACCCGTGGAACGACGAGCAGGGCCAGAGCCCGTTCGTGTGGTCGGTGATCGGCGCGCTGTCCGAGGCGGTGTCCCTGCCGGTCGAGACGGCGGTGACCTGCCCGACGGTGCGCATGCACCCGGCGGTGGTGGCGCACGCCGCGGCGACCAGCGCGGTGATGACGAACAACGGTTTCCGGCTCGGTGTCGGCTCCGGCGAGGCGCTCAACGAGCACATCCTGGGCGACCACTGGCCGCCGGCCCACGTCCGCCTCGACATGCTGGAGGAGGCCATCCAGGTGATGCGCCGGCTGTTCACCGGCGAGGAGGTGAACCACCACGGGCCGCACTACACGGTCGAGAACGCCCGCCTGTACACCGTCCCGGACGAGCCGATCCCGATCGACATCTCCGGCTTCGGCCCCGCCGCGACCCAGCTCGCCTCCCGCGTCGGCGACGGCTACATCACGGTCACGCCGGACGAGGCGATGGTGGAGCAGTACCGCAAGGGCGGAGGCGGCGGAAAGCTGGTGAGCGGCGGCACCAAGGTCTGCTACGACACCGACAAGGAGGAGGCCGTACGGACCGTGCACCGGCTCTGGGCGAACGAGCAGCTGCCGGGCGAGCTGGGCCAGGTGCTGCCCTCCCCCAAGCATTTCGAGCAGGCGCAGCAGCTCGTCACCGAGGACATGGTGCGCGGGAACCGGGTGTGCGGCGACGACGTGGACGAGCACGTGGCGGAGCTGAAGCAGTTCGCCGACGCGGGCTTCGACCGGGTCTATGTGAACCAGATCGGCCCGGACCTGCGCGGCTTCTTCGACTTCTACCGCACGAAGGTGCTGCCGCAGCTCCAGCAGGCCGTCTGACGGGGGCCGAGCGCGCACAAATCAAGAGGTGGAGGAATGCCTGGTCGCCTAGAGTCGCCCGCATGTCTGTACGTCTTCGTCTGCGTGACGCCCTGCCGGAAGCGATGCGGGCCCGGGACAAGGCCGCGGTGAGTGCCCTGCGCAGCACCCTGGCCGCGCTGGACAACGCCGAGGCGGTGCCCATGGCCGGCACGGCGCCCCGCGCCGGGGCGCTGGAAGCCTCCCCGGTCGGCGCCGGCGCCACCGAGGTGGCCCGGCGCGAGCTCAGCGAGCGGGACGTCCTGCACGTCGTACGCGCCGAGGCCGAGGAACGACTGGCGGCGGCGGACGGGTTGACCGCGCCCGCACACGCCGACCGGGCCGCGCGGCTCCGGGCGGAGGCGGCGGTGCTGCTCCGGTTCCTCGACGGAGAAACGGGCGAAGGCGCCCTCGGGACCTGAGGAAGACGCCCTCGGGACCTCAGTCAGGGACCTGCCCCGCGGCCCCGCGGCACGTGGAGCAGCTCGCCCGCATCGTCGCCCGCCCGGCCCGGACGGCCTCGACGGCCGGGCGGCACGCGGACGACCGTCCCTACCGGCGCGCCATCCCGGCCAGCTTGCGGGCCGCCAGGGCGCCCGCTCCCGCGGTGAGGGCCGCGCCCATCCACCCGCGGTTGCGCGACAGCCACTGCTGCGGGCCGCCGCCGGTGGCTTCGTCGTCGAAGCGTCCGTGCGCGCCGAAGTCCCGTCCGTGCGGGCCGTCCGCCGGGGACCACAGGTTCGCCGGCCCCTCGGGCCGGCCCTCCTCCTGCTGCGCGTCGATGTTGGTGCGGGCCAGATAGCGTTCCAGCAGCCCGGGGACGACCGCGTTGGCGAGGAGCGTGGCGGCCGTGGAGCCGCCCACCCAGTACTCCCGGCGCCGCGCGTGCGACGACGCGTGGACGATCGCCCGGGCCGCGACCTCCGGCTGGTACACGGGCGCGACGGGCCGGGCCCGGCCCGGCATCCGGTTCAGCACCCAGTCGAACTGCGGGGTGTTGAGGCCCGGCAGCTGCACCATCGTCGTGCGCACCCCGCTGCGCGCGTGCAGCAGCTCGCAGCGCAAAGACTCGTTGAACCCCTGGATCGCGTGCTTGGCCCCGCAGTACGCCGACTGCAGGGGGATGCCCCGGTAGGCGAGCGCGGAGCCGACCTGCACGATCGTGCCGCGGTCGCGCGGCAGCATGTGACGCAGGGCGGCCCGCGTGCCGAACACATAGCCCAGGTACGTCACTTCGGTCACGCGCCTGAACTCGTCCGGGGCGACCTCCGTGAACGGCGCGAACACCCCGGTGAAGGCGTTGTTGACCCAGACGTCGATGTGCCCGTACGCGTCGACGACCTGCTGGGCGGCGTCGTCGACGGCCTTGGCGTCGGAGACGTCCACGCCGACGACGAGCGCCTCGCCCCCGGCGCGCTCCACCTCGTCCGCCGCGGCGGCGAGTCCCTCACGCCCCCGGGCGAGCAGGGCGACCTTGTCGCCGCGGGCGGCGAAGGCCCGGACCGTCGCCCGTCCGACACCGCCGCTGGCACCGGTCACCACGACCACGCGGCCGCGCTGGTGCGATGTTCCCGCCTTGCGCACCCGGCATCACGCCCCGCGGTGGGGTACGTCCGGGCCGTCGGCCGGCCGCGGGGGCACGGTGCCCGGGGCGGCAGTCCCGGCGGGCGGGGCCGGCGGAACGGGCGGATACGGCATGCCGCCGACCGCCCCGGCGGCGGTCTGGCGGGCGCTGTCCCCGCCCGGCGCCATGCCGGCCGCGTGCTCCGGGCCCGGCCGGGACGGCCGGGCCATGCCGCGCAGCACATAGGCCAGGGCTCCGAGGATCACTGCGGTGATCAGCGCGGCGGCCCAGTCGGGCAGGCCGAGGGCGAGGGCCAGCCCCACGGCGAGTGCGAGGGCCGCGCCCGCGTACAGGGCGAGGGCGCCGGACGCGGCGTACAGCGCGGCCTTGCGGCGCTGCTTGCGCGTCTGCTCGCGCAGTTCCTCCCGTACGGTCTCGCGCGCCACCTGTGCCAGTTCGTCGACCAGGTGCTTGTCCAGATGCTCCAGGTGATCCAACGGCTTCATGCCCGGCCGGGTACCCTCGCCCCCCGGTGCGTAACTAGGCTCAGCAGCATGGAGATTCTGGGTGCCACACTGCGCGTCTGCGTCGACGACCTCGAGACCGCGATCCCCTTCTACGAGCAGCTGGCGGGCGGCAGAGCCCAGCGCTTCGAGCGGGGAGGTGTCCAGGTGGCGGCGATCGGCTGCTTCCTGCTGATGAGCGGTCCTCCGGCCGAACTGGAGGTGCTGCGCAAGGTCGCCGCGACGATCGCCGTGACGGACGTCGAGGAGACCCACAAGGTGCTGACCGGGCTGGGCGCCCACATCGTCGCGGGCCCCATCGCCTCACCGGCGGGCCGCAATCTGATCGCCCTGCATCCGGACGGGTCGGTCTACGAGTACGTGGACCGCCACGCGTGAGCGGCGCCGGGGCTCAGTGCCGCGTCGGCGGGGTGATCATCTCGGTGGTGATCGCCCAGCGTTCGTGGTCGCGCCAGGCCCCGTCGACGAAGAGCATCTTCGGCGAGAAGCCCTCCAGGCGGAACCCGCAGCCGCGGGCCAGGGCGATCGACGCGGCGTTCCCCGGCTGGACGTTGATCTCCAGCCGGTGCAGCCGCATCGGGCCGAACGCGTACCGCACGACGAGGTCCAGCCCTTCGCGCATCAGCCCCCGCCCGGCGGCGTGCGCGAAGGCGCCGTAGCCGAGCGCCCCGGACTGGAAGCCGCCCTCGACGATGTTGTTGATGTTGATGAACCCGCCGATGGCCCCGTCGCTCTTCTCGCAGACCAGGAACCCGGCCTTGGACGGGTCCTCGATCAGCCGCCCCGCGTAGGCGGTGTACGCCTGTGTCGTGGTGGGCGGGAAGAGCCACGGGTGGTGCAGGTCCTTGCTCTCCCGGGCGCGGGCGGTGAACTCGGCACCGTCCTCGTAGGTGAAGTGGCGAATGCCCACCCGGGGGCCTTCGGCGAGGTGGCGGGATGCGTGGTGCGGCACCCCGCCACAGTAACCGCGCTGCCTGTGTGTCCCCAGTCGTGGCGTCAGGAGCCGGCGACCGGCAGCCGGAGCACCCCGGTGTCGCGCTCCCCGCTGACCACGGTCACCGGTTTGATCCCCCGGTTGCCGAAGTAGGCGTCGTCGCTCGCGGCGATCACGAACCGCAGCCGGTGCCCGGTCTCGTACCGGTGCACGATGCCGGGCAGGGTGACGGTGAAGCTCTTGGTGACGTCCGGGACACGCACCGGCGCGACCAGGCGGCGCACCAGGGTGCGGGTGCCGTCGGGGGCGACGTCGTAGAGCTTGGCGAACAGCACGAGCTTGTCGGCCGCGTCGGCGGAGTTCTGGGTGCGCTCGGCCTTCGGGGAGACGACCTTGAGCGTGGCCCGGGGTGCGCCGACGACGTCGAGGGGGCGTTCCAGCGGCGCGCTCGTCCAGTCGACGTAGGTGCCCTCGGTGTCGCGCGGCGGTGAGTCCCGCAGTCCGATGAGGCCGGAGAGCGAGCTCTCCGAATGGCTCGTGGGGATCAGCCAGTTGGTGTAGCCGCGGCTGCCGCGGACCACCTGGCCGCGATGGTCGACGAGTGTGCCGTCACCGGAGAGGTACAGGGTGCGGCTGAGGGCGGGAAGGTCGCCGGCGGTGGCGTAGGTGCGGTCGGGGTCGGTGATCCAGTCGCGGTAGTAGGCGAAGGCCGGGCCCGTGTCGACGTGGGTCTGCTCGCGCAGATGGCGGTCGAACCAGGCAAGGACGCGCCGGCCGACGTAGCTGGTCTCCAGGTTGCCCTTGGACAGGTCGAGTTCACCGGAGGCCGGGCCGGTGAGGCCGCCGCTGTGGCCCCAGGACTGCCAGATCATCTTGACCGGCGTGCCCTGGGCCTTGAGCGTCCGGTACGTCGCCGTGGCCTCGTTGAGGTTGAACAGGGTGTCGGCCTGGCCCTGGACCAGCAGGGTCGGTGTGTCGACGCGGTGGAGGTACGACACCGGCGAGACGCGGTGCGCGAAGGCGAGCAGCTCGGCGGTCCGGTCGGCCGGGTAGCTCCCGGAGTTGAGGGTGTGGACGGTCCGGCAGGCCTCGGTGACGAAGTGCAGGCAGGCCAGGGAGTTGATGCGGGACGGGTCGAGGCTCGGCTGGAGCAGCGGCTGACCCTCGCCGCTGAGGTAGAAGCCGTTCGTCCACTGCCATTTGAAGGCCCCGGGGACGCCTCCGCTGCCGACGGCGTTGTTGGGATCGAGTGAGTACGCCAGGTCGTTCCAGGTGATCATCGGGACGAGCGCGTCGAGGCGGTGGTCGACGGCGGCCGTCGCGAGCTGGACGGCGCCGCCGTAGGAGCCGCCGATCATGCCGACGCGCGGGTCGCCCGGTGCGTCACGGGTGACGTAGTCGGCGGTGGTGCCGTCGTCGGCGGCGCGGGTGCCGCCCAGGAAGTCGACCAGCCGCGAGGCGGCGGCGCCGTCGATGTCCGGGTCGTCGAGGGAGATGAGGCAGCCGCTGCGGCCGAATCCGAGCCCGGAGTAGACGAGCGAGACGTAGCCGCGCTGGGCGAAGGCCTTGCCGATGGTGTCCGTGGAGCCGTCGGTCTTGCTGCCGCCGAAGCCGTTCGTGGCGAGCACGGCGGGCGCCGGGTGGTCGTGGTCCACGCCCGCGGGACGGTACAGGTCGGCGTCGACCGTGCAGGCGCGGCCGCCCGCCCGGACGGTGAACTTCAGCGGCGTGACGGTGTAGGCGTCGGCGGCGGTCGCGGGCGGTGTGAGGGCGAGGGGCACGGCCAGGGCGGCGCCCAGAGCGAGAGCGAGGGGCGCGCGGGATCTGGGCACGCGTCGGAACACACGGACCTCCACGGTGAGGGCAACCGGGGTACCGACCAGTAGGTACTGGCCGGTTGTCATGGTGTGACACGTGTCAGGAGCCGTCAATCACCGAAACGAGGGTTTCTTGACAGGAATTCAGCAGGGGTCGCCCTCAGCCCAGTGCCGGTTCGTCCAGCGTCAACGTGCCTGCCACGGCATCCAGTTCGGCACGGACCCCGAGGGGCATGGTGAGCGCGCCCTCGCCGTGCCCGAACCCGAACTCCTCCACGACCGGGACGCCCAGGCCGCCGAGCCGGTCGACGAGGACCGCGCGCAGCTCCCCGTACGGGCCGCACGCCGCCCAGGACCCGAGGACGATCCCGGCGACCCCGTCGAGCCAGCCGGTGCGCAGGAGTTGGGTCAGGTACCGGTCCAGGCGGTACGGGCTCTCGCCGACGTCCTCCATCAGCAACAGCCCGCCCCGCGCCCCGGGGTGGGCGTGCGGAGTGCCGAGGTCGCTCGCGAGCAGGCTCAGGCAGCCGCCCAGGGTGACACCCCGGGCGCGGCCCGGGACCAGTGCGGTGCCGCCCGGGCGCACGGCCGTGACGGTTCGTACGGACTCCGGCTCGAAGAGGGTGGCCCGCAGGTGCTGCTGGGCCCGGGCGTTCTTGAGGAAGTCGACGCCGGCGGCCGCGGGCCCGTACAGGGTGACCAGGCCCAGGCGGGTGGCGAAGGCCTGGTGCAGGACGGTGACGTCGCTGAACCCGGCGAACACCTTCGGGCCCGCCGCCCGCATCGCCTCCCAGTCGAGCAGGTCGACCATGCGTTGCGCCCCGTACCCGCCCCGGGCGCACAGCACGGCCGCGACGGACGGATCGCACCAGGCGTTCTGGAGGTCGGCGGCCCGCTGCTCGTCCGTGCCGGCCAGGTAGTCCAACTGCCCGTGGCGGCCGAGCACATGGGGCATCACCACGGGGTCGAGGTCCCAGCCGCGCAGGATGTCGAGCCCGGCCTGGAGCCGCTCCTCGGGCACCGGCCCGCTGGGCGCGACGACGGCGACGCGGGCGCCGGGGGCGAGCCGGGGCGGTCGTACCGACGGATTCACTTGGCGAGCTCCAGAAGGGGGATACCGGGCGGGTTCAGGCGGAACACCTGGGCGTAGAGGGAGAGTTCCGCCTCCAGGGCACGCACCATGGTCTCCGCCCTCCGGAACCCGTGCCCCTCCCCCTCGAAGGCGAGATACGCGTGCGGCACCTTCCGGCCCTCCAGCCGGGCCAGGAACCGCTCGCACTGCACGGGCGGGCAGATCACGTCGTCCAGGCCCTGGAGCAGCAGGAACGGCACGGCGAGGCGGTCGGCGTGGGCGGCGGGCGAGCGCTCCGCGTACCGGGCGGGCACGTCGGCGAGCGGCCCGATCAGGCTCTCCAGGTACTGCGACTCGAAGTCGTGGGTCTCCCCCGCGCCCCAGCCGGCCAGGTCCAGGATCGGGTACTTGATGGTGCCGCAGGCGTAGACGTCGGTGGTGGTGAGCGAGGCGGCGGCGGTCCAGCCGCCCGCGCTGCCGCCCCGGACGGCGAGCCGGCCGCGGTCGGCGGTGCCCTCGTCGGCGAGGGCCAGGGCGACGGCGGCGCAGTCCTCGACGTCCACCACGCCCCACTGCTCGCGCAGCCGCTCGCGGTACGGGCGGCCGTATCCCGTGGAGCCGCCGTAGTTGACCTCGGCGACGCCGATGCCGCGCGAGGTGAAGTAGGCGATCTCCAGGTCGAGCACGAGCGGCGCGCGGCCGGTGGGTCCGCCGTGCGCCCAGAGGACGTAGGGCGGCAGTTCGTCGCCGGGCGCGACGCAGCCGGGGTGGTGCGGCGGGTAGAGGTGGGCGTGGATGTCGCGTCCGTCGGGGCCGGTGAAGGTGCGGATCTGCGGCTCGGGGTAGTACGCGGGATCCACGGCGTCGTCGTGCTCGGCACCGATGACACGGGCCCGGCCGGTGCGGGCGTCCAGCTCGACGACCTCGTAGGCGCTGCGCGGGCTGGCCCCGACCGCGACGACCCGTTCGCCGTGGGCGGCGAGGGTGGGGGCGAACTCGGTCCAGGGTCCGGCCGCGTCGACGACCTCGCCGGTCTCGGGGTCCAGTATGCCGAGGGCGGTGGCGCCCCGGCCGTGCACGACGGCGATCAGACCGCTGTCCAGCGGCGTGAACCATCTCGAACCCAGCTTCCACAGCGCCCCGCCGAACTCCTCCTCGCGCGGGCACAGCGGCTCCCCGTCGAGGTAGAGGTTCCACCAGCCGGTGCGGTCGCTCGCGTACAGCAGGCGGCCGTCGTGGGTCCAGTCGGCCTGGGCGATCGACTCGCCGGGTCCGCCGGCCACGGCCCGGGCGCCGCGCAGGGTGCCGTCAGGGGCGACGTCGGCGAGGAGCAGTTCGGTGCCGTCCCACGGCATGCGCGGATGGTCCCAGGCGAGCCAGGCGGCCCGCTCCCCGTCGGGCGAGAGCTTCGGGCCGGTCACGAACCGGTGCCGCCCGTCGGCGAGTTCGCGTACGGCGTCCCGGTCCCGGGCCGCGGATCCGTCCAGCGGGACGGCGGCCAGGACGCGGCGCAGGTCGGTGGGTCCGTCGCCGGTGAACTCCTCCAGCACGCACCACACTTCCCCCCGTTCGGGCCGCAGCAGCGGCTCGGCCCAGCGCAGGCCCGCGCCTACGGGGGACACGGGGGTGAGCGGCTGGGGTTCGCCGCCCGGCGCGCAGCGGTACAGCCGCTGGTCGGCGAAGTTCACGAACACCACCAGCGGTCCGGCGTCGCCCGGGAGGGCGGCCCACGGGTGCCCGCCGTACTCGATGACCCGGCTGCGCACGTTCCACGGCGCGGGCAGCAGCGACTCCTCCCGGCCGTCGGCGTGCCGCCGCACGAGGGTGCGCCGGCCGCCCTCTTCGGGGCGCGGCTCGGTCCACCACACCTCGTCGCCGACGAAGCCCACATACTCCGGATGCCCGTCGTGCGCGGCGGTCAGGGCCGCGTCGATGGGCGAGGGCCACGCCCCGTAGGCCAGCGTCCGCACCGTCTCCCCCACTCTCCTAGGCCGTGCGCAGGAACCGGTCGAGTACGCGGACGCCGAAGTGCAGCGCCTCGACCGGTACCCGCTCGTCGACGCCGTGGAACATGGCGGCGTAGTCGTAGCCGTCCGGCAGCTTCAGCGGGGTGAAGCCGTAACCGGTGATGCCCAGGCGGGAGAACTGCTTGGCGTCGGTGCCGCCGGACATGCAGAACGGCACCACCTTCCCCTCGGGTGCGAACTCCTCGATGGCGGCCCGCATCCCCGCGAACGTCGCCGAGTCCACCGGCGACTCCAGGGCGACCTCGCGGTGGTGGAACTCCCAGTCCACGTCCGGCCCGGAGAGCCGGTCGAGGGTGCTGCGGAACTCCTCCTCGCCGCCGGGCATGTACCGGCCGTCCACGTACGCCACGGCCTCACCGGGAATGACATTGATCTTGTAACCGGCGTCCAGCATGGTCGGGTTGGCACTGTTGCGGAGGGTCGGCTCGACGAGCCCGGCGGCCGGGCCGAGCTTCTCCAGCAGTGCGTCCACGTCGGTGAGGTCGGCCTCGATGCCGTAGAGCGAAGCGAGTTCGGTGAGTGCGGCCCGTACGGTCGGGGTCAGCCGCAGGGGCCACTCGTGCGCGCCGATCCGCGCGATCGCGCCCGCTAGGCGGGTCACCGCGTTGTCCCGGTGGACCCTGGAGCCGTGTCCGGCGCGTCCGCGGGCGGTGAGCT
Source organism: Streptomyces sp. NPDC024017 (assembly GCF_040638895.1). Taxonomy (NCBI): domain Bacteria; kingdom Bacillati; phylum Actinomycetota; class Actinomycetes; order Kitasatosporales; family Streptomycetaceae; genus Streptomyces; species Streptomyces sp. NPDC024017. The sequence continues at coordinate 161,128 of NZ_JBEZYZ010000004.1, read as the reverse complement.
TCAGCCAGGCGGTGCCGCGCTCCCCGGCCGCGATCGGGTAGATCTGCCGCCCGTTGCCGTCGTGGAAGGTGAAGGCGCCCGCCTCGCTGATGCCTTCGGTGCAGCCCTCGAACAGTGCGGGGTGCTCGTCGGCGAGGAATCCGGAGCCGTCCTCGGCGCTGGCCTCCTCGTCCGCGGTGAACGCGATGACGATGTCCCGGCGGGGCCTGACGCCCTGCCGTGCCCAGCCGCGCACGACGGCCAGGATCATCGCGTCCATGTTCTTCATGTCGACGGCGCCGCGTCCCCAGACGACCCCGTCGCGGATCTCCCCGGAGAACGGGTGCACGCTCCAGTCGGCGGCCGCGGCGGGCACGACGTCCAGATGGCCGTGGAGCAGCAGCGCGCCGGCTCCGGGGTCGGTGCCCTCGATACGGGCGACGACGTTGGTCCGCCCCTTGGTGCGCTCCAGCAGGGTGGGCTCGATCCCGGCGCCGGCGAGCCGCGCGGCGGCGTACTCGGCGGCGGGCCGCTCCTGGCAGTCGCCCCCGCCCCGGTTGGTGGTGTCGATCCGGATGAGGTCGGACGTGAACGTCACGACCTCGTCCAGCGCGGTCCCGTCCACCTGCTCAGCCATACTGCTCCTCCACCGCGGCCGAGACGATCGTGGTGACCGCCTTGAAGGCGCGGATGCCCTCGTACATGGTCTCGCTCGTGTACGCCACCTTCCGCTCCCCGATCCGGTCCACCCCCGGGACGACGGTGGCGACCATCGCCAGGTGCTCCGCGTCGAACTCCACGGCCACGGTGAACGGGCCGCCGTGCACGGGTTCGTGGCGCACCGCCAGCGCGGCCGCCTCCTTGGCCGCCGCCCGGATGTCGGCCGCGGTGCGGGCGGGTGTACGGCACACCGCCGCGTAGCGCGACACATGGTCCTTCACCGCGACCTTGAGAGCCTCGGGCGCGTACCCCAGCGCGTCCTCGCAGGCGACGTCGTCCCCGGTGACCAGCACGACCGGCACGCCGTACTCGGCGACGACATGGGCGTTGAGCAGCCCCTCGCTCGCCCGTACGTCGTTCAGCCACACGCCCGTGATCGAGTTGGCGAGGTAGGTGTGCGCGAGGACGCCCTCCATGCCGGCGCCGGCGTGGTAGCCGACGAACGCGATGCCGTCGACGTCGCCGTGCTGCACGCCCTCCACCATGGACAGCGCCTTGTGCCGGCCGGTGAGCATCTGGGCACGTTCGTCGAGTTGCTCCAGCAGCAGGTTGCGCATCGTGGAGTGCGCCTCGTTGATGATCACCTCGTCGGCGCCGCCGTCGTGGAAACCGAGTACGGCGGCGTTCACGTCGGAGGTGAACAGCGAGCGGCAGCGCTCCCACTGGGACGCGCCCGGCATCACGTCGTCGGGCCAGGTGACGCCGGTGGCGCCCTCCATGTCGGCGCTGATGAGGATTCTCATGACGAGCCGTCCAGGGCGGAGATCTTCATGGTTCGTCACGTTACGCGCTGCGGGCTGAACCGGCTACGAGGTGGTCACCAACGGATCGGCAGGTCGGCGAGGAGCGCGGTGAGGCGGTCGGCCAGGAGGCGGTGGTCGCGGGCCGAGTAGTGCCAGTGGCAGCCGGCGTGGTCCAGGCCGGTGGTGTCGAGGGACCAGTAGCGGACCCGGCGGTCGCCCGCGCCGGTGCGTTCCCGCACGACGTGTTCGACATGGCCGGCGAACGGGCCACTGCCCACGGCCAGGATGGTGGTCGCGGCCCCGTAGCGCCCCCGCAGCTTGTCGAGGAAGCCGCTGTAGGCGCTGCGGTAGGAGGCGGCGAGGCTCTCGTCCGTCCATGGCTCGCCCGGGTTGAGGGGGGTCGAGAAGTCGTTCGTGCCGAGGTGGATCACCACGAGCTGCGGCCGCCAGGTGCCTGGGTTCCGCCAGACGTCGCCCGGCACGTTCAGCAGCGCGCGGTCGTAGAAGCTGCGGTAGTTCACCTCCGGGGAGCTTCCGTTGTAGTTGCGCACCATGCCCTGGCCCGAGTAGGCGTTGACCTGGTAGTCGGCGCGCAGCCCCCGTGCGGTGAGGGCGCCGTAGCTCACGTCGGCGTTGGTGGTGCGCCGCAGCTGCTCGCCGTCGCAGTCACGGGAGGTGGAGAGGTTTCCGTAGCCTGCAGTGAGGGAGTCGCCGATGAACTCGATCTGGCGGCTGCGCGCGGCCGGCCGGGCCAGGACGGCACCGCCGGGTGCGGCGACGAAGCCGCCGAAGGAGCTGGTGCTCCACGGGGTGTCGTTGCGCTTGACGAGCCGGACGCTGTGCACGCCGTCGCGCAGGCCCCTGACCCAGTGCGTGGTCTTCCCCGGCGTGACGAGGGTCGCGACGGTGGCTCCGTCGACCTGGACGTCGTAGTCGGCGGCTGGATCGTCGAGCACGACGCCCACGCCGGTGCCCCGGATCCGGCCCTCGAAGTAGACGCCGGGCCAGCTGTACTGGAGCACGTCGCCGGCGTCCTTGACCCGCCCTGCGGTGTGCACGCTGTCCCGTAGAGCGCGAGGGTCCGGTGCGGCGACGGCCGTGACGGCGGACGTGCCGACCAGCACCGTCGACACCGCCGACGCGACCAGCATCCGTAACCAGGGCATCGGCATGGCTGTCCTCCGCGGGGGCGAGGCAGGTGCACGGACCGGGCGGAGTGACCGTACACCGACAAATCCGTCGCCCGCCAGACCACGTCCCCGGGTCCGGGCCTCTGACCGACGCCTCAGGACCTCAGGCCGTACGCCCCGCCACCAGCCAGGTGGAGGGCAGCTCGATGCGCGTGCCGTCGGGTCGGTACTCCGTGCTCCTCAGGGGCAGTCGACCGCTCGCCAGCACGGTGAGACCGGCCGAGCGCAGATACTCGGGCACCGCCTCGTCCGGGACCTCGCCGGGCGCGAGGCCGTGCCGGAACACCGGCGCGAGCTTGGGCGGCGGACCGTCCGGGCCGCCCGCGAGGCCCATCAGCACCGGCTTGGCGGCGCCCGAGAGCTCCACCAGGCAGGCGCGGCCGCGGTCGCCGACGAGCGTGGCGATCCCGTCGACCAGGGACTGCCGGTCGTCCGGCTCGCACTGGTGCAGGACGCCCCGCATGTAGACGTTGGTGTCGCCGAGCTCCGCGTGCAGGGCCTGGGTCTCGTCCTTCTCGGCGGCGTCCAGCTGCCGGTAGGCGGCCTGCCCCGCCGGGTCGCTGCGCCGGGCGTGATCGAGGGCCGCGGCGGACAGGTCGACGCCCAGCACCCGCGGGAAGCGGTCGGCGAGGTAGCGGGTCTGGGTGCCGTTGCCGCAGCCGAGGTCCACCAGCGGCAGTGCGGGATCGGCCAGATACGGTTCGAACAGGGCGAGATGCGGGCCCACGGTCAGGACCGGCTCCGCGTCCCAGAACACCGCCCCGGCTTCGCCCGACGCCTCGCGCCAGAACCCCTCCCAGGCCTCCCGGTACCGACTCGTCACGCTCATGGCCCACTCCCCAGGGTGCGAACGAATCCCGCCGTGCGGCGGGCGAGTACGGTGTATCGCGCCTCGGTCGCGGCCACAAGGACGCGGGCACGTACCTTCACTGCGCGTTCGACCCGGGGGTGTTCAGCGGCGCGGCAGCGTCAGCTCGAACCAGACCGTCTTGCCGGCCTTGGTCCTGCTGGTCCCCCACTCCCGGGACAGCGTGCTGACGACACGCAGGCCGCGTCCGGCGTCGTCGAGCGGGCCCGCGTCGATCAGCGTCGGCAGCTCGTGGTCGTCGTCGTCCACCTCGCACAGCAGGGTGTCGCCGCGGACCAGGCGCAGTGCGACGGGCCGGGCGTGGGAGTGCCGTACGGCGTTGGTGACGAGTTCGCCGGCCAGCAGCTCGGCGGGCGCGACGAGCTTCGCCAGCCCCCACTCGTGCAGTTGCTCGCGGACCACCGCGCGGGCCCGGCCCACCTCGGCCGGGTCGAGGGCGAGGCGCCATTCCGCCACGTCGTCCGGCTCGATGCCGTTGAGGCGGGCCATCAGCAGCGCCACGTCGTCCTTGCGGCCGCCGCGGCCCGCTTCTGAAAATGTCACAGCCAGGGCGCGGATGATGGTGTCGCAGGCGTCGTCCATGGACGCGGCCGGGTGCGCGGCCGACTCGCAGAGCGTCGCGAGACCCACCCCGAGGTCCTCGCCGCGCACCTCGACCAGCCCGTCGGTGCACATCACCAGCCGGTCGCCGGGCTCGACGCGCACGCGTACCGCTTCGAAGGGCACTCCCCCGACGCCGATGGGCGCGCCCGTGGGCAGGTCCAGCAGTTCGCTGCGGCCGTCATCGGCACGGACCAGGACGGGCGGGATGTGACCGGCGTTGGCGAGGTGGAGCTCGCTCGCGATCGGGTCGTAGACGGCGTAGAGGCAGGTCGCGAGGTAGCCGTCACCGAGGCGCTGGGCGAGGTCGTCGAGGTTGCGCAGCAGCTGGGCGGGCGGCAGGTCGAGTCCCGCCATGGTCTGCACGGCCGTCCGCAACTGGCCCATCATCGCGGCCGAGTTCAGGCCGTGGCCCATGACGTCGCCGACGACGAACGCCGTGCGCCCGCCGTGCAGTTTCACCGCGTCGAACCAGTCGCCGCCGACCCGCCCGAGCAGGGTGCCCGGCAGATAGCGGGTGGCGATGTCGCAGCCCGCCATGCGGGGCGGGATGTGCGGAAGCATGCTGTCCTGGAGCGTCTCGGCGACGTTCTCCTGGAAGGTGTACATGCGCGCGTTGTCGAGCACGAGGCCCGCGCGGGCGGCGAGTTCGGCGCCGGTGACGCGGTCCATGTCGTTGAAGACGGGCCGCTCCGGGTGCCGCAGCAGGATCATGAACCCGAGGACGACGTTGCGCGCCTTGAGGGGCACGACCAGCATCGAGCGGCCGGTGATGAGGGGCCGGATGTCGCGCTTCTCGAACTGCGCGGCGATGGCGTGCCCCATCTCCTCGCTGATACGCGGCACGAGGACGGGTTCGCCGCTCGTCATGCACTGGAAGAACGGCGTGTGCGCCGGGAACGGCATGGCCTCGCCGACCGGCACGACGTCGTCCCAGCGGCCCGGTTCGTCGGTGTGCTCGACGGCGACGCGGTGCCACATCGTGGTCGTGTCGGGCACTCCGTCCTCGAACGCCTCGCCGGCGACGACCTGTTCACGCAGATACGTCCCGGCGACATCGGTGAAGCGGGGCACGACGGCCCTGCTGACCTCGATGATCGTGCGGGACAGGTCGAGGGAGGTGCCGATGCGGCCGCTGACCTCGTTGAGGAACTCCAGGCGCTCACGGACGGCGGCGTACTCGAGGTCCTCGACCTCGTCCCGCAGTTCCTCCGGCACGGGTTCGCCGGCGGCCAGGGCGCGTGCGGCCCGTTCCCGGCGTGCCTTGCGCTCGGCGCGCCGGGCCACGCCCCAGTCGGGTGTGACGGGCACCCGGTCGCTCTGGCTGAACTCCAGGACCGGGTAGCCGAGTTCGAGGACCTGCGCGACGATCCGGGCGCTCTCGCCGACGCTCATGCTGGGCAGGATCTCGGGGAGCCGGCGGGCGAGGTCCTCGGACCCGGGGAGCTCGGTGTGCAGCGCGAAGCCGGGCGCGATCCGCTCGAACGCCCCGTCGCCCGCACGCAGCCCCTCCGCGTCGGCGGCCAGCACGAGCAGCCGCTCGGGCCCGGGGCCCACCAGCGGGTAGGCCCACCACAGGACGTCGACGCGGCCGTCCCCGGACGCGGTGAGCCGGGCGCGGCCCGCCGCCGGGTAGGCGAGCCCTCCGTCGAGGGAGGATTCGAGGCCGGGGCCGAGACCGTCGCCGGCGGCGTACGGGGTGGTGCCCTGCTCTTCGGGCAGGGCACCGGAGACGGGCAACAGGTCGAGGGCCGTGCGGCCGATCGCCTCTTCCTTGGGGACGCCGAACAGGCGCCGTGCGCCGCGGCTCCAGTGGGACACGAGGCCGTCGCGGTCGACCACGACGACGGCCAGGGGAACGCGGCCGGGTTCGGCGGGTTCCGTCGCCGTGCCCTGCCCAGCCCTGTCGGTGCCACGGTCCATGGCCCAGGCCCTCTCTCCCCACGGACGCAAGATCTGTGCCGGCGTCACCACCGTACGGCTCCCGCCGGTGGCGATGTGAGCCAATGCGGGAATTGCCCGCGCGAGGTTCGCACCGGCGTGCGACCCGCGCGCCGCCGCCCGTTCAGTCCTCGTGGCTCAGCTGGAGATCCCGCTCGGTACGGCCTCCTCCGGCGACCTGGAGCACGGTGGCGACGGGCGGGTATCCGGCGGCGATGACGGTGTATTCGCCGGAGGACAGGTCGACGAAGCGGAAGGTGCCGTCGGCGCCGGTGGTGAGGGTGTCGACGACATTGCCCCCCACGTCGAGCAGCGTCACGCGCGCGTCCTCGACAGGCCGGCCGCCACCCGCCCGGACGGTGCCGCGCAGCACGGCGCCGCCCGCCAGTTCGATGTCCCGGCGGGTCTCGCGGGCGGCCTGGACGGTGACGGGGAGCGCGGCCGGGCGGAAGGCGGGCGCACTGGCGGCGAGCGTGTACTCGCCGGCGACCAGCTCGGTGATGACGTAGCCGCCCTCCCGGCCGCTGCGGGTGGTGGCCACGACCTCGCCGTGCACGTTGGTGAGCGTGACGGTGGCGTCCCGTACGGGCGTGCCGTCGGCGGTGAGCACGGTGCCGATCAGGTTTCCGGCGCCGCCGAGGACGATGTCGAGTTCGACGGGGCGTTCGCCGACGGTCACCGACACCGCCTGCGGCTGGTGGCCGCCGGCCGCGGCGATCAGCACGTACGCGCCCGGGCCCGGGGTGGCCAGCGCATAGCGCCCGTCCTCGCCGCTCGCGCCGCGCCCGGTCTGCTGCCCGGTGACATCGATGAGCGTGATCGCCGCGCGGGGCACGACGGTCCCGTCGTGGTGCTGCACCGAGCCGCACACGGGTACGCCGGCGGCGTACCCGGCGCGGGCCTGCGGGATCGGGGCGTTCCCCGGCGCCGTGTCCGGGTCGGTGACGGAGGCGTTGTGGGACACCAGGGGTTTCTCCTTGAGGAAGAGGGCGATGACCAGTCCGAGGACGAGCACCGGCACCAGGTAGAGGAAGATCCGCGGCATGGCGTCGGCGTACGCCCGGATGTAGCCGTCGCGCAGGGCCGGGGGCAGTGAGTGCACCAGCTGCGGGGTGATGGACTCGGGGGCCGGCAGCCCGGTGCCCGCACGGGCGGGCAGGCGCTCGGCGAGGGCGTCGGTGAGCCGGTCGGCGAGGAGGGTGCCGAAGACGGCGGCTCCGACGCTGCCGCCGATCTGCCGGAAGTAGTTGTTGGCGCTGGTGGCAGTGCCGAGGTCGGCGGGGCGCACGGAGTTCTGCACGGCGAGGATCAGCACCGGCATCACCATGCCGATGCCGGCGCCGAGGACGGCCATCCAGATGCTGTAGTGCAGCCGGGGCGTGCCGACCTCCAGCCGCGACAGCAGCCACATGCCGGCGACGGAGAGGGCGCCGCCGAGGATCGGGTAGGCCTTGTAGCGGCCGGTGTGGCTGATGAGCTGGCCGACGATGATCGAGGCGCCGACGATGCCGGCCATCATCGGCAGCATGAGCAGGCCCGACTCGGTGGCGGAGGCCCCGTCGACCATCTGCAGATACGTCGGCAGATAGCTGGCGGCGCCGAACAGGCCGACCCCGGTCACCAGGCCGGCCAGGCCGGTGATGTTGAAGACGGAGTCCCTGAACAGCCGCAGCGGGATGAGGGGTTCGGCGGCGAAGTGCTCGGTGACGAGGAAGAGGACGGTCGCCGCCGCCGCTCCGGCGGCGAGGCCGAGGATCATGCGCGAGCCCCAGGCGTACTCGGTGCCGCCCCAGCTGGTCAGCAGGACCAGGCAGGTGGAGGCGGCGGTCAGCAGCAGCGCCCCGAGGATGTCCAGCCGGGCCCTGACGGCCGGCTTGGGCAGCTTCAGCGTGACGGCGACGACGGCCAGGGTGACCAGGCCGAAGGGGACGTTGATGTAGAAGCACCAGCGCCAGGAGAGGTGGTCCGTGAAGTAGCCGCCGAGCAGCGGTCCGGCCACGGAGGCGAGGCCGAAGGCGGCGCCGATCAGTCCCATGTAGCGGCCGCGCTGCCGGGGCGGCACGATGTCCGCGATGATCGCCTGGACGCCGATCATCAGGCCGCCCGCGCCGACGCCCTGCAGGGCGCGGAAGGCGATCAGCTGGTCCATGGTCTGAGCCCGGCCCGCGAGCGCGGAGCCGACGACGAAGACGACGATCGCGAACTGGAAGACGCTCTTGCGGCCCAGCAGATCACCGAGCTTGCCGTAGATCGGCAGTCCGACGGTGGCGGTGAGCAGGTAGGCGGTGATCGCCCAGGACATCCGGTCCAGGCCGTGCAGTTCACCGACGATCTTCGGCAGCGCGGTGGCGACGATCATCTGCTCCAGGGCGGCCAGGAGCAGGGCCGGCATGAGAGCGAGGAAGACCAGCCGCACCCGGCGCGGGCTCGGTCCGGTGTCCGGATCCGGCGGTGGTGCGGGGGTGTCGGGAGGCGCCACCGCCGGTTCGTCCTGCGCCAGAGTGATCCCGCCCACTCACCGCTCCCCTCGTCGCGCTGCCGCACAATTCCCGCGTAAAAGCGACAACTACGAGCAAGCGCGACGAGTTACGGCACAGGAGCGAGCCGTACGGAGATCACTCGAACCGGTGAGGGGCGCAACGCCCCCTGGTGGTCTGCGTTTTGGGGCGGCTACTTCTCGACCTCGGCGGCGAGCTTGGCGAGCATCGCGTCGTAGATCCGGCCGAGACCCTTGGGCGCGAAGGTCTTCTCGAAGAAGCCGCCGATGCCGCCGGCGCCGGTCCAGGTGGTGGTCACGACGACCCGGGACTTGCCCTCGCCTGCCGGGGTGACCCGCCAGGTGGTGACCATGGAGGAGTTGCGGTCCTTCTCGACCAGTTCGCCGTCGGTGGGCTCGCTGACCTCCAGGAGGCAGTCGCGCACCCGCTTGCTGGTGGCCTGGAGCTTCCAGTGGACGAGGGTGCCCTCGCCGTCGCCGCCCTCCCGGACCTCGTACTCGCTGAACTGCTCGGGCAGCAGCTTCGCGCGCGTGCCGCTGTAGTCGGCGAGGGCGTCGAACACCGTCTCCGCGTCCGCCGCGACGATCCGCTCCGTAGTGGCCTCGACCTGCGCCATCGCTTTCCTCCAGGACCTGGTTGCTCGGGGGTCGGGGCAAGCCAACCACCCCGCCGCCCGGCCCCCCAAATCGGGGTGGCACAACCCGGTCGAACACGTTCGGAAAACACCCTCGCACGATCAAGGGAACATGTGTTCTATTCTGTGGCCAGTGCTACCGAGGAGGCGTCATGCGCTGGGAGAACCTCACAGTGGACTCCGAACACAGCCGGGCCGATGCCGCGCTGTTCGGCGCGGACGCGGTGACCACGCGGACCTTCGACACGCCGGAGTTCCGCGGGATCACCTTCCACGAGATCCGTGCCCGCTCGATCATCAACCGGGTTCCGGCGGTCTCGCGGATGTCGTTCCAGTGGACGGTCAACCCCTATCGAGGCTGCTCGCACGCGTGCGTGTACTGCTTCGCACGCAAGACGCACAGTTATCTGGACCTCGACACGGGCCTGGGCTTCGACAGCCAGATCGTCGTCAAGATCAACGCGCCGGAGCTGCTGCGCCGGCAGCTCGGCTCGCGCCGCTGGCAGGGCGAGCACATCGCCATGGGCACGAACGTCGACTGCTACCAGCGCGCCGAGGGCCGCTACCGCCTGATGCCGGGCATCATCGCGGCGCTGCGCGACCACGCGAACCCCTTCTCGATCCTCACCAAGGGCACGCTCATCCTGCGCGACCTGGAGCTGATCAAGCAGGCGGCACAGGTGACCGACGTCGGCATCTCCGTGTCGGTCGGCTTCACCGAGCAGGAGCTGTGGCGCACCGTCGAGCCGGGCACGCCCGCGCCGGAGCGGCGCCTGGAGGTGGTCCGCACCCTGGGCGAGCACGGCATCGGCTGCGGGGTGCTGATGGCGCCGGTGATCCCGTTCCTCAGCGACACGCCCGCCCAACTCCGCGCCACCGTGCGGGCGATCGCGGCCTGTGGTGCCACGTCCGTGACACCGCTGGTGCTGCATCTGCGGCCCGGCGCCCGCGAGTGGTTCATGGCCTGGCTGGGGCAGCACCATCCGTACCTGGTGTCCCGCTACGAGCGGTTGTACGCGGAGGGCTCCTACGCCCCGAAGTGGTACCAGCGGCGGATCACCCGTCAGGTGCACGAACTGGCCGAGGAGTACGGCATCGGGCCCACGCGCGCGCAGACGCCGCGGCGGATCCGGCCCGCCGAGCCGGCCGAGGAGCCCCCGGTGGAGGGGCCGACCCAACTCTCGCTCCTCTAGGAGAATTCGAGACCAACGCTCCTTTGCGAGCATTCGAGCGCATCCGAAGATCCAATTGGGTCATGAGTTTGACGGAATGAGTTCTTCCAGGACCGGTTTCCGGGACGATGCGGCGAGGACGGTGACCCTCGCGGTCCGACATCCCGCCGTCCTGGGAGGACTCCATGAGAAAACGCGCAGCCGCACTGTGCGGCGCCGCCGTCGTCATGGCCGGGACCTTCACGGCCGTCCCCGCCGAGGCGAGCGCACCCAGCACCGCGACCACCACGCAGACCGCGAAGCTCACCTGGAAGAGCTGCGCCACCGAGGACTATCCGACGCTCCAGTGCGCCTCCCTGAAGGTGCCGCTCGACCACCGCAGGCCGCACGGGGAGAAGATCACCCTCGCCCTGTCCCGCGTCCCGCACACCGCCCGGACCTACCAGGGCCCGCTGCTGGTCAACCCCGGCGGCCCCGGCGGCAGCGGGCTCACGCTCGCCGGGTTCGTCGCGTCCTCGCTGCCCGCGAAGGTCGCGGCCCAGTACGACGTCATCGGCTTCGACCCGCGCGGTGTGGGAGCGAGCAAGCCCGCCCTGGACTGCAAGCCGGGCCACTTCGACCCGGTCCGCCCGAACTCCCTGCCGGCTACGCCCGCGATCGAGAAGGCCAACCTCGACCGCGCCAGGTCCTTCGCCGCCGCGTGCGGCAAGAAGTACGCGCATCTCCTGCCGTACATCAACACCACCAGCGCCGTACGCGACATGGACGCGATCCGGCAGGCCCTGGGCGCGAAGAAGATCAACTACTTCGGCTACTCGTACGGCACCTACCTGGGCGCGGTCTACGCCAGGTTCTTCCCGGAGCGGGTCCGGCGCCTGGTCCTGGACTCCGTGGTCGACCCGACGGACGTCTGGTACGAGGCCAACCTCAACCAGGACGTGGCCTTCAACGACCGCCACCGCGCCTTCCTCGCCTGGGTCGCCCGCTACGACGCGACCTACAAGCTCGGCACCGATCCGGAGAAGATCGAGGCCAAGTGGTACGCGATGCGCGCGGCCCTCGCCAAGAAGCCGGCGGACGGCACGGTCGGCGCCTCGGAGCTGGAGGACACCTTCATCCCGGGCGGCTACTACAACGGCTACTGGCCCAGCTTGGCGGAGGCGTTCGCGGCGTACGTGAACGACAAGGACCCCGAGCCGCTGGTCGAGGCGTACGAGAACTTCGGCGCGGTCGACGCCTCCGGCGACAACGGCTACAGCGTCTACACCTCGGTGCAGTGCCGGGACGCCGACTGGCCGCGCGACTGGCGGCAGTGGCGCAAGGACAACTGGGCGGTGTACGAGAAGGCGCCGTTCATGACCTGGAACAACGCCTGGTACAACGCGCCGTGCGCGTTCTGGCCGACGGACTCGCTGCGCCCGGTGAACGTGGCCAACGGCAAACTGCCGCCGGCCCTGCTGTTCCAGGCGACCGGTGACGCGGCCACCCCGTACGAGGGCGGTGTCACCGTGCACCGTCTGCTGGCCCGTTCCAGCCTGGTGGTCGAGGAGGGCGGCGGCAACCACGGCATCACGCTGAGCGGCAACGCCTGCCTGGACAAGCACCTTGCGGCGTACCTGACGGACGGCACGGTGCCGCGCGGCTACGGCACGGCGGACGCGGTGTGCGAGGCGCTGCCCGACCCGAAGCCCGCGGCGGCCACGGCTTCGGCTTCGACACGGGGGGCGTCGGCCTCCTCGAACGGTTCGGCGCTGCACGGCCTGCTCGGCTTCCGTCACTGAGCGGCTGACGATCCGTCGGGGGCGGGCGCTGTCAGTCCCATCGTCCACCATGGACCCATGAGTGAGCTGACGAGGATCCCCGCCCCCGACGGCGTCGCCGCCGCGGCCCAGTACAGCCATGTCGTCATCGGCACGGGCCGTTTCGTGGCGATCTCCGGCCAGCTCGCGCTCGACGAGCGCGGGCGGCCGGCCGGCGAGGGCGACCCCGCCACGCAGGCGCGCCAGGTCTTCGAGAATCTCCGCCGCTGCCTGGCGGCCGCCGGCGCGACGTTCGACGACGTCGTCAAGCTCACCTACTTCGTCACGGACATGGCCCATATGCCGGCCATCCGCGCGGCCCGCGCCGAGCACATACCCGACGACCGGCTGCCGGCCGCCTCGGCGGTGCAGGTCGCCGCGCTGGTCCGGCCGGAGTTCCTGCTGGAGGTCGAGGCGTTCGCGGTGGTGCCGGAATGAGCGGCCTGCGCGTCCGGGAGATGACGCTCGCGGACTGCGACCGCGTCGCGGAGATCCGCACCCGCGGATGGCAGAGCGCCTACCGGGGCCTGATCCCGCAGTCGTACCTGGACGGGCTCAGCGTCGAGGAGGACGCCGAGCGCCGTCGTACGTACCTCTCGCAGGGCGACGGGAGTGTGGTGAACCTGGTCGCCGAGGACGCCGGCGGCGAGCTCGTCGGCTGGGCGTGTCACGGACCGTACCGGGACGACGAAGTCCTCACCGCGGACGCCGAGTTGTACGCCATCTACGTCCATCCGGACCAGGTGGGGCAAGGCGTCGGGCGGGCGCTGCTCACGGAGTCCGTCACACGCTGCACCGCCGCGGGCCACGGCCGTCTCCTGCTGTGGGTGCTCAAGGAGAACGACCGGGCCCGCCGCTTCTACGAACGGGCAGGGTTCCGGGCGGACGGCGCCGAGGAGCCCTTCGAGGTGGACGGGGTCGCGGTCCCCGAGGTGCGGTACGCCAGGACGCTCCCCCGCTGACGTCACCTCTGCTTCGGAATCCGCCCCAGCGCCCGCACCGCCGCCTCGGCCAGGGCCGGATGCGCGAGTGCCTCGTTGAGGACGGGTCTGGCCCGGACGTCGCCCATCGTGCCGAGTCCGTCCACGCAGGCGAGGGCCACCCGGCGGTACGGGTCGTGCGGGCGCAGGCGCCGCTGGAGCGTGGTGATCAGCGCGGGCACCGCCTCCGGGGCGCGCAGCTCGACCAGGAGCCGCACCGGGTGCAGGGCGTAGGCGACGCGCAGTTCGTTGGTGGCGAGGGCGGCGGCCGCGCGGGCGGTACGCGGGTCGCCGAGCCGGGCGAGGGCGTGGGCGGCGGAGGCGCAGCGCGGCGGGTCACGGTGGTTGAGCAGCAGCACCAGCGCCTCGAAGGCCCGCCGGTCCCGCGCGAGTCCCAGCCGGAACGCGGCCAGCTCCCTCGCCCACAGGTGCTGCCCGGGTTCGGTCAGCACCGCCGCCAGGGCGTCGAGGTCGTCGGTCGCCACGAGCCGCTCGAACGCGGGCGGCGCCCCCGACTCCTGCCGTAAGCGCTCCGTGAGTGATCGCAACTCTTCGTCCATGACTCAGAGGTTAGGGGCGGCGCGAGCTGCGCGGGACGTACATCACAAACCCGAGGGCTGGCGCGCTCGTTACCCGCCAGTTAAGCTCAGACGAGCGAGTTACCCACTCGCATTCCTCGCGGCGGTCTGGTGACGCGGCTGTCGCGAGAGCAGTCGGTTCGGTGCCTCAGGTACCGCAGTACGGCTCGGCCCCGGGACAGGGCCGGTCGGACCCGCCGTTCACCCCGGGCGTGTGCACGCCCGCGGCGCGGCACCGGGCGTGTGCGCTTCGCAGCCCGGCCAACACCCGCACTTCATCACGCACCCGGTGCGCCCGTGGTCCGGCCCCTGCCGGGCCGCATCCGGCGCACCCGGAGCGCGTTCCCCGTCGTCACCCTCATCCTGGAGTCCCGCGATGGCCACTCCCCTTTCCGACCCGTCCCAGTCCCCGCTGCAGACCATCGCCGTCGTCGGCCTCGGCACGATGGGCACCGGCATCGCCGAGGTCCTCGCCAAGGCCGGCCGCACGGTCGTCGGCATCGACATCAGCGAGTCCCAGGCCGCGAAGTGCGTCGCCGCGCTGGAGGCCTCCACCGCCCGTGGCGTCGAGCGCGGGCGGCTGACCGAGCAGGAGCGCGCCGAGATCCTCGGCCGGGTCCGCACCTCCGCCGACCTGCGCACCGCGGCCGACGCCGACCTGGTCATCGAGGTGGCCCCGGAGTCGTACGAGATCAAGCAGCAGATCTTCCGGGAGCTGGACGGGATCGTGCGCCCCGAGACGATCCTGGCGACGGGCACCAACGCCCTGTCCGTGACCCGCCTGGCGGCCGACTCGTCCCGCCCCGAGCGGGTGCTGGGCCTGCACTTCTTCAACCCGGCCCCGGCGATGCGGCTGGTCGAGGTCGTCTCCTCGGTGCTGACCTCGCCGGCGGCCGTCACCGCGGTCACCGACCTCACGCTCGACCTGGGCAAGGAGCCCGTCGCGGTCGGCGACCGCCCCGGATTCGTCGCGGACGGCCTGCTGTTCGGCTACCTCAACCAGGCGGCCGCGATGTACGAGGCGAAGTACGCCTCGCGCGAGGACATCGACGCCGCGATGCGGCTGGGCTGCGGGCTGCCCATGGGCCCGCTGGCGCTGCTCGACCTGATCGGCGTCGACACCGCGCGCACGGTCCTGGAGGCCATGTACGCCGCCTCCCGCGACCGGCTGCACGCCCCGGCCCCGATCCTCAAGCAGCTCAGCGAGGCGGGCCTGACCGGCCGCAAGGCGGGGCGCGGCTTCTACACGTACGAGGAGCCGGGCAGCCCGGTCGTCGTGCGGGACGCGCTGACCCCGCTGGAGGGCGGCGAACTGGTTCCCGGGCGTGAGGTGCGCTCGGTCGGTGTCGCGGGGTCGGGCACCATGGCCTCCGGTATCGCCGAGGTCTTCGCCAAGGCCGGGTACGACGTGGTCATCGCCGCCCGCAGCGCGGAGAAGGCGCAGACCGCGAAGGCCCGGATCGGCAAGTCCCTGACCCGCTCGGTCGACAAGGGCCGGATGACCGCCGAGGCCGCCGCCGCGACCCTGGACCGCATCACCGCCACGGGCACCTACGACGACTTCGCCGACGTCGACCTGGCCGTGGAGGCCATCGCCGAGGACCTGGAGGTCAAGCGGCAGTTGTTCGCGGCCCTGGACAAGGTCTGCAAGCCGGGCGCCATCCTGGCCACCACGACCTCGTCGCTGCCGGTCGTCGCCTGCGCCCGGGCCACCTCGCGCCCGCAGGACGTGATCGGCATGCACTTCTTCAACCCGGCACCGGCCATGAAGCTGGTCGAGGTCGTCCGTACGGTGCTGACCGCCGACGACGTCCACGCGACGGTGCGCGAGGTGTGCGGCCGGATCAGGAAGCACCCGGTCGACTGCGGTGACCGCGCGGGCTTCATCGTGAACGCACTGCTGTTCCCGTACCTCAACAACGCGATCAAGATGGTGGAGGAGCACTACGCGACGCTCGACGACATCGACGCGGCGATGAAGCTGGGCGGCGGTTACCCGATGGGCCCGTTCGAACTGCTGGACGTCGTCGGGCTGGACGTCTCGCTCGCCATCGAGAAGGTCCTGCACCGCGAGTTCCGCGACCCGGGGCTCGCTCCGGCGCCGCTGCTGGAGCACCTGGTGGCCGCGGGCTGCCTCGGCCGCAAGACCGGCCGTGGCTTCCGCGAATATGCCAAGCGCTGAGCGTCCCGGCGACTGGTTCCGGTCCGGCGCGGAGTGGGGTGGCCTGCTCGGCCCGGACCGGTTCCACCCGGCCGACCGGCCCGCCCCTCCCCCGCCCCCGGGCTCCGGTGGAGAACCAGGTCATGCGCACCGAGCTGCGCACATGCAGTACGTTCAGGGCATGCCCCAGCCCGCCAAGTCCTCACGTACCTCAGCTACGGCCGACGCGCCGGAGAGTGCCGCCGGCTCTCGCGCCGCCGCCCAGCGGCTCAAGATGCGCCGGGAACTGGCGGCAGCCGCGATGGAGCTGTTCGCGACCAAGGGGTACGAGGCGACCACCGTCGACGAGATCGCGGCCCAGGCCGGCGTCGCCCGCCGCACCTTCTTCCGCCACTTCCGCTCCAAGGAAGAGGCGATCTTCCCCGACCACGACGACACCCTGATCCGCGCCGAGGCGGTGCTCAACGCCGCGCCCGCGCACGAGCATCCGCTCGACACGGTGTGCCGCGGCATCAAGGAAGTCATGAGGATGTACGCGGCCCGGCCGGAGATCTCGGTCGCCCGCTACAAACTGACGCGCGAGGTGCCCACCCTGCGCGAGGCGGAGATCGCGTCGGTGGCCCGCTACGAGCGCCTCTTCACCCGTTACCTCCTCGGCCACTTCGACGAGCGCGCGCACGCCGACGACGCCAACGACGACCCGCTGCTGGCGGAGGTCGCCGCGTCCGCGGTCGTCACCGCCCACAACCACGTGCTGCGGCGCTGGCTGCGAGCGGGCGGCCAGGGGGACGTGGAGGCGCAGCTGGACCACGCCTTCGCGATCGTGCGCAAGACCTTCGGCACGGGCATCGGGGCCGGGCGCTCCACGGAACCGCAGCCGGCCGTGGCCACGGCTTCGGCGCAGGGCGAGGTGCTGGTGACCGTCGCCCGCACCGACGCCCCGCTGGACGAGGTCATGCGGACGATCGAACAGGCGCTCAAGGAGCGTTGAGCGGGCCTCCGAGAAGCGCTGAGAGGCGCCGAGCGGCTCACGCCGCTGTGATGACGGCCACCCTGCGGGGTGGCCGTTTTGGCATGTCAGAGGCCGTTTTGCAGGCCCTTGGAAACGCCATTCGATCGATCATCGCTCATTTGTTACGTAAAGATTTCATCTGAGGCGAACTTCTGGCACTCAGTGCCTTGCGGGGTGACACGCGGTGTCATACGTTGAAGAGGTCCGGGCGACGTCCCAGCAAGCTCACCCGCCTGCTCGCCCGGGCGCCTGCGTCACAGGCAACCTCCCGCGCCACCCAGCGCTGCCGAACAGCACCACCGCCGAACCGACGGCACACCCTCAACCCTCAGCAGCACCGACGAAACCATCGGCGCCCCTCCCTCAGGGCGCTCACCGCCGGAGGCAACACCGTGACCGTTAAGGACATCCTGGCCGCGATCCAGTCGCCCGACTCCACGTCGGAGGACTTCGCCGCCCTCCCGCTCCCCGAGTCGTACCGCGCGATCACCGTGCACAAGGACGAGACGGAGATGTTCGCGGGCCTCGAGACCCGCGACAAGGACCCCCGCAAGTCGATCCACCTGGACGAGGTGCCGCTGCCCGAGCTCGGCCCGGGCGAGGCCCTGGTGGCCGTCATGGCCTCGTCGGTCAACTACAACTCGGTGTGGACGTCGATCTTCGAGCCGCTGTCCACCTTCGGCTTCCTGGAGCGCTACGGCCGCACCAACGAGCTGGCCAAGCGCCACGACCTGCCGTACCACATCATCGGCTCCGACCTCGCGGGCGTCGTCCTGCGCACCGGCCCCGGCGTCAACGCCTGGCGCCCCGGTGACGAGGTCGTCGCGCACTGCCTGTCCGTCGAGCTGGAGTCCAGCGACGGCCACAACGACACGATGCTCGACCCCGAGCAGCGCATCTGGGGCTTCGAGACCAACTTCGGCGGCCTCGCCGAGATCGCCCTGGTCAAGTCCAACCAGCTGATGCCGAAGCCCGACCACCTGTCGTGGGAGGAGGCCGCCGCCCCCGGTCTGGTCAACTCCACCGCCTACCGGCAGCTGGTCTCCCGCAACGGCGCCGGCATGAAGCAGGGCGACAACGTCCTCATCTGGGGCGCGAGCGGCGGACTCGGCAGCTACGCCACCCAGTTCGCGCTGGCCGGCGGTGCCAACCCGATCTGTGTCGTCTCCAGTGAGCAGAAGGCGGACATCTGCCGCTCGATGGGCGCCGACGCGATCATCGACCGCAACGCCGAGGGCTACAAGTTCTGGAAGGACGAGAACACCCAGGACCCCAAGGAGTGGAAGCGCTTCGGCAAGCGCATCCGCGAACTCACCGGCGGCGAGGACATCGACATCGTCTTCGAGCACCCCGGCCGCGAGACCTTCGGCGCCTCGGTGTTCGTCACCCGCAAGGGCGGCACCATCACCACCTGCGCCTCGACCTCGGGCTACATGCACGAGTACGACAACCGCTACCTGTGGATGTCGCTGAAGCGGATCATCGGCTCGCACTTCGCCAACTACCGCGAGGCCTGGGAGGCCAACCGGCTCATCGCGAAGGGCAAGATCCACCCCACCCTGTCGAAGGTGTACTCCCTGGAGGACACCGGCCAGGCCGCCTTCGACGTGCACCGCAACCTCCACCAGGGCAAGGTCGGCGTGCTGTGCATGGCCCCCGAGGAGGGCCTGGGCGTGCGCGACCAGGAGAAGCGGGCCAAGCACGTGGACGCCATCAACCGCTTCCGCAACATCTGAGGAGCGCTGCATGACTGAGCGTCAGCCCGCCGAAGGCAAGCGGGAGAAGGACCGGCCGTGGCTCATGCGGACCTACGCCGGTCACTCCACGGCCGAGGCGTCCAACGAGCTGTACCGGCGCAACCTCGCCAAGGGCCAGACAGGTCTGTCGGTGGCGTTCGACCTGCCGACGCAGACCGGCTACGACTCCGACCACATCCTCGCCCGCGGCGAGGTCGGCCGGGTCGGCGTGCCGATCGCGCACGTGGGTGACATGCGCCGGCTGTTCCAGGACATCCCCCTGGAGCAGATGAACACCTCGATGACGATCAACGCCACCGCCATGTGGCTGCTGGCGCTCTACCAGGTCGTCGCCGAGGAGCAGGGCGCGGACATCACCAAGCTCCAGGGCACGACCCAGAACGACATCGTCAAGGAGTACCTGTCCCGGGGCACGCACGTCTTCCCGCCGGGGCCGAGCCTCCGTCTGACGACGGACATGATCGCGTACACGGTCTCCCACATCCCGAAGTGGAACCCGATCAACATCTGCAGCTACCACCTGCAGGAGGCGGGCGCCACGCCGGTCCAGGAGATCGCGTACGCGATGTCCACCGCGATCGCCGTCCTCGACGCCGTGCGCGACTCCGGCCAGGTGCCGCAGGAGCGCATGGGCGATGTCGTGGCCCGCATCTCCTTCTTCGTGAACGCGGGCGTCCGCTTCGTCGAGGAGATGTGCAAGATGCGGGCGTTCGGCCGCATCTGGGACCGCGTCACCCGTGAGCGGTACGGCATCGAGAACCCCAAGCAGCGCCGTTTCCGCTACGGCGTCCAGGTCAACTCCCTGGGCCTGACGGAGGCGCAGCCGGAGAACAACGTCCAGCGGATCGTCCTGGAGATGCTGGCCGTGACCCTCTCCAAGGACGCACGCGCGCGTGCCGTGCAGCTCCCCGCCTGGAACGAGGCCCTCGGCCTGCCCCGTCCCTGGGACCAGCAGTGGTCGCTGCGCATCCAGCAGGTGCTGGCGTACGAGAGCGATCTGCTGGAGTACGAGGACATCTTCGAGGGCTCGAAGGTGATCGAGGCGAAGGTGGAGCAGCTGGTCGAGGCGTCGTTCGCCGAGATCGACCGCATCCAGGAGATGGGCGGCGCGATGGCGGCCGTCGAGTCCGGCTACCTCAAGTCGCAGCTGGTCGCCTCGCACGCCGAGCGCCGGGGCCGGATCGAGTCCGGCCAGGAGAAGATCATCGGTGTGAACATCTTCGAGGGCACCGAGCCGAACCCGCTGACCGCCGATCTGGACACCGCGATCCAGACGGTGGACCCGGCGGTCGAGGCCCGGGTCATCGCCTCGCTCCAGCAGTGGCGCGACAGCCGCTACCAGCCTCCCTTCAACCACCCGCGGCCCTGCAAGGCGCTGGAGCGGCTGAAGGAGGCCGCGCGCGGCAACGAGAACCTCATGGAGGCCACCCTGGAGTGCGCGCGCGCCGGGGCGACGACCGGCGAGTGGGCCGGGGCCCTGCGCGAGGTGTTCGGCGAGTTCCGGGCGCCGACGGGCGTCTCCTCGGCACCGGTGGCCGTCCCCGTCGAGGAGGGCAGCACGCTCGCCCTGGTCCGCCGCAAGGTGGAGCTGACGGCCAAGGACCTGAACGTGGGCAAGCTCCGCTTCCTGGTCGGCAAGCCGGGCCTGGACGGCCACTCCAACGGCGCCGAGCAGATCGCCGTGCGCGCGCGGGACGCCGGCTTCGAGGTGGTCTACCAGGGCATCCGGCTGACGCCGGAGCAGATCGTGGACGCGGCCATCGCCGAGGACGTGCACGCGGTGGGCCTGTCGATCCTGTCCGGCTCGCACGCCCAGCTCGTGCCGGACGTGCTCGAACGGCTCCGTGTGGCGGGTGCCACAGATATACCGGTGATCGCCGGTGGCATCATCCCGAACGGTGATGCCGAGCAGCTCAGGGAAGCCGGAGTGGCCGCGGTCTTCACCCCGAAGGACTTCGACATCACCGGAATCATCGGCCGCATCGTCGACGAGATCCGGAAAGCGAACAAGCTCGACCCCCTGGAGGTCCCCGCATGACCACGGTCAACCGCCTTCGCCCCCGGCGTTCCTGCCTGGCGGTACCGGGCTCGAACCCGCGCTTCCTGGAGAAGGCCCAGGGCCTCCCGGCCGACCAGGTCTTCCTCGACCTGGAGGACGCGTGCGCCCCGCTCGCCAAGCCCGAGGCGCGGCACACCATCGTCAAGTTCCTCAACGAGGGCGACTGGACGGGCAAGACGCGGGTCGTGCGCGTCAACGACTGGACGACCGAGTGGACGTACCGCGACGTCGTCACGGTCGTCGAGGGCGCCGGCCAGAACCTCGACTGCATCATGCTGCCGAAGGTCCAGACGGCCCAGCAGGTCGTCGCCCTGGACCTGCTGCTGACGCAGATCGAGAAGACGATGGGCTTCGAGGTCGGCAAGATCGGCATCGAGGCGCAGATCGAGAACGCGCAGGGCCTGAACAACGTCAACGAGATCGCGACGGCCTCCCAGCGCGTCGAGACGATCATCTTCGGCCCGGCCGACTTCATGGCGTCGATCAACATGAAGTCGCTGGTCGTGGGCGAGCAGCCGCCCGGCTACCCGGCGGACGCCTACCACTACATCCTGATGAAGATCCTGATGGCCGCCCGCGCCAACAACCTCCAGGCGATCGACGGCCCGTACCTGCAGATCCGCAACATCGACGGCTACCGCGAGGTCGCCCAGCGTGCCGCGGCCCTCGGTTTCGACGGCAAGTGGGTACTGCACCCGGGCCAGGTCGAGGCGTCGAACGAGATCTTCTCGCCGTCGCAGGAGGACTACGACCACGCCGAGCTGATCCTGGACGCGTACGACTACTACACGTCCGAGGCCGGCGGCAAGAAGGGCTCCGCGATGCTCGGCGACGAGATGATCGACGAGGCCAGCCGCAAGATGGCGCTCGTCATCTCCGGCAAGGGCCGCGCGGCCGGTATGCAGCGCACCAGCAAGTTCGAGATTCCGGAGGGCTGAGCGCGATGCAGTTCGGGCGCACCTACGAGGAGTTCGAGGTCGGGGCGACGTACAAGCACTGGCCGGGCAAGACGGTCACGGAGTACGACGACCACCTGTTCTGCCTCCTCACCATGAACCACCACCCGCTCCACATGGACACGAACTATGCGGAGAAGACGACGGACTTCGGCAAGAACGTCGTCGTCGGGAACTACATCTACTCGCTGCTGCTCGGCATGTCCGTGCCGGACATCTCCGGCAAGGCGATCGCCAACCTGGAGATCGAGTCGCTCAAGCACGTGGCGCCGACCTTCCACGGCGACACCATCTACGGCCAGACGACCGTGCTCGACAAGTGGCCGTCGAAGTCGAAGAACGACCGCGGCATCGTGTACGTCGAGACCAAGGGCTACAAGCAGGACGGCACGCTCGTCTGCGTGTTCCGCCGCAAGGTGATGGTGCCGACCGAGACGTACATCAAGGAGCGCGGCGGCGAGCAGCCCGGCCGCCCCGAGCTCAAGGAGCAGGAGAAGTAGCCATGGCGCGACTCGCCCAGACCGCCGGTCTGACGGACATCCAGCAGGAGATCCTGTCCACCGTCCGGGACTTCGTGGACAAGGAGATCATTCCGGTCGCCACGGAGCTGGAGCACCGCGACGAGTACCCGCAGCAGATCGTCGACGGGCTGAAGGAGTTGGGCCTGTTCGGCCTGATGATCCCCGAGGAGTACGGGGGTCTGGGCGAGTCGCTCCTGACCTACGCGCTGTGCGTGGAGGAGATCGCCCGCGGGTGGATGTCGGTGTCCGGCATCATTAACACGCACTTCATCGTGGCGTACATGCTCAAGCAGCACGGCACGCAGGAGCAGAAGGACCACTTCCTGCCGAGGATGGCGGCCGGTGACATCCGGGGCGCGTTCTCGATGTCGGAGCCGGCCCTCGGCTCGGACGTGTCGGCGATCACGTCGAAGGCGGTGAAGGACGGCGAGGAGTACGTCCTGAACGGCCAGAAGATGTGGCTGACGAACGGTGGAACGTCGTCTCTGGTGGCCGTCCTGGTAAAAAGTGACGAAGGTCACCCCGAGGGCACCGCGCCCCACAAGTCGATGACGACCTTCCTGGTCGAGAAGGAGCCCGGTTTCGGCGAGGTGCGTCCCGGCCTCACGATCCCCGGCAAGATCGACAAGATGGGCTACAAGGGGGTCGACACCACCGAGCTCATCATGGATGGCCTGCGGATTCCTGCGAATCGAGTGCTCGGCGGGGTCACCGGCCGTGGTTTCTACCAGATGATGGACGGCGTGGAGGTCGGCCGCGTCAACGTGGCGGCGCGTGGCTGCGGCGTCGCTCAGCGTGCGTTCGAACTGGGCGTCTCGTACGCGCAGCAGCGTCACACCTTCGGGAAGCCGATCGCCCAGCACCAGGCGATCCAGTTCAAGCTGGCGGAGATGGCTACCAAGGTCGAGGCCGCTCATGCGATGATGGTGAACGCAGCACGCAAAAAGGACTCCGGGGAGCGAAACGACCTCGAGGCTGGGATGGCGAAATACCTCGCCTCCGAGTACTGCAAGGAGGTCGTCGAGGACGCCTTCCGGATCCACGGCGGCTACGGCTTCTCCAAGGAGTACGAGATCGAGCGCCTCTACCGTGAGGCTCCGATGCTGCTCATCGGTGAAGGTACCGCCGAGATCCAGAAAATGATCATCGGCAGGCGGCTGCTCGAAGAGTATCGATTCCAGGGCTAGATGTCCGGATACGGGGTGTTTTCTTGGAGAAGAAGATCACACCCCGTCAGCACTCTTCTGCCGCCGACTCGGCTGCCTGGCTTACCCAGTTACGGCCCCGAGCCGCTACGATCGCCGGAAAGCCGCCGTCCCCCGTCAGAGTGCGGCATCATCTCCGCTACGAAGGTCATCCATGCCCCACAGCCAAACCTCTGCATCTCGCGACAGCCGGGCCGGCGTACGCCTCGCGCGCGGAGCATCGCCGTGGCTCCTTCCGACCGTCGCCACCGCAGCCCTCAGCCTGGCCCGGGCGCGCCGCTCCGGCGCCGCCAAGGCCGTCGCCGTTCCCGCCACCGCGCTCGCAGCGGGAATGCTGTGGTTCTTCCGCGACCCCGAGCGCGAGATCACCCAGGGCCGGGTCATCTCGCCCGCCGACGGTGTGGTGCAGAGCATCATGCCGTGGAAGGACGGCCGCACGCGCGTCGCGATCTTCATGAGCCCGCTCAACGTCCACGTCAACCGCGCGCCGCTGGCCGGCACGGTGACGTCGGTGGAGCACGTGCCCGGTGGCTTCGTTCCCGCCTTCAACAAGGAGAGCGAGAACAACGAGCGGGTCGTCTGGCACTTCGACACCGAGCTCGGCGACATCGAGATGATCCAGATCGCCGGGGCGGTCGCCCGCCGCATCGTCCCCTACCTGCCCCAGGGCACGAAGGTGGAGCAGGGCGAGCGGATCGGCCTGATCCGCTTCGGCTCGCGTGTCGACCTCTACCTGCCCGAAGGCGTGGAGGTCGCGGTCGAGGTCGGTCAGAAGACGGTGGCTGGGGTGACTCGCATTGACCGTGATTGATCCTGATACCAAGGCCGGCTGGGTCCCGGAGGCCGACGAGGTGGACGAAGAAGAGGAGATGCCCCTCTCTCTTCGCCTGTCGATAGCGGACACCCTGACCCTCGGCAACGCCACGTGCGGCTTCATGGCGGTGTACTTCACCACCACCGGCATCCTGATCCCGCACCTCACGGGCAGCCAGGAGACCGGCATGGCCCGCCACAGCGCGGCGACGGCGGTCATCCTCATGCTCTGCGCGGCGGTCTTCGACCTCTTCGACGGCCTGGTGGCGCGCAAGCTGCGCTCCTCCCCCATGGGCGCCGAGCTGGACAACCTCTCCGACCTGATCAGCTTCGGTCTGGCGCCGGCGTACTTCGTGCTCGTGTACGGCATGGTCGCGAACGACGCGCACCAGCGAGTGGCCGCGGTCGGAGCGATCGTCGTACTGCTGGCGGTGGTCCTGCGGCTCGCGCGGTTCTCGTGCGTGACGGTGAAGGACGGCACGTTCCAGGGCATGCCCTCGCCGTTCGGTGCACTCACGGTCGTCTCGATCGTGCTGCTCGAGCTGCCGTTCGAGGCGACCCTGCTGGCGGTCGTCGGTACCGCCTGGCTGATGGTGAGCCGGGTCCAGTACCCGAAGCCGCGGGGCGTCCTCGCGGTGGCCATGCTCTGCTGGATCGTGTCGGCCATGGGCATGCTGGCGGCGTGGGCGTTCGACGCGCCGGGCGGCCAAGTGCTGCTGCAGATGGGCTGCGCGCTGCAGATCGTGATGGCGGCGACGATCCCGCTGTTCGCCACGGCCCGCCGGGTGAACACCTTCCGTGACAACCGGCGCGAGGCGCGGGCGGCGCAGCTGCCGTGACGCCGAGGCGCTGACATGGCTGGGGCCCCGGACCGATTTCGGTCCGGGGCCCTTCGCTTGTCCTGAAGACGTCCCGAAGACGTCCTGAGCAGGCTCAGGTCACCTGTAGAAGCTCAGGTCACCTGAAGAGGCTCAGGTCAGGAAGTCCCTGGCGATGCGTTCCGCGACCCGTTCCAGGATCGGGCCCGCCTCGGCGATGCACTTCGCCACGTCCGGTTCCGCGTCCGTCAGGGGGTAGGCCCGGCGGATCCCGGCGCGGCCCAGGATCTGCGGCGGCAGGGCGAGGCGGCCGCAGACCGCCACGACGTCCTTGTCCGCGGCACGGGCCGCCGCGGCGACGCCCGCCGGGGCCTTGCCGTGGAGGGTCTGCTCGTCGAGGGAGCCCTCGCCGGTGATGACCAGGTCGGCACGGTCCAGGGCGGGGGCGAAGCCCAGGACGTCGAGCATGACCTCGATGCCGGGGCGGAACCGGGCGCCCAGCAGCAGGGCGCCGTAGCCGATGCCGCCCGCGGCGCCCGCACCCGGCGATGCCGCGTACTCGGCGGCCTTCGGGCCCACCGGGCCCTCCAGCACCTTCGCGAAGTGCGCGAGGGCGGTGTCCAGGGCCTCCACGTCGTCGGGTGCGGCGCCCTTCTGCGGGCCGTAGACCGCGGGGGCGCCCTTCGGGCCGGTCAGCGGGTTGTCGACGTCGCTCGCGAGGACCAGCTCGACCCCGGCGAGGCGCGGGTCGAGTCCCGACAGGTCGGCGGTGGCCAGCGCGGCGAGTCCGCCGCCGCCCGGAGGCACCGGCTCCCCGTCGGCGTCCAGGAACCGGGCGCCCAGCGCCGACAGCATCCCGGCGCCGCCGTCGGTGGTGGCGCTGCCGCCGACCCCGAAGACGATCGTGCGGGCGCCCGCGTCCAGCGCGGCCCGCAGCAGCTCGCCGGAGCCGTACGTGGACGCCGTGAGCGGGGCGAAGACCCCGGCGGGCAGCCGCTGCAGCCCGCTCGCCTCGGCCATCTCCACGACCGCGGTGCCGTCGCGCAGCGCGAACGCCGCCGTCACCTCGTCGCCGAGGGGACCGGCGACCCGTACCTCCCGGCGCTCGAAGCCGGCCGCGACCGCCGCGGCCACGGTCCCGTCGCCGCCGTCGGCCACGGGCAGTGCCTCGACCTCGAGGTCCGGTACGGCCCGGCGCAGCCCGGCCGTGACCCGCTCGGCGACCTCCACGGCCGTCAGCGACCCCTTGAACTTGTCCGCGGCGACGAGCACCCGCTGTGCCTTCCGGGTGTCGCTCACTGCAGCGTCCGCCACTTGCACTCCCCTTGCTCTCCGGGCCCTCACGCATGTCAAGGCCAGTCGCGCCGCTGTGACCTTAACCGGAGGACGCCGCCGCCGTCAGCCCGTGCCCACCCCCTGGACCGTCGCCCCGAGGGCACGCTGCCGCCGATGTGGGTAGACCGTAACCATGGCCCCTGCGCACACCGAGACAGACCTGGCCGGCCGCATCCTCGGCGGCTGGACGGGCCGCATCGCGGGAAACATGCTCGGCAAGCCGGTCGAACAGGGCGAACTGTGGACGCGCGACCGCATCGACCGCTACCTCAGACAAGCCGCCGCCCTGCCCCTGACCGACTACCTGCCCGAGCCCACCGGCGACCTCGAGATCGCGCTGCGCCCCGAGTGGCCCCAGTGCGTCCGCGGCCGCATCCACGGCAGCTGCCGTGACGACGACGTCGACTACGCGATCCTCGGCCTGGACCTGCTGGAGACCCACGGCTTCGGCTTCAGCACCGAGCAGGTCGGCGACCTGTGGCTGCTGCGGCTGCCGTTCCTCCAGACGTTCACCGCCGAGCGGGCCGCGTACCGCAATCTCGCCAACGGGCTGAAGCCGCCGCTGACGGCGACGTACGACAACCCGTACCAGGAGTGGATCGGCGCCCTCATCCGCGCCGACATCTTCGGCTGGACCTGCCCGGGCGCCCCGAGCCGCGCCGCCTCGCTCGCCCGGCGGGACGCGGTGCTGTCGCACACCGGCAACGGGGTCTACGGGGCGATGTGGGCGGCGGCGCTGATCGCGGCGGCGTTCACGGCGCCCACCGTGCGGCACGCCGTCGACGAGGCGCTGGCCGTGATCCCTGCGAGCAGCCGCCTCGCCCGCACGGTGCGCCGGGTGGTCTCCCTGCACGACACCCGGATGTCCTGGGAGGACACGCTCACCACGGTCGCCGAGGAGACCACCGGGATGGGCTGGATCCACACCGTCCCGAACGCGGCCGTACTCACCGCCGGTCTGCTCTACGGCGACGGCGATTTCACCCGCACCATCACCCTGACCGTGCGCGGCGGCCTGGACACCGACTCCAACGGCGCGACCGCGGGCTCGGTGGCCGGCGTGTTCGGCGGGGCGGCGGCCATCCCCGACCAGTGGACGGCCCCGCTGGAGGACACGGTCCGCAGCGCGGTGTTCGGCTACGACGGGGTGCGGATCAGCGAGCTGGCGGAACGGACTGTGCGGCTGGCGGAGCCGGCGGCAGCCTGACCGCCGATGGATGAGCCGGGATCCGCTGGCTACCCTGCACCGATGACCTCCTCTTCTGACTTCGCCGCCTACATCGCGTCCCTGCCCCGCGTCCTGGCCGGCGCCGCCGCGCTGTTCCGGGACGGTGAGGGCCGTGTGCTGCTCGTCGAACCCAACTACCGGGAGGGCTGGGCGCTGCCCGGCGGCACCGTCGAGTCCGACGACGGCGAGACGCCGCGGCAGGGCGCGCGGCGCGAGACGGCCGAGGAGATCGGCCTGGACCGGGAACTCGGCCGGCTGCTGGCGGTGGACTGGGTGCACGGCACGGGCCGTCCGCCGCTGGTGGCGTACCTCTACGACGGCGGGGTGCTGAGCGAGGACGAGTTCAAGGCGATCCGCCTCCAGGAGGAGGAGCTGCTGTCCTGGCGGCTGGTCCCGCGCGAGGAGCTGACCGAGTATCTGCCGGGCGCCCTCGGGGGTCGCGTCCTGGCCGCCCTCGACGTCCTGGCGGACGGTTCGGGCACGGCGGAGCTGGAGAACGGCCGCCGGGTGTACTGACCCGTTCGGCCGCTCACCCCTCGGCGCCCCGTTCGATATCCGCTCGCCGCCGCGCCGCGGCCCGGCCTACGCTCGGTGGCATGGCCAAGCCCCTCGTCGCCCTGCTCACCGGTGCCGGCATCAGCACGGATTCCGGGATCCCGGACTACCGCGGGCCGAACGGTCTGTGGCGGCGGGATCCCGAGGCCGAGAAGCTCGTCACGTACGAGTACTACATGGGCGATGCGGAGATCCGCCGCCGCTCCTGGCAGATGCGGCGCGAGAACCGGACGCTGGAGGCGGAGCCCAACGCCGCGCACCGGGCGGTGGCCGAGCTGGAACGGTCCGGGGTGCCGGTGCGGGTGATCACGCAGAACGTGGACGGTCTGCACCAGCTCGCCGGGATGCCCGACCGCAAGGTGCTCGAACTGCACGGCACGGCCCGGAGTGTCGTGTGCACCGGCTGCCACGCCCGCGGCCCGATGACGGACGCGCTCGCGCGGGTCGAGGCCGGTGAGGAGGACCCGCCGTGCCGGGAGTGCGGCGGGATCCTGAAGTCGGCGACCGTGATGTTCGGCGAGCGGCTCGACCCCGTCGTCCTCGGCGAGGCGGTCGCCATCAGCAAGGGCTGCCAGATCTTCGTCGCCGTCGGCACGAGCCTTCAGGTCCAGCCCGCCGCCGGCCTCGCCGGTGTCGCCGCCGACCACGGCGCCCGCCTGATCATCGTCAACGCCGAGCCGACCCCGTACGACGACCGTGCCGACGAGATCGTCCGCGATCCCATCGGCACGGCGCTGCCGCAGCTGCTGCGCGGCCTCACTGCCGAGGCGAGCCCCGCAGGTCCGCCAGGCGCGTGAGCGCGTCCCGGCCCTGGTGGCGCTCGGCTTCGGTGAGGTCGAGCGCGGCCGCCCGGGCGAGGGCGGTCGCGCTCTCCTCCTCGTCGCCGAGCCGCCCCGCGACGTCCGCGCGCAGGACGAGGAGCTGAAGCAGCTGGACGGGCGTCGGCGTCTCGTCCGTCAGGCGCAGCACCCGGTCGATGACCTTGGCGGCGCCCGCGGTGTCTCCCTTGGAGTCCGCCAGGAGGGACGCGAAGTGCAGGGCCCGTGCGAACGTCTCCTCGGGGGCGGGCCCGTGGTGCCGCTCCGCGCCGGTGCGCTGCCCGATGCGGACGCAGTTGCCTCCGGGGTCGGTCATGAGGAACTGCCGCACTCCGTACGACATGTCCTTGAGCGGCCCGACCCGCGGCAGCCCCCGGGTGGGGATCCTGCCGTACGTTTCCTTGAGCCCGGCCCGGAACGCCTGGTAGAGGCCGTCGACGTCGTCGGTCAGGACGTAACAGGTGCTGACCGACACGGTCGGCTCGTACTGCTTCATCGCGAAGAACTGCAGCTCGATGGCGCCGCGTTCCACGACCGCGTAGGGGTTGGGGCTGCGCTGCTGGTACGTCACCTCGAATCCGAGGGCGGTGTAGAAGTCGAGGACGGGCTGGAGGGTCCGGCACGGCAGGATCGGGATCGTCTTCTCCGGCATGACCCGAGTCTAGTCAAATTTGACGAGTTGCGGAGTCAGAAGAGGGAGGCTCCTCGTTCGAAGTCCAGCAGGCGCCGCTTGCGCTCCAGCCCGCCCCCGTAGCCCGTGAGGCCGCCGTTCGCGCCGATGACGCGATGGCAGGGGATGATGATGCCGATGGGGTTGCGGCCGTTGGCGAGGCCGACCGCGCGGGAGGCGGCGGGGGCGCCGAGGATGCCGGCGAGTTGGCCGTAGGTGCGGGTCTCGCCGTAGGGGATGCGGCGCAGTTGGTCCCAGACGGTGCGCTGGAACGGGGTGCCGGTCAGGCGCAGTGCGACGGTGAACTCCTTGAGCTCGCCCGCGAAGTAGGCCTTCAGCTGCTCCTGTGCCTCCCCGAAGAGGGTGTCGTCGCGGAGGCCGAAGCTCTCCTCCGGCGGGCGGTGACGCTGCTCGGTCATGTAGAGGCCGCACAGGACACCGTCGTCGGCGACGAGGGTGAGGGGGCCGTACGGGCTGTCGGTCACGGTGTGCTGCTTCATCGAACGTCCCTATACCGGAAGGAAGTTGATCGGGTGGCTGTCGGTCGCCCAGAGGTACTGGACCGCGTAGGCCCGCCAGGGGCGCCAGGCCGTGGCGCGCGCGGTGAGCGCGGCGGGGGTGGACGGCAGGCCCAGTTCCCGGGCGGCGCGGCGGATGCCGAGGTCGGTGGGGAGGAAGGCGTCGGGGTCGCCGAGGGCGCGCATGGCGATGACGTCCACCGTCCAGGGGCCGAAGCCGGGCAGGGCGAGGAGCTGGGCGCGGGCCTGGGGCCAGTCGCTCTCCACGCCCAGGTGGAGGTCGCCGTCGGCGAGCCGGCGGACCAGGGTGGTGAAGGTCGTGCGGCGGGTGCGCGGCATCGCGAGCGTCTCGGGGTCGAGCGCCGCGAGGGCCCCGGGGGCCGGGAAGAGGTGGGTGAGGCCGCCCTCGGGGTCCTCGACCGGTTCGCCGTACGCGGTGACCAGGCGGGCCGCGTGGGTGCGGGCGGCGGCGGTGGAGACCTGCTGGCCGAGCACCGCCCGGACGGCGAACTCGGCCTCGTCGACCGTGCGTGGCACACGCCGGCCGGGTGCCTTGTCGACCAGCGGCGCCAGGACCGGGTCCGTGCGGAGCTGGTCGTCGATCGCGACGGGGTCGGCGTCCAGGTCGAGCAGGCGGCGGCAGCGGCTGATGGCGACGGTCAGATCGCGCAGGTCGCTGAGGGTGAGGCGGCAGGCGATGTGGTCCGGTTTCGGGGTGAGGGCCACGATGCCGTGGCCGTACGGCAGGCGCAGGGTGCGGCGGTAGGAACCGTCGCGCCACTCCTCCACGCCGGGTACGGCCGTCGCGGCGAGGTGGCCGAAGAGGTTGTCGGGGTTGAGCGGAACGCGGAACGGCAGCCGCAGCGTCAGGGCGCCGGGGGTGCTCGCGCCCTGCCGTTTCGGGGCACGGGCGCGCAGCTCGCTCGGGGGCAGGGCGAAGACTTCGCGGACCGTGTCGTTGAAGGTGCGGATCGAGGCGAAGCCGGCGGCGAAGGCGATCTGCGCCATGGGCAGGGTGGTCGTCTCGATGAGCAGCCGGGCCGTCTGGGCGCGCTGGGCGCGGGCGAGCGCCAGGGGGCCCGCCCCCAGTTCGGCGAGGAGCTGCCGTTCGACCTGCCGGGTGCTGTAGCCGAGCCGGCCGGCGAGGCCCGGGACGCCCTCGCGGTCCACGACGCCGTCGGCGATCAGCCGCATGGCGCGGGCCACGAGGTCGGCGCGCTGGTTCCACTCCGGAGAGCCGGGGCTGGTGTCGGGCCGGCAGCGCTTGCAGGCCCGGAACCCCGCCTGCTGACAGGCCGCGGCGCTGGGGTGGAAGACCATGTTCTCCGGCTTGGGCGGCACCACCGGGCAGCTGGGGCGGCAGTAGATGCCGGTGGTCAGGACGGCCGTGAAGAACCAGCCGTCGAACCGTGCGTCCTTGGACCGGACGGCGCGCACGCAGCGCTCGGTGTCGGTGTGCATTCCCGTCTGCATGCGTCCAGGATCGGGCACCGGGCGGTGCGGGGCTGGCGAGAATCCGACATCGACGTGTCCGCGTCCCGTCGCCCCACCGGGACAGATGAAGATTCATTCATGTGTTCGTGCGGGGCCGGTACGATGACGTCATGGGTCATGGAGCCGTCACCCCCGTGCAGGACGCCGGCGAGCGCGTACGCCTGGACGCCGACAACGTCGCGAAGGTCGCCACCACGCTCCAGGCCCTGTCCACGCCCTCCCGGCTGCTGATCCTGGCGCGGCTGCGCGAAGGTCCACTGCCGGCCACGGAGTTGGCCGCCGAGGTGGGCATGGAGCAGTCGGCCTGCTCGCACCAGCTGCGGCTGCTGCGCAATCTGGGCCTGGTCGTGGGTGAGCGGCGGGGCCGTTCGGTGGTCTACGCGCTGCACGACCACCATGTCGCCGAACTGCTCGACCAGGCCGTGTACCACGTGGAGCATCTGCGCCTGGGCATCAGCGACGCCGCCGACTGAGGCGGCGCCGCTGTCACACCACGGGTCCTAGTCGGTGGCCGTGGGCCGTCGCGAGGCGTCCATCGCCTCGCTCACGCGCGTCAGCGGACGCAGCCGGTAGGTGTACGCGTAGTCGCGGTTGGCGAGCAGCTTGAACTCGTCGTGCGTGTGCGCGCCCCAGCTGTTGTCGCCGCCCACGCCCATCTGGCGGTGGTTGAGCCGCAGGACCACCGCGTCCCGGGGGGTGAGCTGGTAGTCGTGGCGGGCCCCGACGGACAGGTCCTCGGGGGTGAAGTGCGAGGCGTTGACCTCCAGCAGCGGCTCACCGCAGACGAGCAGTCCACGCCCCCTGCCGTCGGTCAGCGCGGCCCACCGGACGTCGGTCTTGTTGCCGTTCTCCTGGGGGCGCAGGTAGGAGGTCCACTGCCCGGAGACGGTGCCGGAGTACAGGCCCACGTCGGTGGCGTTGTTGCGGTCCCACATGTTCTCCTCGGGGCCCCGGCCGTAGTAGTGCAGCCGGTCCAGGCTCCGCGGCAGGAACAGCAGGGTGCCGACCTCGGGGATGTAGGGCAGGTTCGCCGCCCCCGGGTGCAGGGTGTTGTCGACCTTGATCTCGCCGTTGCCGAAGACCGTGTACGTGGTGCTGTACGTGGACTCGGTGCCGGTGGGCAGCGTGCCGGTGCAGGTGATCTCGACGGCCCGGTCGTCCAGGGGCCGTACCCGGACGTCCGCCACCTTCCGCTTCGCTCCGGCGTCGCGCCAGATCTGGTTGCGGGTGTGGTGGCCGTTGCCCCGGTCGTTGTCGGTGGGCGCCCGCCAGAAGTTCGGGACCGGGCCGGAGGTGAGGAGCCGGGTGCCGCCCGCCTCGTAGGACGTGATGGTTCCGGTGCCCTTGTCGACGGTGACCGCGAAGCCCTTGCCCTTCACGGTGACGGTCTTGTCCCCGTCGGTGTGGCTGAGGGTGGGCACGGTTCGCAGCGGCGCGGGCTGCACGGCCGGGCTGCCCGCGTCGAGGGCGAGCTGCTGCTTGGCCACCTCGAAGCCGGCCTCGGCCCACCGGGTGGGTTCCCTGGTGGTGAAGGAGAGCTGGAGGAAGTACTCCGTGCCGGGTTCGGGCCTGGCGGGCAGCCGCACCGGGACCTTGATGTCCTTGCTGCTCAGCGGTGCGACGTTCAGCTGGTCGCGGGTCAGCCGGCCGCGCTGGACGACCTTGCCGTCGGCGACGAGGGACCAACGGCCGTCGAACTCACGGAGGTTGGTGAACAGGTGCTCGTTGGTGAGCGTGACCGCGCCGGGGCCGCCGGAGGCCGGGGTGGCGTTGACGGCCTGGTAGATCTGCTTGACCTCGGCGGACTTGCCGGTGAGGGTGCGGTCGGGCAGGACGATGCCGTCACCGGCGAAGGCGCCGTCGTTGGGGTTGTCGCCCCAGTCGCCGCCGTAGGCGTAGAACGTCTTGTCGCGCGGGCGCTTCTCGGTGAAGCCGGCGGTGGCGGCGTCGAACCAGAAGCGCACGCCCTCGTCGTCCGGCTTGCGGGTGTCCGAGGCCAGCTCCGCGGCGCTCAGGGCGCGGGCGTACACGCGGGCCCGGCGGATGGTGCCGCTGAACTCCCGGGTCGGGTTGTCGATGTCGGTGGCGAGCGACAGGGAGGCGGTGTTGTCGGCGGGGCGCCGGGTGGTGGTCCGGGTGCCGCGCATCTGGCCGTCGACGTACAGGGTGAGCGTGCCCGCGTCCGCGTCGAAGACGCCGGCGATGTGGTGCTCCTTGCCGGTCCAGCCGTCGGGCAGGGTCCAGCTCGCGGTGACCCACTGGCCGCCGCCGTGGATGAAGAACTCCAGGTTCTTGTCGCTCTGTTTGAGGGCGTACTGGGTGTCGCCCTTGGCGATGATGGGCTGATGACCGCCGGTGATGTCCGGGGTGACCCAGGCCTCCAGGGTCAGTGAACCGGTGAGGTCGAGGCGGGAGTCGCGGGGGAAGACGGTGCCGCCGGAGATGCCCTTGGCGCGGTCGAAGGTGCCGGCGGGCGCGATGACCTCGCCGCGCAGCGAGCCCGGCCCTGACTCGGTCAGCAGCTTGCGGGTCGGGGTGGGCCAGCTCAGGGCCTGGTCGACGAAGTCCCAGATCCAGCCGCCCTGGAGGACGTCGTAGCGGCGGACGATGTCCCAGTACTTCTTGAAGTTGCCGTTGGAGTTGCCCATGCCGTGGGAGTACTCGATCATCACATACGGCCGGGTGTCGCTCGTGTCCTTGGCGCGCTGCTCGACCCGCTGCGGGCTGTCGTACATCTCGGAGCGGATGTCGCTGATGCCCGGGCGGTCGTCGCCCTCGTACTGGATGACGCGGGTGGGGTCGTAGGAGCGGATCCAGTCGTACATGGCGTTGAAGGTGGTGCCGCCGCCGGCCTCGTTGCCGAGGGACCAGAGGACCACCGAGGCGTGGTTCTTGTCGCGGTGGACCATGTTCTGGGCGCGGACCACGCACGCCTCGGTCCACTCGGGGTGGCCGCTGCCGGGGAACTTGTCGCGGATGCCGTGGGTCTCGAGGTTGGTCTCGTCCACGAGGTACAGGCCGTACTCGTCGGCGAGTTCGAGCCACAGCGGGTTGTTGGGGTAGTGCGAGGTGCGGACGCTGTTGATGTTGAGCCGCTTGATGATCTCGATGTCCTCGACCATCTGCGCGCGGGTGAGCGCCGAGCCGGTGACGGGGTGCATCTCGTGGCGGTTGGTGCCGCGGAAGGAGACCGGCTTGCCGTTGATGCGCATCAGGCCGTCCTTCAGCGCGAACTCGCGGAAGCCGACCCGGTGCGAGAGGGTCTCGACCACCTTGCCGGCCGGATCGCGCAGGCGGAGCACGGCGGTGTAGAGGTTCGGGTGCTCGGCCGACCACAGCTTCGGCGCGGGGACGGCTCTGGACGCCTCGGCCGTGGCCTCGTCGCCGTCGGGGACGTCGACGGACCGGTTCAGGGGCCGGGACCAGACCGCGTGGCCGCGGGCGTCGTAGAGCTGGGTCTCGACGGTGTAGCGGCCCGCGCCCTTGCCGCCGTAGTCGCGGACGTGCGCGGTGACCTTGAGCTCGGCGGAGGTGTAGCCGTCGCCGAGCGGGGTGTCCAGGCGGAAGTCGCGCAGGTGCACGTTCGGCGTGGAGTACAGGTGGACCGAGCGGAAGATGCCGCTCAGCCGGATCATGTCCTGGTCCTCCAGCCACTCCGCGTCGGAGTAGCGGTACACCTCGACGGCGATCTGGTTGGTGCCCGGCTTGAGGTGGCGGGTGATGTCGTACTCGGCGGAGGTGTAGGAGTCCTCGTGGTAGCCCACCAGCTCGCCGTTGATCCACACGTAGTGGGCGGACTTGACGCCCTCGAAGTGCAGGAAGGTGCGGCGGCCGGACCAGTTGCGGGGCAGGGTGAACGTGCGGCGGTACTGGCCGACGGGGTTGTAGCGGGTCGGGGCGGCCGGCGGCTGGGCTTCCTCGCCGCGGCCGTTGGGGCCCCACCAGGGGTAGGTGATGTTGACGTAGATCGGGAAGTCGTAGCCGTGCAGCTGCCAGGCCGAGGGCACGGGGATGGTGTCCCAGCCGGAGTCGTCGACGTCGGTGCCGTAGAAGTCCTTGTCCCGGTCGTCGGGGCGGTCCACGTAGGCGAACTTCCAGGTGCCGTCCAGGCTCAGGCGGTACGGCGAGCGCTCGCGGTCGCCCTTCAGGGCCTGCCCGAGGTCGGCGTAGGGCATGAGGGTGGTGTGCGGTGGCTCGGTGCCCACCCGGTACACGCTCAGGCCGTCGTTCCACTCCGGAGGTCCGTCCGCCGCCGGACGCCGGCCGGCCGCGTGCGCCGCGGCGGGCGACGCGGACAGGGCGAGCGCGCCGAGCACGGCGGCTCCTCCCTCCAGCAGTCGGCGACGGCTGACGACCGGCCGGTCGGCGGGAGAAGGGTGTGAGTGGGGGTGCGGCATGACCGTGGCCTTCCTCGGTTCGACAGGGTGCTGCACGGACTGAGGGCATGTCAGATGGGACGCCCAACTGCCCATCTGTGATGGGTGTTTCTGTTGGGACGCCCGCAACTGACGGTGACGGAGCAACTGCTGAGCAGGCACACCCTAGGACTCGAACACAAACGAAGCAATGACCCCGTCGGACTTTGTGCGGTCCTGATGGTTCCCCGGTGCCAGACGGCGTTCAGGCCGTGCAGACGGCGCTCAGGCCGTGAGGAAGGCGAGCAACGCGCTCGTCAGCCGGGCCGGCGCGTCCAGCGGGACGAGATGACCGGCCTCCGGGACCGGCACCAGCCGCGCGCCCGGGATCAGGGCGGCGAGTTCCTGACCCCTGGCGAAGGGGATCCAGGTGTCCTCGGTGCCCCAGCAGACCGTGACGGGCAGGTCGATCGTCGGGTAGAGCGGCTGGATCTCGTCGGTGTAGCGCTGGTCGGCCTGAGCGATCTGCCGGTAGAAGGCGGACTGGCCCGCGTCCCCCGTCCAGGGCCCGACCAGCGCGTCGAGCGTGGCGGGGCGCAGGCCGAGGTGGCTGGCGGAGGAGACGTACTCGCGCACCAGGGCCTCGTGCAGCGCGGCCGGGAGCTGCTCGAAGACCTGGCTGTGCTCGCCGACCAGCCGGAAGAAGGGGGACCCCCAGGGCTTCAGGGCCACCGGGTCGACCAGCGCGAGGCGCCGGTAGCGGGCCTCGTGCAGGAGGTGGGCGCGCAGTGCCACGCACCCGCCGAAGTCGTGGGCGATCACGGACGGCTCCCGAAGCCCCCAGTGCGCGAGCAGCTCGGTGAGGATCCGCCCCTGGGCGCCCAGCGAGACGTCCTGGTCGGGGTGCATGGAAGAGGTGCCGTAGCCCGCCATGTCCCAGACGTGCACGTGGTGCCCGACGTCGGCGAGGGCGGGTGCGATCTCGTGCCACACGTACGACGAGAAGGGTGTCCCGTGCAGCAGTACGACCGGCTCGCCGCCGGGGTCTCCGAACCGGTCCCAGCGCACGGTCCCCGACGCGGTGGCCAGGCTCTCCCGCAGTATCCAGTCCCCCACGAAGCCACTTCCCTTCCACCGCGGGCGCCGACCCGCGATTTTTTGTCATTTCGGCGCGACAGTGCCGCTGCTCCGACCGTAATGTGACCTCATCGGACAGCCCGCGCAACAGATCATGGCGGTACCTTTGCCGCGCCGGAAGGAGCGGCTCGCATGAACGGGTATGCGACCTCGGACCGCGAGGCCATCACGGCCGCGCCCGGTGGGCTGCTCGATCTGCTGAAGGTCGCGGCCGTGGTCCTGGACGCGGGCGGGCACATCGCGCTGTGGAGCCCCGAGATCGAGCAGTTGCTCGGCTGGACCGCGGAGGAGGCCCTGCGGCAGCGTGCCGACACCCTCCTGGTCTCCCCCGAGAACCGGCCCCGCGGCAGGGAGCTGTTCGCCCAGGTCAGCACGGGCGCCCGCTGGGCCGGTGTCTTCCCGCTGCGGCACCGCGACGGCACGGAACGGGCCGTGGAGTTCCGTACGATGCGTCTCCTCGACCCGGAGGGGCAGCCCCACCTGCTGGGGCTCGCCACGGACGCGACGACCGTACGGAAGGTGGAGCGCGACCTCGCCCTCTCGCACAGCCTCGTCAACCAGACCCCGCTGGGCATCGCGATCTTCGACAACGACCTGCGCTGGGTCGGGGTCAACCCCGCACTGGAGCGGATCAACGGCGTGCCCGAGGAGGCCGTGCTGGGACGCCGGGTCGGGGAGGTGCTGCCGGACCTGGACGTGGAGGCCATCGAGGCCCGGATGCGGCACGTGCTGGAGACCGGCAGACCCCTGCTCGACCAGCAGACCGTCGGGCGTACGGCGGCGGACGCACACGACCGCGCCTACTCGGAGTCGTACCACCGCATCGAGGACACCGACGGCCGGGTGCTCGGGCTCGCGATGGCCGTACTGGACGTCACCGAGCGCCAGCAGGCCGCGGCCGAGGTGGCGCAGGCGCGCCAGCACCTGTCGGTGATCGCCGACGCGGGGATGAAGATCGGCACCACGCTGGACCTCCAGCAGACCGCCCGGGAGCTGGCCGACGTGGTCGTGCCGCATCTCGCGGACCTGGCCGCCGTGGACGTCCTGGAGTCGGTCGTGGCCAGCGGCACCATCGCGCCCGTGTCGGGCGGCGCCCCGGCCG
Source organism: Streptomyces sp. NPDC024017 (assembly GCF_040638895.1). NCBI lineage: Bacteria > Bacillati > Actinomycetota > Actinomycetes > Kitasatosporales > Streptomycetaceae > Streptomyces > Streptomyces sp. NPDC024017. The sequence goes on along the minus strand of NZ_JBEZYZ010000004.1, from coordinate 122,912 downwards.
AGTTCCGGGCGCTGGCCGTCGCTTCCGGCTACCCCACCGACGCCATCCACGCCGCCGACCCGGTGGGCGAACTGGCCACGTACGGCTCGTCGCGGATCATCACGCAGTGCGTGCGCAGCGCCCGCCCGGTCCTGGTCGAGCGCGTGGACGGCAAGATGATGCGGCGTCTGGCCCGGGACTCACGGGCCGCCCAGGCCCTGCACGAGGCCGGCGCCCACTCCTACCTGGCGCTGCCGCTGATGGCCCGGGGCAAGGTGCTCGGCACGCTCTCGCTGTACCGCACGGTCAACGAGCGCCCCTTCGACGACCAGGACCGGGTGCTGGCCTCGGAACTCGCCGCCCGAGCCGCCATCTGCATAGACAACGCCCGCCTCTACGGCCGTGAACGCGGCACCGCCCTGACCCTGCAGCGCAGCCTGCTGCCGAGCACGCCCGCCGAGCGGGAGGGGCTGGACATCGCCGCCCGCTACCGCCCGGCCCTCAGCGAGGTCGGCGGCGACTGGTACGACGTCCTGCCGCTGGGCCCGGGGCGCACCGGGCTGGTCGTCGGGGACGTCATGGGCAAGGGCGTCCAGGCCGCGGCGATCATGGGGCAGCTGAGCACGGCCACGCGGGCGCTGGCCCGGCTGGACCTGCCGCCCGCCGAGCTGCTGCGGCACCTCGACGACATCGCCGGCTCGCTCGGCGACGCGATCGCCACGTGCGTGTACGCGGTGTGCGACCTGCGGCGCGGCACCTGCGAGCTGTCCAGCGCCGGGCATCTGCCGCCGGTGCTCGCCACGGCGGACGGCGGCGCGAAGCTCGTCGACGTGCCGGGCGGTGTCCCGCTCGGGGTCGGCGGCGTGGACTTCGGCACGGTGGAGGTGGAATTCACCCCGGGCTCCCTGCTCGCCCTGTACACGGACGGGCTGGTCGAGAACCGCGCCGAGCCGATCGACACCGGCCTCAGCACGCTGACCCGCCTGCTCCAGAACGCGGGGCCCAGCCTGCAACGCGCCAGCGACAGCCTCCTGAGCGCGCTCAGCCCCGAGCCCGACGACGACGTGGCCCTGTTGCTGGTCCGCACACGCGCCTGAGTGCCCGATTCGCAACTCCCGGCCTTTTCTGGCGAGTTGCGGCGGAAGAGGGCACGGCTCGGCCGTGCACGCCCCGAGGGCGAGCACGGCCGGACGGCTCAGGCGTCACCCTTGCGTGGGGTGCACAGGGCCCAGATGATGAACGCGGACATCGCGATCATCACCACGGACCAGACCGGGTAGGCAGGCAGGGAGGCGAAGTTGGCGATGATGACGAGCCCGGCGACGCCCACGCCGACGACGCGCGCCCAGCCCGACCCCTGGAACAGCCCCATGCTGACGAGCACGGCGACCACGCCCAGGATGAGGTGGATCCAGCCCCAGCCGGTGAGGTCGAACGCGAAGACGTAGTTGCGGGTCGTGACGAAGACGTCGTCCTCGGCGATCGCCGCGATACCGCGCATGACGGCCAGGATCCCGGTGATCATGAGCATGACTGCCGCGAAGACCATCATGCCGGTGGCCCAGCCGCGCTTCGCCGTCGAGTGCGAGTGCCCGTGCGTAGGGTGTGTGGCGGTCATCCTGCTCCTCGATTCTGCTGCGTCCGGGGCGGTCAGCGACCGGAGGCCGGGGCGCTGCCGGTCCGCTCCGTCTCCCGGTCCCCGTCGACCCCAGCCTGCCCGGGGGCCGAGCCGGGCTGCCTCACCCGTGGCGGGTGATCCCCGTGCGGCGCCGGGACGCTGAGGTGGTAGGGCAAGCCTTGTGGGGCGCCCCGGTGCCGGAGGCAGGACCGAGACCGAGAGACGCGCGATGGACCATCCAGCGGAGGTGCCGTACCGGCGGCGGCCGGGACGCCGGCGTGCGGCGGTCGCGGCCCTCGCGCGTGCCGCGCTCATCGCGGCCGGGCTCGTCACGGTCTACTACGTGCTGCCCCTCGACGGACGCGGCACGAGCGGCGATTCGGTGCTGCTGGCCTGCGGTCTGCTGCTGGTGGTCGTGGTCTTCTGGTGGGAGGTGCGGGCCATCGTGGCCTCGCCCTTCCCCCGGCTGAAGGCCGTCGAGGCCCTGGCCACGACGCTTGCGCTGTTCCTGCTGCTCTTCGCGGGCGCCTACTTCCTGCTGGAGCACACGACCCCGGGCTCGTTCAGCGAGCCACTCACCAAGACGGACTCCCTGTACTTCACGCTCACGACGTTCACCACCGTCGGCTACGGCGACATCACGGCCCGTTCCCAGACCGGGCGGGTGCTGACGATGCTTCAGATGGCGGGCGGGCTGCTGCTGGTGGGCGTGGCGGCACGGATCCTCACCGGCGCGGTGCAGGCGGGACTGCGGCGGCAGGGCCGGGAGCCCTCGGACGACTTCTCCTCGCGGCCGGAGGGCTGAGCCATGACCGTACCGAGCCCCTTCATGACCTTCATGTCACCCGCCGAGCGGGCGGCCGCGGGCCGGGACGCGCGGCGGCGGGTGCCGCGGTCGTCCCAGGCCGGATTCGAGGCGGGACCGGACCGGTTCGACCCGGTCGAGGTGGTGGAGCACCAGTCGGCCACCCGCGTACCGGAGTTGGTGCCGCTGCGCTACGGCCGCATGCTCGAGTCCCCGTTCCGCTTCTACCGCGGCGCGGCGGCGATCATGGCGGCGGACCTCGGGGCGACCATGGACACCGGGCTGCGGGTGCAGCTGTGCGGGGACGCCCATCTGCTGAACTTCCGGCTGCTGGCCTCGCCGGAGCGCCATCTGGTCTTCGACATCAACGACTTCGACGAGACGCTGGCCGGGCCGTTCGAGTGGGACGTCAAGCGGCTCGCGGCCAGCTTCGCCATCGCGGGCCGCGCCAACGACTTCTCGGCGGCGGAGCAGAACAGCGCGGTGGAGACGTGTCTCCGGGCCTACCGGCGGCGGATGCGGGAGTTCGCCGGGATGCGCAACCTGGACATCTGGTACGCCCAGGACGACGCCGACCACCTGCGGGAGCTGATGGCCGCGTCGATGTCCAAGGAGGCCCGGCGCCGCACCGCGAAGGCCACGGCGAGCGCCCGGACCCGTACCCACATGCAGGCCTACACGAAGCTCACCCGGGCCACGGCCGAGGGCCGGCGGATCACACCGGACCCGCCGCTGATCACCCCCCTGCGGGACCTGATGGACCACTCCTCGCGGCAGGGGCGGGAGAGGGAGCTGGCCGCCGTCCTGGAGGGGTACGCCCGGACCCTGTCGTCCGAGCGCCGGCATCTGCTGCGCCGCTACCGCCTGGTGGACATCGCACGCAAGGTGGTGGGGGTCGGCAGTGTCGGCACCCGCTGCTGGATCGTGCTGCTGCTCGGCCGGGACGACGACGATCCGCTGCTGCTCCAGGCCAAGGAGGCACAGGAGTCGGTGCTCGCCGCCCACTCCGGCGGCGACCGCTACGACAACCAGGGCCGGCGCGTGGTGGCGGGACAACGGCTGATCCAGACGACCAGCGACATCCTGCTGGGCTGGACGCACGCCCTGGGCCTCGACGGGCAGGAGCGGGACTTCTACGTACGGCAGTTGCGGGACTGGAAGGGCATCGCCCGGCCGGAGACCATGGACCCCGGGCTGCTCCGGCTGTTCGGGCGGCTGTGCGGGGCGAGCCTGGCACGGGCCCACGCCCGCTCCGGCGACCCCATCGCCATCGCGGCCTATCTGGGCGGCGGCGACCGCTTCGACCGCGCGCTCACCGTGTTCGCCCAGGCCTACGCCGACCAGAACGAGCGGGACTTCGAGGCGCTGGGCGCTGCGGTCCGCTCGGGCCGCCTCCACGCGGCGACGGAGTGACCGCCCGGTCCTGTCCGCTGGGTGCGGGCGTCCCCGGGTCACTCCGGCAGCCGGCGCATCTCCACGACCCTGAGTCCCAGCGACTGGAACCGGGTCAGCAGCCCGTACAGGTGGGCCTCGTCGGTGACCGGGCCGAACAGGACCGTCTGACCGGCCATCACCACGTGCTCCAGCTCCGGGAAGACCTTGGCCAGTGTCTCCGACATCTGTCCGGCGACGCGGATCTCGTAGCGCATGTGCTGCTCCCCCGGGCGGCCTGGGGCGGGCGGGGTGCGCCCTCGTCCTGCCATGGTCCGCTCCGGCGGGGCGTCCGCCCTCACCCGGCGCAGGTGAACCTCGCCGCGCGGCTCACAGGAGCCTCAGCGCGCGGACTCGCCGGACCGCGCCGCCGCGCCGGATGTCCCGCTCGCGCGCGCTCAGCGCCTCGACGGTGAGGACCCGGGGGGTGGCCTGCACGGCAGGCGCACCGTCGACGGAACGGGCGAGGGCCGGGGACGACGCCGCCGGACGTCCCGCTCACGCGCTCAGCGCCTCCACGGTGAGGACCGGGGGGCTGGCCCGCGCGGCAGGCGCACCGTCGACGGGGCGGGCGGGGGCCGGGGCGAGCCGGCCAGACGTCCCGCTCGCGCGCGCTCAGCGCCTCGACGGTGAGGACCGGAGGGCCAGCCTGCGCGGCAGACGCGCCGTCGACGGGACGGGCGGGGGCCCGGGGCGAGCCGGCCAGACGTCCCGCTCGCGCGCTCAACGCCTCCACGGTGAGGACCCGGGGGGGCTGGCCCGCGCGGCGGGCGCGCCTCGACGGAACGGGCGGGGGCCGGGGGCGGGCCGGCCGCCGGCCCGGTGCCGCAGCCGGGCGGTGCTGAGCGGCGGGGCGTCGGCCGACCCGTTGACCATCGTCAGCGGCGCCGAAAGGGCCCGCACCCGGCGCACGAGGGTGCCGGGCCGCGATCAGGATCTCGGCGTTCCCTCACCCGCGCACGCCCGGCCATGGGCCCCGCAACCACCCGCGGCGGGCGATGCGTCCCCGGCGCGAACGGGGTTCCCTGAGGTCCACGCACACCACCTACGGAGCCGCGCGGGCCCGGCCCGGGCGGCTCGGAACAGGGGTATCGGCCATGTGCCGCTGGCTCGCCTACTCGGGCACTCCCGTGCTGCTCGACGATGTCCTCTACCGCCCCGAGCACTCGCTGATCGACCAGAGCCTGCACGCGCGGATGGGGGTCGAGACCACCAACGGCGACGGCTTCGGCGTCGGCTGGTACGCGTGGCACCTGCGCACCCCGGCCGTCATCCGCGACACCGGCCCGGCCTGGAGCAACCGCAATCTGCGGGAGATCGCCGACCACGTCCGCTCGCCGCTGTTCTTCGCGCATGTACGCGCCTCCACCGGCTCGGCCGTGCAGCAGACGAACTGCCATCCGTTCCGCCACGGGCGGTGGATGTGGATGCACAACGGCGCGATCGACGGGTTCCGCGAACTGCGCCGGGATCTCATGCTGGCCGTGGACCCGGGGCTGTTCCCGTCGATGGAGGGCACGACGGACTCCGAGGTGATGTTCCACGTGGCGCTCACCCTCGGGCTGGACGGCGATCCGCCCGGTGCGGTGGCCCGGATGACGGGGCTCATCGAACGGCTGGGCCGCGAGCACGGAGTGCCGCAGCCGCTGCAGATGACGGTCGCGGTGACCGACGGGGAGCGGGTGTGGTTCTTCCGCTACTCCAGCGCGGGAAAATCACGCTCGTTGTACTTCAGCAGCAGGGTGGAGGACGTGCGTGCCCTCCACCCCGACCTGGGGTTCCTGAACCACGTCTCGGACGAGACGCGGCTGGTCGTGTCGGAGCCGCTGGGCGATCTCCCCGGCGTGTGGAACGCCGTACCGGAGAGCAGCTACGGCGTCGTCCAGCCCGGCCGGGACCTGCTGCAGCATTTCGAGCCGGAGCCCGTCTGAGCCGGCCGCCGCGTCAGCCGAGCCGGGCGGCGAACGCCTCGTACGCCCGCTCGTCGAAGAGGACGAACCTGACCTCCTCGACCGTCGTGCCCGCCGCCCGTACGGTCTCGACCGCGATGCGGGCGCCGTCGTCCAGCGGCCAGCCGTAGACGCCTGTGGAGATCGCGGGGAACGCGACGGTACGGGCGCCGAGACCGTCGGCGACGCGCAGCGACTCGCGGTAGCAGGAGGCGAGGAGGCCGGAGCGGTCCTCGCTCGCGCTGAACACCGGGCCGACCGTGTGGATCACCCAGCGGGCGTCCAGGTCGCCCGCGGTGGTGGCGACGGCCTGGCCGGTGGGCAGGCCCTTGCCCAGGTGCGCCGCGCGGAGCCGGCGGCAGTCCTCCAGGATCGCGGGGCCGCCGCGGCGGTGGATCGCTCCGTCGACCCCTCCCCCGCCCAGCAGTGAGGAGTTGGCCGCGTTGACGATCGCGTCGACGCTCTCGCGGGTGATGTCGCCCTGGACCAGTTCGATGGCCGTCATGTCTGCCTCAGCCGCTTCCAGACGGCCTTCGCCGCGTTGTGCCCCGACATGCCGTGCACTCCGGGGCCCGGCGGGGTCGCCGACGAGCAGATGAACACGGCCGGATGCGGGGTGTGGTACGGGAACAGGGTGAGCTTGGGGCGCAGCAGGAGCTGGAGGCCGGATGCCGCGCCGGAGGCGATGTCCCCGCCGACGTAGTTGGCGTTGCGGGCGGCGAGTTCGGGCGGGCCGGCCGTGGCGCGGGCCAGGACGCGGTCGCGGAACCCCGGGGCGAAGCGCTCCAGCTGGCGCTCGATGGTGTCGGTGAGGTCGCCTGTCCAGCCGTTCGGGACGTGGCCGTAGGCCCAGAAGACGTGCTTGCCCGCCGGGGCCCGGGTGGGGTCGACGACGCTCGGCTGGACCGTGATGAGGAACGGCTTGTCGGGGGCCCGGCCCTCCCGGGACACCGCGCGCAGGGCCGCGCCGATCTCCGCGCTGCTCGCGCCGACCTGCACCGTGCCGGCGGCGCGGGCCTCCTTCGCGGTCCAGGGCACGGGGCCGTCCAGCGCGTAGTCGACCTTGAAGACGCCCGGCCCGTAGCGGTAGCCGGCGTAGTGGTCGCCGAAGCCGGCGATGCGGGCCAGGGCGGTGGGCGAGGTGTCGAAGACGTAGGCCCGGGCCGGCGGCAGGTCGTCGAGGCGTTTGACCTCGTAGTCGGTGTGGACGCTGCCGCCGAGGTCCCGCAGGTAGGCGGTGAGGGCGTCGGAGAGGGACTGGGAGCCGCCGCGGGCGACGGGCCAGCCGCGGGCGTGCGCCGCGAGGGCGAAGACCATGCCGATGGCTCCGGTGGCGAAGCCGCCGAGCGGTGCCATGACGTGGGCGACGAGCCCGGAGAACAGGGCCTTGGCCGGTTCGTCCCGGAAGCGGCGCATCAGCAGCGTCGACGGGGGCAGCCCGGCCAGGCCGAAGCGGGCGAGGGTCACCGGGTCGCGGGGCAGCGCGGTCAGCGGCAGGGACATGAAGTCCCGGGCGAGGGTGTCCCACTTGGGCAGGAAGGGCTCGATGAGCCTGCGGTACGCCCCGGCGTCGCGCGGGCCGAAGGAGGCGGCCGTCTCGCCGACCGTCCGGGCCAGGACGGCCGCTGTGCCGTCGAGGAAGGGATGCGCCATGGGCAGCTCGGCGTGCAGCCACTCCAGGCCGTACCGCTCGAGCGGCAGGGCGCGGAACGCCGGTGAGTTGATGGCGAGCGGGTGGGCCGCGGAGCACGGGTCGTGCCGGAAGCCGGGGAGGGTGAGCTCCTCGGTGCGGGCTCCGCCGCCCACGGTGCTCCGGGCCTCGAAAACGGCGACGGAGAAACCGCGGCGGGCCAGCTCCACGGCCGCGGTCAGTCCGTTCGGCCCCGCACCCACTACGACGGCATCGAGCATCGACGGCACCTCGGACCCCTTCGTCAGCCGACGGCCACTGGGGATCAGGATATGCCCGGAGACTGACAGTCACCGGCCGGTGGTGATTTCCGGTGCGGAAGGCCGCTTTGCGGTGGCTGGAACCTGCACACGCGCACGCTGGGTCATCAGCTGTGTGCGGCATGCAACGGTTCCGCCGCTCAGGCCCCGCCCGACAGCAGGCCCAGCACCCGGCGGGCCGTGGCCGCGTCGCGGGCCGCGGTGAAGGGCAGGGCGTTGCCGCCGGAGATGCGGAACGGCTCGCCCGCGAGGGTCAGGTGGGCGCCGCCCGCCTCCTCGACCAGGAGCAGACCGGCCGCGTGATCCCAGGCGGCCTCCCAGGAGAACGCCACCGCGTCCAACTCGCCGCGGGCGATGGCGAGATACTCCAGCCCGGCCGAGCCGCACGGGCGCGGTGCCACCCCGTCGGCACGCAGGCCGAGCAGGGCGTGCTTCTCCTCGTCCGTCGTGTAGTCGGGGTGGGAGGCGGCCACGCGCAGGTCCCGGCCGGGCTCCGGCACTCCGGCGAACAGCCGCTCCCCGTCGAGGTGGGCGCCCTTGCCCCGCTGGGCGGTGGCGAGCCGGTCGCGGGCCGGCGCGTACGTCCAGGACGCGAGCAGGGTGCCGCGGTGGGCCAGCGCGACCAGGGTGCAGAACCCTGCTTCACCGCGCACGAACTGGCGCGTCCCGTCGACCGGGTCGACGATCCAGACCGGGGCGTCGCCGCGTATCGCGTCGTACGACGCCGGGTTGGCGTGGACGGCCTCCTCGCCGACCACGACCGAGCCGGGCAGCAGGGCGGCCAGCGCCTCGGTCAGGTACAGCTCGGCCATGCGGTCGGCGTCGGTCACCAGGTCGTGCGGGCCGCTCTTCTGCTCGACCTCGTGCGCGGCGAGCTGGCGCCAGCGCGGCATGATCTCGGTGGCGGCCGCCTTGCGGATCGCCTCTTCGACGTCGGAGGCCTGCTCTGCGAGAAACTCTTCGATGGTTTCGTTGCTGTCGTTCACCCCTCCATGACAACACGTGCCACTGACACGGCCCGCCCGCCCGGTGGAATGAGGGTGGCATCGTGATGAACAGCGGGGCGTCCGGGCGCGCGGGACGGCGCTGCGTCCCGCAGGCTCGCACGCCGGCGGGTCCCCGCCGGTTCACCGGCCCACCGCGTACCCCTGCATCCCGCGCGGGTTCGCCGCCGCCGACAGGACGCCCGTCTCCGGGTCCCGTGCGACCGCGCACAGCCGGCCCTCCGACCAGGGGCCGCCCACGGTCACGTCGTGGCCGCGGCGGCGCAGCTCCTCGACGACGGCGGAGTCGGTGCGGGACTCCACGGTCACGCTGCCCGGCCGCATGCCGCGCGGGTAGAAGGAGCCGGGGAAACTGTCGTTGTGCCAGTTCGGGGCGTCGATCGCGCCCTGGAGGTCGGGGCCGCCGCGCACCTGGGCGCGCAGGGCGACCGCGAGGAAGAAGTGCAGCTGCCACTGGTCCTGCTGGTCCCCGCCGGGCGTGCCGAACGCCATGACGGGCAGGCCGTCGCGCAGGGCGATCGAGGGCGTGAGGGTGGTGCGGGGGCGGCGGCCGGGGGTGAGGGAGTTGGGCAGTCCCTCCTCCAGCCAGGTCATCTGGAGCCGGGTGCCGAGCGGGAAGCCGAGTTCGGGCACGACGGGGTTGGACTGGAGCCAGCCGCCGCTGGGCGTGGCCGAGACCATGTTGCCCCAGCGGTCGACGACGTCGAGGTGGCAGGTGTCGCCGCGGGTGGTCCCGTCGGCGAGGATCTCCGGTTCGCCCGGCACGGGGGACGCCGGGCTCTTGGCGACGGTCGGTTCGCCGACGCCCAGGGCGTCGAAGCCCTCCTGGGCGGCCGCCGCCACGCGCGCGTGCGCACACAGCCGCGGTGTGCGCCCGCCGGGGCTGCCGGGCCGCAGGTCGTGGTCGGCCCGCTCGCCGACGAGGGCGCGGCGGGCCGTGTTGTACCCGTCGGACAGCAGGTCGTCGAGGGGCACGTCGGCGGCGTCCCCGTACCAGGCCTCCCGGTCGGCCATGGCGAGCTTGCAGTTCTCGACCAGGAGATGGACGTAGTCGGCCGAACCATAGGGGGGCAGTTCGGGCGGGAGCAGGGCGAGCTGCTGGAGGAGGACCGGGCCCTGGCTCCAGGGGCCCGGCTTGCACACGGTCCAGCCGTTCCAGTCGTAGGTCGCCGGTGTCTCGTAGGTCGCGGACCAGGCGGCGAGGTCGGCGGCTGTGAGGGTGCCGGTGTGGCGTTCCCCGCTGGTGTCCCTCGTGGGGCGCCCCGCCTGGCGGACGAGGGCGTCGGCGATGAACCCGGTGCGCCACACCTGCCGGGCGGCCTCGATCCGCGCCTCCCTGCCACCCGCGCCGGCGGTCTCGGCGAGCAGGCGTTTCCAGGTGGCGGCGAGTGCGGGGTTGGCGAAGAGCTCACCGGGGCGCGGCGCCTTGCCGCCGGGGAGGTAGACGTCCGCCGACGAGGTCCACTCCGTCTCGAACAGCTCGCGCACGGTCTCGACGGTCTCGCCGACGCTCTCCACGGGCGCGTGCCCGTGCTCGGCGTAGCCGATGGCGTACGTCAGGACGTCGTCGAGGGTCTTGGTGCCGTGGTCGCGCAGCAGCAGCATCCAGGCGTCGAACGCGCCCGGTACGGCGGCGGCGAGCGGCCCGGTGCCGGGGACGAGGTCCAGGCCGACGCCCTGGTAGTGCGCGACGGTCGCCCCGGCCGGTGCGACGCCCTGCCCGCACAGCACCCGCACCTCGCCGCCGGCCGGGGCGAGCAGGATCGGCACCTCGCCGGCCGGGCCGTTGAGGTGCGGCTCGACGACGTGCAGCACGAAGGCGCCCGCCACGGCCGCGTCGTAGGCGTTGCCACCGTTCTCCAGGACGGCCATCGCCGACTGCGAGGCGAGCCAGTGGGTGGAGGACACCATGCCGAAGGTGCCCTGGAGGGTCGGGCGGGACGTGAACATACGGGCTTCTCATCTCTCGTCGTCGTACGCCGTCCCCTCCCCCTGTCGCGGTCCCGTCAAAACCTGTCAGGGGCTCACCGGCCCCGGCCAGGGGCGCCTGCCGGCGGTCAGCAGATGCCCGCTCGCGCCCAGCAGGGCCGGCTCGGACTCGATACGCCGGGTCGCCGCGAGGACGGCCTCGCGCCGCTCGGGGTCGTCCAGCCACTCCTCGACGCCGTCCATGAGCCAGGCGACGCCCTCGATGCCGTACTGGCCGCCGACGGTGAGGCCCGCCTCGGCGAACTCCGCCGGAGGTTCGTCCGGTCGGGCGAGGTAGGCGGTGGTGAAGAGGCTGCCCTCGTCCTGGGAGGGGTGCCGGCCGTGCTCGGAGACGGAGTCGGTGCGGGCCCGGTGGGCGGGGTCGAAGTAGCGTTCCTCGCGCAGCAGGTCGTGCAGGGCCGCGTACCGGTTGATGGTGGCCGCGACGACCAGTCCCCCGGGCCGCACCGTCCGGCGCGCCTCGGCCAATGCCCGGATCCGGTCGGCCCGTTCCGGCAGGTGGTACAGGGGGCCGAGCAGCAGTACCACGTCGTACGCGGCGTCCTCGGCGGGCAGGGCCCGGGCGTCCCCTGCGCGGGCGGTGACACCGGGCAGCCGCGCGGCCTGCTCCAGGTGCAGCGGCACGGGGTCCACGAGTTCGACCCGGTAGCCGTCCCGCGCCAGCCACTCGGCGTGCACACCGCTGCCGCCGCCGACGTCCAGCACGCGCGCCGGGGCTGCGGGCAGGAGCCTCCGGAGCACGTCCCGCGTCCGCCAGAGTTCGAGCCGACCCGAACCCTGCCTGAGACGGGCGTCCTCCTTGCCGAGGGCGTAGTAGGCGAGGATGTCGTCGCGAACGGTGGAGAGTTGGGGTATGTCCCGACTTGCACTGGATGAAGTGGGCGAAGTCATGGATCAAGGCTGCGCAGCGCGACCATGCCGGTGCAAACGGTATTCCCGCAGCTTGTGTGCCGGGACCGCACTTCCGCGCCACAGGGACTCGTGTGACACTGTCGTCCCGTCCGCCGTGCGGACCCGTTCCGCACCGCCGTCCCCCACGAGAAGGGCGCCGTGCGTTCCCTACCTCTGCCCCTCGCCCTGACCGCCCGGCTGTCCCCGGTGGTGGTGCTCGCCGCGGCGGGCTGGGCGCTGTCGTCCGGTCCGCTCGCCGCGCCGCAGGCCGCCGAGCACAAGCAGGCCGAAGAGAAGACCGAGACCCAGTCCGCGTCCGCCCCGTCGACGTCGACGGTGCCGAAGGCGTACTCGGCCGCGCCCGCCCCGTGCGAGAGTGTCGCCAAGAAGACGATCGAGTCGCTGGTGCCGGGCGCCAAGTCGGCCGGCAAGGAGATCCCGTCCACCGACACGAAGCTGCGCCGCACCTGCTCCTGGAACGCGCTCAAGGGGTACGACTACCGCTGGCTCGACGTGTCCTACGAGGTCCTGGAGTCGGACGAGGCGGCGCAGAAGTCGTACGAGGCGCACACCGAGAAGAAGAGCGGCGGCGGGGCCGTCCCCGGTCTGGGTGACAGCGCGTACTCCGTCGTGAACCTCACCACCGAGGACAAGCAGGAGACCCGCGAGGGCGTCGTGATCGCCCGCGCGTCCAACGCACTGGTGATGATCACCTACAACGGCAGTGACTTCGAGTCGAAGAAGGCGCCCAGCATGGACACGATCAACAAGGGCGCCATCAAGGCCGCGAAGGAAGCGGTGGCCGCGCTGGAGAGCGACAAGGACTGAGCGCCCTCCAGCGCGCCTGCCTTCCTCAGACCGTGCTCCGGCCCCGCGTGGCCATCAGGACCAGGTACACCACCATCGACGTGCCGAGGCCCACCGCCCAGCCGTAGTCGGCCAGATCGGCCAGGGCGGGAATGGGACGGCCGTCGATCAGCGGCTTGAAGCTCGCGCCGCCGACGGCGAGGACACCGCCGACCGCGAAGGCGACGACGGCCCGCCAGTTCCAGCCGCCCTCGTACCAGTAGCGGCCGCCCGGCCGGTACAGGTCGGCGAGGTCGAGCCGGGCGCGGCGCAGGATCCAGTAGTCGGCGATGAGGATGCCCGCGACGGTGCCGAGCAGGCCGCCGACCAGGCCCAGCCAGGTGAAGATGTAGCCCTGCGGGTCGGAGTACAGCTTCCACGGGAAGATCAGCACACCGAGGACGCAGGTGGCGAGGGCGCCGGCCCGGAAACTGATCCTGCGGGGCGCGATGTTGGAGAAGTCGAACGCCGGTGAGACCAGGTTGGCCGCGACGTTGACGGAGAGCGTTGCCACCAGGACGGTGACCAGCGCGAAGAGCAGGCCCACCGTGTTGTCGGTCTTGGCTGCGAGCTGTACCGGGTCCCAGATGGCCTCGCCGTAGACGGCCTGGGAGCCAGAGGTGACCATCACCGACAGGAACGCGAAGAGGGTCATGGTGGTCGGCAGGCCGAGCGCCTGGCCCCACGTCTGTGCCTTCTGGCTCTTGCCGTAGCGGGTGAAGTCGGGGATGTTCAGCGACAGCGTGGACCAGAAACCGATCATGCCCATGAGGGCGGGGGCGAACAGCTTCCAGAAGTCCGGGCCCCAGCCGAGCTTGGAGGGCTGGTCGAAGAGCGGGCCGAAGCCGCCCGCCTTGTCGCTCATCCACCACAGCATCACGAACGCGCCGACGAGCACGAAGGGCGCCGCCCAGTTCTCGAAGCGGCGGATCGTCTCCATGCCCCGGTAGATGATGACGACCTGCAGCGCCCAGAAGATCGCGAACGACAGCCACATCGTCCAGGCGTAGCCGCCGACCTTCGCCGCGTCCGTCCAGCCGGTGCCGATGAGCTTGCCGGCCAGGAAGTAGATGGCCTCGCCGCCGATCCAGGTCTGGATGCCGAACCAGCCGCACGCCACCAACGCCCGCACGACGGCGGGCAGGTTGGCGCCGCGGATACCGAAGGAGGCCCGGGCGAAGACCGGGAAGGGTATGCCGTACTTCGGCCCGGCGTGCCCGGTGAGCAGCATCGGTATCAGCACGATGACGTTGGCCAGGGCGATGGTGAGCACCGCCTGCTTCCAGTCCATGCCGACGGCGATGAGCCCGGAGGCCAGGGTCCAGGAGGCCGTGTTGTGGGCCATGCCGACCCACAGCGCGGAGAAGTTGTACGTGGTCCAGGTGCGCTTCTCGACGGGGACCGGCAGCAGGTCCTCGTTGGCGTACGGGCCGGTGGGTGCGGGGGCGCCCGGGGCGATCTCCACCCGGCCGTCGTCGCGGGTGACTTGGGTGGTGGGCGGTGGGGCCGTGGGAGCGGTATCGGTCATGGGCCGGGCCAATCAGGGGAGGTGGGACGGGAAAGGCCGTGCGGTGACGCCGATGGGGGGTGCGCTCCGGGTGCGGCGGGGAGCGTCCTGGGCCCCCTTCCCGAGCCGCTGGGAAGGGGGAGTTCACAGGGGGGTGGTGCGGCGGAGGAGGTCAGCCGTTGACGGCCGGGATCACCCGCGATCCGTAGGCCTCGATCACGGCCTCCTGCGCGTCGTGCATGTCGTAGACGGCGAACTGGTCCACGCCGAGGGCGCGCAGCGCTTCCAGCTTCTCGATGTGCTTCTCGACCGGGCCGATCAGGCAGAACCGGTCGACGATCTCGTCGGGCACGAACTGGGCGTCGGGGTTCCCGCTGCGCCCGTGGTGGGAGTAGTCGTAGCCCTCGCGGGCCTTGATGTACTCGGTGAGGTCGTCGGGCACCTGGGAGGAGTGCTCGCCGTACTTGGAGACGAGGTCGGCGACGTGGTTGCCGACCATGCCGCCGAACCAGCGGCACTGCTCGCGCGCGTGGGCGAGCGCCTCGGGCGAGTCGTCCTCGGTGACGTACGCGGGGGCGGCCACGCAGATGGTCACCCCGGCGGGGTCCCGGCCGGCGGCGACGGCCGCGTCCTTCACGGCCTTCACCATGTACTCGGTGAGGTAGAGGTCGGCCAGCTGGAGGATGAACCCGTCCGCCTCCTCACCGGCCATCTTCAGGGCCTTGGGACCGTACGCGGCCATCCACACGGGCAGTTCGGCGCCCTCTGTGATCCACGGGAACCGGACCACGGTGCCGCCGAGGTCCGCCTCCCGTCCGCTGCCGAGGTCCCGGATGACCTTCATGGCCTCGCTGATCCGGGCGAGGGTGTTGGGCTTGCGGCCGGCCACGCGCATCGCGGAGTCACCGCGGCCGATGCCGCAGACCGTGCGGTTGCCGAACATGTCGTTGAGGGTGGCGAAGGTGGAGGCGGTGACCTCCCAGGTGCGGGTGCCCGGGTTGGTCACCATCGGCCCGACCTTCAGCGTCGTGGTGTTGGCCAGGATCTGGCTGTAGATCACGAACGGTTCCTGCCACAGCACGGTGGAGTCGAAGGTCCAGCCGTAGGTGAAGCCGTTCCGTTCCGCCCGCTTCATCAGGCTGATCACCCGCGACGCCGGCGGGTCGGCCTGCAGGACGAGTCCGAAGTCCATCTGCGCCACTCCTAGTTGAGGTACTGACAGGTGGATCGCGGGGTGAACACGCCGTGCCCGGCGTGCCCGGTGTACTCCCGCTCGGTGATGACGGGTTCGCCGCGCGAGAGGACCGTCTCGACCCGGCCGGTGGTGCGTTTGCCCTCGTACGCCGAGTAGTCGACGTTCATGTGGTGCGTCTCCACCGACATGACCTGCTCGGCGTGCGGGTCGTAGATGACGACGTCGGCGTCGGCACCCGGCGCGATGGTGCCCTTCTTCGGGTAGAGGCCGAACATCCGGGCCGGGGTCGCGCAGGCGATCTCGATCCAGCGGCGGCGCGAGATGTGCCCGTCGATGACCGCCTGGTGGAGCAGGTCCATACGGTTCTCCACGCCCGGCAGGCCGTTGGGGATCTTGGAGAAGTCGCCGCGGCCGAGTTCCTTCTGGCCCACGAAGCAGAAGGGGCAGTGGTCGGTGGAGACGACCTGGAGGTCGTTCGTGCGCAGTCCCCGCCACAGTGCGGCCTGGTGCTCCTTCGGCCTGAGCGGCGTGCTGCACACGTACTTGGCGCCCTCGAAGTCCGGCTCGGCGAGGTTGTCGGTGGACAGGAACAGGTACTGCGGGCAGGTCTCGCCGAAGACGTTCAGCCCCTCGTCGCGGGCCCGGGCCAGCTCGGCGACCGCCTCCGTCGCCGAGACGTGCACGACGTACAGGGGCGCGCCGGCCACCTGCGCGAGCTTGATGGCGCGATGGGTGGCCTCGGCCTCCAGCAGGGCCTTGCGGACCTCGCCGTGGTAGCGCGGGTCGGTCTCGCCCCGGGCCAGCGCCTGCTCGACCAGGACGTCGATGGCGATGCCGTTCTCGGCGTGCATCATGATCAGGCCGCCGTTCTCGGCGGAGCGCTGCATGGCGCGCAGGATCTGGCCGTCGTCGCTGTAGAAGACGCCCGGGTAGGCCATGAACTGCTTGAAGGAGGTGATGCCCTCCTCGACCAGGTGGTCCATCTCCTTGAGGGTGTGCTCGTTGACGTCGGAGACGATCATGTGGAAGCCGTAGTCGATGGCGCAGTTGCCGTCGGCCTTGGCGTGCCAGGCGTCGAGGCCCTCGCGCAGGCTGTGCCCGACGCTCTGCACGGCGAAGTCGATGATCGTCGTCGTGCCGCCCCAGGCGGCGGCGCGGGTGCCGGTCTCGAAGGTGTCGGAGGCGAAGGTGCCGCCGAAGGGGAGCTCCATGTGGGTGTGGGCGTCGACGCCGCCGGGGATGACGTACTTTCCGGTGGCGTCGATGACGCGGTCGGCGGTGAAGGATTCGGCGGCGGGTGTGCCGGAGGCGGCGAGGGCGGCGATGCGGCCGTCCTCGATCAGGACGTCGGCGTGGATCTCGTCGGACGCGGTGATGACGAGGCCGCCGCGGATGACTGTACGGCTGCTCATGTCGTGATCGCTCCTCGCGGTCGGTAGGTGCCGGTTGTCAGTGGTTGCTCGCGCAGTTCCCCGCGCCCCTGAGGGCGTGCCCCTCGACGGCGTTCTACGGTGCCGTCAGTGGCCCGTACGCGCCCGGAGCCCGGTCCCGGTAGAACTGCCAGCGGTCGCGGACCTCTCGGAGTTTGGCCATGTCCAGGTCGCGGACGACCAGTTCGGGCTCCTTGTCGCTCGCCACCTCGCCGACGAACTGGGCCTCGGGGTCCACGAAGTACGACGTGCCGTAGAAGTCGTTGTCGCCGTACTCCTCGACCCCGACCCGGTTGATCGCGCCGACGAAGTACTCGTTGGCGACGGCCGCCGCCGGCTGCTCCAGCTGCCAGAGGTAGGCGGAGAGCCCGCGGGAGGTGGCCGACGGGTTGAAGACGATCTCGGCACCCGCGAGGCCGAGGGCGCGCCAGCCCTCCGGGAAGTGACGGTCGTAGCAGATGTACACGCCGACACGGCCGACCTTCGTGTCGAAGACGGGCCAGCCGCTGTTGCCCGGGCGGAAGTAGAACTTCTCCCAGAAGCCCCTGACCTGGGGGATGTGTGTCTTGCGGTACTTGCCGAGGTAGGAGCCGTCCGCGTCGATCACGGCGGCGGTGTTGTAGAGGACGCCGGGCTGCTCCTCCTCGTACATCGGCAGCACCAGGACGATGCCGAGTTCCTTCGCGAGGGCCTGGAAGCGGCGGACGATCGGGCCCTCGGGGATCTGCTCGGCGTACTCGTAGAAGGCCGGGTCCTGGACCTGGCAGAAGTACGGTCCGTAGAACAACTCCTGGAAGCACAGGACTTGGGCGCCCTGCGCGGCCGCGTCGCGGGCCGCCTGCTCGTGGACCTGGATCATCGATTCCTTGTCGCCCGTCCAGGCGGTCTGGAAGACGGCGGCACGGATCACTGGGCTCATCGGGACCTCCGGTCGCTCGGTGTGCCGTGAGCCTAGGAAGTCGCGTCGTGGTCTTTGAGTTGCACCGTGTCACGTCTGAGGGCGTGCGGCGTGCCACCGTGTCACTCTGCTGGGGACCCATGTTTCACCGCCGTTTTCCCAGGTGGTCGCATGTTTCACTGCTGTTGCGCGTCGTGCGCGAGGAGTGCGATGTGCACCGAGGCGGCCTGCTCGAAGTCGTCGAGGTCCACCCCGAGGCGCACCTGTATGGCCTCCAGACGGCGATAGAGGGCCGGCCGGGAGACGTGGTGGAGCTGTGCGGTGCGGGACTTGTTGCGGCCGGTGGCCAGGTAGGTGCGCAGCACCGACAGCAGGTCCTCCTCGGTCTCGCACAGCAGCCCGTCCAGCTCCCGCTCCGCGAAGGACTGCACATGCGGGTCGTCGCGCAGCAGGCGGATCAGGCCCCGCAGGTGGACGTCCTTGAGGCGCACGACCGGCGGGAGGTCGAGGACGGCGGAGGAGTCGGCCACGGCGTCCGCGACGTGCTGGGCCTCGCGCAGTCCGGTGGGTACGTCGTCCCAGGCGGCGCGCGGTTCGGCCGCGGCCACGACCGTGTGGTCCGGGCCGGACTCGGTGCGCAGCCGGGTCGCGAAGTGCGCGGCGAGGGCACCCGCGTCCTGGTCCCGGGGGAGGCTGAGCAGCACGGCGGTGGCCCCGTCGGCGAGTTCGGCGACCAGCCCGGGCAGGCCCAGCAGCCGCAGGAGGCGTTCGAGCCGGGCGGGGTCGCCGTCGCGGACCACCAGCGGCACGAAGGTGCGCCGGTTGACCGGCAGCCCGGCCGCACGGGCCCGGGGCAGCAGTTGCCGTGCCGGTACGACGCCGCTGACCAGGTCGGTCAGCAGGCTCTGCGCGGACTGCTCCTCCCAGGAGCACGCGGCGCCGCCGCCGAGCATGCGGTGCAGGACGAGGGCCTCGGCGGCGCGGTCGGCCAGCAGCCGTCCGGTGGCGGTGTCGCCCCGGTATCCGCACAGCACGATCCGGCCCCACCGTTCCCCGCGCCCGCCCAGTTCGGCCCGGATCCAGCCGTCGCCCTCGGTGCCGCCTGCCTGCCGGGCGATGCGCTCCCAGTCGCGCAGCACGTCGTCCACCGCGGGCCGCTCCCCCGCCGTGCCGAGGACGCGGTGGGCGAGGTTGGTGACGACGACCGGGCAGGCGCTGTGCCGGGCGACCTCGTCGAGCAGGCGTTGCAGCGGGGCGCCGGCGGTGATGAGGGCGGTGAGTTCGGTGCGGACGGCCTCGGAGAGGCTGACGGCGGCGAACTTGCGCCGCACGAGCCGGGACTGGACCTCCTCGGTCAGTTCGGCGAAGGGGAAGGGCCGGTGCAGGACGACCATCGGCAGGCCGCACCGCTCGGCGGCCCGGCGCATCACGTCCGGCGCCGCGGGGAAGGCGCGGCCGAGTCCGAGGACGACGGCGGCGGCCTCCGCGCGGTGCAGCGACCGGACGTACTCGGCCTGCTTGTCCTCGTCGCCGGCGAGCAGCACACCGGTGGTGAGGACCATCTCGCCACCGCTGAGCATCACACCGACGTCGGCGGCCTCGGCGACGTGCACCCAGCGCACCGGGCGGTCGAGGTGGCTCGCGCCGGCCACCACCTCGGGCTCCCCGGCGAGCACCCGCTCCAGGGTGAGGACCTGCCGGACGGACAGGGCCGGTTCCAGGGAATCCAGGGTGATGGTCATGGTGGCGGGTCCCTTGCTCAGTGCATTGCTACCGGATGCTCCTCAGAGCGTTCTCGAGGATCGCGGCGCCCTCCTCGGCCTCCGCGACGTTGAGGGACAGCGGCGGGGCGACGCGCAGCGAACTGGTGTTGTGGCCGCCGCCCTTGCCGATCAGCAGGCCACCCTCCCGGGCCGCCTCCAGGACGGCCGCCGCGGTCTGCGGATCGGCCTCGTCGGTCCCCGGTTTCGTGATCTCGATACCGATCATCAGGCCGCGGCCGCGTACCTCCCGTACGGCCGGAACGTGCGCGGCGACGGCCCGCAGCCGCTCGATGAGCAGGCCGCCGACGCGCCGGGCGTTGCCCTGGAGGTCGTGCTCCAGCAGGTAGTTGAGGTTGGCGAGGCCGGCGGCCATGGTGATCTGGGTGCCGCCGAAGGTGGAGATGCTGTTGGAGTCCAGGCAGTTCATGATCTCGGAGCGGGCGACGACGCCGCCGATGGACATGCCGTTGCCGATGCCCTTGGCGAAGGTCATGATGTCGGGCGGCCCGTTGCGGCCGTGAGCCTGCCAGCCCCAGAAGTGCTCGCCGGTGCGGCCCCAGCCGGTCTGCACCTCGTCGGCGATCCACAGGATGCCGCGTTCGTGCAGCACCTCGCGGAAGGCGGCGTACAGCCCGTCCGGCGGCGCCGTGAAGCCGCCGACGCCCTGGACGGGTTCGGCGATCAGCGCGGCCGGCGGGCGGGTGTGGCCGAGCAGGTCCCTCAGGTCGTCGACGCAGGCCGCGATGTAGTCGTCGTCGCTGAGGGAGGCGAACGGTCCGCGGGTGCGCACGCCGCCGTGGACGTACAGCGTCTGGAGCGGGGAGAGCGAGGTCGGGGACCAGCCGCTGTTGCCGGTGATGCCGACGGCGCTGAAGGAACGGCCGTGGTAGCTGTTGCGCATCGCCAGGATGGTGTTGCTGCGCCGGTACGCCGTGGCCAGCAGCAGGGCGGTGTCGTTGGCCTCGGTGCCGGACGTGGTGAAGAAGACGCGGGCGTCCGGGATGCCGCTCAACTGGGCGATGCGCTCGGCGAGTTCGACCATCGGGCGGTTGAGGTACAAGGTCGAGGAGTGGATGATCCGGCCGGCCTGCTCGCTCACCGCCTTCGTCACCTCGGGCAGCGCGTGCGCCGTCATGGTGGTGAGGATGCCGCCGAAGAAGTCGAGGTACCGGTTGCCCTGGGCGTCCCAGACGTGGCGGCCCTCGCCGTGGGTGATCTCGAGGGGCTCCTCGTAGTAGAGGGCGAGCCAGTCCGGGAGCACGGCCCGGTGGCGGCCCAGGAGGTCGTGGGTCACGGCTGCACCAGCCCTTCGTAGGCGTCGGGGCGGCGGTCGCGGTAGAACGCCCACTGCTGCCGCACTTCTTCGATGAGGTCGAGGTCGAGGTCCCGGATGACCAGTTCCTCGGTGCTGTCGCTGGCGACGTCGCCGACGAACTGCCCGCGCGGGTCGACGAAGTACGACGTCCCGTAGAAGTCGTTGTCGCCGTACTCCTCCTGGCCGACGCGGTTGATCGCGGCGACGAAGTACTCGTTGGCGACGGCCGCGGCGGGCTGCTCCAGCCGCCACAGGTGGGAGGAGAGGCCGCGATGGGTGGCGGAGGGGTTGTAGACCAGCTGGGCACCGGCCAGGCCGAGCTGCCGCCAGCCCTCCGGGAAGTGGCGGTCGTAGCAGATGTAGACCCCGACGCGGCCGACGGACGTGTCGAAGACGGGCCAGCCGAGGTTGCCCGGTTTGAAGTAGTACTTCTCCCAGAAGCCCTTGACCTGCGGGATGTGGTGCTTGCGGTACTTGCCGAGGTAGCTGCCGTCGGAGTCGATCACGGCCGCGGTGTTGTAGTAGAAGCCGGACTGCTCGACCTCGAACACCGGCACGACGATCACCATGCCGGTCTCGCGGGCGAGGTCCTGCATCCGGCGCACGGTCGGGCCGTCGGGGACGGCCTCGGCCCAGCGGTAGTGCTCGGGCTCCTGGACCTGACAGAAGTAGGGGCTGTTGAAGACTTCCTGGAACCCGATGATCTTCGCGCCCCGGCGGGCCGCCTCGCGGGCGTGCTCCTCGTGTTTCGCCACCATGGACTCGGTGTCGCCGGTCCAGGTGGCCTGGACCAGGGCGGCACGTACGACGTTGGCCATGAGCTGCTCCTTCGACGCGACGTCTGCGCCTCTACGCCCGTAGAAGCGGGCCGTAGAGCCACGAACGTAAGCCTCTGGCACGGGGTTGCCAAGACCATCGTCACCAACCCGCGGGGCATTGCGCGATTCACACTCCTGTGGGTGAGTCGCCCGGGGCGCGACATCGCCGGTCAGGCGGGGAATCCGGCGACCCGCAGGGCGTAGACGACATCCCAGCGGCGTTCCTCCGACACGTCCCGGGCGGCCTCCAGCAGGAGCGGTACGAGGCGCTGCGGATCGGGTTCGGCGCTGCGTGCGGCCTCCTCGGGGGTGCGGACCCTGACGTACGCGTCGAGCAGCACGCGCACCTCGCGGTGGCGTCCCTCGGCGGCCAGGCCGAGGACGGCCTCCCCGATCTCTCCCGGCGGCCGTGCGACCCCCTGCCGCAGCATCTGCTGCCCGTCCCCCGCCCGTCCGGCCGCGGCCAGCGCGTCTGCGGCGGCGACCAGCCGCCCGGCGGGCAGCGAGGCGGCCTCCCACAGCAGGGTCTGCCAGTCGGCGTCCAGCCCGGCGAGGTGCAGCCGCTCCGCGAGCAGCGGGAACCGGCCGGGCTCCCAGGAGACGACCTCGGCCAGCAGCGCGTGGGCCTCCCCGCTGCGCCCCTCGCTCCGCAACCGGGCCAGCACCTCCACGGTGCGTCCGACCTCGGCCCGGTCCTCGGTCCCGGGCACGTGGGCCTCCGGTGCCCGGCGCTCCGCCCCCGCCTCCTCGGCGGCCCCGGCGAACCGCGCGCCGCGGAGAGTACGGCGGGTCGCCGTGGGGGCGGGGGCGGGCAGGGTCGGCACGACAGCGGGCGGCACGGCGGTGGCGGCGGTGACCTCCTCGTCCGCCATCCCCGCGAAGCGGGCGCTCCCGCGACGGCGTTTGCGCTGCTTGGGGGTGAGGGGCTGGGAGGCGGGCGACGGGGCTGGAGCGGTGAACGCGTCGGGGACACGTGGGGCGGCTTCATCGGCAGCGGTCCGGCCCTCCGGATGCTGCGGGGCATGACGCCCGGCCTCCGGTTCGGCGGCGTCGTACCGGGTACCGTACCGACCGGCGGCACCGGTCAGGGCCGGGGCGGGGTGCCCGTCAGGCGCTACGCCCGCGGCGGCTTGCCCGGGGACGGTCCGGCCCTCCCGATGCTGCGGAGCACGACGCCCGGCCTCCGGGACGGCGGCGCCGTACCGGGTGTCGTACCGACCGGCGGCACCGGTCACGGCCGAGGCGGGGAGCCCGTCAGGCGCCACGCCCGCGGCGGCCTCCCCGGGGACGGTCCGGCCCTCCGGATGCTGCGGAGCACGACGCCCGGCCTCCCGGTCGGCGGCGCCGGTCGCGGCCAAGGGCGTCCCGGGCCCGTACAGATCGTCGGCCGGTGACGACCCCGCCCCGGCGCCGCGCGGTGCCTCACCATCACTCCACGCCCTCGGAAAGGCTTCCTGGTCGCGCCGGTCCAGGTGGGCCAGCCGTGCCCGGAGTTCCGCGCATCGCGCGCCGGCCCGTTCGTGGTCGTCGCGCGCCCAGGCCAGGTCCAGGCGCAGTGCGTCCGCCTGTTCGCGGGTCGTGGCCGAGGTGAGGTGGCGGGCCAGGGCAGCCTGGCGTTCGGCGGCGTACTTCTGTTCGCGGAGCATGGCGTCGAGGCGGTCGCCGAGGGCGTCACGGCCCCCGGGCCGGGTGTCGTACGCGGCGAGCGCGGCGGCGTGCAGGGTGCGGGCGCGCTCCGTCTCCGGGCCGGCTCCCGCCGGGCCGTACTGCCCTGCGAGGTCCTGGAGCAGCGCCTCGACCACGTCCCAGGGCGGCATCTCGCGCCCGTCGAGACAGGCCCGCATGCCCTCCGGGTCGCGCTGCCAGAACACGGCGAACCAGCCGCCGGACGGATCGAGGCGTGCCAGCAGCCCGTCCAGGTAGGTCGCGAACTCCCCGACTTGAGCCGGGAGTTGATCCGCCGCCATCGCTCAACTCCCTGAGACCGGAGCACTCCGCCCCGTAGGCAACACCAGTCGTGTTACGGACGTGCTACGGGGAGTTTTCACGCGCGGCGCAGGAGCCTCAGACGGGCACCAGCACGCACTGCCCGGCCAGTTCGTCCATGGACAGCCCGAGGGCCCCGGCCAGCGCGGCCACCGTGAAGAAGGCCGGGGTCGGGGCCCGGCCGGTCTCGATCTTCCGGAGGGTCTCCGCGGAGATGCCGGCGCTCGCCGCGACCTGCGTCATGCTCCGGCCACCACGCGCCTCACGCAGCAGCCGGCCGAGCCGCTCGCCGCGTTCGCGTTCTTCTGGAGTGAGAGGGGTGCGCACCATGCCCCCATTCTAATACCGGTATAGTAATTGGCATGGTGGAGCTGAAGACAGACACTTCTATCGACGCGATGTACGAGGCGGGCCAGGTCGTCGCCCGGGCCCTGACGGCCGTACAGAAGGCCGCCGACGTGGGCGTTTCCCTGCTGGAACTGGACGAGGTGGCGCACGACGTGCTGCGCGAGGCGGGCGCGACCTCACCCTTCCTGGGGTACCACCCCTCCTTCGCGCCGGCCCCCTTCCCCGCCGTCCTCTGCGTCTCGGTCAACGACGCGATCGTGCACGGCATCCCTGACCGCCACCGCCTGCGCGACGGCGACCTCGTCTCCATCGACTTCGGCGCCGAACTGGGCGGCTGGGTCGGCGACTCGGCGCTCAGCTTCGTCGTGGGCACCCCGCGCGAGGCGGACCTCCGCCTGATCGAGACCGTCGAGCGGGCCCTGGCGGCCGGCATCGAGGCCGCCGTCGTGGGCAACCGCATCGGCGACATCGCCCACGCCATCGGCACGGTGTGCCGGGGCGCCGGTTACGGCATCCCGGACGGCTTCGGCGGCCACGGCATCGGCCGCCGCATGCACGAGGACCCCGGGGTGCCGAACGAGGGCCGCCCGGGGCGCGGCATGCGACTCCGGCACGGCATGGTGCTGGCGATCGAGCCCATGGTCATCAGGGGCGGCACGGACGGGTACCACGCGGCCGCCGACGGCTGGACCCTGCGGACGAACGACGGCTCCCGCGCCGCTCACGCGGAGCACACGGTGGCGATCACGAAGTCCGGACCGAGGATCCTGACGGCCCGCTGAATCCCACCGGTCACCCTTTACCTCCTGGTATGCCTCAAAGGTGCCCCTCGCCGACGATCGTGCGAAGGTGTTCTACGAACGCGCCCCAGGTGTAACCGGCTGCCACCCGGGTTACCCGACCCCGGCACGTCGACCAGCGAGGGCGTCCCCCGCCCGCGCGCCGGGGACGCCGGGAACGGAAGGCCCATGAGCAGCGGCTTCACCAGCCCGGAGGGCTACGGCTCGGATCCCTTCGGAGAATTCCTCGCACGCTTCTTCGGCGGACCGCGTCCCGGTCCCCGGCAGATCGATCTCGGGCGGCTGCTCAGCCAGCCGGCCCGGGAGCTCGTCCGCGGCGCCGCCCAGTACGCCGCCGAGCACGGCAGCCGGGACCTCGATACGGAGCATCTGCTGCGGGCGGCGCTCGCCACCGAGCCCACCCGCACCCTGCTCAGCAAGGCGGGCGCGAATCCCGACTCCCTGGCGTCGCAGATCGACGACCGGTCGGGCCCGGCCCAGCACACGCCGGACGACGCGCCGCCGCCGACCGCGCTCTCCCTCACCCCGGCCGCCAAGCGGGCCCTGCTGGACGCGCACGACATGGCCCGGGCCCGCGGCTACGGCTACATCGGCCCGGAGCACGTGCTGAGCGCCCTGGCGTCGAACCCCGACTCGGCCGCCGGGCACATCCTGAACGCGGCCCGCTTCGCCCCCTCCGAACCGCCCGAGGCGCCGGAGGTCCCCCAGTCCGAGCGCCCCCGGCCGACGAACACGCCCACCCTCGACAAGTACGGCCGTGACCTCACCGAGCTGGCCCGGCAGGGCCGGATCGACCCGGTGATCGGCCGGGACCAGGAGATCGAACAGACCGTCGAGGTCCTCTCCCGGCGCGGCAAGAACAACCCGGTCCTGATCGGTGACGCGGGGGTCGGCAAGACGGCCATCGTGGAGGGGCTCGCGCAGCGCATCTCCGAGGCGGACGTGCCCGATGTCCTGATCGGGCGGCGGGTGGTCGCCCTGGACCTCACGGGCGTGGTCGCGGGCACCCGCTACCGGGGTGACTTCGAGGAGCGGATGAACAACATCGTGGGCGAGATCCGCGCCCACTCCGACCAGCTGATCATCTTCATCGACGAGCTGCACACGGTCGTGGGCGCCGGATCCGGCGGCGGCGACGGCAGTTCGATGGACGCGGGCAACATCCTCAAGCCGGCCCTCGCCCGCGGCGAGCTGCACATCGTGGGCGCCACCACGCTGGAGGAGTACCGCCGGATCGAGAAGGACGCGGCGCTGGCCCGCCGCTTCCAGCCGATCATGGTGCCGGAGCCGACGCCCGCGGACGCGATCGAGATCCTGCGCGGCCTCCAGGACCGCTACGAGGCCCACCACCAGGTCCGCTACACCGACGAGGCGCTGGTGAGCGCCGTGGAGCTGTCGGACCGCTACCTCACCGACCGCCGCCTGCCCGACAAGGCGATCGACCTCATCGACCAGGCCGGCGCCCGGGTGCGCCTGCGGGCCCGGACCAAGGGCACGGACGTACGGGCCCTGGAGCGGGAGCTGGAGCAGCTGACCCGGGACAAGGACCAGGCCGTCGCGGACGAGCAGTACGAGCAGGCCACCCAGTTGCGCGACCGCATCGTGGACGTGAAGCAGCGGATCACCGAGGCCGGCGGCGACAGCGAGATCGACGAGGGCCAGGACCTGGTGGTCGGGGCCGAGGCGATCGCCGAGGTGGTGTCCCGGCAGACCGGCATCCCGGTCAGCAGCCTCACCCAGGAGGAGAAGGACCGTCTGCTGGGCCTGGAGGAGCATCTGCACCAGCGGGTGGTCGGCCAGGACGAGGCCGTGCGGGTCGTCTCGGACGCGGTGCTGCGCTCCCGCGCCGGGCTCGCCGCCCCCGACCGCCCGATTGGCAGCTTCCTGTTCCTCGGCCCGACGGGTGTCGGCAAGACCGAACTGGCCCGCGCGCTAGCCGAGGCCCTGTTCGGCAGCGAGGACCGCATGGTCCGGCTCGACATGAGCGAGTACCAGGAGCGCCACACCGTCAGCCGCCTGATCGGCGCCCCGCCCGGCTATGTCGGCCACGAGGAGGCGGGCCAGCTCACCGAGGTCGTGCGCCGGCACCCGTACTCGCTGCTCCTGCTGGACGAGGTGGAGAAGGCCCACCCGGACGTCTTCAACATCCTGCTCCAGGTCCTCGACGACGGCCGACTGACCGACTCCCAGGGCCGCACGGTGGACTTCAGCAACACGGTCATCGTGATGACGAGCAACCTCGGCTCCGAGGCGATCACCCGCCGGGGCGCCACGACGGGCTTCGCCGCGGGCGGCGCCGACGCGGACGAGGAGGCCCGCCGCGAGCAGATCCTGCGCCCGCTGCGTGAGCACTTCCGCCCGGAGTTCCTCAACCGCATCGACGAGATCGTCGTCTTCCGCCAGCTCACCACGGAGCAGCTGCGCACGATCACCAACCTCCTGCTGGACCGCACCCGCTCCCTGGTGCGGGGCAAGGGCGTCACGGTGACCTTCACCGACCGGGCGGTGGAATGGCTGGCCGACCGCGGCTACCAGCCGGAGTACGGCGCCCGCCCGCTGCGCCGCACGATCCAGCGCGAGGTGGACAACGAGCTGTCACGGCTGTTGCTGGACGGCAGGGTCGACGAGGGCGGCCGGGTGACGGTGGACGTGCAGGACGGCCACCTGACCTTCGAAGCGCAGAGTTCGGCAGCGCCCCGCTAGGGCCTGTCGTTTGCATCAGGCCGCAGACGCGGGGCCTGGCACGCGGCTCCGCCGCGTGGGCGCGACCAGCCCCCGCGCACCCGCACCCGGCACTCAGCGCACGGGCCGCACCACCATTGCCGACCCACCGCCCCGCCGCACGGTCTCAGCGGCTGCCAGCCACTTTCCACCCGGCAGCCGTTGAACGCCCGTGGCCGCACCGATCTCCGGGTTCGCCTTGAAGGAGTGCCCGATCGCTTCGAGCTGCTTCCTGACGTCACTGTCGAAACCCGGTTCCAGCTCGGTCTGCGCGGCATTCCGCTGGCTGGCTCGCGGAGCGGCGATCGCGTCGACCAGCGGCAGCCCCCGGTCGACGAAGCCGGTGAGCGTCTGCAGAACGGTCGTAATGATCGTCGCACCGCCCGGCGAGCCCAGCGCCACCACGGGCTTGTCGTGCTGGTCCAGCACGATCGTCGGCGACATCGACGACCGCGGCCGCTTGCCCGGCCCGGGCAGGTTCGGGTCGTGCACGGCCGGGTTCGCCGGAGTGAAGGAGAAGTCCGTCAGCTCGTTGTTGAGGATGAAACCCCGCCCGGGGACGGTGATCCCGCTGCCGCCGGTCTGCTCGATGGTGAGGGTGTAGGCGACGACGTTGCCCCACTTGTCGGCCACCGTCAGATGCGTGGTGCTGTCCCCCTCGTACGTCGTGGGAGCCGCCGTGCCGCCGGAGTCGCAGCGCCGCGGATGACGCGGATCTCCGGGCGCCACGGGACTGGTCAGCACCGCGTCGTCCTTGATGAGGCACTCGCGCGAGTCGGCGAACTTCTGCGACAGCAGTTCCTTCGTCGGCACGTCCTCGAAGGCGGGGTCGCCCACCCACCGCCCCCGGTCGGCGAAGGCGATCCGGCTGGCCTCGATGAAGCGGTGCAGATAGCGCGCCTTGCTCGCCTTGGACAGGTCGGTCCGCTCCAGGATGTTGAGCGCCTCACCGACCGTCGTGCCTCCGGAGGAGGACGGTGCCATCGAGTAGACACCGAGGCCGCGGTAGGAGGTCCTGGTGGGCGCCTGGAGCTTGGTGCGGTAGGCGGCCAGATCCTTCGCGGTCAGGTCGCCGGGCCGGGCGTTCCAGCCGGAGCCGGGATCCACCGGCGGCTTGTTGACCGTGTCGACGATGTCCCGGCCGAGCCTGCCGTGGTAGATCGCGTCGACGCCCTTGCGCCCCAACTCCGCGTACGTACGGGCGAGATCGGGGTTCTTGAAGGTGGAGCCGACGACCGGGAGCTGCCCGCCCGGCAGGAACAGGTCGGCGGTGTCCGGGAAGTAGCGGAAGCGGGCCTCGTTGGACGCCGTCTGCGAGCGGAAGGTCTCGTCGACCGTGAAGCCCTCGCGGGCGATCCGCTCGGCCGGCTTCAGCACGCTGGAGAGCCTCTTGCTGCCCCACCGGTCCAGCGCCGTCTGCCAGGTGGCGGGCGTGCCCGGGGTGCCGACGCTCAGGCCGCTGCTGACGGCGTCGGCGAAGGCGAGGGGCTTGCCGTTCTCGACGAACAGGTTCTTGTCGGCGCTCAGGGGGGCGGTCTCGCGGCCGTCGATGGTGCGCACCGTGCGGGACTCGGCGTCGTAGTAGACGAAGTAGCCGCCTCCGCCGATGCCGGCGGAGTAGGGCTCGGTGACACCGAGCGCGGCGGCCGTGGCGACGGCCGCGTCGACGGCGTTGCCGCCCTTTCGCAGAACCTCGATCCCGGCGGCGGAAGCGTCGGGGTCGACGCTCGAGACGGCGCCGCCGTAGCCGACGGCCAGCGGGGTTTTCTCACCGCCGGGGCTCTGCTCGACGGGTGGCGGCGCCGCCGCTCCTACCGACACCACCACAGCGGCCGAAACCGCCAGGACCGTCAGATTCCGTGCGACAGGGCGACGCATCCGCACCTCCAGTCAAAGGCCGTTCGCGCAGCTTAATTCATCGCCATGGCCGCGTCAGGCAAGCGTCGAACACCGGTGCGTCGGGCCCGCTACCATGCGCGCCCATGAACGACGACGTGCGCAACATCGTCCTGGGCGTGATAGCGGCGGGCATCAGTGCCGCACTGGGCTGGGTGACCCGCACCTATCTGTACCGGCGCAAGCTCCGCCGCAAGCAGGCCTTCTTCGGGCTGCCCGACAACTCCGAGTCCCTGCTGGTGGTGAACCGGGGCGCCGCGGGACCCGAGTTCTCGGTGATGCGTTACGACGTCTTCGCACTCCTCGAACTCGCCGCGCTGATCAAGGACTGCAACGCCCACGCCCAGATCCTCCCGCACGACACCGCGCGTCAGGGCTTCGGCGAGCGCACCGAGTTCTGTGTGGGTGGCCCGGCGTCTAACCGCCGCATGGCGGCCCATCTGTCCTCCCTGCTCCCCGGTGTGCGGGTGAACGTGGATGCCGAACCGGGCCCGGACCGCGGCTCGTTCCTGGTGGGCACGGAGCGCCTCCGCGTGGACAACGGCAAGGAGGAGTACGCCCTGCTCGCCCGTCTCACCGCCGAGCGCAGCCAGAACACCCGTCCGGTCTTCCTGTTCTGCGGCCAGACGTCGATCACCAACCAGGCGGCCACCCGCTACCTCGCCCGCAACGAGGAGCGGCTGGCCCGCAAGTACGGCAGCGGTTCCTTCGTGCTGCTGCTCAAGGTGATCAACTCTCAGGCGTACGGCCCGGACGTCGTCGAGCTGGTGGAGGACGTGACGCGGGCGGCGCAGACCCCGCTGCCCGCCGCGACACCGGCCGCTCCTCGCAATTCCCACCGGGCCTCCTGAGTTCCTCCACTGCTCAACAATCGTTACTGGCACGTAACTTACCGACGGGTTACCTCCGGTAAGGGGTCGAGGTTACCGTTCGGTCACTTTGCACTTACACGAGTGAGGAGTGACCCGTGGATCCAAAGGGCGCGAAGCGCCTTCGAATAGGGTGGTGGCGGGAGACGGGCGGGCCCCACCGCAAGGCCCTGCGCACCACCGCCGTAGGCGCCGTCTCGGCGACCCTGGTCGCCGGCACCGCCCTCGGATTCGCCCCCACCGCCCAGGCGGCGCCGAACCCCATCCGCTTCGTCGACATCGCCGGCGACGGCGGCACCGTCCTCAAGGCCAACGTCGTCACCCCGGCCGGTGCCCGCGGCACCGACCGCTTCCCGCTGCTCGTCATGCCCACGAGCTGGGGTCTGCCCCAAGTCGAGTACCTGGCCCAGGCGCAGAAGCTCGCCGACTCCGGGTACGTCGTGGTCACCTACAACGTGCGCGGCTTCTGGCAGTCCGGCGGCGAGATAGAAGTGGCGGGACCACCCGACGTCGCCGACGCCTCGAAGGTGATCGACTGGGCGCTCGCCCACACCCCCGCGGACGCCGGGCACATCGGCATGGCGGGTGTCTCCTACGGCGCGGGCATCAGCCTGCTCACCGCCGCGCACGACAAGCGGATCAAGGCGGTCGCCTCGCTCAGCGGCTGGGCCGACCTGACCGGCTCGATCTACGCCGGGCGCACCCAGCACCTCCAGGCCGCCGCCCTGCTGGACGGCGCGAGCGTGGTGACGGGCCGCCAGAGCGCGGAACTCCGCCAGACCTTCGACGACTTCTACAGCTCCAACCTGGCGAAGGAGCCGGAGCTCATCGCCTGGGGGAAGAAACGTTCCGCTGCGACCTACGTCGACCGGATCAACGAGAACGGCGCGGCGATCATGCTCGCCAACGCCTGGGGCGACAGCGTCTTCCCGCCCAACCAGTACGCCGACTTCTACGAGAAGCTGACCGGTCCGAAGCGGCTGGAGATGCGGCCCGGAGACCACGCCACCGCGGAGCTGACCGGCCTGTTCGGGCTGCCCAACGACGTGTGGAAGGACACCCGGCGCTGGTTCGACCACCACCTCAGGGGCGAGGACAACGGCATCGACCGTGAGCAGCCCGTCCAGCTCAAGTCCCGCTCCTTTGGCGGCTACGAGGGATACCCGGACTGGAAGTCCGCCGGCGCGACCGAACGGAAGATCGCCCTCGGGGGCACGACCACGATCCGCGCGAACGTGAACTCGGGGGCGGACGGCGGCGTCGTCTTCCTGTCCAGCATCCTCGACCAGGTGGCCAAGCTGCCGCCCATGGCCTCGATCCCGCTGCTCCCCCGCCGCTGGGCCGCCGTCTGGCAGTCGGAGAAGTACGCCATGGCCCAACGGGTGCGCGGGACGACGGCGTTGCACACGACCCTCACCCCGACCAAGGAGAGCGGCACCCTCGTCGCCTACCTGTACGACGTGGGGCCGCTCGGCCTCGGCAAGCTGGTCACCCACGCGCCGTACACCTTCCACGGGCGCACCCCCGGAAAGCCGTTCGACGTCGACCTGGAGCTGTACTCCACGGCCTACGACGTCCCGGCCGGGCATCGCCTCGCCCTGGTCGTCGACACGGTCGACCCGCTCTACATCGAGCACAACCCGTCCGGCGCGCAGCTGACCTTCTCCTCGCCGGCGAACGACCCGTCGTACGTGTCGGTTCCGCTGCGCGAGCAGTGATCTCCGGCTGCTGCCGGACGGGCCTGGCCGATGTGATCCGCCGCCCCCGTGGCCTTCGGGCCATGGGGGCCGCACCCGGTGGGAATGCCCCGCGGACCGGGCGGGCGGTCAGCTCACCCCTGGTGGGAGCGGCGGCCTTCGGCGAAGTCCCCCTCTCCGACAGGGATGAAGGGCACATCGTAGTCGAGGTCCGATGCGATGAGCCGTCCGGTGCCTGCTCGTTCAGTGCTTGAGGATCTTGGAGAGGAAGTCCTTGGCGCGGTCACTGCTCGGGTTGGTGAAGAACTCGTCGGGGGTGCGGTCCTCGACGATCCGGCCGTCGGACATGAAGACGACACGGTTGGCGGCCGAGCGGGCGAAGCCCATCTCGTGCGTGACGACGATCATGGTCATGCCCTCGCGGGCGAGTTGCCTCATGACCTCCAGCACCTCGTTGATCATCTCCGGGTCGAGGGCCGAGGTCGGCTCGTCGAAGAGCATCGCCTTCGGCTCCATGGCCAGGGCGCGGGCGATGGCCACGCGCTGCTGCTGACCGCCCGAGAGCTGCGCCGGGTACTTGTCCGCCTGGTCGGCGACGCCGACCCGGTCGAGGAGTTCACGGGAGCGCTTGTCGGCGTCCTCCTTCTTGCGCCCGCGCACCTTGACCTGCCCCAGGGAGAGGTTCTGCAGGACGGTCTTGTGGGCGAAGAGGTTGAAGGCCTGGAAGACCATCCCGACATCCGCGCGCACCCGCGCGAGGGACTTGCCCTCCTCCGGCAGCGGCTGCCCGTCGAGGATGATCGTCCCGGACTCGATGGTCTCCAGGCGGTTGATCGCCCGGCACAGGGTGGACTTTCCCGACCCCGACGGGCCGATGACCACGACCACCTCCCCCCGGCCGACGGTGAGGTTGATGTCCTGCAGGACATGCAGCTCCCCGAAGTGCTTGTTGACGTCACGCAGCTCGATCAGCGGCTCGACGGCCATACTCAGCCCTACTCACTCTCAGCTGTGTGGTGGTTGCCGCAACGTATCCAGGCAAGATCGGACTTGTCGGGCGACACGCACTTTTCGATCATTAGCCGTATTTACGTCGGACTTTGGGCCAAAGGTTGCGGCCATGGGTCTCACGACTCCGCGACTTCGGCGTACAACTGCGACAGCTCGGGCACCCCGTTCGCGGCCCACTCGTGCCCGGAGTCCACGACGTCGAACTCCCGGCCGGACGCCAGCCGCACGACCGGTTGTCCGTCGGAGCGGATCTCCCAGGCGGCTCCCGGCACGGTGCGCACGATGACGGTGCCCAGGTAGAGCCCGGCGTCGTTGCCCAGCCAGGCCAGGGTCTCCTCGTCGTCCCGCCAGCGTGGAACGAGCTGGTCCAGCGCCTCCAGGGAGGCCGCCGAGTCGTCCAGCAGGAACCCCTCGCGGGACGCCTGGGAGCGGAGCAGTTCGCACTCGGCGAGGAGTTCCGCGATGCCTGCCGGATCGGGGACCCCGACCTTCTGGCGCCGGTTGCCCAGGAAAGGGATGTTCATACGTCCAGCGTGTCATTCGTACGGCCATACGCACCACAGGGCGCGCGGGCCCGCCGATCCCGGTCGAGTTCAGGCCGAGTTCACGCATCGCGCGTTGACGGGTCTGACATGTCTCCCTACTTTCACCGTGCGTCTTGCGTCTCGGCCGTCGTTACCTCTTCTGTTCCGTCCCTGCGTTTTCGTCTGTTGCGTCGTGTGTCGATGAGCGGGAGGAGTCGGCCGTGCGCCGATGTGTCCGGGGGATCCTGGTCGTCCTGACCCTGTGCGGGTCGCTGGTCTCGGTGGCGTCGGCGCGGGCCGTCGAGGAGAGACGGGCCGCGCCGGTGCCACTGGAGCGGCTCTTCGACAACGTGGCCGTCAGCGACGACGCATCGCCCGGGAAGGCCGACTTCGACGGCTCCGGCGCCTCGCTGTCCGCGCGGGACCTCACCGCCGCGGGCTGGACGCCCGGCCGGACCCTCACCGTGCAGGGCGCCCGGCTGACCTGGCCGAAGCGGCAGCCGGGCGAGCCGGACAACGTCCGCGCCGCCGGCCAGGACGTCCGGGTCACGGGGCGCGGGGACGCCCTGGCCTTCCTGGTGGCGGGCACCGCCGGCTCACAGGTGGGCGGCCGGGGCACGGTCACCTACGCGAACGGCACCCGCTCCGGGTACCGGCTGACCGCGCCCGACTGGCGCACCGGGCCGCTCGCGACCAAGGCGGTGGCCCTGCCGCACATCAACACGCCCGGCGGCCAACTCGCCCAGTCGGCCCGCCTGTACGTCGTGACGGTGCCGCTGGTCCCGGGTCGTCCGGTGACCTCGGTCCGGCTGCCGAGCGCGGCCGGGCTGCACGTCTTCGCGGTGTCGGTACGGACCGCCACGCAGGGCTGGACGGGCAGCTGGACGACGGCCACGGGCGGTTACGCTGCGGTGGGCCCCTGGACGGACCGGACGCTGCGGCTGGTCGTGCACACGTCGGCCGGCGGGCCCCGGGTGCGGGTGCGGTTCGACAACACCTTCGCGGCGGCTCCGGTACGGATCGGGAGCGCGACGGTCGCGGTGCAGGCGTCGGGCGCGGCCTCGCGGGGCACCCCGGTGGCGCTGGCCTTCGGCGGTACGGCGGGCGT
This sequence comes from Streptomyces sp. NPDC024017, assembly GCF_040638895.1. Taxonomy (NCBI): domain Bacteria; kingdom Bacillati; phylum Actinomycetota; class Actinomycetes; order Kitasatosporales; family Streptomycetaceae; genus Streptomyces; species Streptomyces sp. NPDC024017. Next base: position 88,564 of record NZ_JBEZYZ010000004.1, on the reverse strand, counting down.
GACGGTCCCGGCCGGGGGCCAGGCGTACAGCGATCCGCTCGGCTTCCCCGTCCCGGCGGACACGAATCTGCTGGTGAGCTTCCATCTGCCCGGGACGGTGGCTGCGGCACCCGTGCACGGGCTGGCCCAGCAGCGCTCCTACGTCAGCGAGCCCGGAGATCACGCGGCGGACGGCGCCGCCGGGGCGTACACCTCGGTGATCACCCGCTGGCCGCTGCTCGCGGGAGTCGACGTGAGCGGCGGTCCCGGGTCCGTGGTGCTGCTCGGGGACTCGATCACCGACGGAGACAAGTCCACGGTGGACGCGAACCGGCGCTGGCCGAACGTCCTGGCCGGCCGGCTCCTGGAGCAGACCACCGTCCCGCGCTACGGCGTGCTGAACCTGGGCGTCTCGGGCAATCGCGTGGTCACCGACCGGTACCCCGGCGACGGGGTCTCCACGGACACGGCCGGAGTGAGCGCCCTGCACCGCTTCGACCGGGACGTCCTCGCCCAGCCGTCGGCGCGTACGGCCGTCGTCTTCGAGGGGATCAACGACCTGCGGTGGGGCACGTCGGCGGAGCAGCTGATCGCAGGGCTGCGCGAGCTCGCGGCACGCGGGCACGGCCGGGGGCTGAGGATGCTCGCGGCGACGATCCTGCCCTGCGAGGGCGAGGCGCGGTGCACGGCCGCCGTCGACGCCGAGCGGGTCGCGGTGAACGAGTGGATCCGCGACGGCGGGGTCTTCGACGGCGTGCTCGACTTCGACGCGGCGGTCCGTGATCCCGAGCGGCCTTCCCGGATGCTCCCCGCGTACGACAGCGGGGACCATCTGCATCCCGGCGACGCGGGACTGGCGGCCCTGGCGGACTCGGTCGACCTGCGGCTGCTCACGTCGCAGCCGCCCCGGTCCTGGGGCGACAGGCCCTAGACGTCGAGGTCCACCACGACCGGTGCGTGGTCCGAGGCGCCCTTGCCCTTGCGCTCCTCGCGGTCCACATACGCGTCACTGACCGCCTTCGCGAAGGGTGCGTTGGCGTACACCAGGTCGATGCGCATGCCGCGGTTCTTCGGGAAGGACAGCTGGCGGTAGTCCCAGTACGTGAACGGGTGCTCGTACTTGAGGGGCCTCGGGACCACGTCGGACAGGCCGGCCTCGCGCAGGGAGGCCAGGGCGGCGCGCTCGGCGGGGGTGACGTGGGTGGCGCCCTCGAAGAAGGCGGGGTCGAAGACGTCGTCGTCCGTCGGCGCCACGTTGTAGTCGCCCATCACCGCGAAGGGGCGGCTGCCCGCCGCGTCACCGGCGACGGCCGCCTTGAGCGCCTCGAACCACTGGAGCTTGTAGGCGTAGTGCGGGTGGTCCACCTCACGGCCGTTCGGCACGTAGACCGACCAGACGCGGAGCGGGCCGCAGGTCGCGGAGATGGCGCGGGGCTCCACCGAGCCGTCGAACCCGGGGTCGCCGGGGACTCCCTTGACGACGTCCTCGATGCCGACGCGGGAGAGCACCGCCACGCCGTTCCACCGGCCGGTCGCGTGGACCGCCGACTCGTAGCCCAGCTCGCGCAGCTGCTCCGCGGGGAACTGCTCCTCGCTGACCTTGGCCTCCTGGAGGCACAGCACGTCCGTGCCGCTGCTCTCCAGCCAGGCCAGGAGCCTCGGCAGGCGGGCGGTGATCGAGTTCACGTTCCAGGTCGCGATGCGCATGCCCCACAACCTACCCGGCGGGTCTGACAACGCGGCCCGGTCCCCGTCGGGGGCTCAGACCTCGGCGGAGTCCCCCGGCGTCAGCCGCAGGTGCTCCGAGCCGCCGAGCTGCCCGATCTGCCGGTCGTAGATCGGACGGGCCAGGTCGGTGAGGAGGGCGTCGTGGATGTCGTAGGCGCGCTGCGGCTTCAGTTCGCGCACGTAGTCGATGACCTCGGAGATCTTGCTCCAGGGGGCCATGACGGGGAGCATCAGCGTCTCCACCGGGTGGTCGGGGACGGTGAGGGCGTCGCCGGGGTGGAAGACCCTGCCGCCGTCCACGAGGTAGCCGACGTTGGTGATCCGCGGGATGTCCGGGTGGATCACCGCGTGGAGTTCGCCGTGGACCTGGACGTCGAAACCGGCGGCCGTGAAGGTGTCGCCGTGGCCGACGGTGTGGACGCGGCCGGGGAAGGCGGACGAGATCTTCTCCGCGACCGCCTTCAGGGTCCAGATCTCGGCCGCCGGGTTGTTCTCCATCGCGGCGCGCAGCCGGAACTCGTCGAAGTGGTCGGGGTGCTCGTGGGTGACGAGGATCGCGTCCGCGCCGAGCGCGGCGTCCTCCTCGCTGAACCCGCCGGGGTCGAGGACGAGGGTCCGGCCGTCCTTCTCGAGGCGGACGCAGGCGTGCGACTTCTTCGTGAGCTTCATGGCTCCATCCTGCCTCCGCGCTCTCCCGCGGACTCACTCCTGGGGCGTGGTCTCCTCGCGGATGACCTGCTGAGCCACCTTGAACGCGCTGTTCGCGGCCGGGACACCGCAGTAGACGGCCGCCTGGAGCAGCACTTCCTTGATCTCGCCCGGGGTGAGGCCGTTGCGCAGGGCGGCTCTGGTGTGGAAGGCCAGCTCGTCCAGGTGGCCGCCGGCGACCAGGGCGGTGAGGGTGACGCAGCTGCGGGTGCGCCGGTCGAGGCCGGGGCGGTCCCAGATCTCGCCCCAGGCGTAGCGGGTGATGAACTCCTGGAAGTCCCCGGAGAACTCGTCGGCCTGGGCCAGCGCCCGGTCCACGTGCGCGTCGCCCAGCACCTCGCGGCGGACCTTGATCCCGGCGTCGTACGGGTCGGGCCGCCCCTGGACCTGCGGCGGTACGGCGACCGGGGCGATCTCGGCGACGGGCCCGGTCTGCAGGGGCTGCGGCGAGGCGGGAGACAGGACCGGCCTGAGGGCGGCGGCGGGCAGGGCCGTCTGGCCGGTGGACGTCTCGAAGACGGGCTGCCAGGCGGTGGAGAAGTGCCGCACCAGCAGGTCGGTGACCGCCGCGGGCTGCTCCACCGGGACCAGGTGGGAGGCGCCGGGGACGACGGCGAGGCGCGCGTCCGGGATGCCGGCGACCAGCGTGCGGGCCTCCGCCGGGCCGGTGACCTGGTCGTCCGAGCCGACCAGGACCAGGGTCGGGACGCCGACCCGCCCGAGCTCCGGGCGGACGTCGAAGGAGGCGAGCGCCTCGCAGGAGGCGATGTAGCAGCCGGGGTCGGTGGTGCGCACCATCTGCACGGCCCACTCGGTGATCGCGGGCTGCGCGGCGGCGAACCCGCCGGTGAACCAGCGCTCGGGCGCGGTACGGGCGATGGGATCGAGGCCGTTCGTGCGGACGATCACGCCCCGCTGCCGGAACTCGTCGGCCGTGCCGAAGCGGGGCGAGGCGGCGATCAGCGCGAGTGAGGCGAGCCGCTCCGGGTGGCGCAGGGCCAGCTCGATGCCGACGGCACCGCCGAGCGCGCAGCCCGCGTAGCCGAAGCGCTGCACGCCGAGCCCTTCGAGGGTGGCCAGCAGCCGTGTCGTGAGGTCACCCACCGAGCCCGCCGGGTACGCGGGGGCACCGCCGTGGCCCGGCAGGTCGAACCGGAACACGCGCCACTGCTTGGTCAGCTCGGGGATCTGGCGGTCCCACATGTGCCATGTGGTACCCAGTGAGGGACCCAGGATCAGGACGGGAGCGTCTTCTGGCCCGTCAAAGCGGTATTGCAGGGTGTTCGGTGGTGTCTCGCTCACCCGTCTGAGCCTCTCATCTGTCACGACAGCCCCTATGAGCGGGGGGCTGGCTGTAGCTGTTTTACCAGGTGGAAGACCTCTCGGGCCGCATGCGTTTGAGGCAACGAACGCTAGGAATAGTCCTGGGTGCGCGGGTCGACGCGCAAGCGGGTCTGCACATTCCGGTGCAGGGCGGCGTGGCCTGCCGGTCGCCGCCACGGTTGAGACGCCGGTACTGCCGAGTGCCCGAGGAACGCTCGACAGGGCTGACCCCGCACAGCGCGGCGAAGGACGCCTCAGTGCCTTCGTACATCCGGGCGACCTCCACCGGCCCATCACGCGAGTTGGCCAGAGCGCGCGCCCGAGCCCACAGATAGCGAGACAGGGCCGCCCGGAAGGAACCAGTCCCCTCCACGGTTCAGCTGCTGGACGACCCCGCTCCGTCGGGAAGAAGAGATCACACAGGCAATGGATCATGCCGTCCCGCTCTCCGGTACCGTCGAGGTATGAGTCATCCGCACCCCGAACTGAAAGCCGCCCCACCCCTTCCCGAAGGAGGGCTGCGGGTCACCGCCCTGGGCGGCCTGGGTGAGATCGGCCGCAACATGACCGTCTTCGAGCACGAGGGCAAGCTGCTCATCGTCGACTGCGGCGTGCTGTTCCCCGAGGAGACCCAGCCCGGCGTGGACGTGATCCTGCCGGACTTCACCTCGATCCGGGACCGGCTGGACGACATCGTGGCCGTCGTCCTCACCCACGGCCACGAGGACCACATCGGCGGCGTGCCGTACCTGCTGCGCGAGCGGTCCGACATTCCCGTCGTCGGCTCCAAGCTGACACTGGCGTTCCTGGAGGCCAAGCTCAAGGAACACGGCATCCGGCCGCGCACGGTGCGGGTGCGGGAGGGCGACCGGCGCGGCTTCGGGCCCTTCGACTGCGAGTTCGTGGCGGTCAACCACTCCATCCCGGACAGCCTCGCGGTCGCGATCCGCACCGGAGCCGGGATGGTGCTGCACACCGGCGACTTCAAGATGGACCAGTTCCCCCTCGACGACCGCATCACCGACCTGCGCGCCTTCGCCCGCCTCGGTGAGGAAGGCGTCGACCTGTTCCTCACCGACTCCACGAACGCCGAAGTACCCGGTTTCACCACTTCTGAGCGTGAGCTGAACCCGGCGATCGAGCAGGTGATGCGCACCGCGCCGCGCCGGGTCATCGTCTCCAGCTTCGCCAGCCATGTGCACCGCATCCAGCAGGTCCTGGACGCCGCTCACCAGCACGGCCGCAAGGTCGCCTTCGTCGGCCGGTCGATGGTGCGCAACATGGGCATCGCCCGCGACCTGGGCTATCTGAAGGTCCCCTCCGGTCTGGTCGTGAGCACGAAGGAGCTGGAGAAGCTCCCCGACCACAAGATCACTCTGGTGTGCACCGGATCCCAGGGCGAACCGATGGCCGCGCTGTCGCGGATGGCCAACCGCGACCACATGATCCGCATCGGCAAGGGCGACACCGTCCTGCTCGCCAGCTCCCTCATCCCCGGCAACGAGAACGCCATCTACCGGGTGATCAACGGACTCACCCGGTGGGGCGCCCACGTGGTCCACAAGGGCAACGCCAAGGTGCACGTCTCCGGGCACGCCAGCGCCGGCGAACTCGTCTACTGCTACAACATCGTCAAACCCCGCAATGTCATGCCGGTGCACGGCGAATGGCGCCACCTGCGGGCCAACGGCGACCTCGCCATCCGTACCGGCGTCGACCCCGACCGGGTCGTCATCGCCGAGGACGGCGTCGTCGTCGACCTCGTCGACGGGCGCGCGTCCATCACCGGCAAGGTCCCCGCCGGGAACGTCTACGTGGACGGCATGGAGGTCGGCGGCGCCACCGAAGCGTCCCTCAAGGACCGCCTCACCCTCGCCGCCGAAGGCGTGGTCACGGTCGTGGCGATCGTCGACGCGGACACCGGCGCCCTCGCCGAGGCCCCCGACTTCCTGGCCCGGGGCTTCGTCCACGACGACACCACCTTCGAGCCGGTCATCCCCGTCATCGAGAAGACCCTGGCCACCGCGGCCGAGGAAGGCGTCGGGGACGCGCACCAACTCGAACAACTCGTCGCCCGCGCCGTGGCGAACTGGGCGTTCCGCACCCACCGCCGCAAGCCCCTCATCATCCCCGTCATCATCGACGCCTGAGCCACAGCAGGGCGGCACTGTCCCCGGTTCCGCGGCCCGACGTCGGCACCCCGCGAAGAAGGACGGGCCGCCCACGCGTCTGCACGTCCATGTCGCCCAGATCCCGCAGGGCACCCTGAGGATCCGGAGACGGATGGAGGTACCGGGTTGCGATCGAGGCCGTCAGCGCCTGGACCGTGGGCGACTTCAGCTGTTCCGGCCACTGAGCGACGGCGACGGGAACCCGCTGCACGCGGTGTGGGCCCGACCGGCGTACCGGTCGGGCCCACACTGCTGGTCAGATGTCGGCTCGTGTCTGGTTACCCGGTCAGAGCGTGACGGGGGTGCCGAGCATCGCGGAGGCGTGCTGCATCGGGCTGAGAATGCCCAGGGGCGCTGTCTTGGGAACGGTGCGGCAGGTGAAGCCGAGCTGAGCCATGGCCCGCAGGACTTCGGCGGCGCTGAAGTCCCGACGGTCCTGTCGCGTGATGACCTGGCCGACCTGCTTGACGGGGTAGTGGCGGCGGCCGATGATCACCGATTCGCCGGTGACCGGTTCGGGCTTGATGCCCTTCATCGATTCCAGCACCCCGCCTTTGGTGAGCTCGAAGGGGAAGCGGGCGATGACGCAGCGCATGTGGCCTCACAGAGAGAAGGGAAGAACGGTCCGCCCAGGGGCGAGGTGCTTCAACGGGAGAGGGCGAGGATGCCCACGGCGCTGCCTTGCTCGTCGACCACCGGCAGGACACCGAGCCGACGGGCGCGCATCGCGTGCTCGGCTTCGGCCATCGTGGTCACGGGTGAGGCGAACGAACCGTGGTCGCCGAGGATGTCGCGCAGGCGGACACGGTCCGTGTAGTCGGAGCTGTCACGGACGGCGGCGAGTTCGGTACGGGTGACCAGGCCGGTGCACTGGCCGTCCTGGTCGCAGACGACCAGTCGGACCGTGCGGGCGGCGGCCATGACGGCCAGCGCCACCTCGACGCTCATGTCGTCACAGACCTGCGGTCCGGCCGGGTCCATGACCTCCACCGCCGTCCTGTGCGCGGGGTCGGTGTCCGCCGGGTGGGGCTGCGTCTGGACCAGCGTCAAAGGGTGCCTCCTGCAGAGATGGGCCGGCTTCCTGATCACGAAGGTTCTAGGCCACGGCGCCGAGGCCGGACTGGCGTACGGGGGTGCGCCTGGTCGCCGATCCGGGGCGGCGTCGGCCTCGGGAGGTGCCGGCACTGCGCTTGGGGCGTTCGACCACCGGTGCGGTGATGACGACCGGGATGCCGGACGGGGCCTGGGCGCCGGTGATCCGGTTCAGGGCCTCGTCGCCCGAGCGGATCTGGGTGGTCTGCGGTCGGATTCCGGCGTCCGACATCAGACGGACCATGCCGCGGCGCTGGTTCGGCGTGACCAGGGTGACGACCCTGCCGGACTCGCCGGCGCGGGCGGTACGGCCACCGCGGTGGAGGTAGTCCTTGTGGTCGGTCGGCGGATCGACGTTGACGACCAGGTCGAGGTTGTCGACGTGGATGCCGCGCGCCGCGACGTTGGTCGCCACCAGTACGGTGACGTGCCCCGTCTTGAACTGCGCCAGCGTGCGAGTGCGCTGGGGCTGCGACTTGCCGCCGTGCAGCGCGGCGGCCCGCACCCCGCTGTTGAGCAGGTCCTGGGTCAGCCGGTCGACGGCGTGCTTGGTGTCCAGGAACATGATCACGCGGCCGTCGCGGGCGGCGATCTCGGTCGTGGCGGCGTGCTTGTCGGCGCCGTGGACGTGCAGGACGTGGTGCTCCATCGTCGTGACCGCACCGGCCGACGGGTCGACGGAGTGCACGACAGGGTCGGTCAGATAGCGGCGCACCAGAAGGTCGACGTTGCGGTCCAGGGTGGCGGAGAACAGCATCCGCTGTCCCTCGGGGCGCACCTGGTCGAGCAGCGCGGTGACCTGGGGCATGAAGCCCATGTCGGCCATCTGGTCGGCCTCGTCCAGCACGGTGATGCCGACGTGGTTCAGCCGGCATTCGCCGCGGTCGATGAGGTCCTTGAGCCGGCCCGGGGTCGCGACGACGACCTCGGCTCCGCCGCGCAGCGCACTGGCCTGCCGGCCGATCGACATACCGCCCACCACGGTGGCCAGCCGCAGCCGCACGGAGCGGGCGTACGGGGTCAGCGCGTCGGTTACCTGCTGTGCCAGCTCACGCGTGGGTACGAGGATCAGCCCCAGCGGCTGGCGGGGCTCGGCACGCTGTCCGGCGGTGCGGGCGAGCAGGGCGAGGCCGAAGGCCAGGGTCTTGCCGGACCCGGTGCGCCCGCGGCCCAGCACGTCACGGCCCGCCAGGGAGTTCGGCAGCGTCGCGCCCTGGATCGGGAACGGTGCGGTCACACCCTGCCTGCCGAGTTCGGCCAGCAGTTGCTCGGGCATGTTGAGATCGGCGAAGCCCTCAACTGCCGGCAGTGCGGGGGTGATCGTCCTGGGCAGCGCGAACTCACCCTGCACTGCGGCGGGCCGACGGCCGTAACCGCCGGAGCGGACGGGCCCGCCGGTACGACGCGGCGCCTGCGAGCCGTAGCCGCCGCCCCTTCCGGCGTCGGCACGGCCGTCACGGGAGCGGGCGGGACGGTCGTTCGTGTACGTGCGGTTCATGCGGAACCTTCCTCGATGTGGCACATATCAAGGAATTCCCGCTGCGACGAATGGCACGGAGAATTACAAGTATGGACCGGTGACAAAAGAAAGCAGATCTGACCGGCGGAAACATCCGTGGGCACAGGTGCTGAAAGGGGTGACGCGATGGGGACCTTGCGATCCGGGCGCCGGCTGCGGTGCAGCACTTCAGGATGTGTGTGCGTCCTGAGGGAGGAACCGCTTGTGGTGGTACTGCGGATTCCTCCGGGGCGTCCCGCGGGTGAAAGCCGCTGCGGGATACGCGTGCAGCTGGGGCCCGCACCCCGAAGGATGCGGGCCCCAGCTGCGGATTGCGCGTGAGCGTCAGGCCGGAACGATGTTCTCGGCCGTCGGGCCCTTCTGGCCCTGCGCGATGTCGAAGTTCACCTTCTGGCCTTCGAGAAGCTCACGGAAGCCCTGCGCGGCAATGTTCGAGTAGTGGGCGAACACGTCGGCGCCGCCACCGTCCTGCTCGATGAAGCCGAAGCCCTTTTCCGCGTTGAACCACTTCACGGTACCAGCAGCCATGTCATATCTCCTTGGGGCAGTGCATCGGCGTCCGCACCACGCGGACGCCGTGTCGCCGCGATGATTACCCCGCCCGGAAATGACCGGAAATACAAAAGTGCTCCCGCCCGACAGAATCCTGGTGGGGGCACTTGAAGTTTTGGGAACCACAACTGCAACTGAGATAGACAGTAGCACGCCGGAGCGGCCCGTGTGCGTTGGATAATTGCACTCTTCCCTTCGCGGCAAAAACTCCCGCCGCGCCGCCCCCCAAAATCTGATCCCTCGGGAACAGATATTGATTCACTCTGAGTTTGACGTCTCAGGAGAGTTGCCGGCCGTGCGGTGGACTTCCTCACCCGTATCAAGGCGGAGCACGGCCTGCCGGTGTCGGCTCCCGCGATGGACCTGACCCGCTGGAGTCCATGAAGGTCACGCCGCTGAAGCTCCCGCATGCTGATCTTCGGCGCCATCGACCTCGCCGGTAGGGCTATGCGGACGGTGATGCGTTTGCCGGTCCTTCGCCGGTCGGAACGTCCGGGGCCCGCCTGCCGTCGTCCGACATCAGCCGTGCGGCTGCCGTCGCGCCGGTCTCCGGCGGAATCACCAGCACGTCCCGGCTCCCACCGGCGCACACGAGGGTCACCCGGTGCGGATCCTGCTCCCCGGTGGTCGAGTGCACCGGCACGGTGCGTCCGGCGAAGGACACCCCGTGCGGAATGACGGGCCAGTACGCCGGGTTCACCGTGACACCCGTGATGCGGCCCCAGAGGTCGCCCAGTGCGGCTGTCAGGTCCGGCAGCTCGCGCGCGAGGGCACGAGAGCGTGGCCACCACAGGCCGTCGAGTCCGCCCGGCGCGGACATCACGGACAAGCGGGCCGGAGGCGACGGGGCGCGTCCGCCCGATGTCGTGCGGTCGATGCTCACGGTCATGGCGCGGACCTGTCCCCGGGGCTCGTGCGGGCGTCCCCGGCGCTGCCGATCACCCGGAAACGGCACCCGCAGCGGAGCCGGTGCGCGAAGAACCTCCGGTGCGTCCACCGTACTCCGCCGCTGCTGCGCCTCGACCGGGCAGCGCACAGCCGCCCGGCGGGCCTCGAGCTCACGTCCGATCCGCGCCGTGGGGGCGGTTTCGCTTTCGCGGAGGGACCATGGGTCTGCTGGTGCGTCGGTCCATCGACAGGTCCACCGTCGTCGGCGAGGGTTGCCTGGGGTTTGCCCGACAGGAGGGCGGTGCGGTGCTGAGTGCGGGTGGTGAGGGGCTGCGGTGGTCCGCGGCCGAGCCGGACTTCTGGCAGCAGGTCGTCGAGCAGCTGAGCACAGCCCTGATGGTGGTGGACCCGACCGGGCAGATCCTCGCGGTCAATGCGGCGGCCGAGCGGCTGCTGGGCCGTACCGCCGCGGCGATGCGCGGGGAGGACGCCCACGATCTGCTGCACCGGCCGGCGGACGGCGGACGGATCCCGCGGGACCAGTGCCCGCTGCTGCGTTCGCTGACCGGGGGGACCCCGGCACACGGGGAGGGAGACACCTACCTGCGGGGTGACGGACGCCGGGTCGCGATCTCCTGGTCGACCTCTCCCCTGATGGACGACGGCCACGTCACGGGCACGGCCGTGCTGTTCGCGGACGCCACCGTGGATCGCGGCGCGCGACGGGAGCGTGCCGTCCGCACACGCGCCCTGGAAGACCTGAACGAGCGGCTGACCCTGGTCGCGGAGATCACCGACGTACTCGGTCAGACCCTGGAGACCGACGACGCCCTCGCCCGCCTGGGCCATCTGCTGGTCCCCCGCCTCGCCGACTGGACGGCGGTGGATCTACGGCTCGCCTCCGGCGAGATCCACCGCGTGGCCGTGACCGGACCGATCGGCCGGGACATGCGGCTGGAGGACTGGCGCGAACGCCTTCCCGAGGCCGGTGAGGCCGCCCTCTCACCTCTGGTCCAGGTGCTGAACGGCGGGGATCCCGTACTCCAGGCCGAGGCGGAGACGGCCGCCCCGGCCGAGGACCACTCCGCCCTGACCGCCGTCCACCGCGGCTTCCTGCGCGCGGTCGGCGCGACCTCCGTCATCACGGTGCCGCTCGGCGCCGAGCATCAGATCACCGGGGCCCTGACGGTGGTGCGCACCGACCCCGCCCACCCCTTCGACACCGGCGACCTGAAAGTCGTGGGCGACATCGGCCGCCGGGTCGGCCTCGTCATCGACAACGCCCGCCGGTTCGGCCGCCAGCGCGCCGTCGCCGAGGCCATGCAGCACAACCTGCTCGCCCCGCTCCCCGAGCCCGGCCGGCTGCGGCTGGCCGCCCGCTACCAGCCCGCCCCGGCCGGCTCCCAGGTCGGCGGGGACTGGTACGACGCCTTCACGCTGAAGGACGGCACGCTCGCGCTGGTCATCGGCGATGTCGTGGGCCACGACCTGACGGCGGCGGCCGGCATGGCCCAGCTGCACGGCATCCTGCGCTCACTGACCTGGGACCACACCGGACCGCCAGGCGCCATCGCCGACCGTCTCGACGACGCCATGCCCGTCATCACCACCGTCCCGCTCGCCACGCTCGTGCTCGCCCGGGTCACGGGCGACCCGCACACCGGCCCCTGGACGCTGCAGTGGACCAGCGCCGGGCATCCGCCGCCTCTGCTCCTCACCCAGGACGGACAGGCCCAGTACCTCGAAGACGGGCAGGGACTCCTCCTCGGTGCGGGTCCCCTCCCCGCCGGGAGCCGCCCGAACGCCACGCGGCCGCTGCCACCCGGATCCACGCTGCTGCTGTACACCGACGGCCTGATCGAGACCCCCGGCAGCGACCTGGAGACCGGCCTGCGCCGGCTGCGCCGTCAGGCCCTGACGCTCGTACGCGAACCCCTGGACTTCCTGTGCGATCAGGTGCTCGCGCACGTGCCTCCCGGCAGCGCCGACGACGTGGCCCTCCTCGCCCTGCGCGTTCCGGCGCCCTGAACCCGGGGGGCGGCTCGGGCGCCGGGCAGCGGCGGCCGCGTCGGCGGAGTCAGGAGTAGCGTGGAGGGCGAAGAGAGCGCGGTGTCGCGGCGCCCTCCGCGGCAGCTGCTCCACCCCACCGGCACCACCCTTGGCCAGCGGCCTGCCGCCGTCCGAACAGGCAGGTGAGCGCGATGCCCGACCCCCATCCCCCGACCGGGGCAGGACTGCTGCCGGACGGCCTGCACGAATCGATCCGCCCCGGAACCGCGCTGCTGCGGCTCACCACCACCCACGAGCGCCAGGGCATCCTCGACGGCGCATGGTGGCCCCGCTCCAGGGACGTCGCCGCCGAACTGCCCGGCCTGATCACCGCACTGACCGAGCGCCTCGGACCGATCACCCGGATCGGCCTGGACAGCACGGCCTGGAACGAGCTGCCGACGCGGATCACCGTCAACGACCAGGTGGTACGCATCGATTCCTTCTCCACGGGTGACGACACCGCGCTCGTGACCCGCGGGGACCAGGACCTCTTCACTCTGCTCGTGGTGCCGCCGGAGACGCCCGTGGCGGCGGCACGGTCCGCGATGGCCGAAGCGGTCCACACCGACAACCCCAAGCAGGCCCGGCAGATCCTGCTCGACACCGCCACGGACCGGCCTCTTGCGACCGGTTCGTGACCGGAGAACGACCGCCATGACGAAACTCCGTGAACGCAAGAACAACCGGAAGGCGGTCCTGCGAGTCCTGTACGGGGCCGTCGAACGCAATCGCCCCGAGGTGAGCGGATCGGCGCTCCACGACGAGCTGGACCTGCCGGACGAGGATCTCTCCGCGGCCTGCGTCTACCTGGCCGACGACGGTCTGATCAGCGTGGACTGGACCTCGCACCGGACCCCGGCCACCGTCTCCCTGACGCACGAGGGCCTCCGGCTGATGGAGGAGGAGGACGAACAGCAAAATCAGCAGTAGGACGTGAGTCCTTCGGCGGGCATCGCAGGTGTCCGCCGACCGATCGAGGTGATCGCCATGACGCAGAGCGTGACCGCGCTGAAGGAACGCACCGGGGCCGCCGCCCCGGCGGAGACCCGGGGGAAGACCAGCATCGCCGACGGCGTGGTGGCCAAGATCGCGGGCATGGCCGCCCGCGAGGTGCCGGGCATCCACAGCCTGGGCGCGGGCATGGCCCGTGCCGTGGGAGCCATGCGCGGCCGGGTCGCGGGCGGAGGCGGCGGGGTCACCCGAGGCGTGAAGGTCGAGGTCGGGGAGCGGCAGGCCGCCGTGGACCTGGACATCGTCGTCGAGTACGGCGTGCCCATCGTCGACGTGGCCGCTGACGCGCGTTCCCACGTGATCAGTGCGGTGGAGCGGATGACGGGCCTGGAGGTCGTCGAGGTGAACATCGCCGTCGGCGACGTCCACCTTCCCGGCGACGAGGAGGAGACCGGACCGGACGAAGGCCGCGTGAGGTGAGCTGCCTCGTCGGGTGAGGTTGTTTCACGCCGCCTGCACGCACCTGCCCCGGGGGGCGCGGGGCGCCCTCAGAGGTCGATCGGCAGGCCGAGGCCGGTGAGGGCGCCGACCGGGTCCAGGTCGGGGGTGCCTCTGGGCCACCAGTCGTCGTGGCCCGGCTCGGACTCGTAGGCGTACCAGAGGCCGTCGCGGCCGAGGCGGAGCTGGACGTGGCCCTGCGGGTGGGTGAGGTGGTTGCGCCAGGGGCGGAAGGCGGGCAGGTCGGCTGCGAGCAGGAGGGGGCGGGCCCGGTCGAACCGCCCGGCCGGCGGATCCCACGGCTCCTCCAGTACGGCGAGGCCCTCCAGCCCGCCCTGACGCCAGGCGGCGACCGCGCGGGCCAGCTCGGACGGGGTGCGGTCCGCCGCGGAGGCGAGCGACGAGTAGAGCGCCCGGGTGCCGGCGGTGAGTCCCGCCCCGGGGCGGGCTGCGGCCAGGCGGACCGCGTCCTGCCAGAAGGTCAGCCGGCCGACCGGGTCTCGGCCGGTGCTGAGCAGGGCGTGGGCGCGGGCGGCGGCGTCCGTGGCCAGCTGGTCCAGCGCGAAGGGGTCCGGGCCGCCGGGGGCCGCCGGGTAGGCCGGGGGCTGCTCGGGGTGCGGAGGCGCGGGCAGGGGGGCGGGGAGAGGCGGCAGGGTCCGCGACGCGAGGACCTCCGCGGCGCGGACGCCGGGCAGGGGAGCCGGGCCCCTGTCCCGTGCTGCGCGCGCCGCACGGGTGGCACTCAGCCGGGACAGCGCGTCGAGCACTTCACGCTCGCCCCGGCCGCGCAGCAGGAGCAGGACGAAGGGATCGGCGTCGAGCAGCCGGGCGGTCTGGTAGCAGAGGGCGGCCGCGTGCTTGCAGGGGTGGCCGCGGTCGGGGCAGCTGCACCGGGGCTCCAGCTCACCGGGGCCGGGCAGCAGCGGCACGCCGCACTCCGCGAGGGACTGGGGCATCTCCTTGTCGAGCAGCGCAGCGATGTGCCCGGGGCGGTCGGCGGCCGCGTCCAGGAACCGGTCCCAGTCGGTGTCGTCGAGCGTGCGCAGGCGTACCTGGACGCGGTACGGGCGGGGGCGGCTGCCCTGGACGTAGGCCAGCACCAGTCCGGGTGTCACGGTGATGGCGTCGACGTTCCCCTGCCCTGCGTATCCCCGCCCGCGCTCCAGCCGCTTCACGTCCAGCGCGCCCTGCTCCAGCGCGCCGACCCAGGCGTTTCCCCACCAGCTCTCGGCGAAGCGGTCGCCGTCCCGGGGTGGGAAGGGCGGGAAGGTGCGGCGGAGTTCGTGGTCGCGGGCGGGGGCGGCCATGGAGCGGGGGGACCGTGGGGTGCGGGACGCCGTGGCCGGGGGCGGCGCGGGGTCGTCGGTCGTGGAGCTCGGCGGCGCGGGGTGGCGGGGCCGGGCGTGGGTCGGGGCCGAGGTCGGGGCAGGCGTCGCCGGGTCGTCGGCGTGCGGGGCGGGGTCCGGTTCCCGGGGTGCCGGGTCGCCGGTCCCGGTCGAGGCGGCCGAGGGCCCGGACCAGGGCTCCGGGCTTTCGGCCCTGCCCCGCGTCTCCGAGCCCGGCGCGGCCGGGCCGTGCCCGCTGTCCGGCGTCTCCGGGCTTCGGCCGGCGGGACCGTGCAGCAGGTCGGTCATACGAGCGGACTGGCCCCCCTGCCCGGTCGTTCGCTCATGGTCGTCCGAGGTCGTGTCCGGCGTGCTCGGCATCCGGAAAGCGTCGGACAGCAACTGCCGTACGTCACTCACGCCCCTGGCGGGGACGTCTGCGCCCGCCCGTCGCGCAGCGGCTGCCCTGTCGTCCACGGCGCTCTGCCGAGCTCGGCGCCTGCGGCGTGCGCCTTCCCGCTCGGTCTCCTCCCGGGCCCGCCGCGCGTCGTCCCGAGCCGCGCGCAGTGCTTCGCGCGCGACGTCCGCCGCGCGCGGCTCGGCACCCGTCTTGGCGGAGGGCCCCGCGGGGGTCGCACGAGCCGGGGTGGCCGCCGCCGCACTCGTCAGTGCCTCGCGGGCCACGTCGGCCGGCCTGGGTGCCTCCTGGTCGGCCGCTTCCCCGGCCGGGGTCGGCTCCGGCCGGGCGGACGGTGGCGGGTCGGGGTGGTCCTGGGCCGCCCGCTCCCGGGCCTCGCGCAGGGCCCGGCGGGCCTCGTCGGCCGGGCTGGGTGTCATGACGACCTCCGCAGGGACACCAGGTCGGACAGCTCCCGGTCCGTCAGTTCCGTGAGGGAGGACTCGCCGGAGCCGAGGATCGCGTCGGCCAGGGCGCGCTTGGACTGAAGCATCTCGGCGATGCGGTCCTCGATGGTGCCCTCGGTGATGAGGCGGTGGACCTGCACCGGCTGGGTCTGGCCGATGCGGTAGGCGCGGTCGGTGGCCTGCTCCTCGACGGCCGGGTTCCACCAGCGGTCGAAGTGCACGACGTGGCCCGCCCGGGTGAGGTTCAGGCCGGTGCCGGCCGCCTTGAGCGACAGCACCAGGACCGGCGTCGAACCGGCCTGGAAGCGGTCCACCATGCGCTCCCGCTCGGGGACCGGGGTGCCGCCGTGGAGGAGGTCGACCGGGACCGCTCGGGTGGCCAGGTGGGAGGTGATCAGGCGGGCCATCCCGACGTACTGGGTGAACACGAGGGCGGACCCGTCCTCGGCCAGCAGGGTGTCCAGCAGCTCGTCCAGCAGGGCGAGTTTGCCGGAGCGGGCGGCGAGCCGGTCGCCCGCGGCCCGGGCGTGCTCCTCCTTCAGGAACAGCGCGGGGTGGTTGCAGATCTGCTTCAGCGAGGTGAGGAGCTTCAGCACCAGGCCGCGGCGGGGCATGCCCTCGGCCGTCTCGATGGCGAGCATCGACTCGCGGACCACCGCCTCGTACAGCGCGGCCTGTTCGCGGGTGAGCGGGACGGGGTGGTCGGTCTCCGTCTTGGGCGGCAGCTCGGGCACGATGCCCGGGTCGGACTTCTTGCGGCGCAGCAGGAAGGGCCGGACCAGGCGGGCGAGGCGCTCCACCGCCTCCTCGTCCTCGCCGTTCTCCACGGCACGCGCGTGCCGGGCGCGGAAGGACTTCAGCGGGCCGAGGAGGCCCGGGGTGGTCCAGTCGAGCAGGGCCCACAGCTCCGAGAGGTTGTTCTCGACGGGGGTGCCCGTCAGGGCCACGCGCGCGGGGGCGGGGATCGTGCGCAGCGCCTTGGCGGTGGCCGAGTAGGGGTTCTTGACGTGCTGCGCCTCGTCGGCGACGACCATGCCCCAGGTGCGCTCGGCCAGGGCGGGGGCCGCCGAGCGCATGGTGCCGTACGTGGTGAGGACGAAACCTCCGTCCAGACCGTCGAGGCTGCGGTCCGGGCCGTGGAAGCGGCGGACGGGGACGCCGGGGGCGAAGCGGGTGATCTCCCGCTGCCAGTTGCCCAGCAGGGAGGCCGGGCAGACGACGAGGGTCGGTTCGCGGCGGGCCCGCTTCAGGTGCAGGGCGATGAGGGTGACGGTCTTGCCGAGGCCCATGTCGTCGGCGAGGCAGCCGCCGAGGCCGAGGGTGGTCATCAGGTCGAGCCACGCCAGGCCACGGAGCTGGTAGTCCCGGAGGGTGGCCTGCAGGCCCGGGGGCGGTTCGGCCGGGCGGATCCCCGCGGTCAGGCGGTCGCGCAGGGCGGCCAGCGCACCGACGGGGACGGCCTCGACCGTCTCTCCGTCCACGTCGGCCGTGCCGGTGAGGGCGACGGACAGCGCGTCGACCGGGTCGAGCAGGCCCAGGTCCCGTTTGCGGGCCTTGCGGACGATCGCCGGGTCGACCAGCACCCACTGGTCGCGCAGCCGGACGACCGGGCGGTGGGCCTCGGCGAGGGCGTCCATCTCGGTGTCCGTGAGCGGGTCGCCGCCGAGCGCCAGCTGCCAGCGGAACTGGAGGAGGTCCTCGCTCTCGAAGAAGCCGGTGCCGTCGGTCGCCGAGCCGGGGGCCGGACGGACCACCGCCGCGGCGGACAGGTCCTGCGCGAGGTCCCGCGGCCAGTGCACGGCGACCCCGGCCGCGGCGAGCCGGGTCGCCGCGACCCCGAGCAGGTCGCTCAGCTCGTCCTCGGTCAGGGCCAGCACGTCGGGCACGTCCTGGTCGGCGAGCCGGTCGAGCGGGGGCCAGACGCGGGCCGCGCGGCGGACGGCGAGGGCCGCGTCCACGCGCGCGCGGGGACCGAACGCGTCGTCGGCCCCGCCCGCCCACAGGGCCGCCGCGTCGGCCACGAGGGTGGGGTCGGCGAGGCTGTGCACCTGGACGATCGCGGCGCCGGCGCTGCGGGCGCCGCCGTCGGAGGCGTCGTCGAAGAGGTCGTACGCCGACAGGTCCAGGCGGAGCGAGATCCGCACGCCGGCGTCCATGCCGGCGGCGACCTCGGCGGCCCAGTCGTGGGCGGTGGGCAGGTGCTGGGCCTCGCGGGCCGCGAAGGGACGGCCGGAGGTGTGGGGCGCGGCCGGGGTGCGGGGCAGGGTGTCGGCGACCGCGTCGAGGAAGGCGCGCACCAGCGCTTCCGGTTCGGGCAGCAGGATCGGGCCGGGGCCGGGCAGCGGCACGGCGTGGCCCTCGTGGGGCAGGGCGGCGGCCACCGCGCGCAGGTGCGCGATGTCGTCCGGGTCGAGGGGGCCGGCGCGCCAGGCGTCGTGGCCCGTGGCGGTGAGGCCGGGCAGCAGCCGGCCGCGGGCGGTCAGCCGCAGGGCGTGCAGGGCGGCAGCGCCCCAGCAGGCCGTGGCGGGGTGGGCCGCGGGGTCGTGCCGGGCGCGCACGAGGAGCGGCAGGGCCGCGTCGAGCGGGAGGGTCAGCGCGGGGGTGGTGCGCCGCCGGACTCCGGCGCCGTGCCGTCGTACGACGGTCAGCTCGGTGTCCTCGGCGGGCAGGGGCTCGCCCTCGGGGTCCCAGAAGGCGATGCGCCCCTCGCGCGGCAGGGGCGCGGGCAGGAAGACGGCCGGGAGCCGGACCGGGACCGTCGCGTCCCCCGCCCGCTCGGCCACCGGAGCCACCTCTCCCATACGTCCTGCCACCTCCCGCCCCGCGTGTCGGATCAGTTGTCTCCGACTCTACGGGCGGGGTCTGACAATCGGCTCCGGCGGCGGCTCAGGGCACGGTCCGGGACACGACGTACACCCAGGGGTACGCCGGGTTGGACAGGTCCACGACCACGTCGTGGGTGGGGGCCGGGTTCTTCTGCCGGTGGACGAAGCCGTACCAGGAGTCGGTCGTGGCGAACTTCCAGCCGGTGACCTTCCGGTCGCGGGCGCCGATGGTGATGTGGCCCTTCTCCAAGTCCTTGCGGGTCACGCCCAGGCCGGTCAGGTAGGCGTCCAGGCCGGCCGCGTTGGTCTCGAACTGCGTGTAGAGACGGCTGGTCTTCCAGTTGTTCGTCTCGTAGTACGCCACGTGCCAGGCCGGGTGCGGGACGGGCACCTGGTAGATCCTGCGCTGGAGCTTGGAGGGCCAGCCCGCGGTCAGGCCGGTCGCCGAGTACTTCGCCTCTTTGTCCTTGCCGCTGTCGCGGCTCTGGTTCGCGGAGATGACGAGGTAGCCGGCCGGGATGCCGATGAGCAGCACGATGATCAGCAGGGTGAGCGCCCTGCGGCGGATCATGTGGCGGCGGTCCTCGACCGGGCGGTCCGGCTCGTCGGGCCAGGGTCCCTGGTGGGGCAGGGATGCGGTCACAGCGTCTCCTGGGTGCTGCGGAGCGACTGCGTGTACCGCTCGTAGCGCTCGTAGCGCTCCACGCGGCGGCGCTTGGCGCGGCGGAAGCGGCGGGCGACCAGCCGGGCGAGGTCGGCGGCTCCGACCATGCCGGCCTCGGGGCCGAGCTGGGCACGGACGATGCGGGCCTCGGGACGGTAGCCGCGGCCGGTGAGGTGCCGCTTGAAGGCGTCCCGGGCCGGGCCGATCAGCAGGTCGTCGGCGGCCGAGACACCGCCGCCGATCACGAAGCAGGAGGGGTCGAGCGCGGCGGCGAGGTTGGCGATGCCGACGCCGAGCCACTGGCCGATGTCCTGGAGCAGCTCGATGCACATGGCGTCGCCGTCGCGGGCCAGCTCGGTGATCATCGGGCCGGTGATGTCGCCGATGTTGCCCTTGACGTGCTCGATGATCCCGTACGCGACGGGCGAGTCGGCGGCGGCCAGCTCGCGGGCCTCGCGGACCAGGGCGTTCCCGGAGCTGTACTGCTCCCAGCAGCCGCGGTTGCCGCACGGGCAGCGGTGGCCGCCGGGCACGACCTGCATATGGCCGAACTCACCGGCTACGCCGTACTTGCCGCGCTTGACCTGGCCGTCCTCCAGGATCGCGCCGCCGATGCCGGTGCCGAGGGTGATCATGACGAGGTGGTCCTCGCCGCGGCCGGCGCCGAAGCGCCACTCGGCCCAGGCGGCGGTGTTGGCGTCGTTGTCCACGAGGACGGGGACGGAGAGCCGGCCCGAGAGGCGGTCGCGGAGCGGTTCGTTGCGCCAGGACAGGTGGGGGGCGAACAGCACGCGGTTGCGGTCGGCGTCCACCCAGCCGGCCGCACCGATGCCGACGGCGTGCACGTCGTGCCGGTCGGAGAGATCGAGGACCAGCTCGGCGATGGTGTCCTCGACGACCTTCGGGCTCTTGGACTTGTCCGGGGTCTCCGTGCGGAGCATCTCCAGGATGTTGCCGTCGGCGTCGACGACACCCGCCATCACCTTCGTACCGCCGATGTCGATGCCGACCGTGGGCACGCGGGGGGCCGTCAGGTGCGAGCGGCGCTCCCGGGTGCCGACGGTGCGGAGCACGGTGGCACGGCGGGAGCCGATGGGGGCGGTGAAGTCGCGGTAGGTGCTCATCGCCGCCGATTCTGCCTCACCGGGAGGCGGGGTGCGGAGCAGCGGGGTGGTGCGGATCATCGTCGAGTGCGGGCCGGTGGGGGCTGATCGCGCAGTTCCCCGCGCCCCTCAAGAACGCACCAGCAACTGGAATTCGAAGCTGTAGCGCGTCGGGCGGTACGTGTGTGTGCCGTATTCCACCGCTCGGCCCGTGTCGTCGAACGTGACGCGTTGCATCGTCAGCAGCGGCGCGCCCGTCTCCTCCGTCAGGCGGTCCGCCTCCTCCGTCGTGGCGGCTCGGGCACCGATCGACTGGCGGGCGCTGTGCAAGGTGATGCCGGCCGCCCGCATCAGGCGGTAGAGGCCGGTCGTCTCCAGCTGGTCCGTGTCGAGGTCGATGAGGCCGGGGGGCAGGAAGTTGCAGAGATAGGCCATGGGCTCGCCGTGGGCGAGGCGCAGGCGTTCGACGCGGTGGACGTCGCTGTCCTCGGCGACGCCGAGTGCGGCGGCGACCTCCGCGGAGGCGGGGACGAGCTTGTTGACGAGGACCCTGGTGGCCGGGCGCTGGCCCGCCGATTCCAGGTCGTCGTAGAGGCTGCTGAGCTCCAGCGGGCGTTTGACCTGGCTGTGTACGACCTGGGTGCCCACGCCGCGGCGGCGTACGAGGAGGCCCTTGTCGACGAGCGACTGGATCGCCTGGCGGACGGTCGGCCGGGACAGGCCGAGCCGGGCGGCGAGCTCGATCTCGTTGCCCAGCAGGCTGCCGGGGGTCAGCGTGCCGTGCTCGATGGCGGCCTCCAGCTGCTGGGACAACTGGAAGTACAACGGCACGGGAGAGCTGCGGTCCACACTCAGCTCGAGCTGCACGGTCGGGTCCACTTCTGGTTTCGGCACGGGCCGAGCGTAGCTCTGTGCGTTGTTGACGGGAAGTCGTGTAGTCAGATTGTCCGGACATACGAATTGACAGCGGCGGGCTGTGCACGCACTTTGTTTCCATGCGCATCGGCGTCATCGGTACGGGCCGCATCGGCACCATCCACGCGAACACGCTCAGTCGGCATCGCGACGTCGGCTCCCTGATCCTCACGGACGCGGACGCCGCCAGGGCCCAGGAACTGGCGCACCGGCTGGGTGAGACGGCTGCGCCCGGCGTCGAGGAGATCTTCCGCTGGGGCGTCGACGCCGTGGTGATCACGACGGCGACGTCGGCCCACGCCGAACTGATCGGTCGGGCAGCACGCTCGGGTCTGCCGGTGTTCTGCGAGAAGCCGATCGCGCTGGACCTGCCGGGGACCCTGAGCGCGATCGCCGAGGTCGAGACGGCCGGGACGGTTCTCCAGATGGGCTTCCAGCGTCGCTTCGACGCGGGCTACACGGGTGCACGCGAGGCGGTGCGGTCCGGCCGGCTGGGGCGGCTGCACACCGTGCGGGCCCTGACCAGCGACCAGGCGCCGCCGGACGCCGCATGGCTGCCGCTGTCCGGCGGGCTGTACCGGGACACGCTGATCCACGACTTCGACGTGCTGCGCTGGGTGACCGACCGGGAGGTGGCGGACGTCTACGCCGCCGGGTCCGACGCCGGCCCCCGGATGTTCCGCGAGGCGGGCGACGTCGACACGGCCGCCGCGCTCCTCACCCTGGACGGCGGCACGCTCGCCACCCTCACCGCGACCCGGATGAACGGGGCGGGCTACGACGTGCGCATGGAGCTCGCCGGGGAGCGCGACCAGATCGTGGTCGGCCTGGACGACCGTACGCCGATCGCGTCCACCGAGCCGACCGGGCCGCCGGCTGCGGACAAGCCCTGGACGGGCTTCCTGGAACGGTTCGGCCCCGCCTACGAGGCGGAGCTGAACGCGTTCGTCGAGGTCGTCCGGGGCGAGCGGGCGAACCCCTGTGACGGGCGTGAGGCGCTGCAGGCGCTGCGGGTCGCCGAGGCGTGCGAGCTGTCGCGTCGGGAGCGCAGGCCGGTGCACCTCGCGGAGATCGCCGGTGGTGCCTCGCACGCGCTCGCGTGACGGCGAGCCCCGGCGGTCAGTGCTCTTCCTGTTCCTCCTCCAGGAACCCCGCGTCGTAGGCGAGCAGCGCGATCTGCACCCGGTTGTTGAGGTCGAGTTTGGCCAGGATGCGCGAGACGTGCGTCTTCACGGTGGCGACGCTCATGAAGAGGCCGGTGGCGATCTCGGCGTTGGCCAGGCCCCGGCCGACCGCGACGGCGACCTCGCGTTCGCGGTCGTTGAGGACGGCCATGCGTTCCCGCGCGCGGGTGCGGCGCGTGTCGGCGGGGGTGCCGACGGCGTGCCGCATGAGCTGGCGGGTGACCGCGGGAGACAGGACCGGGTCGCCGGCCGCGACCCGGCGCACCGCCGCGAGGATCTCGGCGGGCGGGGTGTCCTTGAGGACGAACCCGGCGGCGCCCACGCGCAGCGCGCGCAGCACCTGCTCGTCGGCGTGGAAGGTGGTGAGCACCACCACCTGCGGGGCGTCCTTGCGGGCGCGCAGCCGCTCCGTGGCCGTGAGGCCGTCCACCGTCGGCATCCGGATGTCCATGAGCACGACGTCCGGGCGGGTGCGGTCGACGAGGGCCTCCACCTCGGCGCCGTCGGCGGCCTCGCCGACGATCTCGATGTCGTCGGCGCCGCCCATCATGAAGGACAGCCCGGCCCGCACCAGCGGGTCGTCGTCGACGAGGAGCAGTCTGATCGCAGTCATGGGCCTTACGTAATCACGGCCGGGCCGGGCGGCGGGCCCGGACGGGCGATGCTCCGGGCCAACGCCCGTCCCGGAGCCCGAGGTTGACGGCCGGGCGGCGGGTGCTCACCCCCACGGCAGCCACGCCCGCACCTCGAACCCGCCCTCCGGTGTGTGCCCGTGCTCCAGCCGGCCGCCCGCGAGGGTCGCGCGCTCCGTCAGGCCGATCAGGCCCTGCCCGGAGCCGGGTACGTGCGGCACCTCGCCCTCGGGCGGCGGGTTGTGCACGCGGACGGTGAGGCCGGTGCCGGCCGCGCCGGTGACGGTCACCGTGACCTCCGCGCCGGGGGCGTGCTTGCGCGCGTTGGTCAGGCCCTCCTGGGCGATCCGGTAGGCGGTGCGTCCGACGATGGACGGCACGGCGGCGGGATCCTCGACCCGCTGGTCGAGGGAGACCTTCATGCCGGCCTCGCGGGACTCGGCGACCAGTGTGTCCAGCGCCGCGAGCGTCGGCTGCGGCCGGCCCGTGTCGTCGGGCTCGCCCGCCCGCAGCACCCCGATGATCTCCCGCAGGTCCTGGAGCGCCTCGTGCGCGCTCTCCCGGATCACGCCCGCCGCCCGCGCCGTCTGTGCCGGGGGCGCGTCGGGCCGGAACTCCAGGGCGCCCGCGTGCACGCTCAGCAGCGTCAGCCGGTGGGCGAGCACGTCGTGCATCTCCCGTGCGATGGACTCCCGGGCGAGCCGCTGCGCCTGCTCGGCCCGCAGCCGCGCCTCGGTCTCGGCGCGCCGGGCACGGTCCCTGAGGCTCACCATGAGCTGCCGCTTGGCCCGTACGAACATGCCCCAGCCGACGATCGCCACGGTGAGCACCACGACGAAGGGGACGCTCACCAGGTAGGGGATCTCCGCGTCGGGGCGCACCCAGTAGTAGAGGGGCACCAGCGCCACGTTGACGCCGCCCACCCAGGCCACGTACCGGAAGGGCCGGTGCACGGCCAGGGTGAACAGGGCGATGAGGCCCGCGCCGCCCGCGGTGTCCGAGACGAAGGTGACGGCGGTCATCGCCACGGCCAGCCCCAGCGGCCAGCGACGGCGCAGCCAGACCGCCGCGCAGGCCAGCGCGCCGGTCACCTGGTCGACGACGGCCAGTGCGTGCGGCACATGGGGGTTGTCGACGAGCGCGTCGACGGCCAGGGCGCCCACCGCCACGGCCAGCAGGAAGCAGGAGAAGTCGACGACCCAGTCGCGGGCGGTGCGCCGGGGCCGCCGCCCCGCCCGTACGGCGTCGGGGTCGAGTTCGTGCAGGAGGGCGGACGGAAAGAACCATCTGCGCCCGGTGAACAGCGCGGGTGTCTCTCCCACCGGTACCGGGAAGGCGTGCCCCACGTCGTCACCACTCACGAGCGCCAAATCTACGCAGCCGGGGCCCGTTCCACGCGCCCTCCGGCGGGATCGTCGACCAAAGTCGCCACGTCGCAGACTTTCGATGCCGCCGCGGCGCCGGAGCGGGGACTTCCGTCCCCGGGCGCCCGTCCCGCGGCCGATGTGCGTGGGGGGTCCACGGGACGAGGCTGCCGCCATGAAGCAGGTACTGGAGATTCTCGGCTTCCTCGCCCTGGTCCAGGGCGTGGCGGGCCTGGTGCACGAGTTCACCGACTGGAACTGGGGCCTGGTGCAGCGCCTGGGGTTCCTCGACGGCTACGAGATCTACGCGAGCGGCGCGCTGCTCGTGCTGGGCGTCGCCCTGTTCGCGGCGGCCGGGAGCCGGAAGTCCGTCTGAGCAGCGGACGGACTTCCGGCCCGCGGTCCCGGCAGGTCAGCAGCCGTAGTCGACCAGGTCGAACGACTCGTAGTGGTCGGCCGTGTAGTAGTCCTCCTGGTTCTGCTCACCGGTGACGATGCGCCGGGCACCGCGGGTGGAGGAGCCCGGGGTGATGACCGTGTACTCGTGGTAGTAGCCGGACGACTTGCCGGGCAGGATGCCTTCCCGGTTCTGGAAGACGGTGCCGTCCTGGTCGTACGGGTACGGGCCGCCCTGCTCGATCAGGTCGAGCGTGTCGTGGGCCTGGGACGGCAGGTCGCTGTAGCAGATGTCGCCGACGGCGGTGGGGGCCGCGTCGGCCGTGGTCGCGGAGACGGTTCCGCCGACGAGGAGGGCGGACAGAAGGGCGGCTGCTGCGCCGAGCCGCGAGGCGCGTGGGGGGAAATTCATGACGCTCATGATGACGCGCGTAGATGCTGGCATGTCAATGACAAGCTCGGAGAATTTACTGTGAAGTCCCCTGAGTTCGCGGGAAGTTAACCCGTCCTCCGGCGCCCTACGCGTCCTCGGGCAGTCCGAACTCGCCGTACTCCGGGCGGCCCTTCAGGTCGTACGTCTGGATCGAGACGCCCGCCCCGGTGACGCTCCCGCCGGCGTGCTCGAACGCGGTCGGTACGGCGCCCTCCCGGAACAGCCGGAACCCTGAGCCGAGTACGACCGGGAAGGTCAGCAGGTGCAGGGTGTCGACGAGGTCCAGCGCCAGCAGGGACCCCACGAGGGCGCCGCTGCCGTGCACCTGGACCTCGCCCTCGGTGCGCTCCTTGACGGCGGTGACCTCCTCGGCGAGGTCGCCGGAGAGCACCGTGGTGCCCGCCCAGCCCGGATCCGTCAGGGTCGAGGAAGGCACGTACTTCGGCAGGGAGTTGAGCCTGGAGGCGACCGGGTCGCCGGGGTCGGTCACCTTGGGCCAGTAGGTGGCGAAGATGTCGTACGTACGGCGGCCGAGCAGGAAGGCGCCCGGGCGGGTGAAGACCTCGCCCATGAACCGGCCGAAGTCCTCGTCGGCGTACGGGAAGCTCCAGCCGCCGTGGGTGAAGTCCCCGCGGGTGTCCTCCTGCGGCCCGCCGGGGGCCTGGTAGACGCCGTCGAGGGTGACGAAGAGGGTGGAGACGAGCTTGCCCATGGCGGGTGCCTGCTTCCTGGTGTGGGGTCTGATGCCATCACTTCAGACCCCGTCGGCACCCGCAACTCATCGCTGGGACGTACGCCCGCTCACTGGGCGTTCGTGGAGAACAGCCCTCCCGTCGGGCCCTGCTTGTCGCCGCCCTGGGCCTTCTTCAGGGCGTTCGCGAGGCTCTCGATCGTGAGCGACTGCAGGATGACGCGGCCGTTGCCCTCCAGGGTGGCCAGGGACAGGCCCTCGCCGCCGAAGACGGCGTTCATCACGCCCTGGCGGTTGAGGCCGCCGACACGCTGGATGCCGTACTGGATGCCCTCCTCGAAGGCGACGACACAGCCGGTGTCGACCTCGACACGGCCGCCGAAGTCGGCCGGGTTGAGGTCGATGAAGTTCCCGGCGCCGGCGATGATCACGGTGCCGTGCCCGGTGAACTTCTCCAGCACGAAGCCCTCGCCTCCGCTCCTGCCGGTACGGCCGCCCTGGAAGGCGATGCCGAAGTCGACGGTGGACTCGGCGGCCACGAAGGCGTCCTTCTCCGCGAACCACGCGCGCGTGCCGTCCAGCTCCAGCGCGCGCATCTCCCCCGGCAGCACGCCCGCGAAGCCGACGGTGCCCTCGCCGCCCTGAGGGGTGAAGTACTGGAAGGCCAGCGACTCGCCCGCGAGGGCCCGCTGGCCGGCCTGCATGGCCGTGCCCATGGCCTGGCGCAGCAGCCCGCCCATGCCGCCGGTGTCGCCCGGGTTCTGCGGTTGCCGACCGCCGCCGGACGGACCGCCCATGCGGGTCTCCATGGTCACGTTCGTGGTCTTGAACAGGAACTTTCCGGCCTCGCAGTACACCGTCTGACCGGGCTGCAGGCTGACGACCGCCATCTGCATGGCGTTGCCGACGATCTCTTGCTGAAGTGTCACGACGGGAGAACGGAAGAGGCGGAGGGAAAGGTTCCGGATGTACTCCGGGCCGAACACCGCTCCGGGCCCGGGAACACCGCTCCGGGCCGGGGACACCTCGACGTCCGTTCACCGCCAGCACCGGCGTCGCCCGGCCGCTGGGATGGACCCATGACTTCTCAAGGAACTCTGGACGGCAAGGTGGCTCTCGTGACCGGCGGGAGCCGTGGCATCGGCGCGGCGACGGCTGTGCGGCTGGCCCGGGAGGGCGCGGACGTGGCCGTCGGCTATGTGAACGGCAAGGAGGCGGCCGAGGACGTCGTGCGGGCCGTGGAGGCGCTGGGGCGCCGGGCGGTGGCGCTGCGCGCGGACGCGGCGGAGGCCGCGGAGGCGGGCGGGGTGGTGGACGCGGCGGCCGAGGCGCTGGGCGGGCTCGACATCCTGGTCAACAACGCCGGCGTGGGGGTGCTCGGGCCGCTGGACACCCTGTCGCCCGCGGACGTGGACCGGGTGCTCGACGTCAACGTACGGGGCGTCTTCCTGGCCTCTCAGGCGGCCGCCGCGCGGATGCCCGAGGGCGGGCGGATCATCACGATCGGCAGTTGCATGGCCCAGCGGGTGCCGGGACCCGGCGGGACGCTCTACGCGACGAGCAAGGCGGCCCTGGCCGGTCTGACGAAGGCGCTGGCCAGGGAGCTGGGCGGGCGCGGGATCACTGCGAACCTGGTGCTTCCCGGCCCGATCGACACCGACATGAACCCGGCGGACGGGCCGTACGCGGCCGGCCAGGCGGCGATGACGGCGCTGGGACGCTTCGGGACGGCCGACGAGGTGGCGTCGATGGTCGCCTACCTGGCGGGGGCGACGTATGTGACCGGGGCGGAGTTCTCGGTGGACGGCGGCCACGCGGCGTGAGACACGTGGGGCGCACCGGTGCTGTCCGGCCGGTGCGCCCCACGGTCACGGGGTGGTTCAGCCACCCAGCTCCTGGTGGCGTGCCGCCAGCCGGCTCGTGCCCTCCGGGGTCAGCGAGCCGAACAGGCGGAGCCGGGAGATGCCGCCGTCCGGGAAGATGTCCACGCGCGCGTGCGTGCCGACGGCCGGGGCCGGGAGGACGAAGCGGTGGTTGGTGTCGGGCTGGAGGCGGGTGCGCGGCAGGATCTCCTGCCAGTCGCCGTCCTCGCCGTCCCTGACCGAGACCGACGCCCAGCCGGCGCTGTTGCCCTTGAGGTAGGCGGTGTCGATCTCCAGGGCGCGGATCCTGGCCTGGGCGGCCAGCCGGTAGCGGATCCAGTCGTGGCCCTGGTCGCGGCGGCGGCGGGTCTCCCAGCCGTCGTCCATCTTGCGGGAGCGGCCCGGCTGGATGGTGTTGGAGGCGGGCGAGTAGAAGAGGTTGGAGGCGTCCTCGGCCCGGCCGCCGTTCTCCAGGGCGACGACGTCGAAGGTGCCCAGCGCCTCCAGCCACGCGGGGTCGGGGACGACCTCGCCGTGGACGCGCAGGCGGGCGATGCCGCCGTCGGGGTGCTGGTTGACCCGCAGGTGGGTGAAGCACTGCTCGACGTCGACGGCGAAACCGTTCGCCGCGTGGCCGCCGACCGCGGTGCGCGGCACGAGGGTCGTCCACTTCACGTCGTCCCCGAGGAGCTCCTCCGGTGACGGGGAGCCCGGTACGCGGGTGCCCTCGACGGAGACGGCCTGCGGGTAGTTGCCGCGGAAGTGGGCGGTGTCGACGACGATCCCGCGGATCACGCCCGGGGCGCCGAGGCGGACCAGCGCCCAGTCGTGGTCCTCGGCGGTCGGCCAGGGGTGGTCGGCGGAGGCGCCCCGGCGGCGGCGCGTCTCCCAGCCGTCCATGATCTTGCCCTTGTGGCCGAAGTGCTCGGGGTCGAACTCGGCGGGCTCGGGCACCAGCAGGTTCTCGCGCTGGGCGAAGAACTCGTCGTTGGCGGCGATGACACCGGCCCCCAGACGCCGGTCGGCGAGGTCGGCGTACTGGGTGAAGGGGAAGTCGGCGGTGCGGTAGTCCGCGTACGGGTCACCGCCTCCGTAGGGGTTCGCGTCGCCGGTGAAACTGGGAATCGCCGTCACGGTGATCAGGTCTGCCTTTCGAGGTCCGGGATGGTTTTCAGTGGGTGCGGGTGAGGAGCTGCCCCTTCGGTTCGGTGAACTCGCCGTCCGCGACGATGCGCTGCCCGCGCAGCCAGGTGGACTTCACGACACCGTGCAGGGTCTTGCCCGCGTACGCCGTGACGCGGTTGCGGTGCTGGAGGGCCACCGGGTCGACGGTGAAGGTCTCGTCGGGTGCGAGGACGGCGAAGTCGGCGTCGCGGCCCACCGCGATGGCGCCCTTGCGGTCGTCGAGCCCGACCAGTTCGGAGGTGCGCGCGGACATCCAGCGGACCACGTCCTCCAGGCCGTGTCCGCGCTTGCGGGCCTCGGTCCACACCGCGGCCAGGCTGAGCTGGAGTCCGGAGATGCCGCCCCAGGCGGTGGCGAAGTCGTCGGTCTTCAGGTCGGCCGTGGACGGGGAGTGGTCGGTGACGATGCAGTCGATGGTGCTGTCGGCGAGCGCCTGCCAGAGGAGGTCCTGGTTGGCGGCCTCGCGGATGGGCGGGCAGCACTTGAACTCGCTGGCGCCGTCGGGGACTTCCTCGGCGGTGAGGGTCAGGTAGTGGGGGCAGGTCTCCACGGTGATGCGGACACCCTCCGCCCGCGCCTCGGCGATCATCGGCAGGGCGTCGCTGGAGGAGAGGTGCAGGACGTGCACGCGCGCGTGGAGGGCCTTCGCCTCGCGGATGAGCTGGGCGATGGCGGTGTCCTCGGCGTCCCGGGGGCGGGAGGCGAGGAAGTCGGCGTACCGGGGGCCCGCCTGCTGCGGGGCGGAGGCGAGGAGGTGGGGGTCCTCGGCGTGCACGATGAGCAGTCCGTCGAAGGCGGCGATCTCGGCCATGGTGCGGGAGAGGGAGTCCCGCTCCAGGTGCGGGAACTCGTCGACGCCGGACGGCGACAGGAACGCCTTGAAGCCGAACACGCCGGCCTCGTGCAGCGGGCGGAGCTCCTTGGTGTTGTCGGGCAGGGCGCCGCCCCAGAAGCCGACGTCGATGTGCGCCTTGTCGGCGGCGACGTGCTGCTTGGTGCGCAGGTGCGGGACGGTCGTGGTCGGTGGGAGGGAGTTGAGGGGCATGTCGACGAGGGTCGTGATGCCACCGGCCGCCGCGGCGCGGGTGGCGGTCCAGAAGCCCTCCCACTCGGTGCGGCCGGGGTCGTTGACGTGCACGTGCGTGTCGACCAGGCCGGGCAGCAGGACGTGGTCGCCCAGGTCCTCAAGTCGGGCGCTCTCCGGTACGGGCGCGTCGTGCGGGAGGACGGCCGTGATCGTGCCGTCGGTCACCGCGACGGATGCGGCACGCGTTCCCTCGGGAGTGATGACGCGCGTCGAGCGCAGCACCAGTTCAGCGTCGGACACCCGAACCCCTTACTTCCGCTTAACGGAATTCAACTTTCTGTTGAAGGAGTCTTCACCCCCTCTTCCGCGCCGTCAAGGGCACACTTGGCTGCGGCGCCCTTCAGGCGGACACCCCTGGACGTTTCCACAAAGCGGAATTAAACTTCCAGCAAGCAGAACGTAGCTACGTACAAGCGGGGAGTCAACCGACTGCCGGGTAGGCTTCTGCCCTTCCCGCCCGCCCCGAAAGGAACGCGCCGTGCCGACGTCCAGCGCCAGCACCACCGACTCCGCCCGGTCCTCCGCCAACGGCGGCGTCCAGTCCCTGGAGCGCGCCTTCGACCTGCTCGAACGGATGGCGGACGCGGGCGGCGAGGTCGGCCTGAGCGAGCTGTCCGCGAGCAGCGGCCTGCCCCTGCCGACCATCCACCGCCTGATGCGCACGCTGGTGGCCTGCGGGTACGTACGTCAGCAGCCCAACCGGCGGTACGCACTCGGCCCGCGCCTGATCCGCCTCGGCGAGTCGGCCTCCCGGCTGCTGGGCACCTGGGCGCGGCCGTACCTGGCGCGACTGGTCGAGGAGACCGGCGAGACGGCGAACATGGCACTGCTGGACGGGGACGAGATCGTCTACGTGGCGCAGGTGCCCTCGAAGCACTCGATGCGCATGTTCACGGAGGTCGGCCGGCGGGTGCTGCCGCACTCCACGGGCGTGGGCAAGGCCCTGCTCGCCGGTTTCCCGCCGGAGGAGGTGCGGGCGCTGCTCGCCCGGACGGGCATGCCCGCCGCGACGGAGAAGACGATCACGACGGCCGACGGGTTCCTCGCGGCCCTGGAGGACGTACGCCGGCAGGGCTACGCCATCGACGACAACGAGCAGGAGATCGGGGTCCGTTGCCTCGCGGTTCCGGTGCCCGACTCCCCCACCGCCGCGGCCATCTCCATCTCCGGTCCGGCCGGCCGGGTCACGGAGGCGTTGACGGAGAAGATCGTGCCGGTGCTCCAGCAGGTCGCCGGGGAGCTGTCCGAGGCGCTCGCCAGCCAGAGCCCGGCATGACGGACACAGGACGGCGTCGGGCAGGCAACCCCTGCCCGACGTACGGTCCCTGACGAACCCTCACCGTGCCGGACCGGGGCCTCCTACCCCTGGCCCCGCACCGGCCCCCCGAAGAGGTCCACCGCCCGCCGGACCTCCGTCAGCTCCGCGGACAGCGCGCTCACCGAGCCGATCGCGCCCGCGAGCAGCAGGAGGGAGCGGCGCAGGCGGGAGATCTCCGGGATGCCGTCGGCGGCCATGGCGGCCACGGCGGCCAGTTCCTCCTCGGCGATGGTCCGGTCGGCGAACTCGCCGGGATGGGCGGCCAGTCGGCGGCGCAACCGGGACACGGCGGAGCGCAGCTCCGTCACGCGCGGGTCCTCGCCGCCGGTCACAGGCCCCTGCCGCTTCTGCTCCACGCTCCGCAACACAGTCCTCCCCCTCGCACCTCGTCGTGCGCGTGCCCTTCCGACGCGAAGTCCCCCACACCGGGCAGCGATCGGGCGCCCGGCCGGTCGGTGCGGGCGACAGTAAACGACGCGGGCCGCCGGGCGCCAGTCCATTGCGTCATCGACTTGTCTCACTGAGTGACTTTCTGGCCCGAGGCGCACGTCTGTCCGACGCGCGCCCCGCGCCGTCGTACCCCCGTACGGGGCGTGCGGTATGCAGGAGCCATGACGACACGGGAGACGACGGGCGGAGCACCAGCGGTTGCGGGGCTGCTGCTCGCCGCCGGTGGCGGGCGGCGGCTGGGCGGGCGGCCCAAAGCACTGCTCCCCCACCGGGGACGGCCCCTTGTGGAGCACGCGGTGCGGGTGCTGCGGGAGGGCGGCTGCGCGAGGGTCCACGTGGTTCTGGGCGCGCAGGCCGACGAGGTGCGCGCACGCGCCTCGCTGCCGGGCTGCGTCCTGGTCGACAACCCGGACTGGGAGCAGGGCATGGGGACCTCCCTGCGCGCCGGGCTCGACTCACTCGCCGGCACGGGCGCCCGGGCCGCCCTGGTGTCACTCGTCGACCAGCCCGGCATCGGACCCGAGGCGGTGGCCCGGGTCCTCGCGGCGCACGAGGGCGAGGAGTCGCTCGCCTCGGCCGCGTACGACGGTGTGCGCGGCCATCCGGTGCTCTTCGGTGCCGCCCACTGGGCGGGCATCGCCGCGACTGCGACCGGGGACCGGGGGGCACGCGCCTATCTGAAGGAGCACGGGCCGGCGATCACCCTCGTCGAGTGCGGCGACGTGGCCCGGCCGTTCGACATCGACACCGAAGCCGATCTGTCCCACCTGGAGTGAGCGGGGTGGCACGGAGCGCCACCTTTCCTCGACCCGGAGAATCTCGACATCAACAGATGATTGAACTTCCACCATGAGGAAACTAGTATCCACTGTTCAGAAGCGCCCGACATCCCTCAGCTTCATCGCGGGCGCCGAACGCCGTATCCGGGAAGACTGGCACCCGGTGCCACACCGCCGCCGGTTCGTCTTCACAGCTCGCTGAAGGAAGTGACCGTTCATGTCCGCTCCAGCGCCGTCCCCGCTGGCCATCGTCGACGCCGAGCCCCTGCCCCGGCAGGAGGAGGTCCTCACCGAAGCGGCGCTCGCCTTCGTGGCCGAGCTGCACCGGCGGTTCACGCCCCGGCGTGACGAACTCCTCGCCCGCCGCGCCGAGCGCCGCGCCGAGATCGCCCGCACCTCCACCCTCGACTTCCTCCCGGAGACGGCCGCGATCCGCGCCGACGACTCCTGGAAGGTCGCCCCGGCCCCGGACGCCCTGAACGACCGCCGGGTCGAGATCACCGGTCCCACCGACCGCAAGATGACCATCAACGCCCTCAACTCGGGCGCCCGGGTGTGGCTCGCGGACTTCGAGGACGCCTCCGCCCCCACCTGGGAGAACGTGGTCCTCGGCCAGGTCAACCTGAGCGACGCCTACACCCGGAACATCGACTTCACCGACCCGAAGTCCGGCAAGTCCTACGCCCTGAAGGCGGACGGGGAGCTCGCCACGGTCGTCATGCGCCCGCGCGGCTGGCACCTGAACGAGCGTCATCTCGTCGACGCCGACGGCACCCCGGTGCCCGGCGCCCTCGTCGACTTCGGCCTGTACTTCTTCCACAACGCCCAGCGCCTGCTGGACCTCGGCAAGGGCCCCTACTTCTACCTCCCCAAGACGGAGTCCCACCTGGAGGCCCGCCTCTGGAACGAGGTCTTCGTCTTCGCGCAGGAGTACTGCGGCATCCCGCAGGGCACGATCCGGGCGACCGTCCTCATCGAGACGATCACCGCCGCGTACGAGATGGAGGAGATCCTCTACGAGCTGCGCGACCACGCCTCCGGGCTGAACGCGGGCCGCTGGGACTACCTGTTCTCCATCGTCAAGAACTTCCGTGACGGTGGCGCGAAGTTCGTCCTGCCGGACCGCAACGCGGTGACGATGACGGCCCCGTTCATGCGGGCCTACACCGAACTCCTCGTCCGCACCTGCCACAAGCGCGGCGCGCACGCGATCGGCGGCATGGCGGCCTTCATCCCCTCGCGCCGGGACGCCGAGGTCAACAAGGTCGCCTTCGAGAAGGTCCGCGCCGACAAGGACCGCGAGGCGAACGACGGTTTCGACGGCTCCTGGGTCGCCCACCCCGACCTGGTGCCGATCGCCATGGAGTCCTTCGACAAGGTCCTGGGCGACAAGCCCAACCAGAAGGACCGGCTGCGCGAGGACGTCGACGTCCGAGCGGCCGACCTGATCGCCATCGACTCGCTCGACGCCAAGCCGACGTACGCGGGTCTGATCAACGCCGTGCAGGTCGGCATCCGTTACATCGAAGCCTGGCTGCGCGGCCTCGGCGCGGTCGCCATCTTCAACCTCATGGAGGACGCGGCCACCGCCGAGATCTCCCGCTCGCAGATCTGGCAGTGGATCAACGCGGAGGTCGTCCTCGACAACGGCGAGCAGGTCACCGCCGAACTCGCCCGCAAGGTCGCCGCCGAGGAACTCGCGAACATCCGCGCCGAGATCGGAGACGAGGCCTTCGCGGCCGGCAACTGGCAGCAGGCGCACGACCTGCTGCTGACGGTCTCCCTCGACGAGGACTACGCCGACTTCCTGACGCTGCCGGCGTACGAGCAGCTCAAGGGCTGACGCGCGGGCCGGACCTCTAGCGCTCCGAGTGGCCCAGGGTCTTCCCCGGGGCCACTCGGTCGCGTACGGCCTTCTTCACGGCCGTCGGTTCGGGGAAGCCCTGCTCGCGCCGGTCCCAGACGACCTCGTCGCCGACGCGGACGACGAACACCCCGCCCGTGCCGGGCTTCAGGGCCAGTTCCGTCAGTTCGGCCTCGAAGGTCGTGAGCAGTTCCTGCGCCAGCCAGGCCGCGCGGGGCAGCCAGCGGCACTGGGTGCAGTACTCGATCTCGACACGGCCACTCATCCGAGGTGCACCGACCAATCCTGCTGGGCCGCGGGCTTGCCGTGCAGATCGGGCACCTGCCTGAGCCACGCGGGGCGTCCTTGCTGGTTCTTCGCCGCCCGGAGGGCCTCCTCGGCGGCGAGTTCCTCCCGGGTGGGGAAGTCGGTGGGCAGCCACGCTCCGGAGGCGCGCACGCGCGCGTGGAGGTACGTCACATACGCCTCGCGCACCTCGTCCGGCGTGGCGAAACCCGGCTCGTCGGCGAGCCAGGCGTCGGGGACCTCGGCGAGGATCCGCCGCAGCAGTTCCTCGGTGACCTTCGGCGCCAGCTCGGCGTCGGCGGCCCGGACGTCGGGCGCGTAGTGGCCGAGGGCGTGGTGCCGGAAGTCGTAGGCCTTGCGGGGGTCGGTGGCGTCCCAGCGGTGGTGGAAGACGAGGGCGGCGCCGTGGTCGATGAGCCACAGGCGCGGGATGGCGACGCCGAGGGTGGGCCAGACCATCAGGTTGGAACTGTGGACCGTACGGTCGACGTTCACGGTCAGGGCGTCGAGCCAGACGATCTTCCCGGCCTCCAGCGGATCGACGGGGAAGACCCGGGCGATCTCCGGTGTGAAGTCCCGGGCGCCCGGCAGATGGTCCATGCCGAGGTTGACGCCCGCGCTGGCCGCGTGCAGGTCCCGCACCTCCTGGTGCGGCTCGTGGTCCGCGATCGCCGGGTCGAAGTGCACCAGGACCAGCTCGGGGAAGCGCAGCCCGAGGGCGCGGGCCAGTTCCCCCACGATCACCTCGGCGACCAGCGCCTTGCGGCCCTGCGCGGAGCCGGTGAACTTCACGACGTACGTGCCGAGGTCGTCCGCCTCGACGACTCCGGGGACGGAGCCGCCGGAGCGCAAGGGTGCGATGTAGCGGGTTGCGACAACCTCTCTCAACATCCTGGAAGACCCCGTCGCGTATCCACCGTGTATTCCGCGCCCTTTCTCCCCAGCAGTCCGTCGCTCGGGGTGCGCCCCCTGCTTCCGGTCTCCGGCATGAAGCGACCATAGTAACGAAGCGTGACAGCCGCCGAGCGGTCTCGCGGGCCGAGCAGGACCGCCCGCCCTCTTGTCAAGGCGATATTAGGTTAGGCTAACCTTCGCCGCG
The DNA here is from genome assembly GCF_040638895.1 of Streptomyces sp. NPDC024017. Classification (NCBI taxonomy): domain Bacteria; kingdom Bacillati; phylum Actinomycetota; class Actinomycetes; order Kitasatosporales; family Streptomycetaceae; genus Streptomyces; species Streptomyces sp. NPDC024017. Next base: position 52,778 of record NZ_JBEZYZ010000004.1, on the reverse strand, counting down.
TGAGATCTGGTGAAGAGACGGCCGGCGGACTGCGTCTGCGCGGGCATCAGCTGTCGGCCACGGGCGTGACCGTGTCGTACGACGGCACGGACGTCGTGCACGACGCGGCGATCGCGCTGCGGCCCGGTGAGGTGACCGTCCTGGTCGGTCCCAACGGCAGCGGGAAGTCGACGCTGCTGCGGACGATCGCCCGCTTGCAGCGGGCCCGCCGGGCCGAGCTCAGGATCGACGCCGACACCGACGGCCTCGCCCTGACCGCCCGGGAGTTCGCGCGGCACGTGGCCCTGCTGACGCAGGGTCGTCCCACGCCCAGCGGACTGACCGTGCGGGATCTCGTCGAGTTCGGCCGCTACCCCTACCGGGGCCGCTTCGGCCGCCCGGACCCGGACGCCTCGGCCGCGGTGGAGCGGGCGCTCGCGCTGACCGGCGTGACGGACCTCGCCGAGCGCGGCGCCGACCACCTGTCCGGCGGGCAGCTGCAGCGCGTGTGGCTCGCGGGCTGCCTCGCGCAGGAGACCGGCGTGCTGCTCCTGGACGAACCGACCACCTATCTCGACCTGCGCTACCAGATCGAACTCCTCGACCTCGTCCGCGATCTGGCGGACGACCACGGGATCGCCGTCGGAGTCGTCCTGCACGACCTCGACCAGGCCGCGGCCATCGCCGACCGGATCACGCTCCTCGAAGCGGGCCGGATCGTCGCCGACGGCCGCCCCGAGGACGTCCTGACCCCGCAGCGGCTGACCGCCGTCTACGGCATCCGGATCGACGTCGACACAGACCCCCACACCGGCCGGATACGGACCCGTCCGATCGGCCGGCACCACTCCCGCACCACCCGAAGCGAAAGGCTCGGCACCACCTCATGAGACGTCTCCTGCTCACCGCGGCCACCACCACCGCCGCGGCGCTCACCCTCGCCGCGTGCGGCACCACCGAGCCGGCCGCCGACAGCGCGAAGAAGAAGACCTCCGAGGCCATCAGCCTCACCGACTCCACCGGCGCGAAGGTGAAGCTGGACGGCCCGGCCAAGAAGGTCGTCGCCACCGAGTGGAACGAGGTCGAGAGTCTCATCACCCTCGGCGTCGACCCCGTCGGCGTCGCCGACGTCAAGGGCTACAAGACCTGGGACACCGCCGTCCCGCTGAAGAACGAGCCGAAGGACATCGGCACGCGCGGCGAGCCGAGCATGGACACCATCGCCTCGCTCTCCCCCGACCTGATCGTGGCCAGCTCCGACCTGCCGGACGCCGCCGTGAAGCAGCTGCGGAAGATCGCCCCCGTTCTGGAGATCAAGTCCGCGGACGCCTCCGACCAGATCGGCCAGATGTTCACCAACCTCGACCTCATCGCCAAGGCCACCGGCACCACCGACAAGGCCGAGACGGCCCGGAAGAACTTCGAGGCCAAGGTCGCCGAGGGCAAGAAGGCCCTCGCCGACGCGAAGCTCGGCGGCACCGACATCGCCTTCGCCGACGGCTACGTGACGTCCAACCAGGTCTCCCTGCGCCCGTACACCGGCGGCTCCCTCATCGGCGCCGTCAACGAGCAGCTCGGCCTGAAGAACGCCTGGAAGGTCAAGGGCGACCCCGCCTACGGCCTCGGCACCACCGACGTCGAGGGCCTCACCGGCCTGCCGAAGGACGTCCAGTTCGCCTACATAGGCAACGACGGCGACAAGTCCAGCAACCCCTTCACCGGGCCGCTGAAGAAGAACGCCGTGTGGACCTCCCTGCCCTTCGTGAAGGCCGGCAACGTGCACCGGCTGCCCGACGGCATCTGGATGTTCGGCGGTCCCGAGTCGATGGAGGCGTACATCGACGCCCTCGTCGGCGCGCTGACGAAGTAGCGGGGCCATGGCCGTCACCGAAGCGCCTCCCGTCACCCGTCCGCCGGCGGCCGCGTCCCGGACGGGTGCGGCCGCGGTGACGGCCGGGCTCGTCCTCCTCGTCGCCGCCCTCGCCGTCGTCGACATCACCCAGGGCACCGCCGCCGTCGGACCGGCGCAGGTGTTCAAGGCCCTGACCGGGCAGGCCGATCCGGGCGACGCGTCCGTGGTCATCGCCTCCCGGCTGCCGCGGATGACCGCCGGCATCCTCGTCGGCGTCGTCCTCGGCATCGCGGGCGCGGTCCTGCAGGCCGTCAGCCGCAATGTGCTCGCCTCGCCCGACACCCTCGCGGTGAACGCCGGTTCGTACCTGGCCCTCGGGCTGGTCGGCGCGACCGGCGTCTCGCTGCCGCTGCTCGCCTCCTCCGGTGTCGCCTTCGCGGGCGGACTGGCGGCCGCGGCCGTCGTGCTCGCCCTGTCCGGCCTCGGCACGGGCACCGTACGGCTGGTTCTCGCCGGTACCGCGCTCGCGCTCGGCCTGAACTCCGTCACGGAAGGGCTGCTCCTGCTGTTCCCGCAGCAGACGGAGGGCCTCTACCAGTGGAACCAGGGCAGCATCGGCCAGAACGGCTTCGACGGCGTCCTGCAGATGCTCCCCGTCACCTCGGTGGGGCTCGTCGGGCTGCTGCTGGTCGCCCGCCGGGTCGACGCGCTGGCCCTCGGGGACGACGCCGCGCGCGGTCTGGGTGTCCCGGTGCACGCCACCCGCGTCACGGTGGTGGTGCTGGCGGCACTGCTGTCCGCGGCGGCCGTCACGTTGGCCGGGCCCATCGGCTTCGTCGGCCTGTGCGCCCCCGCGCTGGTACGTCCGCTCGCCCGCCGGTTCCGGAGCTTCACCCGGGCCCGGGCGGTCCTGCCCGTGGCCGGTCTGGCCGGTGCCGGGCTGGTGCTCGGGTCGGACGTGCTGCTGCGGGCCCTCATCCCGGCGGACACGGCGGTGGCCGTCCCGACCGGCATCGTCACCAGCCTGGTCGGTGCCGTCTTCCTGGTGGTGACGGCCCTGCGGCTGCGGGACACCGCCGGGGCCGACGCTCCGGACCGGCTGCGCATCCCGAGCCGGAGGGCGTTCCTCGTCACCGTGGCCGCACTCGTCGCCGCGGTCGTCGGCGTCGCACTGGCGGGCATCCTGCTCGGCGACAGCAAACTCCTGCTCGGCGATGTCGCCAACTGGGTGCAGGGGCGGGCCGGGCAGACCGTCTCCTTCGTCCTGGACACGCGCGTTCCGCGGGTGCTCGCGGCCCTGTGCGCGGGCGGGGCGCTCGCCCTGGCCGGCACGCTGGTGCAGGCCGTGACCCGCAACCCCCTCGCGGAGCCCGGGGTGCTGGGCGTGTCCGGCGGTGCCGCGCTGGGCGCCGTCCTGCTCGTCACCACCGTGCCCGCCGCCGGGTCCTGGGGCGTCGCGGGTGCCGCGTTCGGAGGCGCGGCGCTGGCCTCCGCGATCGTCTTCGGGCTCTCCGCCCGGGGCGGTTACCGGCAGAACCGGCTGGTCCTCGTCGGCATCGGCATGGCGGCCGGTTCCACGGCCCTGATCAGCCTGCTCATCGTGCTCACCGACCCGTTCAACGCCACCAAGGCGCTGACCTGGCTGTCGGGTTCGACGTACGGGCGGACCATGGCGGACGTGCTGCCCGTCGCGCTCGTGCTGGCGCTGGGCCTGGCCGTCGCGGTCACCCGGCGCACCGAGCTGGACCTCGTCTCCCTCGACGAGGACACCCCGCGGCTGCTCGGCCTCGGACTGCCGCGGGCCAGGCTGGGTTTCCTGGTGGTGGGTGTGCTGCTCGCCGCGACCGCCGTCGCCTCGGCCGGCACGATCGGTTTCGTGGGCCTGGTGGCGCCGCACGCGGCCCGTGCCCTGGTGGGCCGGCGGCATGTGCGGGTCGTACCGGTCGCCGTCCTGCTCGGCGCCGCGCTGGTCTGCACCGCCGACCTGCTCGGCCGCACCGTCATCGCCCCCGCCCAGCTGGGCGCGGGCCTGATGACGGCGGTGATCGGCACGCCGTACTTCCTGCACCTGCTGGTCCGCGGCCGTAGAGCGACATGACACCCGAAAAGGGCATCAATAGTTAAAGCGCCCCGAAAGTGCCTGTTGTATGGATTCACACACAACAGGAGCGAGGGAGCATGGCCAAGGACATCACGGATTCGGGCCCGCCCCCGGCGGCGAGCCTGAAGCCCGACGCGATCGGGTTCGTGGACGCGCTGGTCATCGGACTCAACGCGACCTCACCCGCGTACTCCGTTGCGGCGGTCATCGGCCCGATCGTCGCGCTGGTGGGCATCTACGCCCCCGGGGTGATGCTCGCGTCGTTCGTGCCCATGCTGCTGATCGCGTCGGCGTTCTACTACCTCAACAAGGTCGACCAGGACTGCGGCACGACGTTCTCCTGGGTCACCCGGGCCATGGGGCCGTGGGCGGGCTGGCTCGGCGGCTGGGCCATCGCGATGACGGGCGTCCTGGTCGTCGGGTCGCTCGCGGACGTCGCCGTGACGTTCTTCCTGCTCGCCGTCGGCCTGGACGGCTGGGCCGACAACGACGTGGTGCGCCAGGTCCTGACGGTGCTGCTCATCCTGGTGATGACGGCCGTCTGCGTGATCGGCACAGAGGTGTCGGCCAAGGTGCAGAACGTCCTCATCCTGGCGCAGGTCGCCTGCCTGCTCGCCTTCGCCGTGGTGGCGCTCTACCGGGTCTACGCCGACACCGGCACCCTCGACGCCGTCGACCCGAAGTTCAGCTGGCTCGACCCGTTCGGCGCCGGCGGAGCGTCTCTGACCGCGTCCCTGCTGCTGGGCGTGTTCATCTACTGGGGGTGGGAGTCGGCGGTCAACCTCACCGAGGAGGTCGAGGACTCGGCCACCGCCCCCGGCAAGGCCGCCGTGTGGTCGACGGTGGTGCTGCTGGTGACCTACATCGCGGTCGCCTACGCGGTCGTGGCCTACGCGGGTACGGACTACCTCGCCGAGAACGCGGCGGAGGAGGAGTTCATCTTCGCCCTGCTCGCCGAGGAGGCGATGGGCGGCTGGGACTGGGTCGTCCTGCTGGCGGTCTCGACGTCGGCGCTCGCCTCCACGCAGACGACGATCATCCCGGCGTCGCGCACGGGCCTGTCCATGGCACGCCGGCATGCGCTGCCCGCGCACTTCGGCCGCATCCACCCGCGGTTCCGCACCCCCGACGTGAGCACCTGGTGGGTCGCCGGCATCGCCATCGCCTGGTACCTCGTCCTCTACCACCTCAGTGAGAACGCCCTGTTCGACTCCCTCACCGCCCTGTCCCTGCTGATCGCGTTCTACTACGCGCTCACGGGTCTCGCCTGCGCGGTGTACTACCGTCGCCAACTCACCCGCAGCGTCCGCAACTTCTTCCTGATCGGCCTCGGACCGCTGATCGGTGCGGGGCTGCTGGCATGGCTGCTGGTGGAATCCGTGACGGACATGTCCGACCCCGAGAACTCCTACAGCGGCGTCTCCTGGTTCGGGCTCGGTCCCCCGCTCGTCATCGGCATCGGCATCGTCGTCGCGGGCTTGATCCTCATGATCGTGTGGCGGCTGAGGGCGCCCGCCTTCTGGTCGGAACACCCGAGCGTGGTCGACCCGGACCTCGTCGACGGCAAGGAGTCCTGAAGATGTCGGTGGTCCTCGGTTTCGACGAGTCCCCGGGCGCCCTGCAGGCGCTGCGCGTCGCCATCGAGGTGGCGACCGCGTACGACGAGCCCCTGGTGATCGTCTACGGCGTCGCCGCCCCCGGCGTCACGGGCGAGGAGTACGGCGCTCATCACGAGGCCGTCCGCGAGGCCGGCAACACCGCACTCGGTCACGCGGTCCGGGTGGCCGACGAGGCCGGGGTGCGGACGTCGGTGGAGCTCATCGACGAGCGGCCCGCGCAGGCGCTGATCGAGGCGGCGGCCCGCCACGGCGCCAGGGTCATCGTGGTGGGCACGTGGGGCGAGAGCCCGGTGCGCGGGGCGCTGCTGGGCTCGACTCCGCACAAGCTGCTGCACCTGTCGAGCGTGCCGGTGCTGTGCGTGCCGGCGACCGGGTCATGAAGAGCCGGCGCCTCGCTTCGTGTGCGGGCTGAAGACGTACAGGCCGAGGATGTCGGGCACCGGCGCGACCCCGGGGCCGCCCTCCCGGACCCAGGAGACGACGTCCTCGGTGGCCGCCGGGTCGTTGACCAGGCCCAGCCACACCGGCCGGCCTCCGGCGGCCCGGCCCGCGGCGGACGGCTGGACGACGATGACGTTGGCCTGGTCGCAGACGTCGAGGCAGTCGGAGACGCGCACCGGTGCCGCCTCGCGCAGGCGCTCGGTCTGGGCGGCGTGATCGACGCCTCTGATCTTGCGGCTGCCGCAGCAGCAGTCCCGGCAGACGACGATGCGGCAGGGAACCCCCGCGTCCGGCTTCGCGGACATGTCGCACCCTCCCTCGCTGCCTGTTGTGATCATCATTTCATGCGGGTGCCTGGACCCGGCACGTCAGGTCCCTGCTCTCAGCGGGTTGGGCAGCGGCCGGTAGCGGGCGTCCGCGCCGTCCGCGCCCGTCCAGCGCAGCAGCAGGTTGGTCTTGGCGGGGAGGGTCGGTGAGGTGAGCAGGGCGGGAATCTCGGGGAGGTCGTGGCGGGCGAGTTCGCGGCGGACGGCGGGCCAGGGGTCGAAACCGGGGTGCCGTTCGGTGAGGGCGCCGGCGATCTCGATGAGGTGGTTGACGACCAGGCAGTACACGAGCCGCTCCCAGCCTGCCTGCCGCGACACGTCCGGCAGCAGCTTCACGCCCTCGGCATCCCGGTACAGCGCCTGCACCGGCAGGCCGTCGGCGTCCACGGCGACCAGGGTGTTCTGCAGGTGGGCCTCGATGACGACGCCGTGCTCGGCGAACGCCGTCAGCGCCGGGGGCACGACCTGGGCCAGGTACGCCGCCCACCAGGCCCCGGGGTCGGCGGCGCGGTCGAGCGGGCTGCCCTCGAAGCCCTCGACGAGACCGGCGGCGAGCAGCGGGGTCGCGCCGGGCAGCAGGCGGTCGCCGAAGCCGTCACGGACGAGGACGGCCAGGGCCTCGAAAGCGAAGTCGGCGGTGCGGTAACCGCGGTCGCCGAGCCAGGCCGGGGGCCCGTCGAACGTCGCGAGGGCGGCGCACACGGCCGCGTCCGTCCTGCGCAGGGCGAGCAGGTCGTGGCGCCACAGCCGGCGGATGTCGTTGGTGATGCGCACGTCCAGGCTGAACTTCAGGAAGAGGTCGTGCCCGGGCGTGTACAGCGTGCGGATCGCGGCCGTGGGCCAGGTGTCGAAGGCGGTCGTGCCGAGCCGGATCAGCCTGCCGTCCGCGAAGGCGGCCGCGAGTTCCTGCCCGGCCAGGTCGAGCTGCCAGGGGTGGGCCGGGAGCAGGCGGTAGCCGGGCGGGGCCGTGCCGAGGGCGTCGAGGGCGGAGGTGTCGCCCTCCTCGACGACGGCGTCCTCGCGCAGTCCGAGCAGGGCCATCGGGAAGCCGGCGTACGCCTCGGGCGCGTACGGCAGCCAGCCGGCGGCGGGACCGCCCCCGCGCGCCTTGGGGGCCGGGTGGTGGGTGTGGCCGGTGAGGAGGGACTGCTCGGAGCGCAGGTAGAGGTCGTCGGGCGGGGTGGCCCGGGCGCGGGCGGCGAGCAGGGCGGCCACGGCGTCCCGGCTGTCCAGCATCTCGGCGGGCAGCTCGTGGTTGGACACCCCGGTGTGCCGGCGCAGTTCCTCGGCGACGAGCTTGACCAGCTCGGTGTGGCCGACGCGGTGCCAGGCGCCCGCGACCTCGACCTCCGGTTCGGTGGGCCGCCGCGTTCCGCGCACCCGCAGCAGGCGGCTCCCGCCGGGCAGCCGGTAGACATGGTGTCCGCCCTCCTGGCGCACCGGCCGGGCCACCTCCCGCAGCAGGCAGTTCAGCAGGGGCACGGCGGCATATGCGTCGGCGAGAGCGCCGATGGCCACGCTGTCGCCGTGGGCCGAGTCGTCGTCGGCGGGCGGGGGCATGAGGTCCACGCGTTCCACTCGTCCCTACGGTCCTTCCAGCGTTCCGGGCGGAGATGATCAGTATGTCGGTCGTCGCCATTCCGCTGTGACGCCCCTATTCGTACCCGAGGAGCCCGCCCGTGCACCGTCCCCCCACCGCCGAGACCGAGGTCGCCGACGAGCTGTCCGTCGTACGGCCCGGACTCCTGCCGCGGTACGAGGCCGAACTGCCCGGCTCCCGGGCGGCCGTGCTGTCCCGGCTGTGGCGCGGTCTCGCCCATGATCCGCTGCCCTGGGTCACCCGCGGCGAGCAGGGCCGGGACGGGCTGACGCTGTCCCTGTCGGACGGCCGCCGCCTGCACGGCCCCCGGCCGGATCCGTATGCGACCGGCGCGTACGTCACCGTCGTACGTCTCGACGAGAAGGAGTACGAGGATCCGGCGCGGCTGATGACGGACCTCGCCGTACCGCACTCCGCTTCCTTCGCCGCGGAACTCGGGCACAGTGTCGCCTCGTTGGCGCTGTCGAGAGCAGGGCAGGAGGGTGCTCGGGACGGCTGGCCGGAGAGCGACTGGGAGTGGGAGCAGCGGATCGTCGACGGGCATCCGTTCCATCCGACGTGCCGGTCCCGGCCCGGCTTCTCGGTGGCCGACCAGCTCGCCTACGGGCCCGAGCACCGGCCGGTCGTGGAGCTGGGGCTGGTGCCGGTGCGGGCGGAGGAGTGCCTCGTGACGGGCGAGTGGCCGCGGGAGCTGCGCGACGGGGGGCGCGTGGTGCTGCCGGTGCATCCGTGGCAGGCGGCGCATGTGCTGAAGCGGGCGTGCGAGGAGCGGCGCCCCGCGCATCCGCTGATGTCCCTGCGGACGCTGGCCCTGCCCGGCGGGCCGCAGGTGAAGACCGCGCTGAGTGCCCGGCTGACGTCCTCGGTGCGGGACATCTCCCTGCCCTCGGTCGCCGCGTCGGCCGTGCTGTCGGACTTCGCCGGGACGCCCGCCGCCCGCACGGACGGCCTGCTGCACGTCACCCGCACCCTGGGCGCGGCGGCCGCCGGTTCCCCCGACTTCGCGGCCGTCCTGCGGGAGTCGCCGCAGGCGTACGCGGGCAGCGGCGAACGGGTGCTGCCGGTGGCGGCGCTCGCCACCACCGAACTCCCCCGCTCCCCCGCCTGGCTGGCCGGTTTCACGCGGCTCGCCCTCACGGTCGGGCTGCGGCTGCTGGAGCTGGGCGTGGCCCTGGAGGCGCACGGTCAGAATCTCCTGGTGGTCCTCTCGGCGGCGGGCGAGCCGCTGCGGCTGGTCTACCGCGACCTGGCCGACATCCGCGTCAGCCCGGCCCGTCTCGCCCGGCACGGCATCACGGTGCCCGAGCTGCCCGCCCGCATGGTCACGGACGACGAACACGCCCTCCGCCGCAAGCTGTTCGGCTCCCTCGTGGCGGGCGCGCTGGCCGGCACGGCCGGGTCGGGTCCGGCGCTCGCGGCGGCGCTGGAGACGGCGGTACGGGACCTGCCGCACACTCCGGACGTCGCGGCGCTGTGCGCGGATCCGCTGCCCACGAAGGCGCTGACGCTGATGCGGCTCTCGCCGCAGACGCCCGGGGACCAGTGGGCGCAACTGCCCAATCCGCTGGCGTGAAGCGGCGTTTTGGAGCCGGAGCCGGGTGATCAATAGGATCCGGCGATGATCACAAGAACACGGCTGGCGGCAGGGGTCTGTGCCCTGCTCGCCGCGCTGACGGCCGGGCTCGCCTTCCCGGCCGGGGCGGCCGCCGGTGAACCCACGGGCCAGGACGCCCCCAAGGTCGACCTCGTCCTCGATGTGAGCGGCTCCATGCGGGCCCGGGACATCGACGGCCAGTCGCGGATGGCCGCCGCGAAGCAGGCGTTCAACGAGGTGCTCGACGCGACGCCCGAGGAGGTCGAGCTCGGCATCCGCACCCTGGGCGCCGACTACCCCGGGGACGACCGGAAGACGGGCTGCAAGGACACCGCGCAGCTCTACCCGGTCGGGCCGCTCGACCGCACCGAGGCCAAGACGGCCGTCGCCACCCTCACCCCGACGGGCTGGACGCCGATCGGCCCGGCCCTGCTGAAGGCGGCCGGCGACCTGGAGGGCGGTGACGGCTCCAAGCGCATCGTGCTGATCAGCGACGGCGAGGACACCTGCGCCCCGCTCGACCCGTGCGAGGTCGCCCGCGAGATAGCGGCCAAGGGCATCGGTCTGACCATCGACACCCTGGGCCTGGTGCCGACCGCCAAGCTGAGCAGGCAGCTGAGCTGCATCGCCGAGGCCACCGGCGGCACGTACACCTCGATCGAGCACCAGGACGAACTCACCGACCGGGTCAACCAGTTGGTGGACCGGGCGGCCGATCCGGTGGTGACGCCGGTGCCGGCGGAGGGTGCCGACCGGTGTGCCGGGGCGCCGACGCTGAAGTCGGGCCTGTACACCGACCGGGAGGAGTTCGGGCAGCAGCGCTGGTACCGGGTGGAGGTCCTGCCGGGGCAGGAGCTGCGCGCCTCGGTGAGCGTCGCGGCCGACCGGGCCGTGAACCCCGACTACGGCGTGCTGCTGCGGGCCGTCACGTCCAAGGGCCGCGAGATCGTGCGCGGCGAGGCGGCGGGCAACGGCCGCACCGACGTGATCTCGACGGGACTCAGGTACCCCGAGCCCGAGCGTGACGACGCCGACGGCGACAAGCCGGCCGCGGAGACCGTGTGCCTGGCCGTCACCCACTCCTTCTCGGCCGCCTCCGGCGTGAAGGCCACGCCCGGTCTGCCGCTGGAGCTGACCGTCGACGTCGTGGACGGCCCGAGCCAGGCGGGCGACGTGGCCGCCTTCGGTCTCGGCCGCGGCTGGTGGCTGCTCGGCGTGCTGATCCTCACCGGCTTCCTCGCCGGTCTCGTCTGGGGCTGGCTGTCGCGCTGGCGGGTCGCGGTCTGGAGGACCAACTGATGCAAATGGTACGAGCGTTGAGCGCGGCGTTGCTGACCCTCGGCCTGGCGGCCGCCCCGGCCGCGGCCGACGCCTCGCCGAGTCCGTCGCAGGACGACACGTCGGCCCCCACGCAGGCCGGTACGTCGTTCCGTACGGCGACGGAGATCGAGCAGGGGCAGTCGGCCACGGCGAGCGGCTCCACCGGCGACTACCTGTACTGGTCGTTCCCCGCCGACACCGGACAGCGCCCCACGGTCGAGGCGACGGTGAAGCTGCCGGAGACCCACGCCCCGCAGACCTGGCAGATCGACGTCTACGACGGTCTGCGCCGCCGTCAGGCCTGCCAGTACGGGGCGCAGACGCGCACCGCCGCGGCGGACGCCTCCTCGGTCGAGCTGGCCTGCGTGCTGCGCACGGTCCGCGCCTGGTCGGAGCCGTGGGCCGACGACCCGCTGCCGGGCACCTACTACATCCGGCTGACGACCACCGGCGTCGCCACCGCCGACCTCGGCCTCCCGGTCGGCAGCGAAGTGCGGGTGGACTCCAAGGACATCGGCGGGTCCGCGGCGGTGGACGGCTCGCTCGCCGAGCCTCTGGTGCCGGGGATCGCCACCAAGCCCGATGAGGAGCAGGAGGACGCGGCGGTGCTGGCCGGTCTCGAACCCGAGGACGGCTGGACGTCCGGCTGGTGGTCGGACCGGTGGGTGTGGACCGCGGCCGGCGGGATCCTGGCCGCGCTGGCGGGTGTCGGCGGGTACGCGCTGACGCGCGGGACGGGACGGCCGTCACGGGTGCCGAGCGCGTGACCGTGCGCGGAGGGCTCGTTCGCCGCGACCGAGTGTCAGCCCCCGTCTGACGTCATCTCAGAAGGCCTGCCCCGTGCGGGCCTTCTCTCATGCCTCGCGCAGTGCCTTGGCCAGCGTGCCGTCGCCGGTGACCTCGATCCGGCCCTCTTCCACGGCCCGGGCCAGGCTCAGTTCCCCCCGGCTGATAGCCGTGCACGTGGCGGTGTCCAGGACCAGCCGGGCATCCGGCTCTCCGGGGGCGGGCCCGTCGCCGTACACGGGCCCTTCCCCGGCACCGGCATACAGGTGGAACAGGCCCTCCTCCAGGCGGACTTCGACGAGGCCCTCCCCGTCCAGCAGGCGCAGCAGGGGCAGGGCGAACCAGTGCGCCCGCACCGCGTCCGTCGGCCGGCGCTCCCCGAGTTCGCCCTGCCCCCACTCCCCCAGCGCCTGCAGCACCGGAAGCAACTCCCGCCCCCGTGGCGTGAGTTCGTAGACGAAGGCCGCGCCGGGCGGCGGCAGCCGGCGCCGGGTCGCGAGGCCGTCGCGCTCCATGTCCTTCAGCCGCGAGGCGAGTACGTCGGTGCTGACCCCGGGCAGGTCCGCGTGCAGGTCGGTGTAGCGGCGGGGACCGGCGAGGAGCTCCCGGACGATCAGCAGGGTCCAGCGGTCACCGACCAGGTCGAGCGCGCGGGCGGCGGAGCAGTACTGGTCGTAGCGTCGGCGAGGTGGCATGCGACGCAGTCTAGACAAGTTGTTGGACTTTCCAAGCACCTACTTGGTAAAACCAAGCAACACAGTCGGCAGAGGAGAGCGGCGCATGGAGTTCCGGCAGTCGAGCAAGCTCAGCGAGGTCTGTTACGAGATCCGCGGCCCGGTCATCGAGCACGCCAACGCGCTGGAGGAGGCGGGCCACAGTGTGCTGCGCCTGAACACGGGCAATCCCGCGCTCTTCGGGTTCGAGGCGCCGGAGGAGATCATCCAGGACATGATCCGGATGCTGCCGCAGGCGCACGGCTACACCGACTCGCGCGGCATCCTCTCCGCCCGCCGTGCGGTCGCCCAGCGGTACCAGACGCTCGGTCTGGAGGTCGGCGTCGACGACGTCTTCCTCGGCAACGGCGTCTCGGAACTGGTGTCGATGGCCGTGCAGGCGCTCATCGAGGACGGCGACGAAATCCTCATCCCCGCCCCGGACTTTCCCCTCTGGACGGCCGTGACGACCCTCGCGGGCGGCAAGGCGGTCCACTACCTGTGCGACGAGCAGGCCGACTGGTACCCCGACCTCGACGACATGGCGTCGAAGATCACCGACCGTACGAAGGCGGTCGTGATCATCAACCCGAACAACCCCACCGGCGCGGTCTACCCCAAGGAGATCGTCGAGGGCATCCTCGACCTCGCCCGGCGGCACGGCCTCATGGTCTTCGCCGACGAGATCTACGACCAGATCCTCTACGACGACGCCGTGCACCACTCGGCCGCCGCACTCGCCCCCGACCTGGTCGTCCTCACCTTCTGCGGACTGTCCAAGACCTACCGCGTGGCGGGCTTCCGCTCCGGCTGGCTGGTGGTCACGGGGCCGCGGCAGCACGCGAAGGACTACCTGGAGGGCCTCACCATGCTGGCCTCCATGCGGTTGTGCGCCAACGCGCCCGCGCAGTACGCCATCCAGGCCGCGCTCGGCGGCCGGCAGTCCATCGGCGACCTCACCAGGCCCGGCGGGCGGTTGCTGGAGCAGCGGGACGTGGCCTGGCGGATGCTCAACGAGATCCCGGGTGTGACGTGCGTGAAGCCGAAGGGAGCGCTGTACGCGTTCCCGCGTCTCGACCCCAAGGTGCACAAGATCCACGACGACGAGCGGTTCGTCCTGGACCTGCTGCTGCGGGAGAAGATCCAGGTGGTCCAGGGCACGGGCTTCAACTGGCCGGCCCCGGATCACTTCCGCATCCTGACCCTGCCGCACGCGGACGACCTGGAGGCAGCGATCGGCCGGATCGGGCGGTTCCTCGGCGGGTACCGCCAGTAGGGGCGGTGGTCGGTGACGGACGCGGTTGTCAGTGGCGGGTCGTAGCCTTCGAGCAGGTGGGGCGAGCAGCCCCGGGGCCTGCCCGAGGCCGGAGAGGAGCACGCCGTGACCCGACCGCCGACCGCCGCGCAGCGGCGTGTCATCGACGCCGCCGATCCCGTCACCGGGCGGCTCCGGGGTACGGAGTCGCAGCTCGCGGCACTGGTGAAGCGGGGCCTTGCCTTCCGCCACCCCCGGCCGCCGCACGATCACTTTCTGACCCCGGAGGGGCACCGGGTGCGGCAGGGCATCACCCAGGCGCCCGAGCCCGCCGGGGAGGCGCCCGCGTCGACGGGCGTGTTCGCGGCGCGCGTCGGCGGCGAGGAGGCCGCCGCAGAGGCCGGTCCCGTCCGGCGCCGTGAGGTGCACAGCGCCTGGCAGGGGCTGCTGGAGCTGCGCCGGATGACCAACCCGGGCGGGGCCACGGACCGGCCGTGCGGCTGGGAGCGTACGCACCTGGTGCAGGCCGCCGCGCTGGCACTGGAGGCGGCGGGGCACGGTCCGGCGGGGCAGGAGGGCGGGGGTTACCGCGTGCGGGAGACTCCGCAGCCGGAGGCCGTCGCCGTGCACGAGCCGGACGGCGAGGCGCTGCGGGCCTGCGCGGCCACCCTGGAAGGGGCAGGCTGGCAGGTGAGTGAGCACCGCGAGCCGCGCGGCGGGACCCGGTATCTGCTGGCTTCGCCGCGCCGGGCGTGATGAGCATGCCAAGATCGGTGGATCGTTGTGCAGTGCACGAGACTCCGAAGGGGAAGCAGTGAGCGAGCCGTTTTCCGTCCCTGTGACCGTCCGTGGGTACGAGACCGATGTGCAGGGGCACCTCAACCAGGCGGTCTACCTGAACTACGCGGAGCACGCCCGCTGGTCGTTGCTCCAGGCCGCCGGGATCAGCCAGTCCGCCCTCATAGGCAGTGGCGTGGGCCCGGTCGCCCTGGAGACGACGATCCGCTACAAACGCGAGCTGCTCGCGGGCGACGAGGCCGAGGTGACCTGTGCCTTCGAGTGGGGCGACGGCAAGACGTTCCGGATCGAGCAGAGCGTCCTGAAGGCCGACGGCACGGTGGCCGCGGAGATCACCGCGGTCGGCGGGATCCTGGACCTGGAGAAGCGCCGACTGGTCGCCGATCCCGCGGAGGTCTTCAGGAAGCTGGCGTCGGATCCGGGCCTGTTCGGGCTCTAGGCGGCGTCTCGCCAGATCGCCATGTCCGCCGTGAGGGAGGCGACGTCTGCCCCTGTCAGACAGGGGCTGGGCACATGCGGGCTGCTGATGAGGCGCCGCCACACAACCACCGTTGTGGACGGCGCCGTCGAGCGGACCAGGTCCGTCGCCAACCTCAGGGCGCTGCCGGAGCCTTGGGTGTGCCCGTGAGCTCCTCGCCCGCCTCCATCGGGTGGGTCACGTCGTGGGCGTCGCGGCCGTCCCGGCCCAGGTGGTTGAAGACGAGGTTGAGCAGCACCGCCGCCACACAGCCCGTCGAGATGCCCGAGTCCAGGACGATCCGGGCCGTCTCCGGGAACGCGTGGTAGAACTCCGGCGCCGTGATGGGGATGATGCCGACAGCCAGGGAGACGGCCACGATCAGGACGTTGTTGTCCTTGTCCAGGCCGGCCCGGACCAGGGTCTGGATGCCGCTGGCGGCGACCGAGCCGAACAGGACCACGCCCGCCCCGCCGAGCACCGGGCGCGGTACAACGGCGATCAGCGAGGCCGCCATCGGGCACAGGCCCATCAGCACCAGGAAGCCGCCGCCCGCGGCGACGACGTACCGGCTGCGGATCTTCGTCATGGCGACCAGGCCGATGTTCTGCGCGAAGGCGCTGCACATGAAGCCGTTGAAGAGGGGGCTGACCGCGGAGCCGAGGGTGTCGGCGCGCAGGCCGGCCGCGATGGTCCGCTCGTCGGCCGGGCGGTCGACGATCTCGCCCAACGCCAGCATGTCGGCGGTCGATTCGGTCATCGACACCACCATCACCACGCACATCGAGATGATCGCGGCGAGCTGGAACTGCGGGGCGCCGAAGTGGAACGGGGTGGGGAAGCCGATGACGGCCGCGTCCGCGACGGGAGCGAAGTCCGTGGCGCCGAACGGGATCGCGATCAGCGTGCCGATCACCAGGCCCAGCAGCACGGCGATCTGCTTGACGAAGCCCGTGGTGAAACGGCGCAGCAGCAGCACGATCAGCAGGGTGACGGCGGCCAGCCCCAGGTTCGTCGCCGAACCGTAGTCGTGTGCCGCCGGGTCGGATCCCTGCGCCCAGCCGAAGGCGACCGGGAGCAGCGATATGCCGATCAGGGTGATGACCGTGCCGGTCACCACCGGCGGGAAGAAGCGGATCGCCTTGCAGAAGACGGGGGCCGCCAGGAAGCCCAGCAGTCCGGCGACGATGACCGCGCCGAAGATGATCGGCAGGGCGTCGGACTTGTCCTCGGTGGAGGCGACGATCGCGGTCATCGGGGCGACACCGGCGAAGGTGACGCCGTTGACGAACGGCAGCCGGGCGCCGATCTTCCAGATGCCGAGGGTCTGCAGGAAGGTGGCGAGGCCCGCGGTGAACAGGCAGGCGCCGGTGAGGAAGGTCAGGTCGGTGGCGGAGAGGCCGATGGCCGCGCCGACGATCAGGGGTGGGGCGACGACGCCCGCGTACATGGCGGCCACGTGCTGGAGGCCGGTCGTCGCCATCTTGAGCGCGGGGAGTTTTTCGTCAACGGGGTGGTCGGCCACGGCGGCTTCCCTCCGGTCGGTTACACGGCCGCGTCGATGGCGGCCGTGGGTGTCAGGGAGGTGGTGCGGGTGGTCGTGCGGGACCGGGCATGCAGGTGACGGGAAGGCCGTTCCGGGGCGCACATGTACACGCGCGCCCCGGAGACGACCGCCGTGGTCCCCGCTCGGGTCCACGGCCACCGGCCGGGAGCCGTCCCTCCCGGCCGGAGTCATAGGGGTGTTCAGCCCTGGGCGGCGATCCTCGCCAGCCGCTGGGCCTCGTCCCGCGTGGCGCGGGCGATGGCGTCCTCGTCGGCCGTGAGCAGCCGCCCGTCCTCGACGATCTGCCGGCCGTCCACGAAGGAGGCGGTGACCGGGGCGGCCGCGCCGAAGACCAGGGCGGTCACGGGGTCGGCGATGGAGGCGTGGGCGAGCGTGTCCAGCTTCCACAGCACGAGGTCGGCGAGCTTGCCGGGCTCGAGGGAGCCGGTCTCCGCGGCCCGGCCGAGGACCTGGGCGCCGCCGTACGTGCCGAGGCGCAGGGCCTGACGGGCGTTCAGGGCGGCCTCCCGGTGGGCGCCGAGGCGGTTGATGAGGAGGGCGTTGCGCAGCTCGGTGTGGAGTTCGCCGGACTCGTTGGAGGCGGTGCCGTCGACGCCGAGGCCCACGGGGACGCCGGCCGCGAGCATGTCGGGGACGCGGGCGATACCGGCCGCGAGGCGGGCGTTGGAGGACGGGCAGTGCGCGACGCCGGTCCTGGAACGGGCGAAGGCGGCGATGTCGGAGTCGTTCATGTGGACGCAGTGCGCCATCCACACGTCCTCGCCGAGCCAGCCGGTGGACTCGAAGTAGTCGGTCGGGCCCATGCCGAACAGTTCGTGGCAGAACTTCTCCTCTTCCACGGTCTCCGAGCCGTGGGTGTGGAGCCGGACGCCGAGGCGGCGGGCCAACTGGGCCCCGTCGCGGAGCAGTTCGGTGGAGACGGAGAAGGGCGAGCAGGGCGCGACGGCGACCTGGGTCATGGCGTCGAAGGAGGAGTCGTGGTGCCGGCGCACGGTCTCCTCGGTGGCGGCCAGCGCCCCGTCCAGGGTCTCGACGGCGAAGTCCGGGGGCAGGCCGCCGTCCTTCTCGCTGCGGTCCATGGAGCCGCGGGCGAGGGTGAAGCGGACGCCCATGTCGCGGGCGGCGCCGATGATGGCGCCGGAGAGGTCGCCGGAGCCCTGCGGGAAGACGTAGTGGTGGTCCATGGCGGTGGTGACGCCGCCGCGGGCCATCATCGCGAGCGAGCCCTGGGCCGCCGCGCGGACCATCGGCTCGTCGATGCGCGCCCAGGTGGGGTAGAGCGCGACGAGCCAGTTGAAGAGGTTGTGGTCGGTGGCCAGGCCCCGGGTGATCCACTGGTAGAAGTGGTGGTGGGTGTTGATCAGGCCGGGCGTCACGAGGTGGCCGGAGGCGTCGATGCGGCGTGCGACGTCGTCCAGGCCCTCGGGGGCCCTGCCCGCGCCGAGCGACTCGATGCGGTTGCCGGCGAGGACGACGTGACCGGAGGCGTATTCGGTGTCGTTCGCGTCGACGGTCGCGATCGCGCAGTTCTCGATGACGATGCGCCGGTCTGCTGCCATGGTTCGTCCCTTTTCACGAAGTGTGCTGAATTGGAGAGGGCACGGCAGGACCCTGGGAGTTTTGAGTGCCGTGGCCGGGAAATGGGTTCCCCGGCCACGGGTGCCGAAAGAGGGAACCGTCAGAGGTTCGTGAGGTCCACGGGGATCTTCGCCTCGCAGCCGTCCCGCAGGATCGTCGCCTCGATCAGGCCGTAGGGGCGGTCGGCGGCGAAGTACACCTCGTTGTCGTTCTTCAGCCCGAACGGCTCCAGGTCGACCAGGAAGTGGTGCTTGTTCGGGAGGGAGAAGCGGACCTCGTCGATCTCGCTGCGGTTGTCGATGATCCGCGAACCCATTTGGTACAGGGTCTGCTGAAGGGAGAGCGAGTACGTCTCGGCGAAGGCCTGGAGCATGTGCTTCTTCACCTGCTCGTAGGACTTCTCCCAGTGGGGCATGCGCTGCTCGTCGTCGGTCCAGTTGAAGCGCCAGCGGGCGGAGACCTGGGTGGCCAGGATGCGGTCGTAGGCCTCCTTGAGCGTCGTGTACTTGTCCTTGACGTAGCCCCAGAACTCGGAGTTGGTCGAGTTCATCACGACGAGGTCCTTGAGGCCGGAGACGACCTCCCACCTCTCACCGTCGTAGGTGATCTGCGTGAGCCGCGTCTCCTGGCCCTTGCGGACGAAGGAGTGCTTGACCTCGTCGGCGCCGATGAACTGCGAGTTGGCGTCGGACGCCTCGATCCGCTCCCAGGCGTACTCCTCGATGCGGATCCGGGCGGTCTTGATCGGCTCCTGCGAGGTCACGAAGTGACGGGCGAGGTGGATGCCGAACTGCTCGGCCGACTCGATGCCGTGCTCCTTGGCGAACGCGTACACCGTGTTCTTGGTGGTGTCGGTCGGCAGGACGTTGGCGTTCGAGCCGGAGTAGTGGACCTCGTCCATGTCACCGCTCAGCGCCACGGATACGTTCAGGTCCTTGATGTGGTGGGTGGCGCCGTCCCGCGTGATCTTGACGACTCGGTTCTCGGCCTTGCCGTACTGGTTCTGACCCAGAATGGTGGGCATGAGTAGCTAGCTCCCTCGGTATACGGAGTAGCCGAACGGGTTGAGCAGCAGCGGTACGTGGTAGTGCTCGCCCGGTACGACGGCGAACGTGATCGCCACCTCCGGGAAGAACACACCGGCGCCGCTGTCCCGATTCGCGGGGGCGTCCTGCTGCGCATCGGCTTGCTTCTTCTCGAAATACGGCTCCACCGCGAAGTCGAGCCGTACGTGGGTGGTCCCCTCCGGCAGGGCCGGGAGGTCCTTGCACCGGCCGTCCGCGTCGGTCGCGGAGCCGCCGAGCGCCTGCCAGTCCGCCGCGCGCCCGGAGCGGGCGGAGAGCTGGACGGCGACGCCCTCGGCGGGGCGGCCGACGCTGGTGTCCAGGATGTGCGTGGACACGGATGCGGTGGCGGAGGTGCTCATGGTGCTGTCAGTCCTCTTCGACGAGTCGGGCCAGACGGATGCGGTTGATCTTCCCCAGTTCGGTGCGGACGATCTCCCGCTCCCGCTCCGGTGTGTTGCCGATCCGTTCCCTGACCGCGTCGCGCATCTGCTCGCCGGTCCGGCCGGTGGCGCAGATCAGGAAGACATGGCCGAACCTCTCCTGGTAGGCGAGGTTCAGTTCCAGCATCTCCGCCTTGAGTGCGTCGGAGGCGCCGGCCATGCCTCGCTGTTCCCGGGCCGAGGTGGGGTCACCGGGCTTGGGGCGGCCGATGGGCGGGTGGCCGGCCATCGCCTCGTCGAGGTCCGCGGCCGTCAGCTCCGCCATGGCGGCGTCGCTCGCGGCGTACAGGTCCTCGCAGGCGGCGTAGGGGCGGGCGGCCAGCAGGCGCTTCGCCCACGCCGTGGAGGCACACGCCTCGTGGAGCGCGGTGAAGGCCGCGTGCTCCTCGAGGGCGTTGAACCGGGCCAGGCCCGGCGGCGTGGAAGTGGAAGTCACGGGAGCCTCCGTGGCCGGATTCGGCCTTCGTGCTGAACGGGCGTGCCGATAGCTAACGCCCTCCCGCGACAGCACGTCAACAGTTTGTTGAAAATTCGGTGGCGCGAAACCGAACCGGTGCGGTGCCGGACCGGTCAGGCCCCCTTCTCGCGGTTGAGGTAGTTGTAGACGGTGAAGCGGCTGACGCCGAGGGCGCTCGCCACGGTCTCCACCCCGTGCCGTACGGAGAAGGCGCCGCGCGCCTCGAGTATCCGTACGACCTCCTGCTTGGCCCTGCGGTCCAGATCGGCCAGCGGCATGCCCTTGCGGCGCTCCATGGCGGCCAGGATGTGATCGAGGGAGTCGGCGAGCTGCGGCAGCCGTACGGCGACGGCGTCCCTGCCCTCCCAGGCCAGGACGACGTCGTCGGGGCCGGCCTCGTCGGGCGGGATCATCTCGCCGCCCATCGCGTCGACCAGGGGTTTCACGGCCGCGATGAACGGCTCGTCCCCCGCGCCGCTCACGCCTCGCCCTCCTCGACCACGTTGACCTGGAGCGAGACCCGGGTGGCCCCGGCCTCCAGGGTCTTGCGGAGCAGGGCGTCCACGGCGGTGAGCACCGCGTCGGCACCGCCCTCCGCGGTGTTGCCGAACGGGCCCACGTCCACGGCGTCCAGTTCGGCGGCCTCGATGACCTCCCGGGCCACCAGCGCGTGCGCGGGCGCCTCGTCGAGGTCGAAGGGCTCGGTCGTGAACTCCACTTTCAGTCGCACTGTGCCCCCATGCATCTGCTCCGACCCGCGCGTGCCGCCAGGTCCGCGATCGGGACCGGACCGCCCCGGCCGCTTGGGGAGACCTTAACGGACCCGGTTGCGGACCTCGCCTGCTCAGCGGGCCCCGTTCCGTGCGACGGACGTGCCGCCCCGCCGCGTAGAGCAGAGGAGGAATCCACACAGGGAGGGGAACGCGAGGTGCGCACATTCAGGAGAGCCGTTCTCAGGGGTGCCGGAGGTACGGCGATCGCGGCGGCGGCCATGGCCGCGCTGACCGCGTCCCAGGCACCGGGGGCGCTCCCGGCCCGGGCGGCGGAGCCCGCGCGTCAGGCGACACCCGCCGAGCGCGGGCCGAGCGTGTCCGGCGACACCCCCTACCGGACCGAGCTGCCGCCGCTGCGGACGGGGAAGCCGAAGAAGGGCACCGGGCCGGTGACGGGCGGCGGTGCGCTGCCGGCGAGCGTGTTCGCCGCCTACCGGCACGCCGAGCGGGAGCTGGCCCGCACCACCCCCGGCTGCGGACTGCGGTGGCAGCTCCTGGCCGCGATCGGGCAGGTGGAGTCCGGGCAGGCGCGCGGCGGCCGGGTGACCGCGGACGGCACGACCGTCACGCCGATCCTCGGCCCCCGGCTGAACGGCGGCCCCTTCGCCGTCATCCGCGACACCGACCACGGGGTGCACGACGGGGACACGGCCTACGACCGCGCGGTGGGCCCGATGCAGTTCATCCCGTCCACCTGGGCCCGCTGGGGCGCCGACGGCAACGGCGACGGCCGGGCCGACCCGAACAACGTCTTCGACGCCGCGCTCGCCGCGGGCCGCTATCTGTGTGCGGGCGGCCGGAACCTGTCCGACCCGGCCGACCTGGACCGGGCGATCCTCGGCTACAACCACTCGCGGGCGTACCTGCTCACGGTGAAGGCCTGGTACGCGCACTTCCTGGAAGGGCACCGGGTGGTGCCGGACGGCCGCGCCGAAGCCCCGGGCCGACCGGAGCCGTCGCGCCCGGGCACGCCGAAGCCCGCCACGCCGGAACCCTCCGGCCGCCCGAGTGCGACCCCCTCCCGTACGCCCGCCGCGCGGCCCGCCTCGCCCTCCCCCGCGCCGTCCCGTCCGGCAGGCGGAGCCGGGGAGTTGGAGGAGCCGCCGCTCCCCGTGCCCGACCCGGAGGTGCGGCTGCCCGGGGACGGGGTGCTGCCCGGCGACGGTCCGCTGACCAGCAACAGTGAGGAAACAATGGGAACCGCCCCCTCCACAATCACGGCTACCGGGGGGTAATGTCGCCAGCCGCCGGACGGCACAGGAACCGGCGGGTGAGCGTGGAGGGGCCCTCATGGCGACGGACATGCCTGCTGAGGCAGAGGCGGCCATGGCTGCTCGGACACAGGAGGCCCACGACCGTTGGCAGCGCATGTGGAGCCACCGCGAGCAGTTGCTCAAGGTGGCCCGGCGGCGGTCGATGAGCCTGGAGGACGCCGAGGACGCCGTGCACGAGGCGATGCTGCGCGCCGCGGAGCGCCCGGACCTCGACGACGAGCGCCTCGGCGCCTGGCTGACCACCGTGACCATGCGGCTGTGCGTGGACCGGTACCGCCAGGTCAACCGTGAGGCCGAGGTGCGCACCAGCCCCACGCTCGTCGCGCCGGGTCCGGTGCCCGTCGACGAGGTCGTGTGCGACCGGGCCGAGGCCAGGTGGCTGGCGGTGCGCAGCGGGGACCTGCCCGCCCGCCAGGCGGAGGCGCTCCGGCTGAAGTCCGAGGACCTGGACGTCGGCCAGGTCGCCGTGCGGATGGGCCTGAGCTACCGGACCGTCGAGTCGCTGCTGGCCCGGGCCCGGCGCACGCTGCGCGCCTCGCTCGCCGGGACGCTGGGGGTCGTGCTGTTCCTGATCGGGCGCGGGCGGCCACGCGGGGGCGGCAAGGCGCACGCGGTGGCCGTGGCCTCCACGGCCGCGACCCTGGCGGTGGCGGGGTTCGTCCTGCCGTACGCGCTCGACGGGGGCGGCAGCGGGGGCGGTCCCGCGTCGAAGCCCTCCGTGTCGGGGCCCCCGGAGGCGCTCCGGCCCGACGGCGACGGCCGGGTGGGCACTCCCGGATCGCCCGGGTCGTCGTCCGCGCCGGCGGTGCCCGGTGGGCGGGCAGCGGAGTCTCCCGCCGCCGGTCCGCTGCTGCCTCTGTCCGTGCCGTCCCTGCCGGAGGCTTCGGTGCCCCCGCTTCCGGCGCTGTCGGCCCCCGAGGTCCCGCAGGTCCCGGACGTGCCGAAGGTGCCGGAGCTGCCCGAGCTCTCCGGCGTGAAAGAAACGCCGGGCCTCCCGGACGTGCCCGACGTTCCGGACGCGCCGGACGTTACGGTCGAGTCCGCCGTCCCGTCGGTCGTCCTGCCGACCCCGGCGACCCCCTCCGTTTCGGACACCTCCGCCGTACCGAACACCGCCCTCACAGCGCCCGCGCTCCCGTAGAACCGCACGTCGGGCCGCTCGTGGAGCGGCCCGCCACCCGACCCGCGAAACACGTTCGAAAAAAATCCGCCCCGGTCGCGACGGACGCCCCGCCCCTCCCCGTAGAGCAGATGTCGGAGCTGCTCCACGGCTGAAGGGTGAACCGGATGGGTGTCGAGATCTGCGTGGAAGGGCTGACCAAGTCCTTCGGCCACCAGGTCATCTGGCAGGACGTCTCGCTGACGCTGCCCGCCGGGGAGGTCTCGGTCATGCTCGGCCCCTCGGGCACGGGCAAGTCGGTGTTCCTCAAGACGCTCGTCGGCCTGCTGAAGCCGGAGCGCGGCTCGATCACGATCCAGGGCCGGGACATCACCAAGCTCCGCGAGCACGAGCTGTACGAGGTGCGGAAGCTGTTCGGGGTGCTGTTCCAGGACGGCGCGCTGTTCGGCTCGATGAACCTCTACGACAACATCGCCTTCCCGCTGCGCGAGCACACCCGTAAGCCCGAGAGCGAGATCAGGCGGATCGTCCTCGAGAAGATGGACATGGTCGGCCTGATCGGCGCCGAGGAGAAGCTGCCCGGCGAGATCTCCGGCGGCATGCGCAAACGGGCCGGGCTGGCCCGCGCCCTGGTGCTCGACCCGGAGGTCATCCTCTTCGACGAGCCGGACTCGGGCCTCGACCCAGTGCGCGTGGCCTATCTCAACCAGCTGATCGTCGACCTCAACGCGCAGATCGACGCGACCTTCCTGATCGTCACGCACGACATCGCCTCGGCCCGCCAGGTGCCCGACAACATCGGGCTGCTGTTCCGGCGCGAGCTGGTCATGTTCGGCCCCCGGGAGAAGCTGCTGACCAGCGACGAGCCGGTCGTACGGCAGTTCCTGAACGGCCGGATGCAGGGGCCGATCGGCATGGCCGAGGAGAAGGACGCCGCCCAGGTCGAGCAGGAGCTCGCACAGCTCGGCGCCGGCGCGCGCACGGAGACTCCCGGCGGCCGGGACCTGACTCCCCGCCTGCTGCCGGGGCCGGGCATCACGCGCCCGCCCCGCTGGGAGGCGATAGCCGGACGCGAGGCCGAGCCGCACCGCCGCAAGGAGGTGGCGGACGCATGAGCCTGTCGCCCACCGGGGCGCTGCGGCACTCGGGCAGCCTGTTCGCGATGGCGCTGGACGTCCTGCGCACGATGCCCCGTCGCCCTTTCCAGGTGCGGGAGTTCATCCAGCAGGCGTGGTTCATCGCGAGCGTCACGATCCTGCCCACCGCGCTCGTGTCCATCCCCTTCGGCGCGGTCATCGCGCTGCAGATCGGCAGCCTGACCCGGCAGCTCGGCGCCCAGTCGTTCGCCGGTGCCGCCTCGGTGCTCGCGGTCCTGCGGGAGGCCTCCCCGATCGTCACCGCGCTGCTGATCGCGGGCGCCGGCGGCACCGCCATCTGCGCGGACCTGGGGGCGCGCAAGATCCGCGAGGAGATCGACGCGATGCAGGTGCTGGGCATCGACCCGATCCACCGCCTCGTCGTCCCGCGGGTGCTGGCGTCGATGGTGGTCGCCCTGCTGCTCAACGGCCTGGTGTCGGTGGTCGGCGTCGCGGGCGGCTACTTCTTCAATGTGGTCCTCCAGAACGGCACGCCCGGCGCGTACCTGGCGTCCTTCACCACCCTCGCGCAGCTCTCCGACCTGTGGGCGGCCGAGCTGAAGGCGCTGGTGTTCGGGGCGATCGCGGCGATCGTCGCCTCGTACAAGGGACTGACCGCCAAGGGCGGGCCGAAGGGCGTGGGAGACGCGGTGAACCAGTCGGTGGTGATCACCTTCATGTTGCTGTTCGTGACGAACTTCGTGATGACCGCGGTGTACTTCCAGGTCGTCCCGCAGAGGGGTTAGCCGATGAGACTCCTCGACCGCCCCCTGCGCTCCCTCGAAGAGCTGGGCACCCAACTCTCCTTCTACGGCCGCTCCCTGGCCTGGACCGGCCGTACCCTGCGCCGCTACAAGAAGGAGGTCCTGCGCCTGCTCGCCGAGGTGACCTTCGGCCGTGGCGCGCTGGCCGTCGTCGGCGGCACGGTCGGCGTGATCGCCTTCCTGTCGTTCTTCACCGGCACCGAGGTCGGCCTCCAGGGCTACGCGGCCCTCAACCAGCTCGGCACCTCCAACTTCGTGGCGTTCCTGTCGGCGTACTTCAACACCCGGGAGATCGCCCCGCTGGTGGCCGGGCTCGCCCTGTCCGCGACGGTGGGCGCCGGCTTCACCGCCCAGCTCGGCGCGATGCGGATCAGCGAGGAGACCGACGCCCTGGAGGTCATGGGCGTCCCCTCGCTGCCCTTCCTCGTGACCACGCGGATGATCGCCGGGTTCGTCGCCGTGATCCCGCTGTACGTGGTCGGGCTGCTGTCCTCGTACCTGGCCGCCCGCACCATCACCACCGGCTACTACGGGCAGTCGGCCGGCACCTACGACCACTACTTCCAGCAGTACCTGCCGCCGGTCGACGTGCTCTGGTCCTTCGGGAAGGTGATCGTCTTCGCCGTCCTGATCATCCTGGTGCACTGCTACTACGGCTACTACGCGAGCGGCGGACCGGCGGGCGTCGGCGTCGCGGTGGGCCGCGCGGTGCGCACCTCGATCGTCGCCATCAACGTCCTGGACTTCTTCCTGAGCCTCGCCATCTGGGGCGCCAGCACGACCGTACGGATCGCGGGGTGAGCCACATGAACCGGACGAGAGTGATCGGACTGCGGTTGTACGGCATCGCCTTCCTCACCGTCCTCGCCCTGCTGCTGTCCCTCGCCGTGGCCGTCTACCAGCAGGCGTTCACCCCGGTCGTGCGCGTCACGCTGGAGGCCTCCAGCCTGGGCAACCAGCTCGATCCGCGGGCCGACGTCAAGCTGCGCGGGCTGCTGGTCGGCGAGGTGCGCTCGGTGCGCGCGGACGGCGAGAAGGCCACGCTCGACCTCGCGCTCAAGCCGGAGCACGTCGCGTCCATCCCGTCGGACGTGCACGCCCGGCTGCTGCCCAAGACGCTGTTCGGCGAGAAGTACGTCGACCTCGTGGCACCGCGCGGCTCGGCCGCCCGGCCGCTGCGCGCCGGGGACGTCATCACCCAGGACCGCACCAAGGTGGGCATGGAGGTGCAACAGCTGATGAACGACCTGCTGCCCCTGCTGCGGACCGTCGAGCCGGGTGAACTCAACTCGACGCTCTCGGCGTTCGCCACCGCCCTGGAGGGCCGCGGCGACCGGATCGGCGACAACCTGACCCGCGTCGAGGACTATCTGCGCCGCCTCAACCCGCACCTGCCGTCCCTGAAGGAGGACATCGCGCGCTTCGCCGACGTCGCCGAGGTGTACGGGGACGCCGCGCCCGACCTGATGAGGATCCTGCGCAACACGGTCACCACCAGCCGCACCCTCGTCGAGAAGGAGGACCGGCTGGCCGCCGCCCTGCGCACGACCGCGTCCGTGGCGGGCACCACGGAGGACTTCCTGGACGAGAACGGCGACCGGCTGATCACGCTGGGCCGGGTCTCCCGCCCCACGCTGGCGCTCTTCGCCCGCTACTCGCCCGAGTACCCGTGCCTGCTGGACGGCCTGGTGCGGCAGGAGGAGGCCTCCGAGGAGGCGTTCCGGGGCGGCAGGATGCGGATCACCCTCGAAGTGGTGCGGGCCCAGCGCGCCTACGAGCCCGGCGAGGAGCCGCGTTACGGCGAGCGGTCGGGACCGAACTGCCGGGGGCTGCCCGGTCCGCCGGTGCCCGGCCCGAAACCCAAACTCAACGACGGTACGTCGTCCGGCGGTTCGGACGACGCCCTGCCCGGAGGTACGCACGTGTCCGCCACCGAGGCCGAGCAGCGGGCCGTCGGCTCGCTCGTGGCCCCCGTCCTGGGCGTGCCCGCCGACGAGGTGCCGCCCGTCACGACCCTGCTGTTCGGACCGCTGGCCCGCGGGACGGCGGTGAGCATCGCATGAGGGCGACCGGAGCACGCAGCACAGCCGCGCCGCTGATCAAGTTCAGCCTGTTCGCGCTGGTCACGATCACGGCGACGGCGCTGCTCGCCGCGACCATCGTCAATGTCTCCCTCGCCGACAAGCACACCTACCGCGCGGTGTTCAGCGATGTGACGGGCCTGGAGGAGGGGGACGACATCCGGGTGGCCGGGGTACGGGTCGGCGAGGTCGAAGGCATCCGGATCAAGGACCGGACACTCGCGGAGGTCAGCTTCACGGTGGCCTCGGAACGCCCGCTGCTCACCAGCACGCAGGCGGTGGTCCGCTACCGGAACCTGGTCGGGCAGCGGTACGTCGCGCTGACCGAGGGCGTCGGCAGCGACACCCGGCTGCGGCCGGGCGGCACGATCCCGCTGTCGCGGACGCAGCCGGCGCTGGACCTCAACGCGCTGCTGAACGGCTTCAAGCCGCTGTTCGCCGCGCTCAGCCCGCAGGACGTCAACCAGCTCGCCACCGAGATCATCAAGACCCTCCAGGGCGAGGGCGGCACCGTCAACAGCCTGCTCGCGCACACCGCGTCGCTCACCACGACGCTCGCGGGCCGCGACAAGCTGATCGGCTCCGTGATCGACAACCTCAACACCGTGCTGGCCACGCTCGACAAGCGCGGTGCCCGCTTCTCCGGGCTGCTGAAGCAGCTGCGGCGGGTGATCTCCGGGCTGTCCGCCGACCGCAAACCCATCGGGTCGTCGCTGGTGAGCATCGGCAACCTCACCGCGGCCACCTCGGGGCTGCTGGAGGACGCCCGCCCGGCCCTGAAGGACGACATCGCCGGGCTGACCGATCTCACCGGAACGCTGAACAAGAACGAGAAGACCGTGGAGGGCGTGCTGAAGCGGCTGCCGAACAAGCTGAACGAGCTGACGGGGACGGCGTCCTACGGCTCGTGGTTCAACTTCTACCTCTGCGACTTCGACGGCCGGATCGTGCTGCCGAAGACGAAGCAGGTGCTCACTCCCGAGATGCACGTGGCGCGGGCGAGGTGCGGCGGATGAGCCCGCGCGTCATACGGCGGCGGCGCCGTCGCCCCGAGCCGCTGGTGAAGGTGCGGATCCTGCCGCCGAAGCTGCCGCGGCTGCCGCGCGTCCGGCTGCGCCGCCCGCGCACGAAGCCGTTCCGCGACCGCAACCCCGTGGTGATCGGCGCCGTAGGCCTGACCACCCTGGCCCTGCTGACGGCCGCCGCGTTCAACGCCGACAGCCTGCCGCTGATCGGCGGCGGCGAGACGTACAGCGCCGCCTTCTCGGAGGCATGCGGGCTGAAGCCGGGCGACGAGGTGCGGATCGCCGGGGTGAAGGTCGGCAAGGTCGAGGAGGTCGATCTGGCCGGCGGCCACGTCGAGGTGACCTTCAAGGTCAAGGACGATCCGAAGTTCGGCACCGAGACCGGCGCCTCGATCCGGGTGAAGACGATCCTCGGCGCGAAGTACCTCGCCCTGCACCCGAAGGGGCCCGGCCGGCTGGAGCCGGGCAGCGAGATCCCGCTGAAGCGGACGGTCTCGGCGTACGACGTCGTGCAGGCGTTCAGCGATCTGACGACGACGACCGAGGAGGTCGACACGCAAAAGCTGGCGAAGGCGCTGGACACCATCTCCACCACCTTCCAGGACTCGCCCGAGGAGGTACGCGCCTCCATCAAGGGGCTGTCGAGGATCTCCCGGACGGTGGCCTCACGCGACAAGGCGCTGCGCGGGCTCCTCGACCACGCGAACGGGGTCACCGGCGTGCTGTCCGACCGCACCGAGGACTTCTCCGCGCTGGTCGAGGACGGCGACAAGCTGTTCAAGGAGATCAGCAAGCGGCGCGCGGCGATCCACAAGCTGCTCAAGAGCTCCGCCGCGCTCGGCATCCAGCTCTCCGGCCTGGTCGAGGACAACCGCGCGGAGATCGGGCCCGCGCTCAAGGGACTGAACACCTTCGTCAGGATGCTCGAACGCAACCAGGCGAGCCTCGACCGCAGCGTCGCACTGCTCGCCCCGTACGTGCGGGTCTTCACCAACACCCTGGGCAACGGCCGCTGGTTCGACGCCTACGTCCAGAACCTGGTGGCCGCTCCGGTGGCCCCGCGGACGGGAGGCACGCCATGAACAAGCGCCTGAAGGCTCTCGCCCTGCTCACCGCGCTCGCGGTCGCCGGCGCGCTCACCGTCGCCCTGTGGCCCCGCTCCGGGTCCGTCCGCGTCACGGCGTACTTCCCGCGCACCGTCGGCATCTACCCCGGCTCGGACGTCCGTGTGCTCGGCGTCCGGATCGGCGAGGTCAAGAAGATCACGCCGGAGGGCGGCCGGGTGCGGGTCGAGCTGGAGTACGACGAGGGCCGCGAGGTCCCCGCCGGAGCGCAGGCCGCGATCATCAACTCCTCGGTGGTCAGCGACCGTTACGTGCAGCTGCTGCCGGTGTACCGCAAAGGCCCGGTGCTGCGGGACGGCGACGTCATCCCCGAGTCGCGGACGGCCGTACCGGTCGAACTGGACCGGGTCTTCGACAGCCTGCACACCACGTCCGAGGCGCTCGGCCCGAAGGGCGCGAACCAGGACGGCTCCCTGGCGCGCCTGCTGGGCGTGAGCGCGGACAACCTCGAAGGGCAGGGCAAGAACCTGAACCGGACGGTAGAGGACCTCTCCAAGGCGGTCACCACCCTGTCCGACGGCCGCGGCGACCTGTTCGGCACCGTGCGCAACCTCCAGGTCTTCACCGCCGCGCTGGCGGCCGACGACAAGAGCGTGCGGTCGTTCAACGGCAGCCTCGCCAAGGTGGCCGGTCAGCTGGCCGGGGAGCGCAAGGACCTGGCGGCGGCGCTGAAGTACCTGGCGGCGGCGCTCGGTGACGTGGCCGACTTCGTGAAGAAGAACAAGAAGACCCTGGCCTCGGACGTCAAGGGCCTCAGCAAGGTCACCAAGGTGCTGGTCACGCAACGGGCCGCGCTGAAGGAACTGCTGGAGACGGCCCCCACCGGACTGGGCAACCTGCAGAACGCCTACAACCCGTCCGCCGGCACCCTCGACACCCGCAACAACGCGCAAGCGTCGCAGGACCCGGCCGACCTGCTGTGCTCCCTGCTGAGGACGACCGGCGACGAGGGCGGCGAGAACCCCGACTGCGAGGAGCTGGACAAGCTCTTCGACTCCCTGCCCGAGGTGCCGAAGGCGCCGGCGGTGCCGAGCACGGGCTCGGTCGACCGGACACTCGGCGGACTCCTGGAGGCGGACGCATGAGCGGCGGGCGCACGAGAGCCGGGGCGGTCGCGTGGGCGACGGTCGGGACGCTGCTGCTGTCCGGCTGCGAGTTCAACGGCTGGTACGACGTCCCGCTCCCCGGGGGCGCCGCCGCGGACGGCCGTGCCTACCACGTCACGGTCGAGTTCAGGGACGTGCTCGACCTGGTGCCGCAGTCGGCGGTCAAGGTCGACAACGTCACCGTCGGCGCCGTCGAGAAGGTGGAACTCGACGGGTGGCACGCGCGCGCACGACTGCGGGTCGCCGACTCGGTGAAGCTGCCGGGCAACGCGGTCGCCGAGCTGCGGCAGACCAGCATGCTCGGCGAGAAGTACGTGGCGCTGTCCGCCCCGGCCGGCACCGCACCCGCCGGACGGCTGCAAGACGGCGACCTGATCCCGCTGTCCCGCAGCGGCCGCAACCCGGAGGTCGAGGAGGTGCTGTCCGCCCTGTCCGCGCTCCTGAACGGCGGCGGGGTCGCCCAGCTCAAGACGATCACCGTGGAGCTGAACAAGGCCCTCCAGGGCCGCGAGAACCGGGTGAAGTCCCTGCTCAAGGAGCTGAACACGTTCCTCGGCGGCCTGGACGGCCAGCGCGAGGACATCGTCCGCGCGCTCAAGGGCATCGACCGGCTGGCCAAGCGGCTCGGGAAGGAGAAGAAGACGATCGCCACGGCCGTCGACACGATGCCGCCCGCGCTGAAGGTCCTCGCCGACCAGCGGCGCGACCTGACGAAGATGCTCACCGCCCTGTCGAAGCTGGGCAAGACGGGAACCAGGGTCGTCAACGCCTCGCGGGACGACACGGTCGCCAACCTCAAGTCGCTGCGGCCGATCCTGGAGCAGCTCAACAAGGCGGGCGACGACCTGCCCAACTCCCTCGAGATGCTCACCACCTACCCGTTCCCGCGCAACGCGGTGGACGCCGTCGAGGGCGACTACGTCAACCTCCATGTGACCGCCGACCTGGACCTGGCGGGCATCTACGGCAACCTCACCGACAGGCCCGGCGGCAAGGACGGCGACTCGGGCAGACCCGAGACCCCGGACCTGCCCGACCTCCCGGATGTGCCCGACGTTCCCGATGTGCCCGGCCTGCCCTCACCGACGGCCCTACCGGACGCACCGGACGCGCCGGACACGCCCGTCGAACCCCCGGCGCCCCGGGACGCCGACCCGCTGTGCCCACCGGTGTGCACCGCGGCCCACGGACCCCTGCCCGACTCGCGCCGCCTCCCGCCGGGGATCGACCTCGCGCTCGCGGAGCTCATGCTGAAGGGGATACAGCCGTGATCACACGTACGGTCAAGGCCCAGCTGCTCGCCTTCGCCACCGTCACCGCCGTGGGGGTGTCGTACGTAGGCGCCGAGTACACGGGCCTGGTGGACGGCCTCCTCGACCGCGGTTACACCGTGCGGGCCGACTTCGCCGACTCCGGCGGCATCTTCAGCGGCGCGGAGGTCACCTACCGCGGGGTGCCGGTGGGACGGGTCGGCGCTCTGCGGCTGACCGGCTCCGAGGGTGTCTCGGTGGCCCTGGAGATCGAGGACGGCGCGGCGCGCATCCCGGCGGACACGCTGGCGGTGGTGGCGAACCGCTCGGCGGTGGGCGAGCAGTACGTCGACCTGCAGCCGCGCCGCTCGGGCGGCCCGTACCTGCTGGACGGCAGTGCGATCCCGCGGGAGGACACCCGGGTGCCGCTGCCCGTCACGGACATGGTCGTCAGCCTCGACCGGCTCGTCACCTCGGTCGGCAAGAAGGACCTGCGCATCACCGTCGACGAACTGGGCGAGGCCTTTTCCGGCACCGGGCCTCATCTGAGCCGGCTGGTGGACTCGGGCAACGCGCTCGTCGAGTCGGCCTCCGACTCGCTCCCGGAGACGATCTCGCTGATCGAGGACTCGCGGAAGGTGCTCAAGACGCAGGCCGACCAGGGCTCGTCCATCAAGTCGTTCTCCCGCGATCTGGCGGCGCTCACCGCGGAGTTGAAGTCGAGCGACGGCGACCTGCGCCGGCTGATCGGCAACGCGGTGCCGGCCGGTCAGGAGGTCAACTCGCTGCTGCGGTCCACCCGGCCGCATCTGCCGGTCCTGCTGGCCAACCTCATCAGCGGCGGCCAGGTCACCGTGGCCCGGCTGCCCGGCGTGGAGCAGGCCCTGGTCACCTTCCCGGTGGTGGTCGCGGGCAGCCACACCGTCATCCCGGGGGACGGCACCACCCACTTCGGCCTCGTCCTCAACGCCGACGACCCGCCGCCGTGCACCCAGGGGTACGGCACGCGGCGGCGCGACCCCGCCGACACCGGCACGCGCGCGGCGAACACCGACGCGCGCTGCACGGCGCCGCGCGGCGGCGGCACTTCGGTGCGCGGGGCGCAGAACGCCCCCGGCGCGTCCGGCCGTTCCGGCGGCGCCGGCCCGGCCGCGTACGTCGCCCCGTACGACCCGGAGACCGGTACGGCAACCGGCCCGGACGGAACGCCCGTCGAGATCGGCTCGACGGGCGGCGAACAGACCGTGTTCGGAAAGGACTCGTGGCAATGGCTGCTCGTCGGACCGATGGCATGAGCGGGGGCCTCCTCCCGCTGACAGGCGGCTCCCTCACCTCGGCGCTGCGACCGCTGCGACGGCTGGCCGCCGGACGGGCGGACAGCGGCCGCCGCACCGGGCGGTCCGCCGGGCGCCGCAGGGCCCGGTCGGCGGGACTCGTCGCCGGGACGGCCCTGACCACGGTGCTCGCGGTCTGGCTCGGCTTCCAGACGATCGAGCAGCGCGCGGCGGAGCAGCGCCGCCAGGAGATCCTGGCGGCGGCCCGGCAGTCGGCGCTGAACTTCACCTCGCTCGACTACCGGCACTACGACCGGGACAGCCAGAACGTGCTGAAGGGTGCGACCGGCGACTTCAGGAAGCAGTTCGCCGCGCAGACCGCGCAGTTGACCAAGCTCGTCGCCGGGAACAAGTCGGTGTCCGAGGGGCAGGTCCTCGAAGCGGGCATCGTGCGGTCCGACGCGCGTTCGGCCCGGGTGCTGGTCGTCGCCGACAGCAAGGTGACCAACACCGCCGTGCCGGACGGGGAGGCGCGCACCTACCGGCTGCAGCTCGACCTCGTGCACCAGGGCGGCCGCTGGCTGACCTCCGACGTCGAGTTCGTCGGCTGACCACCCGTACCACCCCCGTACCGCCTGTGAGGAGAAAGACCGTGGCGAACCCGACCTCCCGCGTCCGCGGCGCCGGCTCCCCCGCCCGCCGCACCATGACCGCGGCCGCCCGCGCGGCGGCCAAACGCGCCCGGCGCCCGGAACATCCCGAGCACGGCAGGACTACCGTCTGGTCCCCGGCGGACGAGGCGCCGCCGCTTCGGACGGAGGAGCCCGGCTCCGGGCGCACGGTGCTCGTCGACGCGCCGGACGGCGCCTGGGACGACCCGCCGGAGCCGTCGCCCGAGGCCGCCGAGGAGGAGCCGCGGGAGAGCACGCGCGGGCGGCGGTTCCCGCGCGGGAGGCTGCTCACCGCCGCGTCGGCCGTCCTGCTCGTGGCGGGTCTGGTCGCCGCCGCCGTGCTCGGCTGGCAGTACCGGGAGGGGCAGCGCGCGGACCGGGCCCGGGGGGAGGCGCTCGACGCGGCGCGGAAGGCGGCGCCGGTCGTGCTGTCGTACGACTACCGGCGCCTGGACCGCGACTTCGCCCGGGCGCGCACGCATCTGACCGGCGACTTCCGCGACGAGTACGGCAGGACCACGAAGACGGTGGTCGGGCCGACGGCCCGTAAGTACCACGGGGTGGTGAAGGCGACGGTCGTGGAGCCGACGGGCGGTGGCGCCCCGGCGGCCTCCGTCGTGTCGGCCTCCCCGGACCGGGCGGTCGTGCTGCTCTTCGTCAACCAGGTGACCAGGAGCACCCAGGTCACGGGGTCCCGCGTGGACCTGAACCGGGTGCGGATGACGCTCACCCGTGCCTCCGGGGGCTGGAAGGTGAGCGGCGTCGACGCGCTCTGAACCTCCTCCGCCCCAGCGCCCCCGCGTCCCCGCGCGGGGGCGCTTTTTTGCGGTCGCTCTTGACAGTCCTTCCCGGTCACAGGCAATCTTCCAGTAAGCAGAAAGCAACTTCCGCATTACGGAAAATCCAGGAAGGGAGCGCCGAGCCCGATGGGATTCGCAGAGCAGCGCTTCAACGTCAACCTGTCGATCCTCTTCACGGAGCTCCCGCTCCTGGAGCGTCCCGCCGCCGCGGCGGCTGCCGGGTTCACCGCGGTCGAGCTGTGGTGGCCCTGGGTCGACTCGCCCACGCCGGAGCGGTCCGAGCTCGACGCCCTGAAGCGCGCGATCGAGGACGCGGGTGTCCGGCTCACCGGCCTGAACTTCTACGCCGGGCAGCTCCCGGGCCCGGACCGCGGCGCCCTGTCGATCCCCGGCGAGGAGTCGGAGCGGTTCCGCGCCAACATCGACGTGGCCGCCGACTTCGCTGCCTCGCTGGGCTGCACGGCGCTCAACGCGCTGTACGGCAACCGCGTCGAGGGCGTGGACCCGGCCGAGCAGGACGCGCTCGCCCTGGAGAACCTGACCCTCGCGGCCCGGGCCGCCGACCGGATCGGCGCGATCCTGCTGATCGAGGCGCTGAACCAGCCCGAGTCCCCGCTGTATCCGCTGGTGTCGGCCCCGGCGGCCGTGGCCGTCGTCGACCGGGTGAACGAGGCGACGGGGCTGGGCAACGCCCGCTTCCTCATGGACCTCTACCACCTGTCCATGAACGGCGAGGACCTCCCGTCGGTGATCGAGCGGTTCGCCTCGAAGACGGGCCACGTGCAGATCGCCGACAACCCGGGCCGCGGCGCCCCCGGGACGGGCTCACTGCCCCTCGAAGACCTCCTCGACCAGCTGCACAAGGCGGGTTACGACGGCTGGGTCGGCCTCGAGTACAAGCCGGGCGAGCGCCCGAGCACCGAGGCCTTCGACTGGCTGCCCCGCTGACCCCCGTACCGAAAGGCACCCCATCATGAGCAACGCACTTCCCAAGGTCGCGTGGATCGGCCTCGGCATCATGGGCTCCCCCATGTCCGAGAACCTGATCAAGGCGGGTTACCCGGTCACCGGTTACACGCTGGAGCAGGACAAGCTGGACCGCCTGGCCGCCGCCGGTGGCACCGCGGCCGGTTCGATCGCCGAGGCCGTGAAGGACGCCGACGTCGTCATCACGATGGTCCCGGCCTCCCCGCAGGTCGAGGCCATCGCCTACGGCCCGGACGGCATACTGGAGAACGCGAAGTCCGGCGCGCTGCTGATCGACATGTCCTCGATCACCCCGCAGACCTCCGTCGACCTGGCGAAGGCGGCGAAGGACAAGGGCATCCGCGTCCTGGACGCCCCGGTGTCCGGCGGCGAGGCCGGTGCCATCGAGGCCGTGCTGTCCATCATGGTCGGCGGCGAGCAGGCCGACTTCGACACCGCGAAGCCGATCCTGGACGCGCTCGGCAAGACCATCGTGCTCTGCGGCCCGCACGGCTCGGGCCAGACCGTGAAGGCCGCCAACCAGCTGATCGTCGCCGTGAACATCCAGGCGTGCGCCGAGGCCGTGGTCTTCCTGGAGAAGTCCGGCGTGGACCTGAAGGCGGCGCTGGACGTCCTCAACGGCGGGCTCGCCGGCTCGACCGTGCTGACCCGCAAGAAGGACAACTTCCTCGGCCGGGACTTCAAGCCGGGCTTCCGGATCGACCTGCACCACAAGGACATGGGCATCGTCACCGACGCCGCCCGCAATGTCGGCGCGGCCCTGCCCGTCGGTGCCGTGGTCGCCCAGCTGGTCGCGTCCCTGCGTGCGCAGGGTGACGGCGGCCTGGACCACTCGGCGCTGCTGCGGGCCGTGGAGCGGCTCTCCGGCGCGCAGCTCTGACGACCTCCCGGCCCTCGTGATCGCGAGGGTTCCCCCAGACCCCGGGCGGCGCCGCCGCTGACACCTGTCCTGTCGCGCCCAAAGCGGCGGCGCCGCCCGGAACCAGTCATGCCCATCGCTTCAACAAACTGTTGACGCTCCGATCACCCCGACCCTAGGCTCCACAAAGCGGAAACATATTTCCGCTGCCCTCTCGTACGGAAGGTCACGATGTCGCAGCGCGTGCTCACCACCGAGTCCGGCGCCCCCGTCGCCGACAACCAGAACTCCGCCACCGCCGGCGTCGGCGGCCCGCTCCTGCTCCAGGACCAGCATCTGCTGGAGAAGCTGGCGCGCTTCAACCGCGAGCGCATCCCGGAGCGCGTGGTGCACGCCCGCGGCTCGGGCGCGTACGGCCACTTCGAAGTGACCGACGACGTCACGGACTTCACCCACGCCGACTTCCTCAGCGCGGTCGGCAAGCGCACCGAGGTGTTCCTGCGCTTCTCGACGGTGGCCGACTCGCTCGGCGGCGCGGACGCGGTGCGCGACCCGCGCGGTTTCGCGGTGAAGTTCTACACCGAGGAAGGCAACTACGACCTCGTCGGGAACAACACCCCGGTGTTCTTCATCAAGGACCCGATCAAGTTCCCGGACTTCATCCACTCGCAGAAGCGCGACCCGTTCACGGGCCGTCAGGAGCCGGACAACGTCTGGGACTTCTGGGCGCACTCCCCCGAGGCCACGCACCAGGTGACCTGGCTGATGGGCGACCGCGGCATCCCGGCCTCCTACCGGCACATGAACGGCTACGGCTCGCACACCTACCAGTGGACGAACAGCCGGGGCGAGGCCTTCTTCGTCAAGTACCACTTCAAGACCAACCAGGGCGTCCGCTCCCTGAGCAGCGAGCAGGCCGCCGAGATCGCCGGCAAGGACCCCAACTCGCACCAGACGGATCTGCTCCAGGCCATCGAGCGGGGCGTGCACCCGTCCTGGACGCTCCACGTCCAGCTGATGCCGGCGGCCGAGGCGGCGGACTACCGCTTCAACCCGTTCGACCTGACCAAGGTGTGGCCGCACCAGGACTACCCGCTCAAGCGCGTGGGCCGGCTGGTGCTGGACCGCAACCCGGACAACGTCTTCGCCGAGGTCGAGCAGGCCGCTTTCTCCCCGAACAACTTCGTGCCGGGCATCGGTCCCTCCCCCGACAAGATGCTCCAGGGCCGCCTGTTCGCCTACGCGGATGCCCACCGCTACCGCCTGGGCGTCAACCACACGCTGCTGGCCGTCAACGCGCCGAGGGCCACGACCGCGCAGA
The DNA here is from genome assembly GCF_040638895.1 of Streptomyces sp. NPDC024017. Lineage (NCBI taxonomy): Bacteria > Bacillati > Actinomycetota > Actinomycetes > Kitasatosporales > Streptomycetaceae > Streptomyces > Streptomyces sp. NPDC024017. The sequence goes on along the minus strand of NZ_JBEZYZ010000004.1, from coordinate 15,263 downwards.
GCTACGGCCGCGACGGCCTCATGGCGTCCAACCCTCAGGGCCGGCACGCGAAGAACTACGAGCCGAACTCCTACGACGGCCCGGTCGAGACCGGCCGCCCCCTGTCGGCACCACTCGCCGTGAACGGCCACACGGGCACCCATGAGGCGCCCGCGCACACCAAGGACGACGACTTCTTCCAGGCCGGTGAGCTGTTCCGGCTGATGTCCGCCGAGGAGAGGTCGCGCCTGGTCGCGAACATCGCAGGCGGCCTGTCCCAGGTCTCCCGCGACGACGTGATCGAGAAGAACCTCGCGCACTTCCACGCCGCCGACCCCGAGTACGGGCGGCGCGTGGAGGAGGCGGTCCGCGCCCTGCGCGAGGACTGAACTCCCTGACCGTGTCCGACCGCCCGGGGCGACCCGGATGAGGGGTGGTCCCCCGGGCACGGACACGGTCAGGGCGCGGACCGCGGCGGCTGCGAGCCAGTGCGGTGGTGAAGGGCCCGGGCCGGTTTCTCGACCTGAGGGAAGCCCGCCCGGAGCCCGTCGCACCCGCCGCGGTCCCAGTGGTGCCTGCCCCCGCAAAGACCCCGTCCGGCGGCGCGAACGTCCTGTCGCGCCCAGCCTCGCGCCGTCGGACGGCCAGCCCCTTTCAGGGTGCGGAACCGTCCCGTTCGCAGCAGCCTGAAGGCATGGCACCTCCCACCGAACATCCGCATGTCGTGGTCCACGCCCCCGCCCTGGACGGCTCCCGCCGGGTCACCCTGGGCGAGGAGCCGCTGGGCGTCGCCACCCACACCGACGACGTCGCCGAGATCCTGCGCCTGGCCGACCTGTACGTCACCGACGTCGCGGAGAGCGACCTGGTCGAGTGGCAGGGCGGCGGCCCGGACGACTGGCCGGGGCTGTCGGAGCACCACGAGGCGTGAGCGCGCCTACGGCACCGGTCGTACAGCCCGTACGCAACCCTCAAATCAAGCTCTGAACCCGGCCCCGGGGGCTTCAACTGCCCCCGGGGCCGGGCACATTCTCGACACACGGGGCTCGCCGGCACGGGGGCGGCGGGCCCCGTCACGGGGGTGAAGCCATGAGCGACGGTATGGCGGTCCGGCTGGAGCCGCACGAGATCGCACTGCTGGGGGACGGCCCACGGGCCGCCGTCACCGTCGCCGTGGTGGATCTGTATCTGCGGGGCCTGGTGGAGGCGGACCGGCCCGGGACCATCCGGGCCGGTGTCGTGGACGCCGCGCGGGCGGAACAGCCGCCCTCCGGCCTGGCGGCCGCGGTGCATGCCTCGCTGCGAGCGCCCGCCGCTCCCAAGAAGCTGGTGAAGGATCCGGACATCCGGCTCGCGGTGGCCCTCATGCGCATTCCGCTCGCTGAGGCGGGCCTGCTGCGCTATCCCCTGCTCGGCGCCACCCGCGCCGCCCGCCGCCACGTCCGCGACCTGCGGCACGTCCATCCCCTGCCGACGAGCAGGCACGGCCTGACCGACCACGACCGGCTGCTGCTGATCGCCCTGCACGGCGAGGCGGCCCTGCGGCTGCTGGTGCCGCGCTTCGCCCTGCGGGCGGGTCTGGTCCACCGGGCCGAGGTGGGCGGCACAGGCCTCCTCAAGCACTCGTTGCGCGGCACGAGCAGCGGCGGCGGTGGCGGCTCCTTCTCCTGCGGCGGAGGCAGTGGAGGCGGCGGGGACTGAGGTGTCCAAGGCCCCATGAGGATGCCGGAAACGCGACAGGGGCGGCCCGTCCTCCCGGACGGGCCGCCCCTGTCACTGCGCGGGCGTCAGACCTTCAGCGTCTTGATCGAGGTCGGCGCGTGGCCCGGCTCGGTGGCGAGTTCCTCGAACTCCACGACGTTGCCGATGTCGTTGGTCGTCGACATGGAGATGTTGGTGACGCGCTCCAGGATCGCCTCGACGACCACCGGGACCCGGTGCTCCGCGGCCAGCTTCTTGGCCTGCTCGAAGGCATCACCCAGCTCGGCGGGGTCGGTGACGCGGATGGCCTTGCAGCCGAGGCCCTCGGCGACCTTGACGTGGTCGACGCCGTAGACGCCGAGCTCCGGGGAGTTGAGGTTCTCGAACTCCAGGTTGACCTGGAAGTCGATCTCGAACGCCCGCTGCGCCTGCCGGATGAGGCCCAAGTAGGAGTTGTTCACGAGGACGTGGACGTACGGGATCCTGTGCTGCGCGCCGACGGCGAGTTCCTCCAGCATGAACTGGAAGTCGTAGTCGCCCGAGAGCGCGACGACGGGCGCCTCCGGGTCGGCCTTGGCGACGCCGAGCGCGGCCGGGATGGTCCAGCCGAGCGGGCCGGCCTGGCCGCAGTTGATCCAGTGCCGGGGCCGGTAGACGTGCAGCATCTGCGCGCCGGCGATCTGCGAGAGGCCGATGGTGGAGACGTACCGGGTCTCCGGGCCGAAGGCCTTGTTCATCTCCTCGTAGACGCGCTGCGGCTTGATCGGGATGTCGTCGAAGTGCGTACGGCGCTGGAGGGTCGCCTTGCGCTCCTGCGCCGCCTGGGCCCACTCGGAGCGGTCGGGCAGCCTGCCGGCCGCCTTCAGCTCGCGGGCCACCTCGACGAACAGCTCCAGGGCGGCCTTGGCGTCGGAGGCGATGCCGTAGTCCGGGGCGAAGATCTTGCCGATCTGGGTGGGCTCGACGTCGACGTGGACGAACTTCCGTCCGGCCGTGTAGACGTCGAGTTTGCCGGTGTGGCGGTTGGCCCAGCGGTTGCCGATGCCGAGGACGAAGTCGGACTCCAGGAACGTCGCGTTGCCGTAGCGGTGCGAGGTCTGCAGGCCGACCATGCCGGCGTTCAGCTCGTGGTCGTCGGGCAGCAGGCCCCAGCCCATCAGGGTCGGGACGACGGGGGTGCCGGTCAGTTCGGCGAACTCGACGAGGAGTTCGGCGGCGTCGGCGTTGATGACGCCGCCGCCCGCGACGATCAGCGGCCGCTCGGACGCGTTCAGCATCCCGATCGCCTTCTCGATCTGGGCGCGGGTCGCGGCGGGCTTGTAGACCGGGAGCGGCTCGTACGTCTCCGGGTCGAACTCGATCTCCGTCAGCTGCACGTCGATCGGCAGGTCGATGAGGACCGGGCCGGGGCGGCCGGAGCGCATCAGGTGGAAGGCCTGCTGGAAGACGCCCGGGACCTGCGCGGCCTCCAGCACCGTGACGGCCATCTTCGTGACCGGCTTGGCGATGGAGGCGATGTCGACGGCCTGGAAGTCCTCTTTGTGGATCACGGCGGTCGGGGCCTGGCCCGTGATGCACAGGATCGGGATGGAGTCGCCGATCGCGGAGTACAGGCCCGTGATCATGTCGGTGCCGGCCGGACCCGAGGTGCCGATGCAGACGCCGATGTTGCCCGGGTGGGTGCGGGTGTAGCCCTCGGCCATGTGCGAGGCGCCCTCGACGTGCCGGGCGAGGGTGTGGGCGATGCCGCCGGAGGCTTTGAGCGCCGCGTAGAAGGGGTTGATCGCCGCGCCGGGGACACCGAACGCGTCGGCGACGCCCTCACGCTTGAGGATCTCAACTGCCGCGCGGGCAGCGGTCATTCGAGCCATCGAGTACTCCTGCTTCGGCTGTCGGATTCGCACTCCCGTCGCGCCCCGCGGTGAGCTCTTCCGTATTGCGGAAATTGTTTTCTACGATCTGGAATTAATGTATGTGGGGTGGGCGAAGGGCGTCAAGAGACGGCAAGCGCCGGACAGGGCGGGGCCCGAGGGAGCACGATGGGCTCTCTGTCCCGTTGCGACACGGTTCTGGAGTGGCCATGGCCGAGACCGTTCCGGTGCGCTGCCCGGCCTGCCGCCGCGAGCACCGCTACACGGCTCCGGCGTACCCCTGCGTGTGCGGCGCGCCGGTCGCCCCGCGCCTGGACCGCGACGGCCCGGCGACACCCGTCTCGCACCGGGTCTGGCAGGACGACTGGGTGACGGTGCGGTGCGGGTCCTGCGGGCGACGCGGCGAGTGGCCCCGCCCGGAGGTGGGGTGCGCGTGCGGGGTGGTGCTGCGGGTGGCGGTGGCGGAACCCCAGGGCGCGACCGAGCAGGCCGCCAGGGGTGACGGGGAGGGCGCGGGCGGCCGGGGTGCCGAGACCGACATGGGCGGCGGGGCCGACTGGGGCGGGGTGACCAACAGGGACTACGAGACCAACCGGGGCGGCGGGACCGACCTAGGCTCGGCGCCCGGCGGGACGGCAGCCGACCAGAACCCGGAGGCCGACCGGGATGCCGAGACCGAGCAGGCCGCCACGAGTGACGGGGAGGCCGAGGGTGGCCGCCGTGCCGAGACCGACCGGGGCGGCGGGGTCGACCGGGGCTACGCGACCGACCTGGGCGACGAGACCGACTTGGGCTCGGCGCCCGGCGGGGCGGCAACTGACCAGGACCCGGAGGCCGGCCAGAACGGTGCGGCCGGCCAGGGCCGCGCGGCCGGGTCGCACGGCCCTGGCCCCGACCGGCGTGATGCCGCAGCCGCGGCTCGCGCCGCCCGGCCTCCCTTCCTCTCCGTCACGATCCGTACCGCGCGCGATGCCGTCACGGCCACCGCCCTGTATCTGCGCTGGCTCGGTTACCGGGGCGTGCGCAGGGCGGACCAGCGTCCGCCCTCCGGCATCGGTCTCGCCGCCCGCGGCGTCGTCGCGCAGGTGGACCCGGTCGCACGCCCGGCGACCCTGCGGGACGTGGAGTGCCTGTGGCTGACGGCCATGACGGAGTCCGCGGAGTGCCTCTACTTCTCCCTCGCCGGGTACGCGGACGACGCCCGGGCCCGTGCCGACGCCCTGGGCGTCCCGCTGTTCGTCCTGGACCTCACCGGCACCCCCAGGCCGGTGAACGCCCCGGCCGAGACACTGGCCGCCGGCGGCCTCGGACACCGGGCGCCCTGACCCCGGACATCACCGCACCCCATACTCACCGCATGCGCATCCGCCCCGCCGCACCCGCCGAACTCCCCGCCCTCCAGGACATCGAACGTGCCGCCGGCGCCCCCTTCCGCGATCTCGACATGCCGGAGATCGCGGACGACGAACCGCCCGCGCTCGACGTACTCGACCGCTACCGCCGGGCGGGCCGCTGCTGGGTCGCGGCGGACGAGGGGGACCGGCCGGACGCCTACCTCCTCGCCGAACCCGTGGACGGCGCCCTGCACATCGAGCAGGTCTCGGTCCACCCGCGCGCCGCACGCCGGGGTGTGGGCCGGGCTCTCCTGGCCCACGCCGCCGACCGCGCCCGCGAGGAGGGCCTGACGGCCCTGACCCTGACCACCTTCACGGACGCCCCCTGGAACGCCCCCTACTACGCCCGGCTCGGCTTCCGCCCGCTCCCCGAGGCGGACCTCACGCCCGGCCTCCGCGCGATCCGCGCGACGGAGGCCGCCCACGGCCTCGACCGCTGGCCACGGGTGTGCATGCGCGCACCGTTGCGAACCGCTGAACCACGCCCCTAACCGTCGGCGAACCGCTCCCGCAGCTCCACCTTCCGCACCTTCCCGGACACCGTCATCGGGAAGGAGTCGAGGATCCGCACCCGGGCCGGGACCTTGTAGTGCGCCAACTGCCCCTCGCAGAAGGCCCGGAGCTCCTCCAGGGTCGGCGGGTCGGCCGGGTCGCGGGCGATGACGCAGGCCAGGACCTCCTCGCCGTAGCGCTCGTGCGGGACGCCGACGACCTGGACGTCCTGGATCTTCGGGTGGCCGTAGAGGAACTCCTCGATCTCGCGGGGGTAGATGTTCTCCCCGCCCCGGATGATCATGTCCTTGATGCGGCCGACGATCTCGACGTAGCCGTCCTCCCGCATCACGGCGAGGTCGCCCGTGTGCATCCAGCGGCCGGCGTCGATGGACTCGGCGGTCTTCTCCGGCTCGTTCCAGTAGCCGAGCATCACGCTGTAGCCGCGGGTGCACAACTCGCCCGCCGTGCCGCGCGGCTGGGTGACGCCCGTCGCCGGGTCGACGATCTTCACCTCGATGTGCGGCAGGACCCGGCCGACCGTGCCGGTGCGGTGCTCCAGGTCGTCGTCCCTCCGCGTCTGCAGGGACACCGGGGACGTCTCGGTCATGCCGTAGCAGATGGAGACCTCCGCCATGTGCATCTCGGAGACCACCCGCTTCATCACCTCCACCGGGCAGGGCGAGCCCGCCATGATGCCGGTGCGCAGGGAGGAGAGGTCGTAGGAGGCGAAGTCGGGGAGGTTCAGCTCCGCGATGAACATGGTCGGGACACCGTAGAGCGAGGTGCAGCGCTCCTGCTGGACCGCGTCCAGAGTCGCTTTCGGGTCGAACGACGGGGCGGGGATGACCATGCAGGCGCCGTGCGAAGTGGCGGCCAGATTCCCCATGACCATGCCGAAACAGTGATAGAACGGGACAGGAATGCAGATTCTGTCCTGCTCGGTGTAGGCGATCAACTCACCCACGAAGTAGCCGTTGTTGAGGATGTTGTTGTGGGAGAGGGTCGCACCCTTGGGGAAGCCCGTCGTGCCCGACGTGTACTGGATGTTGATCGGGTCGTCGCAGGAGAGTTCCTCGTACGCCGCGCCGGCGGTCGCCCGGCCGAGCAGCGCGTCCCAGCTCGGGTCGCCGAAGTAGACCACTTCCCGCAACTCGGGGCAGCCGCCGCGGACTTGATCGACCATCGCCCGGTAGTCGCTCGTCTTGTGACCGAGGGAGGCGAACAGCAGGGACACGCCGGCCTGCTTCAGGACGTACTCGACCTCGTGGGTGCGGTACGCCGGGTTGATGTTCACCATGATCGCGCCGATGCGGGCGGTGGCGTACTGGACGAGCACCCACTCGGGGCAGTTGACCGCCCAGATGCCCACCCGGTCGCCCTTGGTGACGCCGGAGGCGTGCAGGGCGGAGGCGAGTTCGTCGACCGCCGCGCCGAACCGGGCGTACGTCCAGCGCCGGCCGGACGGCACGTCGACCAGTGCCTCGCGGTCCGGCCACGTGGCCACAGCCCGGTCCAGGCTGGCCCCGATGGTGTCGCCGAGCAGCGCCGTCCGGCCGGTGCCGTGGCTGTAGGAACTCACCGGAAGTCCTCCTCGCGGTATTCGGCGTCCGACCCGGCGGCCGTGGCCTCACGCAGTTCGATCCGGCGGATCTTGCCGGAGACGGTCTTGGGCAGCTCGCCGAACTCCAGGCGGCGGATGCGCTTGTAGGGGGCCAGGGCCTCGCGGGAGTGCTCGAACAGGACCTTGGCGGTGTCGGGGCCGGGCTCCCAGCCCCCGGCCAGGACGACGTACGCCTTGGGGACGGCGAGCCGCAGCTCGTCCGGGGCGGGGACGACCGCCGCCTCGGCGACCGCCTCGTGCTCCAGCAGCGCGCTCTCCAGCTCGAACGGGCTGATCTTGTAGTCGGAGGCCTTGAAGACGTCGTCGCTCCGCCCGATGTACGTCAGGTACCCCTCGTCGTCCCTGGAGGCGACGTCTCCCGTGCGGTAGTAGCCGCCGGCCATCGCCTCCGCCGTGCGGTCCGCGTCGCCGTGGTAGCCGGTCATCAGACCGACGGGGCGGTCCGACAGGTCGAGCGCGATCTCGCCCTCCGCGGCGCCCGGCGCGCCGGAGACGGGGTCGAGGAGTTCGACGCGATAGCCGGGGCTCGGCCGGCCCATCGAGCCGGTCTTCAGCGGCTGGCCGGGGCTGTTGGCGACCTGGACGGCCGTCTCGGTCTGGCCGAAACCGTCCCGGATGGTGACGTTCCAGGCCCGGCGGACCTGCTCGATGACCTCCGGGTTGAGCGGCTCGCCGGCCGCGACGACCTCGCGGGGCGGCGTGCGCAGCTGCGTCAGGTCGGCCTGGATGAGCATGCGCCACACGGTCGGCGGGGCGCAGAAGGTGGTGACGCCCGCCCGGTCCATCTCGGTCATGAGCCGGGCGGCGTCGAAACGCGTGTAGTTGTGCAGGAAGACGGTCGCCTCGGCGTTCCACGGGGCGAAGAGATTGGACCAGGCATGCTTGGCCCAGCCGGGTGAGGAGATGTTCAGATGCACGTCGCCGGGTTTCAGGCCGATCCAGTACATGGTCGACAGATGGCCGATCGGGTACGACGTGTGGGTGTGCTCGACGAGCTTGGGCCGGGCGGTGGTGCCCGAGGTGAAGTAGAGCATCAGCGGGTCGTCGGCCCGGGTCGGGCTGTCGGGGGTGAAGTCGGCGGAGGCTCCGTAGGCGTCGTCCAGGGGCAGCCAGCCGTCCGGTACGGCACCGGCGGTGTCCGCGGCGATGCGCGTGTAGTCGCCGGGGACCTCGGCGAACTTGCCGGTGTCCGCCACGCGCGCGATGACGTGCCGGACCCGGCCGCGCTCGACGCGGTCGCGCAGGTCGGCGGGGCCGAGCAGCGGGGTGGCCGGGATGACCACGGCGCGCAGTTTCATCGCGGCGAGTGCGGTGATCCACAGTTCGGCCTGGTTGCCGAGCATGACGAGGATCCGGTCCTCGGCGCGCACGCCCCGGGCGCGCAGCCAGGTGGCGAACTGGGCCGACCGCACCGACATCTCCCCGAAGGACAGCCGGGTCTCGCGGCCGTCCTCCTCGACGAGGCGCAGGGCGGTGCGGGCGTTGCCGTCGGCAATCTCGTCGAACCAGTCGAGCGCCCAGTTGAAGTACTCGGGACGGGGCCAGCGGAAGCCGTCGTAGGCCGTGGCGTAGTCCTCGCGGTGTTCCAGCAGGAAGTCCCGCGCCCCGCGGAACATCTCCGTCGCCGATGTCATCTGTCCTCCTGGGTGCCGGACCATTGCCGGGCGGCTCTGAGCCATCGTGTAATCCGTGATGCAGGTCTCACTACCCCCGAACGGGGGGTGCGCCCGCACGGGAGCCGCAGCGAAGGGGCGATCAGGTGACGACGGACGCGTCCGACGCGGTCGAGATACGGAACGCGCTGCTGCGCATGCGGCGGGGCACGGGCCTTCCGGTCGCGTTCGGCGGCCTGATGGAGGCCGGGCAGCAGATGCGTATCAGCGAGCTGAGCGGCACGGCGACGCACGCCCTGCGGTCGCTGGTGGTGACGTCCGGCACCGGTCTTGGCGGCAAGACGGTGGCGCTGTCCCGGCCGTGCGTGGTGACGGACTACTCGGCGTCACGGCAGATCAGCCACGAGTACGACGCCCCGGTGGCCGTGGAGGGGCTGCGCTCGGTGCTGGCCGTGCCGGTGGTGGTGCGGCACCGGGTGAGCGGGGTGCTGTACGGGGCGCTGCGCACGGCCCTGCCGCTGGGCGGGCGGATGCTGGACGTGGCCGTGGAGGCGGCGCGGGACGTGGAGCGGGCGCTGGTCGTCCGGGACGAGGCCCGCACGCTCGCCGCCGAGGCCGGTGCCGGGGCGGGCCAGGGGTGGGAGCAGGTGCGGGAGGCGCACGCGGCCCTGCGGGCGCTGGCCCCGCGGATCGCGGACCCGGAGCTGCGCGCGGAGCTGCTCGGCGCGTGTGCGCTGCTGACGGCCGGGTCCGCCGGGTCGCCCCGGGTCCGGCTCGCGCCGCGCGAGGTGGACGTGCTGGCGTGTGTGGCGGCGGGGGCGACGAACGCGGTCGCGGCGGAGCGGCTGGGCGTGACGCCGGAGACCGTCAAGGGGTACCTCAGGTCGGCGATGCGGAAGCTGCGGGCCCGTACCCGTGGCGAGGCCGTGGTCGCCGCGCGCCGGACGGGGTGGTTGCCGTAGTTTTGTGGTGCTTTCTGTTGTGCCTGCCCGTTCGATCTGCCGAGTTCCCGACGGGGTGCCGGCCCTGTGTTCCGCCGCATTCGGGAGACCGATGAATTCGCCCGCCGGCACCCGTTGTTATTTCCCTCACGACGCCGTCCCTCCGAAATTCAAACTTCCGTTGCCTAATATTGGCCAGGACACGACACACGGAGGGGAGCGGTGACCGTGCGACGGGACTACCAGGAGCCTCCCAGGAGCCGCCCCGACCTGGTCATCGGCCGGGAGGACCTGTTCACGTCGGCGCGTGAGCAGCTCGGCCGAGGCGGCAGTGTGCTGCTCCACGGCCCGGCAGGAATTGGAAAGTCGACGATCCTGCGGGCGCTGGCCGCGGATTACGGCGGTCCGGACCGGACGGTGTTGCGCTGCTCGGCGACCGAGTCCGAATCCCATCTGCCCTTCCTGGCGCTGGCCGACCTGTTCGGGCTGGTCCTCGACGACGTGTCCGGGGCGCTGCCCGGCGCCCAGCGCACCGCCCTGGAGTCGGCGCTCACCGGCCGCGGCGAGTCCACGCTCCAGCGGGACGGGCTCGCGCTGCGCCTGGCGGTGCTGTCGGCACTGCGCGCCCTCGCCGCGAAGGGCCCGGTACTCGTGGTCGCCGACGATCTCCAGTGGCTGGATGCCGCCAGTGCGGAACTGCTCGGCTTCGCGGCCCGCCGGCTGGGCGACACGCCCGTGCAGATGCTGTGCGCCGTGCGTACCGAGGGCCAGGAGTACGACCGCCACCTGCCCGCGTCTCCGCCCGACACGCTCGCCGTCCGGCTGGGCCCGCTGACCCGTACGCAGGTCTCGGCGCTGCTCGACCACCGCGGCTACACGCCGCTGTCCCGCTCCACGATCCGCGACATCCACCGCACCAGCGGCGGCAACCCGCTCTTCGCGCTGGAGCTGGGCCGGGCCCTGGCCGAGAGCCCGACCCGGCCCCGGCCGGGCGAGCCGCTGCCCGTGCCGACCTCGCTGCGGGCCCTGGTGCTGAGCCGGCTGGAGATGCTGTCGGACGAGGCGCGCCGCACCCTCCTCGTCGCCAGCGCCGGTGCCCGTCCCACTCTGGCGCTGCTGCACGCGGCCGGCCGGGAGCACGCCGAGGCCGAGACGGCCCAGGCGGCGGCGCTGGGCCTGCTGGCCACGGACCCGGAGGCGCCCGCCCTGCGGTTCGCGCACCCGCTGATCTCGGCCGCGCTCTATGCGGAGGCCCCGGCGCAGGAGCGGCGGGCCGTGCACGCGGCGCTGTCCACGGCGGCCTCCGACCCGATCGAGCGGGCCCGGCACCTGGCCCTGGCGACCACCGGAACCGACCCGGACGTGGCGGCCCGGCTCGCCGAGGCCGGGGCCATGGCCCGGGACCGCGGGGCACCCTCCGTGGCCGCCTCGCTCGGGCTGCTCGCCGCCCGGCACACCCCGGCGGACGGCACCCCCGGATCCGACGAGCGGCGCCTGCAGGCCGCGGAGGACGCGATCACCGCCGGCGAGGCCGATCTCGCCAGGGACATCGCACGCGACGTACTGACGCGTGCCACCGTGCCCGCCGAGCGGGTCCGGGCCTGGATGGTGGTCATCGAGGCGGCCGGGCAGGCCCTCGGCGAGGTCGACGCCGTCTTCCCGCAGGTCCTGGCCGACGCGGGCGACGACCCGCGCCTGCTCGCCCAGGTCCACTACCAGCTGGCCTGGCGCGGCCTGGTCGTCGAGGGCGACTTCGCCGAGGCCCGCCAGGAGGCCGCGCACGCGGCGGAGCTGGCCGCCCGGGGCGAGGACCGGCGCACCGAGCTGATGGCGCTGTCCTTCCAGGCCTCCACCGAGACCCTGATGGGCCACCCGGACGCCCCCGTGACCGTCAAACGGGCGCTGCAGGAACCCCAGGACCCCTACGTGGCCTGCCACCACAACGGCGCCGGGTCGGCCCGGTTCCGCTGGCTGATCATGAGCGACCAGCTGCCCGAGGCGCGGGCGACCATCACCGCGCTGCTGCGCGAGGTGCGCCGGCGCGGCATGGTCGAGAGCGAGGTGCACTTCCTGCGCTTCCTCGCCGACACGGAACTGCGCTCCGGGCACTGCGGCCGGGCCCTGGACCTGGCCCGCGAGAGCCTGCGGCTCGCCCGGGACTCCGGGATCGGCGAGGGCGCCTCGGCCATGCTCGCCTCCCTCGCGGAGGCCTCGGCCGGGGACGTCGACCGGGCCCTGGCCCTCGCCCGGGAGGCGGCGGACCACGCCGAGGTCGACGGCGACCAGATGTACCTGTCCCGGGCCCTGGCGGCGCTGGGCTACGCCCAGTTGGTGGCCGGCGACCCGGCCGCCACCGTCCGTTCGCTGCGCCGGGTGCGGGAGCTGGAGCAGGGCCTCGGCATCAACGACCCCGGGCGCGGCCGCTGGCACGGCGACCTCGCCGAGGCCCTGGTCCGCATCGGCGAACCGGGCGAGGCCCAGGACGTCATCGACACGACCCGGGCGCACGCGCTGCGGCTGGGCCGGCAGAGCGTGCTGGCCGTCCTCGACCGGGCCGAGGCGCTGGTCCGGGCGGCACGCGGCGAACACGAGGCCGCCGCCGTCCGGTTGACGTCCGTGCAGGACCGGCTCGGGCGGCTCGGGTACGGCCTGGAGGAGGCCCGGGCCGCCTTCGCGCTGGCCCGCCTGCGTGCCCAGGCCGCCGCCTCCCCGCGCACCGGCGCCAGGTCCCTGCTGGGCCCGGCGTCGTACGACGAGGCCGCGCGGCTGTTCCGGCGCTGCCGCGCGCTGCCCTGGCTGCGGCAGGTCGACGCGGCCGCCACGGCGGGTCCCGCGGCGGTGGAACCTGCCGCCGCCGCGCCCGCCGTCGCCCTCGACGCGCTGGAGGGCCTCGCCGCGATGGAGCGTCAGGTGGCCTCGCTGGTGATGGAGGGCGCGACCAACCGGGAGATCGCGGCGCGCCTGTTCATCAGCGTCAAGACCGTCGAGGCGACCCTCACCCGGGTCTACCGCAAGCTCGGGATCCGTTCCCGGGTGGACATCGTCCGGCTGGCCGCGGGCCGCCGAACGACCTGACCCCACCTGGGTTTACGGCGCCGGACCGAGGGTTATCCCTGCCCAACTCCCTTAGGGGGTTCCCTCATTGGGAGCCCCCTCGTCCGGGCTCTAGCTTTGGGGCGTGCCGCTCGCCGGGCACACGGAGATCCGAACAACGGCGTCAGGGTCCCCGTGCACGACCACCCGCGCGACCCCCCACCGGCAACTCCCCAAGGAGACCCATGTTCGGGCTCAACGCTGCCAAGAAGGCCGCCGCCGTCGTCGCGGCGACCGCTGCCGCCGCCACGACCGCGCTGCTCGCCGCCCCCACGGCCGTCGCCGCGCCCCAGCCGATCGTCGGCGGTACCACGACCACGACGACCGCGTACCCGTTCGTCATGCAGATCACGGACGCCTCTCAGAACCAGTTCTGCGGCGGCACGCTGGTCTCGCCGACGAAGGTCGTCACCGCCGCGCACTGCATGGTCGGCGAGACCACCAGCAGCGTGCGCGTCGTCGGTGGCCGCACCTACCTCAACGGCACCAACGGCACGGTCAGCAGAGTCAGCAAGATATGGATCCACCCGAGCTATACCGACGCGACCAACGGCGACGACCTGGCCGTGCTGACGCTGTCGACGTCGATGCCGTACACCGCGGCGAAGTACGTCTCCTCCTCCCAGACCTCGGTGTACGCGGCCGGCACCACCGCCCGCATCCTCGGCTGGGGCACCACCTCCTCGGGCGGCAGCTCCTCCAACCAGCTGCGCACCGCGACCGTACCGACCGTGTCCGACTCCAGTTGCGCGAGCTCCTACGGCTCCGACTTCGTGCAGAGCGACATGGTGTGCGCCGGGAAGACCTCCGGCGGCGTGGACACCTGCCAGGGCGACAGCGGCGGCCCCCTGCTCATCGGGGGCGTCCTGGCAGGCATCACTTCCTGGGGCGAAGGCTGCGCCCAGGCCGGTTACCCGGGGGTCTACACCCGGCTGACCACCTTCTCCAACCTGGTCACGACGCAGATCAACTCGTGACCGTGCACTAGCTCCTGAGCACCCCTCAGGTGAAATACCAGGGGGCTTTCCAGCCCCTCGATCTCGAAGGTGGTGCCGACAATGGTCTTCATCAGCCAATGGTTGGATCGCGCCCAGTTCTTGGGGATTTCATAGGCTATTCTGCGCGGCAGGATGAAATAGATCGGCGTGAGCACGATCATGCGGACAATCAGATTGAGATAAAACAGCGTATTGAAAAGAAAAGAGCGCAGCTTGAGCATCGACAGACTTCCCGGGTTGCAGCCGTTCCGAAGCTCAGGCGCGCCTCGATGCCGGATGCCGATGCCAGACGCCTACACGAAAACAAGGCTCCGCAGCAAGCGTGTTCTCTCCGTTCTTTCCATTCACGGGGAAGAGGTTGCCGCCTTGATCGTGGGGTGATCGGCGCCCGCCTTGCGCAACCCGTCGCCCTTGCCGAGCCCGGTCAGGTCGCGTCCTGCTGCAATCACGAATTTCATGTATTCGTAGAGCATGGTTCGGACTACATCTGGCTCCGCGAACCAGTTGGTGCGGGCAAGGTCGGCGCTGATAACGGGATAGGCGATGAATTGGGTCTGCGGGCTGGCATTGTGCAGTTCATGCAGGCTGCGATGCATATGGTAATTGTTCGTAACGACGACGATGGAGGAATAACCGTGGTCGCGTATCCAGCTCGCCGCCTCGTTGGCATTGCCGATGGTGTCTATGGCCTTGTAGCCCATGTCCACGCAGCAGGAAAACATGTCCGAAGAGCCTTGCGTCATCTTGCGGATTTGCGTGCGGGTGGTGGCCGGATTGACGCCGGAAATCAGAAGGCGCTTGCCAACGCCGTCCCGCAGCAGGCCGACCGCCTGTTCGATGCGCTGATAACCACCGGTCAGAACGATGATCGCGTCGCCCTTGGCGCCTTCGGGCGGGCGCATGGAGGCGACCGAATCTGCGAACCACAAAAAACCGCCGGAAAAAGCCCCGAGAGTAATGACGCAAAGCAGGATGAGACCGCGAATAAAACGGCGCAGGCGACTTCGCCGCGACAACAGGCCCTTTTTTGCCTGTCGCGTGGTCGTCTGCTCCTGATCATGGTCCGTCCGACTCACAAACATTCCTCCTGAATACTCGCCGATTAAGGCAAGGAACAGGCATTTTTGTCCACCGTCCGCAAGTTACATCCGGCGTGTGAAGGGTGCAGTTTCCTCACGAGATCCGGGAGACGGCGTCACGATGCGACACCGTCGCTTTTAGACGGATCGGAACGGACGCGGTCGATATCGTCGATCGTGCGGATGACGGTCACACGCGCGGTGATCGTGGTGAGCAGCGCGATGATGATCATCGTCGTGGCGATGCCGATATAACCACTGAGGCCAACGGAAAAAGAGCCGAAAAGCGCACTTGCCTGATCGCTTTGCGGCGTAGCAACCGTGCTCGATTGCCAGAAACCGGCGGCAAGGAAAACCGCCGCGGCAAGGGCGCTGCCCGCTGCCGCACCTTTCAGGCTGATCTTCAGGAAGTGGCCACGCCCTGCGCGCCTACTGCGTCGACGAGAGCGACCCGGTCGTGCTGGCCACGCGGCTCGAC